>JBGPOE010000028.1:0-31192 GCA_041487875.1 Gemmatimonadota bacterium | reverse complement strand
GCAGGCCACGGGCCTCACCGTGTCAATCGGCGGCGGGACGTCGAAGGTGGTGGCGAAGCTCGCGGCGGGCGCGGCCAAGCCCGCGCCCGCGGGCACGGGGGACGGCGTGTGCGTAGTGGCCCCAGGTGACGAGATCGAGTTCCTGCGCCGCTTCTCGCTCGCCGAGCTTCCCCTCGTGGGCCCGCGGTTTCAGGAGCGGCTCGCCAAGCTCGGGCTGCGTCGCGTGGAAGACGTGCTGCGCCACGAGCGCCACACGCTCGCGGCCTGGCTGGGCGAGCGCGAGGGCGACTGGCTGTACGATCGCGTGCGCGGCATCGATGGCGCGGCGGTGGATGCCCGCGGCGAAGCGCAGTCCATCAGCCGCGACGACACGTTTCCCGCAGACGTGGCGGATGACGCAGGCCTCGAGCGCCTACTGCTCGAGCGGGTGGACACGGCCACGTCCGATTTGCGTGAAGCCGGCTTGCTGGCGCGCACCGTCACGGTGAAGCTGCGTGACGCCGATTTCACCACGCGCCAGGCGAGCCGCACGCTGCCCGAGGCGGTGTGCAGCACGCGGGCGGTGTTTCAGGTGGCGCGCAATCTGCTGGCCAAGCTGCGCAAGGCCAGGCGGGTGCCCGCGCGGCTGATCGGCGTGGCGCTGTCGGGGCTCGTGCGAGTGGACCGGGGCACGCAGCTATCTCTGCTCGACGCGGAAGTCGAGGGCATCGAAACCGAGCGCGACCGGGCGCTGTCGCGCGCACTCGACGAAGTGCGCGAGAAGTTCGGGCGCGACAAGTTGGGGTTCGGGGGCACGGGGGAGTGACGGGCGGCTGACCCCGGGGCGGTCCCCAGGGGTGGCACGATGATCGATCTCTAGCCGACCTGCACGCCTGCTACTAGAATCTCCCCGCCCCACACCCAGAGCTCGCATGTCCAATCGTTTCGCCATCGTCCTCACCCTCATCGCGGCGCCGCTCGCCGCCCAGCAGCCCACCGCGAAGCCCGCCGCGCGGCCGCCGCGCCGCGCCACCGCGGTCGCTCCCGACACCACCAAGCGCGACACCACCACGGTGAAAGATTCGCTGCAGCGCTTCGTGGAGAGCTTCAACTATCGGAATCTGGGCCCGGCGGCCTACTCCGGCCGGGTGACGGCGATCGCGGTGCCGGCGGGGCAGGGCCCGCGGCCCAAGACGATCTACATCGGTGCGGCGGGCGGCGGCATCTGGAAGACCGCCAACGGCGGCGTCACTTGGCGTTCGGTGGGTGACGGACTCGGCATGCAAGCGATCGGCGACATCGCCGTGGCGCCGAGTGATTCCAACGTCGTGTGGGCGGGCACGGGCGAGCGCAACAGCCTGCGCTCGGAGTGGTGGGGCGACGGCGTCTACAAGTCCACCAACAAGGGCGTCGCTTGGACCAACATGGGGTTGAAGGAGACGCGCGAGATCGGCCGCATCGCGATCGACCCGAAGAACCCCGACGTCGTCTACGTCGCGGCGCTGGGCCACCTGTGGGGCGCGGGCCCCGACCGCGGCATCTACAAGACGACCGATGCGGGCAAGACCTGGACCAAAGTCCTGTTCGTGGACGACACCACGGGCTTCGTCGATTTGAAGATCGACCCCGCCGATGCCACCGTGTTGTACGCCGCGGCGTGGCACCGGCTGCGCTGGGGCGGCAGTCACATGGAAGGCGTCGGCAAGGGCTCCGGCATCTACAAGAGCACGGACGCGGGCGCGACGTGGCGGCGTCTCACCGATCCGGCCCTGAAAAACGGTTTGCCCACGGAGGCGATGGGCCGCATTTCGCTCGCCGTATCGCCGCAGAATCACCGCCTCGTCTACGCGATGATCCAGGTGGACAAGGGTGTCACCGAGTCGTCGCAGGGCCGCTGGGGCGGCGTGTTCCGCTCGGGCGACGCCGGCGCCACGTGGACCCAGGTGAACGATCTGCAAGCCGTGCCGCATTACTACTACGACGAAATCCTGGTCGACCCGTCCGACAGCAATCACGTATTCCTGTTGTTCTCACCGCTGCTCGAGAGCAAGGACGGCGGCAAGACGTTCGCGCCCGACTCGCTGGCGCGCGTGCACGTGGACAACCACGCCATGTGGATCGATCCCCAGGACCCCGACCACTGGCTGCTGGGCAATGACGGCGGCGTCTATCTCACGCGCGACCGCGGGCGCTCCTGGGAGCACGAGGAAATTCCCATCGGGCAGTTCTACACCGTGATCGTGGACAGCTCGCACACGCCGTACTTCCTGTGCGGCGGCCTGCAGGACAACGGCGTGTGGTGCGGGCCCAGCGCCACGCGTGACCGCGAGGGCATCACGGATGCGGACTGGTTCCCGGTGAACGGCGGCGACGGTATGTGGGTGCAGATGCCGCCGCACGACCCGTGGACCGTGTACTCGGGCTGGCAGTTCGGGAATTTCTCGCGACTCGACCTGCGCACGTGGAAGCAGGACCCGATCCAGCCGCTGTCGCTCGACGCGGGGCACGACTCGGGCTACGAGTACACCTGGGGCTGGACCACGCCGCTCCTGGTGTCGCAGTTCGATTCGACCACTATCTACGCGGGCGGCAACAAGCTGTTCAAGCTGACGCACCGGGGTGATGACTGGCAGGAGTTGGGGCCCGACATGACGCGGGCGATCCGGCAGAATCCGGCGCCCGAAACCGGCAACACGAGCTACCACGCGATCTTCTCGATTTCCGAGAGCCCGCGGTCGGCCAACATCCTCTGGACCGGCACCGACGACGGCTACGTGTGGGTGACGCAGGACGGCGGCAAGACTTGGGCGAACGTCACCGCCAACTTCCCGCGCGGCGCGCCGACCATGTGCTGGGTGGGCGCGGTGGTGGCGTCGCGTTTTGCCGACGGTACCGCCTACGTCGTCTACGACTGCCACATGCGCGACGACTACCAGCCGCACGTGTGGCGCACCGCGGATTTCGGGAAGACCTGGAACGAGATCGGTCAGGGCCTGCCGGCGAATGCGGGCAGCCTCACGATCTATGAGAGTCCGCGCAATCCCAAAGTCTTATGGGTGGGCAACGTGATTGGCGCATATGTCACCGTGGACGGCGGCCGTCGCTGGCTGCGACTCGGTAAGGGGCTCCCCAACGTGCCGGTCGAGCAGATCGCGATGTCGTACGCGCAGCGCGATCTCGTGCTCGCCACGCACGGCCGCGGTCTGTGGGTTCTGCCCGCCGGGCCGCTCGAGGAGTTGAGCGACTCGACGCTCATCGAGCAGGCGCATTTGTTCAGCGTGGCGCCCGCCTATCAGTATCGCGAGGCCGACACGTATCCGAGCTTCGGCAGCCGGCCGTTCACGGCAGCCAATCCGCCGCGCGGCGCGGTGATCACCTACACGCTCAAAGACGTGCAGCCCGACGGCGTGAAGTTCGTGATCACGTCCGCCGCGGGCGACACCGTGCGCACGCTCACGGGCCCGGGCTACGCCGGGATGCAGCGCGTGACCTGGGACCTGAACCGCGACAAGCCGCGCCCGCGCGAGCTGGGCGCTCCCACGTCACCGCAGGAGTTGCGGCGCGTGACGCCGGGCGATTACGTCGTCCACATGACGGTGGGGAAGGTCAAAGTGGACCAGAAATTCACGGTGAGCGACTGGCCGATGGACCCGCAGGGGCGGCTCCGCTGAGCGCTTGCTGTCCGCGGCGCGCCGCGCGCAGCAGCGCCATCGCGGTGTAGAGCACGACCACGACGACGAGCCAGCGGACGGCCGCGAGCGGCAGCGATTTCACGATGAAGGCGGCGATCAGCACGGCCGGCACGCCGCCGATCAGGAGCCCCAGGCAGGCGCCCGGGCTGAAACTGCCGCTCCGGATGAAGCGCACGCTCGCGACCGGCATCAGGAACGCGCACGACCCCATCATGATGGGGAACGCGGTCGTCGCGTTCATGCCGAGCAGGCTGATCAGGATCATGCAGGGCGCGTAGAGGCCGATACCGAGCGTCATCAGGGCGCCCAGCACGAAGTTCACTCCGACCGCGACCACGAGCCGCGCGCCCGTGAGGCCGAGCGCGTCGCCGCCCGCGGGCATGAGCTCGAGCTGCCGCGCCAACATGAGGCTGGCCGCGGCGATCAGTGCCAGGCCCATCCCCAACTGGATCTTGCGGCGCGACCACGACGCCACGACCCCCGCGCCCAACCACGCACCGGCCATCGCGGCGGCGATCATCAGGATCAACGTGCGCGCGTCCACCGGCACGAGGCGCGTGAAGATGAAGGCCTGCACGATGGTCGGCAGCGTATGGCCGACGTTGAGCGTGCCGGGGATGCGCTCGTCGGGCACCATGCTCCAGAACCGGAACAGCGCCGTCGTAGGCGCGTAGGAGCCGATGCCCAGCGTATCGAAGAAGTTCGTCGCGAACCCCGTGGCGATCTTGCCCGGCGTGAGGGGGTCGCCGTCGCGCCGAGCGCGAGCGACCCCCCGCAGGAAGGCGATCCCATACAGAAGCGCGATCACGGCGAGCGCCGCGAGCAGGACGTCCTTGGCGTTCATGGGCCTGTAATCTCGCCGTCATTCGCGCAGCACGCGATTGCGCGCTATTTTCTGCGTCCTGTGTCGTACCGCCTTCCCCTCATCGGTCTTGTCGCTCTCGCGCTCGGGTGCAATCGCCCGGCGGCCGCTCCGCCCGGCGAGACGCGGGTGCCGGCGGACACCGCTCCGCCCGCGGGCCCCTTAGGCGATGCTGTGCGGCGCGGTCGCGCCCTGATGCTCGCCACGCGCGACAGCCTTCCCAAGAACGTGGGCAACAGACTCCGCTGCGTCAGTTGTCATCTGGACGAGGGCCGGCGCGAGGTGGGGACGTGGGTCGGCGTGTACGGCCGCTATCCCGCCTACCGGCCGCGCAGCGCCACCGTCGAGACCATCGAGTTTCGCGTGAACGACTGCTTCAAGCGCTCGATGAACGGCGCGCCGCTCGCGGTCGACGGTCCCGACATGCGCGACATCGTCGCCTATCTCTGGTATCTGTCGCGCGGCGTGCCGGTGCACGAGCCGGCCGCGGGCGTGGCGCCGGCCAAGCGCTTCCTCGCCCTCAGCGCCGACACCGCCCAAGGCGCGGGGCTATTCACCGCGACCTGCGCCAAGTGTCACGCGCCGGACGGCCAGGGCACGGCGGTGGCGCCCCCGCTATGGGGGACCGGCTCCTACAATGTGGGCGCGGGGATGTCGCGGGTGTCGACGGCTGCGAACTTCATCCGCGCCAACATGCCGTTCGATCAACCGGGGTCGCTCACCGACCAGCAGGCGCTCGACGTGGCGGCCTACGTCAACGCGCACCCGCGCCCCGATTACGCCGCCAAACAATTCGACTGGCCGCACGGCGACGCGCCGCCGGACGCGGCATATCCGACGTTGGCGGCGCAACGCAAGGCCGCCACTCCGAGGCACTGACGACGACGTGCGGCGGACCCGCTCACGCCGGGCCCGCCGCACCGTTGCTCCACTCACCCCGCGAAGCAGTAGCTGCAACCGTGCTCCTGCGCGCGGTTCACCGCCCAGACGCCCGAAGGCACGACCTGTATCCCCGGGATCACGGACGCCAGCCAATCCTTGCGAACGTCGTCGGCGTTGGCGCCAGTGCTCTTGGCGAGAGCACCGCTGTAGAACCTGATCGCCATGTTGCACGCGCCGAAGAGCACGCCGGTCTGGAGCAGGTCCCCGATGTCCATTCCGGGGAGCGGCAGCTCGCCCGCCGCCGTCCTGTAGAAGATGTTACGCACCGCGGGCGCGTTCGTCTTCGGGTCGGTGATCTTGAAGAACTCGCCGAACTTGTACTTCGCCCAGGCGGCGTCGACCATGGAGAGCGGGATCGCCGCGTGGCGCAGCACCACCATCACCGACATGTCGGAGTCGGGAACCCCGGTCTCGTTATTGGTCATGTAGAAGACGCGGGACCATGCCAGCGGGAATCCGCTGTTCACTCCGGGTGCATCGTAGACCAGGCGGTGCGTCCCCTTCAGCCTGCCCAGCCACGCGGTGACCGCGGGATCTTCCTTGGCGGGCACCTGCGCCGGCGCGGCGGCCAGCTCCAGGGGTCGCGCCAGCTGGGTGAGGCCGAGCGCGGCGGCGCCGCCGGCCACGCGCGCCAGGAAGCCGCGGCGATGAGTCGGGAGACTCCAGTCGAACATGAGATCCTCTCCTGTGAACGGTGACGGACTGTGAGCGGGATCGAGGGGGGAAATCATACCGCCTTCCGGGATGGACCCGCTATCCCCGGGCGCCCACGGTCTCACGCCCCGAACAAGCGCTGCAGGTCCGCGTGCGACAGCGTGGCCCCGGTGATCGTCCCATAGGTGCCGTGTTCCAGCAGCTCCTGAGCCGCGCGGCGCGCCACGCTGTAGGCCGCGCGCGCGATGCCCGACCCCACGCTCACTCGCCGCACGCCCAGGCGCTCCAGCTCCGCGATGGGCGGCGATGCCGGCGTCGCCAGCACGTTCAGCGGGCCGTGGATCTCCCGCACCAGCCGGGCGATCGTGGCACCGTCGCTCACGAACGGCACGAACGCACAGTCGGCGCCCGCCGCCAGATACATGTTGGCGCGGCGCACCGCCTCGGCAAAACGCTGGTCGGCCGAGCCGGGGGCTTCGAACGCGTCGGTACGTGCGTTGATGACGAGCGGTACGCCCGCCGCAGTCGCCGCCTGCCGCGCGGCGCGCACGCGGTCGGCGTGGAGCTCCGCCTCGAGCAGGGCGCCACCCTCGCCCGCGTCCTCCAGGTTCATGCCCACGGCGCCCGCTGCGATGACGCCGCGCGCCGTCTCCGCTGCCGCGTCCGCCATCGCGCCATAGCCGCCTTCGACGTCGGCGGTGACGGGCACGCTCACCGTCGCCGCGATGCGCCGGACCATGTCGAGCATCTCGGCCCGCGGGATGCGCTGGCCGTCGGCGTAGCCCAGCGCGTAGGCCACACCGGCGCTCGACGTGGCGATCGCCGGGAACCCCACGGCGGCGATGAGGCGGGCGCTCGCCGCGTCCCACGCGTTGGCCAGCACCAGCGCACGTGGGCCCGCGTGCAGGCGGCGCAGCCGCTCGGCCTTCTCCCGCAAGACGGCGGTCATGGCAATTCCTCCGGTGGTGAGGACGGCGGACGTGCTTCATCTTATTCCTCCCATGCCGCGCGTCCAAGACCTGCTGCGCTTCTGGTTCGGCCTGCACGACCCCGTACCACGCGGGCGCTACTTCCGCCACGGCGCGGCGCTGATGGCGTGCAAGTACGCCGCCGACACGCTGCTCGTGTGGCTCGCGACCGGGCACACCTGGCGACCCTGGGAGTACGTCAACCCGGTGTGGACCACGCGGGCCGCGGCGCTCGGCCACACGCCCGCATGGCTCGGCCTCGTGCTCGCGGTGTGGACCCTGCCGTTCCTGTGGATCGGCGTCGCATTGACGCTGCGGCGCCTCGTGGACGCCGGCCGTTCGCCCTGGCTGTCGCTCCTCTTCTTCGTCCCGTACGTCAACTACGCCTTGATGCTCACGCTGTCGCTGTTGGGCACGGCGGTCCGTCCCCCGGCGGCGCGCCAGGCTGAATTCACCCGGCAGGGCCGGCTGTTGCGTGAAGCGCTGGCGGGCATCGCCGCGGGCCTGGCGGTGAGCGTGCCGACCGTGCTGATCAGTGTGTTCGTGGTGAAGAGCTACTCGACGCCGCTGTTCCTGGGCACGCCGTTCTCGCTCGGCGCTATCACCGCGTATTTCGTGAATCGTCGGGGGCAGCGCTCATTGGGAGACACGCTGCGAGCGGTGGTGGCGGGCCTCTTGTTTCTGGGCGGCGTGATCTTTCTCTTCGCCATCGAAGGCGCGGTGTGCCTGCTGATGGCGTTGCCGCTGGCGCTGGTGCTCGCCGGGCTCGGGGCGGTGCTCGGCCGGGCGATCGCGCGCCTCGACCCCGGCGCCGCAGCGCCGGCCGCTCCCGCCGCGCTGATGGTGCTGGTGCTGCCGGCGCTCACGATCCTCGATGCGCGGGCGGCGCCCCGGCCGCCGCATGACGTGGTGACCACGATCGACGTGGCGGCGCCGGCCGAGCGCGTGTGGGCGAACGTGGTGCGGTTCCCGGATCTGGCTCCGCCCACCGAGTGGCTGTTCCGCGCGGGCGTCGCCTACCCCGAGCGCGCCCGCATCGAGGGCTCGGGCGCTGGTGCGATCCGCTACTGCGAGTTCTCGACCGGTGCGTTTGTGGAGCCGATCACCGAGTGGCGCGCGCCGCGCCGCCTGGCGTTCGACATCACGAGCCAGCCCGCCACGATGGTCGAGCTATCGCCTTATCACTCGGTCCAGCCCGCGCACCTGCACGGCTATTTCCGGGCGACGCACGGACAGTTCGATCTGCTGCCGCTGCCCGGCGGGGGCACACGGCTCGTGGGCACCACCCGCTATGACATCCAGATGTATCCGCAGGCGTACTGGTCGGCGCTCGCCGACGCGATCGTCGGCCGCATTCACGCGCGCGTGTTACGTCACATCAAGGAGCTGTCCGAGCGGTAGCGCCTAGCGACGCCGCGGCGGCGCGAACAGCGAATCGGCGAGCCGCCTGCCCGTCGTAATGGCGTCGTATTCTTCCAGCCATACCTGGCGGCCGTCGACCAGGAACTCGACCCGCGGCGACACCCACGCCGGCCCCACGGCCCGATAGCTCTCGAACCGCGTCTCGGTGGTGCGCGTCGTGTCCCGCCGTCCCGGCTCGAGCATCCGCACGAACACCAGCCGCTCCCTTTCGATCCAGAACTGCCGCGTGCGCAGGTCACCGGGTCGCGCGCCGACGACGTACACCGGCCGCCCCTCCCAGCTGTCCTCATGGACCTGCGACAGGTCGATGCCCAGCGTCTGCAGCTTGGCGATGGTCGTGGCGACGGGCTGCGCGTACACGTCGAACCCCAGCACCATCAGCGGATGAATCAGCGCCTCGACGTGGGTCAGTGTGTCGGCCTGGCGGACGTACTCCGTATCATGCGCGAACAACAGGCCGTTCCCGGAGTCGGCCGGCGCGAAGTCGATGCGCAGACGGCCCGGAATCCGCGCGTATTCGTGCCACGTCGAATGCTCGACGCTGCCGTCGGGGCGGGTGGCGGTGTTGTACTGGACGAAGTCGAGTGTCGTGTACCACTTGCCGGCGTAGCGGTCGTGCATGGCGCGGATGACGTCTTCGCCCGAGTGGATGGGGGTCTGCTGCAGGGCGAGAGCGAGCAACAGCGTGTGCATGAGCATCTCCTTCACTGATGGCTGATGGCTGATGGCTGATGGCTGACCGCTGACCGCTACCGTTCGAGCCGGTACCCTGCTTTGCGCACGGTCAGAATGTGTTTGGGCTGCGCCGCGTCCGCCTCGAGCTTGCTGCGCAGCTCCGCCACGTGCGTATCCACCGTACGCGACAGGACGGCGGCGCTGTAGCCCCAGACTTCGGTGAGCAGCTCACCGCGGGACGCGACCGCGCCGCGGCGCCGCAGCAGCGCGATCAGCAGGTCGTATTCCTTAGGTGTGAGCGTGACGGCCTTGTCGTGACGCAGCACGGTGCGGGAGGCGGGGACCACCTCCACGTCGCCGAAGCGCTCGCGCTCCGCCAGCGGCAGCGGCGTCGCGCCCGGCGAGCCGGCGCGTCGCAGCAGCGCCTCCACCCGCGCCAGCAGCTCGAGCACACCGAACGGCTTGGTGACGTAGTCGTCCGCGCCCAGCCGCAGGCCGCGGACCTTGTCGCTTTCCTCGCCGCGCGCCGTGAGGACCAGGATGGGCAGGCGCCGGCCCTCGTCGCGCAGCGCCCGCAGCACCCGGAAGCCGTCCATGCCCGGCAGCATGAGGTCGAGGATGATGATGTCGGGTCCCGCCGTGCGCGCCAGCGCGAGGCCGCGCGTGCCGTCGCCCGCGACGTCGACCTTGTAGCCTTCGATCTCGAGGTTGTTCCGCAGGCCGTAGGCGAGATCGGCGTTGTCTTCTACGACCAGCACCCGCTTCACACCGGCACCTCGATCACGAAGCGGGCGCCGCCTTGCGGGGAATCCTCCACCCACGCGCGGCCGCCGTGCAGCTCCGCCAGCTCGCGCACCACGGCGAGACCGATGCCGGTGCCGGCGACGGCGGAGCCGCGATCGCGCTGCAGCCGCCAGAACCGCTCCCACACCCGCTCGCGATCGCCCGCGGGCACGCCCGGCCCCTCGTCGTCCACCACCACGCGCGCACTGCCGTTCTCGGCGGCGAGCGAGACGGCGATGCGTTGGCCTTCGCGCCCGTACTTGACCGCGTTGTCGAGGAGATTGATCAGCATCTGGCGCAGGGCGTCCGCGTCCACCGGGACGACCACATCGCCGCCCGCGGGCGCCGCGATGCTCATGCGCCGCGCGGCGGCGATGGGTGCGAAGTTCTCCACCACCTCGCAGACGAGCGGCGCCAGCGCCGTGGGCGCCGGGTGGATTTCCGTCACGCGCCGCTCGCTGCGAGAGAAGTGCAGCAGATTTTCCACCAGGTGCGTGAGCCGCCGCGCTTCTTGATCCATGATCTCCACGGAGCGCCGCCGCTCCTCCTCGGAGCGCACGCGGTCGAGCAGCAGCGTCTCGGAAAACATCCGGATCTGCGCGAGGGGCGTGCGCAGCTCGTGCGACACGCTGGACACGAAATCCGACCGCAGCCGCGACAGCTCGTACTCGCGGCGCAGCTGCAGCAGGGCGGCGGCGATCAGCCCCGCCGTGAGCGCCAGCAGTCCCAGCGTCAGCGGCAGCCGCGAGCGGGGCAATCCGCCGATCACCAGCTTGCCCGCCATCTCGGGGCGCAGCGCGATCTCCACGCGCATGCGCCCCGCCATCACGTCCACCGTATCGCGTGCGGCGAAGTCGGATTGGTACTGCACCGCGGTGCGGTACAGCTCGCCGCCCGCGCCGTCGAAAATGCGCACCGACCCCAGCGAGTCGTACACCACGCCGTGCGTGAGCGACGGCGGCAACAGCGGCGCGCTCTCCACCGTGAAGCGCACGAACGGCATGATGGCGTCCGCGTCCACGTCGGCCCCGGTCGCCGTGATCACGGCGCCGTCGGGGGCGCGGTCGAACGTGTACAGGATGACGTGGCCGTGGGCCGGCCCCACGCCGATCACGCCGCCCATGCGCCATTCCTTGGGCAGGCGCGACTCGGCGATGAGGCGCAGCGTGTCCACCGCCCACGCCGCGACGCCGTCGGGGATCCGGCCGCGCGATGCCAGACGCCGGGTGCGGAAGTCGTAGCGGTACGTGGCGAGCGTGCGGTGTACGAAGTTGCGCGTCAGCGTCTCAGTGTCGGCGGGCGCGAGCGTGCGCGGGTCGGGGAGCGCGCCGCCGCTCTTGGCCGCCCCCCGGCGCACCGCGTCGAGCGTGGGCACGAAGGCGTAGAACCACAGATTCTGCCCGAGCCGCATGGCGAGCCGCGCCGCCGCGTACTGCGAGTAGTCGCCCAGCACCCGCTCGGCCGTGGCGCGGTGGTACGTGACGGCCATCTGCGCCTGCACCGCCAACAGCGCCGCCACGCCGATCGCGCCGAACAACAGCAGGGCCACGAACGCGCCGCGGCGGCGCGATCCGAGCGGCCGCCCCGTCATCCGCCCCATGGGAGTCCCGTCATCATGGCGGAGTCTAGCGGCATCGAGCACGCGCGGGCACGGGGTTCACGACACTCTGACACTGATGCGCCGTCCGTTGTCCGTCTTCCCGTAAGTGGCGGCGCTCCGACGGACGACGGAGAACGGAGAGCGGAAGACGCCATCATCAATTCACCTGTAGATCGAACGCGCCCGTCAGAATCCTGCCGCCGCGCCGCACCTGCACCCACATGCGGTAGTGACCGGGCCGCGGGAACGAGTACGGGAAGCTCAACGCTGGCGTCATGCCCGTCATCCATGCGCGCGGCGCGGTATCCTCGAATGCCGTGATCCGCCGGCCCAACGCGCCGCGCGCCGTGTCGCCGGCTTGGCGCAGCTGGTAGACGAGCTGCGACGCCATCGAGATCGTGCCGAGGGGATGGAGATGGATGAATACCGCGCCGTCCGGAGCAGCGATCACCGCGTGCGCCGCCATCCCCATGTACGGCTCGAGCGCCACCGCGCGACCGCCCGCACCCGTCACCGTGAACCGCAGCTCGACGTCCTGCCGGGCGACGAGTGGCTGTGGCTGCCAGGTCATCACCGCACCGTCCGCCAGAGTATCCTGCTGACCGCTGACGGCTGACGGCTGACGGCTCTCTTCCCACCACGCATCGTCGGGATCGGACGCGCGCCAGGCGGTCGCGGGTCCGGCGATCGTCACGGTGTCGATGAGCGTCTGCGCGAAACCGCTCTCGTGCACGATGTCGGCGTACACCCGGTAGCGGCCGGGGGCGAGGGGCGGCAGGGCGGCAACGAACGTGTTAGAATCGCGCGCGACGGGGTGGAGGTGCGCGAAGGCCGTGGCGTCGTCGCGGATCAGGAACAGGTGCATCAGCTTGCCGTGGTCCGGGATCAGCGGCGTCCAGCGGCGGTCGAGCCAGGTCGAGTCGTCGATGGTGAAGCGGATCGCGCGGGCCACGCCCGCCGGCACAATGCGCGTGGCGGCGTGCAACGGCTGAAACATGTTGCGGCTGTAGCTCGCGTCTTCCGAGTTCCACCAGGCGCGCCCGCCCCAGAGCGCGAGCGCCAGGACCGCCGCGCCGCCCGCCATCACGACGCGCGCGCGGCGACGGCGCGCGGCATCGGGCTCCACGCCCGGCTCGAGCACGCTGTCGCGCGCCGCGGCGCCGACGATCGTGAGCGCGCCGACCGTCAGGAATAGTCCCAGCGCCACGAGCATCACCCGCAGGGGCACATCGAACGGCAGCCGCCTGGTTGCCACGGCCATCACCGGCACGATCGCCGTGCCGCGCCCGGCGGCGCCGTCCACGGTAAGCTGCACGCTGTAAGCGCCGAACTGCATCAGCCACAGTTGCGCCGCATAGAGATCGCGGGTACCCGCCACGAGCCGCGCGGTGTCCGCGGGCGGCAGCGCGGCGGTCTCGCGCCCGCCGCGCAGCGGCAACACGGTGATCGTTTTGACGGCGGGCCCGCCCGTGACGCGCACCGCGATGTCGGCGAGTCCCGGCACGACACCCGGCGTCCGGATCACAACCCGGACGGGGTAGGGCCCGGCGGTGCCTTCGAACACCGTGTCGGGACTGCCCACGTGGGCCGACGCCACCGCCACCACGGCCGCGAGCAGCACGACCCGTCCGAGCCGGCGCATCAGCGCTTGACCCGCGTCATCCAGCTGCCCCAGGCCAGGCCGATCCGCGCCGACGCGGTACCCAACACCGCGGCCACCAGGAGCCACAGCGCCGGCGTGCGGCCGCCCAGGATGCCCCCCTCCGTGTCCCAGAACTGGTGCTCGAATGCTCCGGGGCGGGAGCTGTAGTCCCAGCGGTTCACGCCGAAGAAGAAGTTCTCCGAGCGGGGCGAGATCAGGAACGGCGCGACCGTCCACTGCACCGCGAACAAGAGCGCGACGAACACGGCGCCGATCGCGAGCGCCTGCGCCCAGTCGTTGGCGCGGCCGCGCAACCGGCGCGTGACCAGATCCACCCCGAACGCGGGGATTACCAGCAGCATCGGGAACGGGGGCGGCACCATCCGCGTGATCGGCCGGTAGATCGGCGCCAGCCGCGCCGTGGCCGGGAACAGCTCCAGGATCCACAGCATCCCGAGCGTCACCACCATGTAGACGGCCGCCGTAGCCGTGGCGGGCCATGCCAGACGCGACGCGCGCGTCGCCGCGGCGAGAAACAGCAGCACCCCGACCGCCGCGACTTGATAGTACTGCGCGTTGTGCATGTCGTTGGCGAACGCCACCTGATTGAAGCCCATGATGGTCACGTTCGTGACGAGCAGCCCTGCGGCGTAGACGAACATCCACTTCAGCGTGGGAGACGGCGATCCATCGGTGCGGTTCTGCAACGCCAGCGCCATCAACAGCGCACCGAGTTGGATGCCCGTGAAGCCGAGCGCCAGCAGGACGTGCGGCGGGGACAGCACCTTCACGTCCAGCCCGTAGGCGTTGTGCCACCAGTTGTCGAACGGCGCGCTCGTGATCATGGCGAACGCGCCCCAGATCGCGACCCAGGCGCCCAGCGGACCGCGGAAACCCCAGAAGCGCACACCCGCCGCGCGCTGCTCCGCTGTGCCCGCGAACGTCGTGCGCAGCACCAGGAATCCGCAGGCGCAGCCCGCGAGCACGCCGCCCAGATAGATCGCCATGTGCGCGGGCGTCCAGAACGTGTCGCGGCCAATCGAGCGGTGCCATGAGATGTCCCAGATCACGCCCACCACCGTGCTCGTCGCGGCGACCAACACCGCATACAGGTGCCAGGGAACTGGGGCAGGCGTGACGCGGTGCGACGTGGCGGGCGCGGCGATGGCGGTCATGCGGCGATCCTCCGAGGGACGTGAAAAACTACGGGCGGCGCTCTGGCGCGTCCACCGGGCGCGGGCTATCCTAGCCGCACACCGTCGCCCGCGGGGACGCTCGATGGCTGGTTGGCTCGCCAAGGAACGGATCGTCGCGCCGCCCGGTTTCAATCGCTGGCTCGTTCCGCCGGCGGCGCTCGCCATCCATCTATCTATCGGCATGGCGTACGGCCTCAGCGTATTCTGGCTGCCGCTGTCCCGCGCCATCGGGATCACCGCGCCCGCGGCGGGTGACTGGAAGGTGAGCACCCTCGGCTGGACGTTCTCGCTGGGCATCGTCTTCCTGGGATTGTCCGCCGCCGCCTTCGGGCGCTGGCTGGAGCGCGAGGGCCCGCGCAAGGCGGGTGTCGCCGCGGCCTTCTGCTGGGGCGGCGGGTTCGCGATCGGCGCGCTCGCGGTCCACCTCCACAATATCTGGCTCCTCTACCTGGGCCTCGGCATCATCGGCGGGTGCGGGCTGGGCCTGGGTTACATCTCGCCCGTGTCCACCCTCATCAAGTGGTTCCCCGACCGCCGCGGCATGGCGACCGGCATGGCCATCATGGGGTTCGGGGGCGGCGCCATGATCGGCTCGCCCCTCGCCAATATCCTCATGAACCACTTCAAGACGGCGACGTCGGTGGGCGTGCGGGAGACGTTCCTCACGATGGGCGCCATCTACTTCGTCGCGATGCTCGCCGGGGCGTTCGGGTACCGGTTGCCGCCGCCCGGGTGGCAACCCGCCGGTTGGGCCCCGCCGCAGCAGGCGAACGTGATGATCACCGCGCGGCAGGTCCACGTGAGTGAGGCGTGGCGGACGCCGCAGTTCTGGCTGCTCTGGACCGTGTTGTGCATGAACGTCAGTGCGGGGATCGGGGTCATCAACATGGCGTCGCCGATGCTGCAGGAGGTGTTCGGCGGCCGGCTGATCGCCGCCGCCGGCGCCCTCAAGGATCTCAGCGACGCGCAGAAAGTGCAGGTCGCCACGATCGGCGCCGGGTTCGCGGCGCTGCTCAGCCTCTTCAACATCGCCGGCCGCTTTTTCTGGGCGTCGCTGTCGGACTACCTGGGCCGCAAGCGCACCTATTTCGTGTTCTTCGCGCTCGGGTTTGTGTTATACGCGCTGGCGCCCACGGCGGGCGCGGCGGGCACCGTACCGCTGTTCGTGGCGATCTTCTGCATCATCCTCACGATGTACGGCGGCGGCTTCGCCACCATCCCCGCCTACCTGGCAGACATGTTCGGCGTGGTGCACGTGGGGGCGATTCACGGACGGCTCTTGACCGCGTGGTCCACGGCGGGCGTGCTGGGCCCGGTATTGGTCAACTACATCCGCGAGTACCAGATCGGTCGTGGCGTGCCGCCGGCCCAGGCCTACACCACCACCATGTACATCCTGGCGGCGCTCCTGGTGGTCGGGTTCTTCGCGAACCTGATGGTCCGGCCCGTGGCAGAGCGCTATTTCATGAGCGACGTCCAGCTCGCCGAAGAGCGCCGCAAAGCGCACGAAGGGGGCGCCGCGCGATGACCCGCCGGACCGGCTGGCTGGTCGCGGCGCTCGCGTGGGCGCTGGTCGGGATCCCGCTGTGCTGGGGGGTCTACAAAACGCTGCAGACGGCGGTCAAGCTCTTCCGCTAGCCCGGCCCCGCGCGGGCCGCCCCGTGACTGCATCGCGTACGTTCGTGCGCGATGCTAGAAGAACTTGTCGTTTACGACGACGTGGGCGTTGAGCGCCGTCAGCCTGAGCTTGCCGTTGGTGATCGACGTCGCCCCCGCCTGCACGTGCGCGCGGATCCCGATCCACACCTTCGATTGTGTGAACAGGGAATTGAGCACCGGCGTCAGGTTACCGTTCAGGT
The DNA here is from genome assembly GCA_041487875.1 of Gemmatimonadota bacterium. Taxonomy (GTDB): domain Bacteria; phylum Gemmatimonadota; class Gemmatimonadetes; order Gemmatimonadales; family GWC2-71-9; genus DATLWA01. The sequence continues at coordinate 14,918 of JBGPOE010000028.1, read as the reverse complement.
GCACTGTGTCGGTGCCGGCGTTCGTGATGGCCACCGTATCCGAGGAAATGGCGGCCGCGCCTGAATAAGTCGACGCGGAATCGCCCGCGAAGAACAACTGGAAGAATACCGTGCCGCTCCCGGTGGTGTTGGTCAGCACCATTCTGCCGGCGAGGCTCACGGTGTCCACCACGGAGTTGCTGAGTCCCGGCGGCAGCTGCACGCTCAGCGGCGGGTTGTCGACCGTGCCGCCGAGGGTTGCGGGTACCGTGGGGATGGTAATCGTATCGTTTCCCGTCCCCGACATAAAGCTGAAGATGTCGACGTTGAAGATGATGTGCCCCTGGCCGCAGGCGAGGGCCACCGACGCTGCGGCGGCGAGCGCCAGACCGAGTCGTGTCTTGTTCATGGCGCGCCTCCTAGTAGATGGTCAGCGAGGTCGCCATGACGATCCCGCGTTGGCTCGAAAGGTTGTTGCTGTTGGTGGCGAAGCCGACGTCGAGTCCCAGGAACCCGAACCGCAGTCCGCCGCCCAAGCCGAACTGCAGCAGCTTGCGCTGGTCGCGCGAGATGCCGCCGCGCACCGCCAGCGGGCCGACGCGCGTCTCCGCGCCCACGTGCATCATGGTGCGCCGGCCCGAGTTCACGAGGTTAAACCCGAACGTAATATTGCCCGTGTTGTACGTGACGTTGCCGATATAGGAAATGGGAATTTTGGTTTTGGTTTCGACCGAATCGGCCACCACCGTCTTCACGAAGGCGTTCGTCGCGGTGTCGTACTGCGCCCGCTCGATGCGCGTGAGCGGCCAGGTGATCGTGGCGCCGACGTCGTTCACGCCCAGGCCGAACTCGATCGGGCCTTGCAGCACCACAAACCCCACGTCGCCGCCCATACCGGTGCCGAAGTTGCCGCCGGGGTGGTTCGTGTACCGGTAGTCCACGCTCCCGACCGGCGTGGGAGCCGAGTCGGAGGAAAAGATCGTGTCGTGGACGATGAGCCCGATCGTGCCGTTCCCCTGCCCATACGCGACGCCGTAATAGCGGTGCACCGTGGCGCCGAGGTAGAGGCCGTGCTCCGGGTCGGGCCCGGCCACCTTGCCGGCCCAACCGAGCGACGGGGCGAAGCCGGCCTGCACGATGCCCGACGGCAGCACGTCGTACTCGGTGTGCGGCTGGGCCGGCTGCGTATCCCGCAGAAACGCCCGCAGGTTGTCGTTCAAGTCGCTCCCGATGTCCTCCACGAGGAACGCGTACACCGAGAGGCGGAAGCCCTTCACGCCGAAGCCGAGATCCAACAGGCGGCTCGAGCCGCCGAACGAGAAGCGGTCCTGCGGCACCAGTACCTTGGCTCCCCCCAGATCCACGATCAATTGGTTCTTCCCGATGGTGACCGTCACGTCGTTGGTCGGCGTGGGCGGCTTCCGGATCTGATAGAAGATCGGCGGGTTCAAGACCAGGTTCGCGATCGCGATCGGGTTGAAGTTCGAATCCTTGGTATCGAACGTGATGTTGCTGTCCTTGATCGCCTGCAGCACGCCGAGCGGGATCGGGATGATGAACCGGGACTGCTCTTTCTTCCGCGGCGTCGCCCGGTAGGCGGCGTTGTAGCGCCGCAGGTCGCCGTCGCGCTGCAGGCTCAGTCCCGCCATGCCGATGCGGCGGGCGTCGAAGCTGAACTGGGCGCGCGCGGGTACCGCCGCTGCCGCGGTGAGAACGACGAGACCGATCGCTGCCGGGCGAAACCGCACGAGCCACCTCGTTGCCGGAGACACACCGCCGCCCCCGGAGCAGATCCGGAGGCGGCGCCGAACTGATCGGCCCCAACCTAACTGGTGCGTAACCCCGGTGGGCGTGACCGCGGTCACTTTAGGATGCTTCAGATCTTGACTTCGATGGTGGCGCCCCGTTTGTAGCGGATGTAGAGCCACGCCATGGGGATAACCAGCGTCCCCGCGGCCACGATCGTGAGGCCCAGGAGCGCCGCCGCGAGCAGCACGCCGCGCTGCGACGCCTCGGCGGCCTCGAACATCGCGTTATCCTCGTGCGCCTGGAGCACGATCATCGCCGCCCGCGCCGCGGTCGTCACCGCCGCATCGGTCGTGGTCAGTCCCTCGAGCACCTGATGCACCAGCTCCTGGTCCCCCGTGTCGGCGAGCGCGTGCGACAACTGCACCAGCTGATCCTGCAGGTGGTGGCGCAAGCTGTCGCGCTGCGCCACGGCCTCGGGCCGCCTGTATGCCGGGTCGGTGCTGGTCGCCATCTGTCGCCACACCTCGAGCCCGGCACTGTACTGGTGCAGGGTCTGTACAGCGGTGGCGCCCGCCTGGACGGTGCGGGCGGCGCGCTGCAGCGACGTCACGAGGTCGAGTCCCAGAATCAGAGCGATGATGAGCGTGGCGGCGCTGATCGTGACGGCGATGCCGGGGCGGATGAAGGTGTAATCCTTCATCGCGATCGCGAATGACGAGCGCCCGGCCGAGGGGCGCGACGGCATCGGGGGAGTGGTCATGTCTCGGCAGTCCGTGAAAAAGGGGGTTCGGGACGCCCCACGCTATGCCCCGCGGCCGGGAGTGTCAACCCGGCCGCGGGAGCGAGCGCTACTGCAGTGCCGACGCTAGCGCGGTGGCCGCGCGGTCCACTTGGTCGGCATAGCGACCAAGTGCCTGCGCCACCCGCGATGCCTGCGCCTGCGCAACGGCCAGCTGGTGCTGGTCCAGCGCTTCGCGAATGCCGGGCAGCGTCTTGACGCCGTAGCCCGTGTAGTAGCCCGGCGCGTAGGCGAGGTGGGTGAACCAGGGACGCCGCGGCAGGCCGGCGGAGTCGGTGAGCTGGCGCTCGCTCGTGTACAGCAGGCGATTCACGTCGGCCAGCGCGCGGCGGCACGCCGTGACGGCGGCCTCCGGAAGCGCGTCGAGCGCCGCGAGGGCGCGCTCGTAGCGCGCCGCGGCGCTGTCGAGCCGGGTCAACGCGGCGCGCACCGCCGTCAGGTCGAGCGTCTTGGTCGAGTCGTTCTTGCCGGCGAGCGTGTCCAGCTCGGCCGCGTAGCCGCGGTAGGTGCGGGCGGCGGCGCCGAAGTCGAACGGCAATACGGGGGCGTCGGCCATCCGCAGCAACGCCGCTCCCATCGTCTGCGCTTCCGTCACGCCGTACACGAACGAGGTGTCGAGGAAGCGCTCGTAGAACGTGTAGCTGTCGTAGATCGAGTGGTAGATGCCGTCGTGCGTGGCGCCGCCGTAGCTCACGTTGAGCGAGGCGAGCCCCAGGTGATCGATGAACGCCGTGTAGTCCGATCCCGAGCCCAGCGCGTCGATGTGGAAGATCGTGTCGGCCTTCTCGTCGCGCTGGTGCGCGCGCCAGGCATCGAGCACGCTCTTGCCCGTCGCGGGATCGCGCATGTCGCGCGCCAGCTCGGCCACGAAGGTCTCGAGCGCGTGTGAGCCGGCCACGCCGAGCCAGCCGCGGTCATTGGTGTCGGAGTTGTAGTACGCGACGCCCTTGGTCGCCAGCTCGGCCGCGTGCGCTTCGGCCCACTCGGTGGAGCCGAGCAAGCCCCATTCCTCGCCGTCCCACGCCGCCAGCACGATCGTGCGGGCGGGCCGCCAGCCGCTCTTGAGCAGCGCGCCGAGCCCCCGCGCCGTCTCGCCCAGCGCCACCTGGCCCGAGATCGGGTCGTTGGCGCCGTTCACCCAGGCGTCGTGGTGGTTGCCGTAGATCACCCACTGGTCGGGCCAGGCGGCGCCCGGAATCGTGGCGATCACGTCGTACAGCGGGCGCACCTGCCAGTCGAATTGCACGGCAAGGTGCACCCGCGCCGGTCCACCGCCGATGTGATAGGTGATGGGCAGCGCCCCGCGCCAGCGCTCGGGCGCGGTGGGGCCGCCGAGGTTCCGGAGCAGCGGCAGCGCGTCGCCGTAGGAAATCGGCAGCACGGGAATCGGCGCGAACGTCTTGACGTCGGTGCGAGCGAGCTTGCGCCCGCCGGCCACCGCGCCCCAGCCGGGCGTCAGCGGATCGCCGGGATAGGTCGGCATGTCCATCACGCTGCCGCGCTGCACGCCCTGCCACGGCCGCATCGAGCCTTTGGGGTAGACGTCGTCCACGAAAAAGCCGTCGTCGCGCGGATCGGAGTAGATGAGGCAGCCGATCGCGCCGTGCTCGGCCGCGACCTTGGGCTTGATGCCGCGCCACGAGCCGCCATAACGCGCGATGACGATCTTGCCCTTCACGCTGATGCCGAGACTGTCGAGCACGTGGTAATCGGCGGGTACGCCGTAATTGACGTAGACGAGCTCGCCCGTGACGTCGCCATCCGGCGAATACGCGTTGAACGTGGGCAGCTGGTCGGTCTGGCCGGATGTCGGATCACCGGCCAGCGCGGGCTCCTTCAGCTGCGCCGTGTACTGCTCCGGCGCCACCAGCTCGAGCGAGCGTCGCACCGGGCGGGGCATCAAGGCTTCGAACCGCTCGATCTTCGCGTCCAGGCCGAAGCTCCGCCACCGCGCGAGAATCCGCTCGGCCACGGCGCGCGAGCGGTCGGTGCCCGCCTCGTGCGGCACCGCGGAGAGCAGCTCCATCTGGGCGCGCAGGGTGTCGCGCCGCGGCACGGCGGCGAGCATCTCTTCGTGCCGCCGCTCGCCCGCGACTTGGGCGCGGGGAAAGCCGCGAATGGGGGCGACGGGCTGCTGCAGGGCGAGCAGGAGGGCGAGGGCGATCATGGGGATAATCTGCAGCCTCTACTTCGCGGAGTCGATGGCCGCTTTGAGGCCCCGCGCCAACACCAGCGGCTCGCCGTCGCCCCAGAAGTGGACGAAGAAGGAGCGTGGCTCCTCGCCCACCAGGTGGTTGTGGATGGCGGTGACGCGAATGCCCGACATGGTGAGCGCCCGCAACAGGGGCCGGAGCCGGGCGCCCGTGACCACGAAGTCCCCGGTCGCGACGGCGCGCGTGGGCGTCACGCTCTGGATGTTGATCGCGGTCGCGAGCCCCTGCGCCAGCGGCACGGGCCGTCCGTCCATGGTGGGGCGGCTGCCGGACGTCGGCACGCCGAGGCTGGCGACGTCGCCCGTCATGCGACCGTGGACCCCGAGGGCGGTGAACAGCGCGGTGGTGTCGAGCGCGGTGGCGGTCGCGGCCGGTGCGGCTGGCGGCCCGAGCGGGGTGCCGCTCGTGTTCAGCGCGGCCTTGAGATTTGTCGCCAAGTCGGCGGCGGGGCCGCGCCCGTGATAGTGCAGATAGTAGATGCGCGGCGCCTCGGCGAGCAAATGGTGGTGGATGGCCGTGACGTCGAAGCCCGCGCCGAGCAGGCTGGTGGTGACGGCGGAGATCTCGGACTCGGTGAGCACGAGGTCGCCCATCACGTCGGCCGCATCGGGCGTGCCCGCGAACGCGGCCCACGAGGTCAGCGCCAGCGCGGGCTGCACGGTGACGTCGCCCACCTTCACCACGAGGTCGGTGCGGGGGAAGGTCACGCGGTAGACGTCGCCCGTGGCGGGCGTCGCGCGGCCAAACGTGCGTGCCACGAGGTCCCACGGGCCCGCCTGCTGGCCGGCGAGCGGCGAGACGACAAGCGCGAGAGTGCACAGCGTTGGGAAGCGCATGTGATACAGGAGCCTCTAAGAAGGAAAGGAAAGTGTGCGGCGGTGCGAAGCGTGACGCCAGAGCGCCGGCGCTCCAGGCTGTAACACCCGGAGCGCCGGCGCGGCGTGTGTTACTGCACGGTGATGGTTCCGACCATCCCCGTTGTATAGCCAATGCCGTGGATCGTGCACTCGAACCGATACACGCCGGGCGCCACGGTGATCATCTTGGCGAAGGTGCCCGTGCTCTTGTTGCCGGAGCCGGCGCCGAGGCCGGCGTCTTCGAACGTCACGTTGTGCGTGACGCCGCCGGCGTTCCACGTCCAGGTGATGGTACCGCCCTGAGCGATCGTGATGTTGGCCGGCACGAAGTCGGACGTGATGACGGTGTCGGTGAAGGCCATCGGCGCCGTGGTGATGGTCGTGGCGAACTTGACCGGCGATCCCGTGAGCGCGGGCGTGGATGTGGCGGTGACGCTGTCGGGCCGAGTGCTGTCGCTGAGCGTATGCGTGGTCGCCGCCACGCCCTGCGCATTCGTGGTGTCGACGGCCGGAACTACGAGTCCCGCCCCCGCGGTTGCAGCCCAATCCACGCGCACGCCCGCGGTGCCGTTGCCGTGCGCGTCCTGCGCCTTCACACTCAGCGTGACGGTCGCCGACGGTGCCCCCGTGGTGGCGCTCTGGTTGTTGAAGACCAGCTGCGCCGGATTGCCGTGGGTCGCAATGCCGGTGAAGGTGATCGGCGAGCCGATCAAACCCGTCACCGCCGCATTCGCCGCCTGGCTGCCGGCCGTGGGCCCCAAGGTCCGGAAGATCTGCGCTACCCCGGAGCCATCCGTGTTGCTGGTCGGCGACCCCACGGAGCCGCCGCCGCCCGTCACCGTCCAGTTCACCGTGTAGCTCGCAACGTTGTTGTTCAGGTAATCGAGCACGTGCACGCGGAACGGATTGCCCAACGTCGCGAGGACCGTGTCGGTCTGGCTGTCGTTGGCGAACTTCTGGATGCGGTAGGCGCCGTTCACCTGCGCGATCGACGTGAACGTCACCGGCGACCCGGAGAGACCGGCCTTCGTCGCCGTGGTGGTGACGGTGGCGGCGTTGGCGGGAAGCGTCCGGGTGATCGTAGCGATGCCCAAGGCGTCGCTGTTACTCGAGGCGGCCGACACGGTCCCGCCGCCCTGCGCCGCCCAGGCGACAGGCACGTCCGCGACCGGGCTGCCGCCGGTGTCCTTCACGATCACCTGTAGCTGCACCTGCGTCGCGATGTTGGCGACTTGGCTGTCCCCTGCGGACTTGGCGATCTGACTCGCCGGGGGGGGCGGGTTCGTGCCGCCCCCACCGCCGCCGCAGGCGGCGAGCGATAGGGCAGCGAATACCAGACAGATGGACGGACCACGCGACGGCATGGATACCTCCGAGTTGAGGGGAGTAACCGGAGAGCATACCCCGGACCGGTCACCCAGGAGGTACGTTTGACAAGACCCTAACGGATGCCGCCGATCGCGCGTACCCTAGGGAGTCTTCACTTATCCGTCTTCATTAAAGGAGTCGTGACCGTGAACCCTCTCCGTTGCGCCGTCGCGGCGCTGGCCGGCGCCGCACTCCTCGTCCTCCCGCTCGCCGCCCAGGGCGGCGGCGGTCCGCGCTCCACCGGGGTCCCCGGCATCACCGTGGACACGACGGGTGTCGGCGCGCTGATCGATCAGGGGATGAACAAGTCGCAGGTCATGAAGAACCTCCAGTACCTCACGGATGTGATCGGGCCGCGGCTGACGGGATCGCCCGCCGCTCGCGCCGCGAACGATTGGACCATGAAGCAGTTCCAGGGCTACGGCCTCGACGCGCATCTCGAGCAGTGGAATTTCGGCGGCACCTGGGCGCGCGGGCCGATGTGGATGCGGCTCGTGGCCCCGCGCGCGCACGATGTGGTCGCGGCGAGCTGGGCGTGGGCGCCCGGCACGGGCGCCAAGCCCGTGACCGGTCCGGTGGTCCGCATCGACGCGAGCAGCCCGGAGAGCCTCAGCGCCAACAAGGGTAAGGTCAAAGGCGCGTGGGTGATGCTGCGGGCGCCCTCCATGGTGTGGAACAACGACGGCCCGCCGATGAGCGCCGCCGACTCGCAACGGCAGCGCGACTTCTTCCGCGGCTTCCAGCAGCAGGCCCCCCGCGACTCGGCGGCGCGGGCGCGGCAGCAGCAGTTCAACGCCGATCAGCCGTTCCTGCTGCGCGACGCCGGCGCGTTGGGCATCCTGCTTGATGCAGGCAAGGAGCAGGACCTGCTCAACATGAGCGGCTCACCCACGCGTGTGCTGCCGCTCCCCCAAGTGGTGGTGGCGCATGACGAGTACGCCATGATCGACCGCCTGCTTGGGCTGGGCGTGACGCCGCAGCTGCAGGCGAGCATCCAGAACACGCTGAACATGAAGGACTCGGTGCCGCAGTGGAACACGGTGGCCGAGATTCGCGGCTCGGAGCATCCTGGCCAGGTGGTGATCGTAGGGGCCCACCTCGATTCCTGGGATCTGGGGACCGGCGCCACCGACAACGCCACGGGCTCGATGGCGACGCTCGAGGCCGCGCGCATCATCGCCCAATCGGGCTTGAAGCCCAAGCGCACGATTCGCTTCGTGCTGTTCACCGGCGAGGAACAGGGGCTGATCGGGTCGCGGAAGTATGCCGAGCAGCACGCCGGCGAAGCCGACTCGATTCAGGCGGTGATCGTGCTCGACAACGGCGCCGGCGCCGTCACCGGCCAGGCGCTGCAGGGCCGGCCCGAGCTGTACGGGCTGTGGCGCGCGATCCTCGCGCCCGTGCACGACTTCAACGCCGACACGGTGAACGACGCCTTCAAAGGCGGCACCGATCACCTGTCGTTCATTCCCTACGGCGTCCCCGGGTTCAACTTCAATCAGATCTCCCGGGGCTACAACCACACGCACCACTCTCAGTCCGATACGTGGGACAAGGCGATCGACTGGGACCTGCGGCAGGCGTCCACCGTCATGGCCGTGTCGGCGTTCGAGCTCGCGAACCTGACGGGCCTGATCCCGCGCGGCCTGCGCACCACGCCGCCGGTCGTCGCGGCGACGAAAGTGTCGCCGGAGTTGCTGAAGACGAATCGATAGACGTCGTCCGTTCTCCGTTATCCGTTGTCCGGGGTGGCCTCCGGACAACGGATGACGGACAACGGATTACGCTTCCGCAAGCAGCTTCTCCACGTCCAGCGGCTTCGTATGCATCTTCAACTCGCCCGCCGCACTTCGCGGCCACTCGGCCTCCGGCCGGTCGCGGTACAGCTCGACGCCGTTGCCGTCGGGATCGCGCAGGTACACCGCCTCGCTCACGCCGTGATCGGCGGCGCCTTCCAGCGGATAGCCCGCGTCGAGTACCCGGCGCACCGCCTGGGCGAGCGCCCGCCGGTCGGGAAAGAGAATGGCGAAGTGATACAGACCGGTGGTGCCGGGCGCCGGCCCGGGGGCGCCGCGGCCCGCCCACGTGTTGAGCCCGATGTGGTGGTGGTAGCCGCCGGCCGAGAGAAACACGGCGTCGGCGCCGTAGCGCGTGGTCACGGCAAAGCCCAGGGCGTCCCGATAGAACGCGAGGGCGCGATCTAGGTCGGAGACGGTCAGGTGGACGTGACCGATCTTGGTGCGAGGGTCTAGCATACTTTCATAACAGTTACTAGTTCCCAGAGGGTAGAGATCAGAACAGTTCCCAGACGCCAAGTTCCCAGTGGCCACAAGCCGCAAGTCATCGGGCTGGATGCGGCTTGAGGCCGCCGACTGGAAACCACTGGGAACTTGGCGTCTGGGAACTACTCTGGGAACTTGAACTGCTGGTCCCTTGTAACAGCGGTTAGATTCACGCATGACCTCCAAGATCCCCTCGCCTGTCAACGAGCCCATCCTTTCCTATGCGCCCGCGACGCCCGAGCGTGCTCAGCTGAAGCAAGCCCTGCGCGATCTATCCGGCCGGCAAGTCGAGGTCCCGCTCGTGATCGGCGGCAAGGAAGTGCGCACGGCCAAGACGGTCAACGCCGTGATGCCGCATTGCTACCACCACGTGCTCGCGAAGATCCACCAGGCGGGCGCGCCGGAGATCGCGGCGGCGGTCGAGGCGGCGCGCGCCGCGTGGGCGGACTGGTCGGCCTGGCCGCTGGAGCGCCGCGCGGCCGTGTTCCTCAAGGCCGCGGATCTCCTGGCCACCCGCCACCGCGCCACGGTGAACGCCGCCACCATGCTGGGACAGTCGAAAACCGCCCACCAGGCGGAAATCGACGCGGCGTGCGAGCTGATCGACTTCTGGCGGTTCAATCTCCACTACGCCGAACGCCTCGATGCCGAGCAGCCGTTGTCGCCGGCCGGGCAATGGAATGCCCTGGAATACCGCCCGCTCGAGGGGTTCGTCTACGCCATCACGCCGTTCAACTTCACGTCGATCGGCGGCAATCTCCACACCGCTCCCGCGATCATGGGCTGCACGGTGGTGTGGAAGCCCGCGGGCACCGCGGCGTACTCGAACTACTTCCTGCTGAAAATTCTGGAGGAAGCGGGCTTGCCGCCCGGCGTCATCAACTTCATCCCGGGTCCCGCGGCGCAGGTTTCGGAGATCGTCCTGAACCATCCGCGGCTCGGCGGCATTCATTTCACGGGCTCGACCGAAGTGTTCCAGGCGCTGTGGCAACACGTCGGCGCCAACCTCCCCAAGTACGCCGACTACCCGCGCCTCGTGGGGGAGACCGGCGGCAAGGATTTCATTCTGGCGCACCCCAGCGCCGATGCCGAGGCTCTCGCGGTGGCCATCGTGCGCGGGGCATACGAATACCAGGGCCAGAAGTGCAGCGCCGCGTCGCGCGCCTATGTGCCCGCCAACCTCTGGCCCCAGGTCCGCGAACGCGTGCTGGACATGCTCGGTGCGGTGAAGGTGGGCGACGTGGCGGACTTCCGGAACTTCATGGGCGCCGTGATCGACCAACGCGCCTTCGACAAGATCAAGGGCTATATCGACGCCGCCAAGCAGGCGAGCGGCGTAAAAGTCCTGTTCGGCGGCGGCTGCGACGACGCGGAGGGCTACTTCATCCAGCCGACGCTGCTGCAGGTGGACGACCCCGCCTACCGCACGATGTGCGAGGAAATCTTCGGGCCGGTGCTCACGCTGCACGTGTATGCCGAAAAGCAGTGGGCCGACACCCTGCGGCTCGTGGATCGCACTTCGCCGTACGCGCTTACCGGCGCCGTGTTCTCGCAGGACCGCGCCGCGGTGGCCGAAGCACAGCGCGTGCTGCGCTACGCGGCCGGCAACTTCTACGTCAACGACAAGCCCACCGGCGCCGTGGTGGGGCAGCAGCCGTTCGGCGGTGCCCGCGCCAGTGGTACCAACGACAAGGCAGGTTCACTCTTCAACCTGATCCGCTGGACGTCGCCGCGCGCCATCAAGGAGAACTTCGTCCCACCGCGGGACTTCACCTACCCGTTCATGGCCGAGCAGTGAGCGCCGCGGCGCCTGGCGGCGCCCGGCTGCCGATTCTTGTGTGGGTGCTGGCCGCGGCGTTCGTCTTGCTCGTGGCGGCGATCCTGATCGGTGCGCTCGTGAAGCCCGACTTCCCCCCGTACGCGCTCAGCGCGGCGCGGCCCGCGCCCGTGGGCGATTCATTAGTCGGGCCCACGACGTACACGCTCGATGCATCCGACGGCGATCGCTGGCAGACGTTCGACTTCGCGCGCAACGCCATCGTCTCCGACGGCAAGTGGGATCTCGGCTTCCGCCGCTTTCGCCTCGTCGCCGGCCCCGGGGCCGCGATCGCCGACCTGGGCGCGATGGCGTTCGATTCCGTGCGCGCGGCGCCCGACACGGGCTACCGCGTCAACACGGTGGGGTCGGATACGGTGAATCCGGGTGTGGGAAAATGGTACGACTACTCGATGCTGACGCACCTGCTCACATCCAAGGGTCACGTCTACGCCGTGCGTACGGCCGACGGCCGCTACGCCAAGCTGGCGCTGCTCGCCTACTACTGTAAGGAAGTCGGCACGGCGTGCGTGACCTTCCGGTATGCCTACCAGGGCGGCGGGTCGCGGCGGCTCGCAAAGTGAAAACCCCCGGCGGAGGTCCGCCGGGGGTCGCAAGTCGTCAGTGGTCGGTTCCCAGCCCGCTTACTTCGAGGGCGGCAGGATCTTGAACATCCCCGTGCCGCACACCGGGCATACGCCCTTCATAGCCGGACGGCCGTTTGCCATCTTCACCTGCTGCGCGTTTGAGATCTTGCGCTTCGCCTTGCACTTCACGCAGTAGCCTTCATCGGGGGCCATCGGGGTCTTACCCTTCGCCATGTCGGTCCTCCGTTCGGGGGCACTGGAGAGCGGGCGCCTCGAGCGGCCGCCCGGCTTCGGCCACAACTATAATACGCCGGGCTCAAATCGGGGGAGCGGCGGGGGCGTCGGAAAACCCTACACGCTTGTGGGAACCGTCGCAAAATGGCTTGCTTGCTGAACTTCCGCAGCGGCACAACTTCACGACCGGGGCGGGGGAGCCGTCCTTGAGCGGCGGGATCGGGAGGTCTTTGCCGTCCGGGCCTACCACCCGGACCGGCCCCTCCACCACGAGCGGGCCGTTCAACTTGGGTGTAATAATGACGTCGCTCATGCCACCAAATATAAAGGTTCCCCTCGCCGCGCGGTCCGCTGTGCTCGCCCTGCTCGCCGCCGGGTGCGTGGCCGAGCGCGGGCCGCTCACCAACCGTATGTCGCAGGCGACGACGCCGTACCTGGCGCGCGCGGCCCGCCAGCCCGTGGCGTGGCAGCCCTGGGGCCCGGAGGTGTTCGCGCTCGCGGCGAAGCTCGACCGGCCGGTGATGCTCTACATCGGGGCGGACGATTGCCGCTGGTGCGCCGCCATGGACCGCGAGGTGTTCGCGGACCCGAGCGTCGGGGCCATGATCGACTCGCTGTTCGTGCCGGTGCGCGTGGACCGCGACGAGCGCCCCGACCTGGCGCAGCGTTACCAGGACGCCCTGCAGGCGCTCGCCGGGCTGCGTGGCTATCCGCTCACGCTGTTCCTCACGCCGGACGGTTCCGCGTTCTTCGGTGGCACGTTCTTCCCGTTGGACGACCCCATCACCGGACGCGGTTTGCGGCAGCTCTTGCCGGAGGTGGCGCGGAGCTACCAGGCGGAGCGTCCGGAGGTGCTGCAGCACGCGGCGCTGGTGCGCCAGATGGGCGTGGCGCGCACGGCGGCGGCGCGCGGCGTGCTGGAGGTGAAGGGCGTGCGGCGCGACATCGCCGGGGTGCGGCAAGCGATCCAGGCGGACATGGCCGCTCGCACGCCGCTCGCGGGCTTCCAGCCGACGCAAGCGGTCGCGCTGCTGTTCGCGGAGTACGGTCGCAGCGGCGATACGCTCGACCTCGCCACCGCGCGCGCGGCGCTCGACCGCTTAGCGGACTCGGGGCTGGTGCTCGCCCCAGGCGGTCCGTGGGACGATCCGCCCGCCGTGGTGCGCGCCGGGTTGCTGCGCGATTTGGCCGCCGGGTGGGCGTTGACGGGCGACGCGCGGTATCGCGACGCGGCAGCCACGCTGACGCATACGCTGGTGCGGGACCTCGAGCTCAGCGACGCGCAGGCGCGGTTCGCCGACCGCGATGCCTACGTGCTGGGGGCGGTGCTCGAGGCGGGCGCGGCGGTGGGCGACACCGCCGCCGAGCGGGGTGCGCTGGCGCAGCTCGATTCGCTGCTCGCGCGTGTGTACGCGCGAGGCCGCGGCGTACGCCACGCGCCGCGCGGCTCGGTCCACGGATTGCTGCAGGATCAGGTGCAGGTGGCGGGAGCGGCGCTCGCCGCCTACGATGCGGCGGGCGGGCGCCGCTATCTCGATGTCGCGCGCGACCTCGCCGGCGTGCTGGAGCGCGATTTCGCCGATCCGCTCGGCGGCTATTGGGACGAGGCGGCGACCGATCCCGCGGCCCCCGCACTCGCCGACCGCACCAAGCAGGTGTTAGACGACTTGCTGCCGGGGGCGAATGCCTGGGCGGCGCACGTGCTGCTGCAGCTCGCCGAAGACACGGGTGACGCCCGCTACCGCCGGCGCGCCGAGGCGACGCTCGAAGCGTTCGCGGGTGCGACGCGCGGCCAAGGCGCCCGCGCCGCCACCTACCTCGACGCCGCTCGCCGCGCTCTGGGGCCACGCTGATTCCGGCGTGACCTCCCACCCTTCCGACAGGTCTCATGTGATAGCGAGCGGCGGGCTCTCCGACCTCGAGGTCGTGGCCCGGGTGCTGGGCGGGGATGGGGAGGCCTTTGGCCTCATTATCCGTCGCTACGAGCCGGGGTTGTTGCGCTTCGCGACGCGGATGCTAGGCCAGCCGGACGCCGCCGCGGACGCCGTCGCGGAGGGCCTGGTGCGGGCGTACCGCCATCTGGCGAAATGCCGCGAGCCGGCACGGTTGCGTACGTGGCTATACCGCATCGTGGCGAATCGCTGCAAGAGCTATCTGGCACGCCGGTCAGCAATGGAAGTGCGGCTGGACGACGCGCCGCCGATCGCGGACGGGAGCGATAGCGAGGCGATGGTGGAGCGCAACGAAACAATGGAACGGGTGCAGCGCGCCCTGGCGACGCTGCCACCCGATAAGCGCGAGGCCTTCGTCATGAAGCATGTGGAAGGTCTGAGCTACGAAGAGATGGCGCAGGCGACGGGAGATCGCATCCCAGCGCTGAAGATGCGGGTGCATCGCGCGCGCGAGGCGCTCGTGGCGGCGCTGCAGGAAGAGGAGGTCGTATGACGAACATCGATCCGCGGGTACACCGGGCGCTGGACGGCGAGTTGCCGCTGGAGGCGCTGCCGGCCGAGTTGCGCGTCGAGGCGGAGCGGCTGCTCGAGGTCGCGGCGCTGCTCGCCGCGGCGCCTGCGGCGGCCAGCGTGGCCACGCGTGTGATGGCGCACCTGCGCACGCCACGCCCGTCCCGCTGGCGCCGGGCGGCGCAGTGGATCGCGCAGCCGCAGGCGGTCACGCTGCACCTGCGCCCGGTGTGGAGCCTGGCCATCGCGGCGGCGCTGGCCGTGGTGGCCCTGTTCCCCTCGGGCAACGGCGCCCTGCAGCTCGGCCCGGAGGAGGGCATCGCGCAATTCGTGCTGCCCGCGTCCGGCGCCCACTCCGTGCACGTCGCCGGCTCCTTCAACGACTGGCTGCCGACCGCCATTGCGCTGGAAGACCGCGACCACGACGGCGTGTGGCGCGCCACCCTCGTCCTGCCCGTGGGCCAGCACGAGTACATGTTCGTGGTGGACGGGGAGCGCTGGGTGGCAGATCCCAACGCGGGCCGCTACATCGACGACGACTTCGGGCGCGAGAACGCGGTCCTGATCGTGCG
>JBGPOE010000027.1:0-34094 GCA_041487875.1 Gemmatimonadota bacterium | reverse complement strand
GTCGAGCTTGCCCGTCGCGCCGGCGTGCGCGTGATCGGCGCCATCGCCGAACAAAAACCCATCCGCCGGGAGCACTGACCATGGCCATGGCGGCGGGTGGCAACGAGGGCGGCCTCAGCCACGACATCAACGTCACACCGATGATCGACGTGCTGCTGGTGTTGCTGATCATCTTCATGATCACGCTGCCGCTGTCGCGGCGCGCGTTCGACGTGCAGGTGCCGCCGGAGCAGCAGGCGCAGCAAAAGAAGCAGCAGCAGAGCGACCAGATCGTCCTGGAGCTGACGCCGGACGGCGGCTACGCCGTCAACAAGCAGCCCACGACCCTCGATCAGCTTGACGCGACGCTGCACGGCATCTTCGACCAGCGGCCCCAGAAGCTGATGTTCATCAAGGCGGCGCCCAACCGGAAATACGGCGAAGTGGTGGTGGCGATGGACATCGCCCACGGCGCGGGCGTCCAGGTGATCGGCTTCACCCCGCAGGACAAGACCCAGCCGCCGCATTAGCGGCGCATCCGGGGTGCGACCACGACGTAGGGGCACGGGCAACCGTGCCCCTCGTGCATTTACCGGACGCCGCGTGTAGGGTATAACAAGCGATGACCGCCCCCCCCATTACCCCAGCTGCCCCCGCCCCCCCGCGGGCGATTCCCGC
Source organism: Gemmatimonadota bacterium (assembly GCA_041487875.1). Classification (GTDB taxonomy): domain Bacteria; phylum Gemmatimonadota; class Gemmatimonadetes; order Gemmatimonadales; family GWC2-71-9; genus DATLWA01. The sequence goes on along the minus strand of JBGPOE010000027.1, from coordinate 33,437 downwards.
GTCGGTCGCGACGGGGCGGCTCACGCTGCAGCGCGAGCGCGGGCCGGGTACGGTCGTGTCGCTCTGCATTCACGGGGCGGTCATCGCGCTGGTGCTGTGGCGCAGCGCCGTGTCTCTGGGTGAGGGGGGCGGCGGACCGGGCGCGCGCGGCGGCGGAGGCGGGCGGGGCCGCGCCCGCGCCACGTTCTTCACGGTGCCCGCGTACGCCGCTCCGCAGCAGGTGGACATTCCCACGCCGCCCACGGTCACGCTTCCCGTGGTGACGACGCCCGTGATCCCGCTCGACCTCGCCAGGATCGACGTGCCGCAGCCACAAGCGAACGCGGCCACCGGACCCGCGACGGGCCTGGGACCGGGTACAGGCGGCGGCCAGGGCGCGGGGCAGGGCCCGGGCATCGGCAACGCTGTGGGCCCTGGAACCGGCGGCGATGCGGGTTACATTCTGCAGGCCTCGCCGCGCTGGCTGATCATTCCGCCGACGAACGCGCCGGCCGGGGTGAAGGGCCACGCGCTGCGCGTGGAGTTCTGGCTGACGGCGGACGGGCGCGTGACCCGGGTGGATGTGCAGCCGCGGATCGCCGATGCGGGCTACCGGCGCGATTTCAACGAGCGCATGATGGGGTATCTGTTCAATCCGGCCACAACGCGCGACGGCCAGCCGGTCGCCAGCACGTACGTGATCACCCTGACCCCCTGACGAGGGCCACTGAGCCAGCTCTTCGCGCGTAAGACCGTCGCCCAATGCATCGCCGATGGGGAGGCGGGCGGCGGCCTGAAGCGCTCCCTCGGACCCGTCCAGCTCACGGCGCTGGGCATCGGCGCCATCATCGGCGCCGGCATCTTCGCGGCGATCGGCACCGCCATCGCCGGCGACTCGGGCCACGTGGGCGCGGGCTCGGCCATCGTCATCTCGATCATCCTGGCGGGCGCCACCAGCGCGTTCGCGGCGATCACCTACTCCGAGTTCGCGGCGCTCATCCCCATTTCGGGCAGCGCATACACCTACGCGTATTCCACGCTGGGCGAGCTCATTGCGTGGATCATCGGGTGGGACCTGATCCTCGAATACGCCGTCGGCAACGTGGCGGTGGCCATCGGCTGGGCCGGCTACTTCGACTCACTGCTGCGCGGCTTCGGGGTGGAGATGCCGCGCTGGCTGGTGACCGATCTGCGCGCCGCACTGCACGACCCGGCGCTGCTCGCGTCCGCGCCGCATCTCGGTCCGATCCCGCTCGTCTTCAACCTCCCCGCGTTCGCCATCGTCGGCGTCATCACCGTGCTGCTCGTCATCGGCACCAAGGAATCGGCCTGGGTGAACGCGTTGATGGTGGCGCTGAAATTGGGCGTGATCGGGCTGTTCCTGGTGGTGGGGTTCGTGCATATCCAGCCCGCGCAGTGGACCACGCCGTCGTTCTCGCCCAACGGCCTCAAGGGCATCAGCGTCGGTGCCGCGATCATCTTCTTCTCCTACATCGGCTTCGACGCCGTGAGCACCGCGTCGGAAGAAGCGAAGAACCCGCAACGCGACATCCCCATCGGGATCATCGCGTCGCTGATCATCTGCACGGTGCTGTACGTGGCGATCGCGCTCGTCCTGACCGGACTGATTCCCTGGGACAAGCTCAACGTGCCGGACCCGCTCGCGGTGGCGCTGCAGTACATCCACGCCGGTTGGGCGGCGGGCATCCTGGCGCTCGGCGCGGTGGCCGCGATGACGTCGGTGCTGCTCGTGTTCCAGCTGGGTCAGGCGCGCATCTTCATGTCGATGGGACGTGACGGCCTGCTGCCGCCGTGGGCGGGGAAGCTGCACCCGCGCTACCGCACGCCCTACATCACGACGATCATCACGGGCATCTTCGTGGCGGTGCTCGCGGGCTTCGCACCCATCGGCTGGATCCTCGAGCTGACCAACATCGGCACGTTGTTCGCGTTCATCCTGGTCGCCCTGGGCATCATCGTGCTGCGCCACCGCGAGCCCGAGCGGCCGCGGCCGTTCCGCACCCCGTGGGTGCCGTTCCTGCCCATCGTCTCGTGCCTGTTCTGTCTGTACCTGATGCTGAGCTTGCCGCTGCTCACCTGGATCCGGTTCGGCCTGTGGATGGCGATCGGCTCGAGCATCTACTTCCTCTATAGTGTGCGCCACAGCCGCATCCGGGCGCGGGCCGCCCAAACAGCGCCGTGAAGCTCCACACCAAGATTCTCGTCGCCCTCGTCTTGGGCGCCGCCTGCGGCCTGCTTGCCTGGTGGCAGGCGGGCAACGCCCCGTGGGTGAGGTGGCTCGCCGACAACGTGGCGGCTCCCGTGGGACAGATCTTCCTGCGGATGCTCTTGATGACGGTGGTGCCGCTCGTGTTCGCGTCCATCGCCCTGGGCGTGGCGGGCCTGGGCGACATCCGCAAGGTCGGCCGCGTCGGCGCGCGCACGGTGGGCTACTTCGTGATCTCGACCGCCATCTCGGCCGTGATCGGGCTGGTGCTGGTCAACCTGGTGCAGCCCGGTGCGGGGTTGTCCCCGGACGTCCGCCAACAGCTGATGGACACCTACCGCACGCAGGCGCAGGGCCTACAAGCGGGGGGCACCACTAAGTTCGGCATCGACCTGTTCGTGAACATCGTGCCCCGCAATCCCATCGCGGCGGCGGCGGGCATGGACATGCTGGGCATCATCTTCTTCGCACTCGTCTTCGGCGCGGCGCTCACCTTGCTCCCCGAAGAGAAGTCGCGGCCCGTGATCCGGCTGCTCGACGCCTTGGGCGAAGCCATCGTGAAGATCATCGGTCTCGCGATGAAGCTCGCGCCCTACGGCGTATTCGGACTGATCTTCGTGGTGACGTCGCGCTTTGGATGGGGGCTGCTGAAGAACCTCGGGATGTACGTCGCCGTGGTGCTCGTGGGACTGCTGATTCACGCCACGGTGAGTCTCTCAGTGATGGTACGCGTCCTCGGGGGCCTCAACCCGCTCACGTTCTGGCGCAAGATCGGGGCGAGCCTCGCGACCGCGTTCTCGACCAGCTCGAGCAATGCGACGCTGCCCACCAACATCGCGGTGGCCGAACAGGAGTTGAAGATTCCGCCCAAGATCGCGGGCTTCGTCTTGCCGCTGGGCTCGACGATGTGCATGAACGGCACGGCGCTGTACGAAGGCGTGACGGTGCTGTTTCTCGCGCAAGTGTTCGGGATCCATCTGGATCTGGGAACGCAGGCGATCGTCGTCATCCTCAGCGTGATCACCGCCATCGGCGCCGCGGGCGTGCCCGGCGGGTCGCTGCCGCTGATCATGGTGGTGCTCGCGACGGTGGGCATCCCGCCCGAGGCGATCGCCGTGATCCTCGGCATGGACCGGATTCTCGACATGTGCCGCACCACGGTGAACGTGGCGGGCGATCTCACGGCGGCGGTGTACGTGGCGCGGACGGAGAGCGACTGGGATCCGGCTACGGTGAACGATGAGCCAAAACTCGCGGCCGCCGCCTAGCGCAGCGCTATCGCGAGCTTCAGTGCACCCAGCGGTGCATCCACGGGCCCGGTCGACAGCCGGGCTCGCGGCATTTCTGTCCCCAGCTTGGTGCGCACCGTGGTCAGCAGTGGGGATCCCGCGACCAGAAGTCCGCCCATCAGCGCCACGGCGACGGGATCCGTGCCGGGGAAATGGCGCTCGAGCGGGGCGACGAGCGATACCAGCTCGGTGGCGGCCCGGCCCACGAGCGCTTGCGCGACCGCCTCACCTTCGCGGGCCGCGTTCAGCACGTGCGGTGCGAGGGCCGCCACCTGCCACGGCGTGGCGGTCGCGGCCCAGCGAATGAGGTCGTCGAAGTTCAGCAGCCCGAGCGCGCCGATCAGCCGCGCGAGCAGGGTCGACGACGCGCCGCGGCCGTCGTGCTCGCGCGCCGCGATCCCGAGGGCATGCCGCCCGATCCAGTACCCGCCGCCTTCGTCGTCCAGCTGCCAGCCGTAGCCGCCGGCGCGGTGCAGGCGGCCCGCCGGATCGCGCGCGAAAATGGAGGAGCCGGTGCCCGCGTTGAGCAGGATGCCCGGCCCGCCGTCGAACGCGGCGCTCACGGCCACCTCGGCGTCGCCGCGCACGCGCACGCGCGCCGCAACGCCGAGGGCGACGAGGACCGCCGCGAGCGCCTCCTGCTCGGGCTCCCGGCCCGCGCCCGCGGCACCCACCATAGCCGCCACGGCCGGCAGCGCCGCACCGGCCTGAGCGGCGGCGCGGCGCGCCGCGTCGGCAATGACCGCGCCCGACGCCTGCTCGCCGGCCGGTCGCATGGCGGAAGCCGGTCCCTCGGCGCGCGCCAGCACCCGTCCCGCCGCGTCGCCCAGCACCACCGTCGTGTGCGATCCGCCGGCGTCGATGCCGAGAAAGACGGGATTAGACGGCATCGCCTTGCGGGATGAGCGATGCCGCCAGCCCCGTTGCCACCGTGACGGCGGTCCCCAGCGGCACGTACCACGGCCAGGCCAGGCCCGGCAGCCAGTGCAGCGGGAAGCCCGGCACCACGGCGCCCAGAACGACGGGGGCGAGCACCAGCACGCCGATCGTCACGGCGATCAGCACGTCGACTTGGCGGACGCGCGCCACGCCGCTCAGGATGTACATGCCGAGCAGCGCGCCGTAGGTGAGCGACGCCACGCTCAAGGCGAGCTGGACGACTGGCGTGTCGCGCTCGCTGAACAGCATCGCGCCGAGTACCAGCACCGTGGCCCAGAAGAGCGTCAGGGCGCGGCCGACCTTGAGCAGGTGCGCGGGATCGCGCTTGCCGGTGAGCGGGGCGTAGAAGTCGTGCGTGGTGGCGGACGCGAGCGAATTGATGGCCGAGGCGTGCGTGCCCATCGCCGCTGCGAGGAGACCCGCCACGACGAGGCCCGCGAGCCCTGCGGGTAAGCGCTCGACGACGAAGGTCGGATAGATCGCGTCGCTGCGCATCGTCTCGGGTGCCGCGCCCGCGAGCCAGAGACTCGTCCCCACGAGCAGGAACAGCGCGAACTGCAGGATCACGAACACGCCGGAGCCGATCAGCGCCTTACGGGCGTCGGCGAGGCCGCGCGCCGCGAGCAGACGTTGAACGATCAGGTGATCGGTGCCGTGCGACGCGGCGGAGAGCAGCGCTCCGCCGATCAAGCCGCCCCACAGCGTGTAGGTGCGGGTGAAAGAAAATCCCGGGTCCAGGAACACGAGCTTGTAGTGGTCGTAGGCGATGTGAAAGGCGCCGAGCCCGCCCGCGAGCTGCGTCGCCACGACGAGCGTCGCCACGCCGCCCAGGAGATACACGCCGAGCTGGATCACGTCCACCCACACCACGGCGCGCAGGCCGCCGATCCAGGTGTAAATGAGCGTCACGAGCCCCGTGGCGAGAATCCCGGCGGGCAGGCTCCATTTCGTGATGATGGCGAGCGGGATGGCGGTCGCGAACACGCGCACCGCATCCGCCACGGAGCGGGTGACGAGGAAGATGCCCGACGCGGCGCGGCGGGCGCTCGTCCCGAAGCGATGCTCGAGCCGCTGATAGGCCGTCTCTTGCGTGCCGTGGAAATAGCCGGGGAGCAGCAAGATCGCGACGCCGATGCGGCCGATCAGGTAGCCGAAGCCGAGCTGGATGAACGTGAGGTTGGTGCGGGCGGCGATGCCCGGCACCGAGATGACCGTGATCGCCGACGTCTCGGTCGCCACGATCGACAGCATGATCGCCCACCAGGGGAGTCCCCGGCGGCCGAGGAAGTAATCCGTCGCGTCGCGTTGGCGGCCGCCCAGCAGCAGCCCGGCGCCGAGCGCCGTAGCGCAGTAGGCGATGATGACCGCGATGTCGAGCGGGCGCATCGATCAGGCCAGCCTCAGATTAAGCCAGCAAAAAGCCCGCGCAGGGCGCGGGCTTTCAGGAGCTGCCGGTGCGAACCGGGCAACGCCGCCTTAGACGGTAAAGGACGTGCCGCAGCCGCAGCCGCCGGTGGCGTTCGGGTTCTCGAACGCGAAGCCCGATTCCTGGAAGTTGCTGCGATAGTCGATCGTGGTGCCGTTCAGGTATTGGGCGCTGAAATCGTCCACGAACAACCGGATGCCGCTCGACTCGATCACGTGATCGTCGTCGGCCGGCTTGTCCTCGATGTTTAGGGCGTACTTGAAGCCCGAGCAGCCGCCCGGCATCACGCCCACGCGCAGGCCCGCCACGGCGGCGTCCACCTTCTCTTCGGCCAGGAACTTCCTGACTTCTTCAGCCGCCCGCTCGGTCAGCGTGAGCGTCACGGGAGCGGTTTTTTGCGTCGTACCCATCGATGGTATCCCTCCGTCACCGCGCAACTTAGGGACGCGTCCCCGCGAAGTCAACGGCGGCGGCCGGGCCTTGCCGGGAGACGGCCCGCGCTTCCAATTGGAGGCCCATGCGACTCACCTTCGCCGACTGGCTCATCGTCGCGCTGTACTTCGGTTTCAACGTGGCCATCGGACTGTACTACAAGCGCCGGGCCGGCCGCGACACGAAAGAGTTCTTCCTGTCGGGGCGCAACGTGCCGTGGTGGCTCGCCGGCACGTCGATGGTCGCGACGACGTTCGCCGCCGACACGCCGCTCGCCGTTACCGGCATGGTGGCGCGCAACGGCATCGCGGGGAACTGGCTGTGGTGGTGCTTCGTGGCGAGCGGGATGCTGACCGTGTTCTTCTACGCGCGACTGTGGCGGCGCTCCGGCGTGATGACCGACGTCGAGTTCGCCGAGATCCGCTACGCCGGCAAGCCCGCCGCCTTCCTGCGCGGCTTCCGCGCGCTGTACCTGGGCATCCCCATCAACTGCATCATCCTCGGCTGGGTCAATCTGGCGATGGTGAAGATCCTGCAGCTGCTTTTCGGAGTCACGAAGCTCGAAGCGCTGGCGCTCGTGCTCGGGCTGATCGCGCTCACCTCGGCGATCTCGACCCTGTCCGGTCTGTGGGGCGTGCTGGTGACCGATCTGTTCCAGTTCGTCATCAAGATGGGCATGGTCATCGTGCTCGCAGTCTTCGCGGTGCGGGCGGTGGGCGGTATGGCGGCGATGAAGACGCAGCTGGTGGCGAGCGGCCGGGGCTCCGTGCTGAGCTTCGTGCCCGAGGTGGGATCGGCGTGGATGCCGATGATCACGTTCTTCGTCTACATTTCGCTCAACTGGTGGGCCACGTGGTACCCCGGCGCGGAGCCCGGCGGCGGGGGGTACGTGGCGCAGCGCATGTTCTCGGCGAAAGACGAGAAGCACTCGCTCCTCGCCACGCTGTGGTTCGCCATCGCCCATTACGCCGTGCGGCCGTGGCCGTGGATCCTGGTGGCCCTGGCGTCGCTGCTGCTGTTTCCTGGACTCGCCGACCCCGAGACCGGCTACGTGCGGGTGATGATCGCGTACCTGCCGTCATCGCTGCGCGGGCTGATGGTGGCGGCCTTCGCCGCGGCGTACATGTCCACCATCGCGACGCAGCTCAACTGGGGCGCGAGCTACCTGGTGAACGACTGCTACCGGCGGTTCTGGAAGCGCGATGCGGCCGAATCGCACTACGTGCTGGCGTCGCGCGTCGCCACGGTCTTGCTGGCCGTGATCTCGGCGGTGGCGACGCTGTACATGGATTCGATCGCGGGCGCGTGGAAGCTGCTCATCGTCACGGGCGCGGGAACGGGCACGGTGCTGTTGTTGCGGTGGTACTGGTGGCGCATCAACGCCTGGAGCGAAGTGTCGGCGATGATCTCGGCGTTCGTGGTCTCGGTCCTGCTGCAGAGCGTGTGGCACCTGAACACCGATCAGCCCGTGGACTTCGCCTGGATCATGATCATCACCGTCGGCGTGACGACCGCCGTGTGGCTGTCCGCCACGTTCCTGACCGCCCCGGAGCCGCGCGACACGCTGGTTGCGTTTTATCGTCGCACCCGGCCATCCCGGGCGGGTTGGGCGCCGGTCGCGGCGCAAGCGCCCGACGTCAAGCCCGCAGGTGATGGCTTGTCCAACCTGCTCGACTGGATCGCGGGCTGCGCGCTCATCTACGGCATTCTGTTCGGCGTAGGGAAACTGCTACTCGGCGAGACCGTAGCCGGTGTGCTGTTGCTCGCGTTGGCGCTCGTCTCGGGTGGCGTGATCTACCGCGACTTGTCGCGGCGCGGCTGGCAGACCGTCATCGAATAGCGCTGATCACCAAGTCCGCCACACGGGGGCGGACTCTCAGGATCTTGATGTTGGCCCGCGTGGGGTTCACGCGATTGGTGAGCAGGATGACGAACATGTCCTGCGACGGATACAGCCAGATCGACGTGCCGGTGTAGCCCGTATGCCCGAACGCGTCGGCCGGCGGCGCCGAGCCGGCGCTCGAGGGCGGGCTCGGCGTGTCCCAGCCGAGCGCGCGCGAGGATCCGGGCGGCAGCTCCTGGCGGGTGGTGAAGCGGAGGACAAGCTCGGGATTCACCGCCGGGCCGCGCCCCGGCACGCCAGCCCGTGCATCGAGCAGCCACGCCGCGAACCGCGCTAGGTCCGGGGCGTTCGAGAACAACCCGGCGTTGCCCGACACGCCACCCAACCGCGCGGCGCTCTCGTCGTGGACTTCACCAACCAGCAGGCGATGGCGGAAGAATGTGTCCATTTCGGTGGGCGCGATGCGGTCGCGCCAGCCTTTGGGTGGTACGAACCGCGTCGCCGTCATGGCGAGCGGCGTAAAGACGTCATTCGCCATCACCTGATCGAACGGCCGGCCGGTGATGCGCTCCACCACCTGCATCAGCACGATCGCGCTCAGGTCCGAATAGACGAATTGCGTGCCGGGCGGCGACAACAGCGGCGCCGTGTCCACCATCGTCAGCGCCGCGGCGCGCGTCCGGGTCGAATCAAACAGCGGCAGGTCCGCCGCGAGGCCGGCGGAGTGCGTGAGCAGGTGGCGGATCGTCACCTGGTCCTTCAGCGGTCCCCGGAACTCAGGCAGGTAGCGCTGTACCGGCGCGTCGAGATCGAGCCGGCCGCGGTCCACCAACAGGATGCATTCAGTGGTGAGCGCGATGACCTTGGTGAGCGACGCAAGATCGTAGATCGTCTCAGGCTCGACGGGACGCGCGTCGTTCTGCGCGTAGTGCCCGACGGCGGCGAGCAAGGCCAGCCGGCCGTGGCGCCCCACGGCGACGACCGCGCCTGGGAACGCGCTGTCCACTTGAGTCCGGAGGTAGATCACGACCGAATCGAGCCGGGTGCTGTCGAAGCCGAGTGACTCGGGCGTCGCACGGGACATGACGACGAGCGACGGCGCGGGCAGGGGTGCCGGCGCCGCGGCATGACACGCGGCGACGAGAGCCAACGTGCAGGCGGCGCGTCTCATCGCGCGGGGGCCGCGACGGTTGGTGCCGGCACCGTGGAGTCGGGGATCACGAGTCCCCAGCCGACGGGGTAGGCGGGCGGGATGCGGATCGGCAGGTGGCCGCCGATGGGTGAGAGGCCGAGCAACGCGCGCGCCACCGCGCGCTCGGCCGTCGCGGCGCCGCTCCACGCGATGAGAAAACTCTTGGCGCTCGTCTGATTCAGAAGGTAGGGGCTGCCGAGCGAGATCAAAATCGTGGGCTTCAGCGAATCGGTGGTGGCGATGAGCGCGCCCAGCGAGTCGGGCATGGCGATGTTGCCGCGCCAGGAGATCGGCCGCACGCTTGTGACGAACAACACCCGCGGGTCCTTGGCCGTCACCACGCGCGCGGAGTCGTACGAAGCGGGGCCGGACATCGGCCACAGACGGAAATAATCGACCGTGTCGCCGCCCGTGCGCAGCAGCTCGGCCACGTGCTGGCCCACGGCACCGTTGAGCTCATCGCCGAAGGCGATCAGCGCGAGTCGCCCGCGCGTGCCGCGCAAGCCACGCAGGGTCCCCGTGGTGTCGCGCACCAGCGTGAGCGCGCGCACGGCGATGTCGTCCGCTTGGTCTTTCACCCGCTTGGACCCCACCGTGAAGCGGATCGAATCGAGCGGCACCGTGCGGCGCTGGAACAATCCCAGCCGCCGCTTGATCTCGAGCACGCGCCGCACCGACTCGTCGAGCCGCGCGCCGCTCACCCGTCCGGCGATCACGGCGCCTGCCATCGAATTGATCGCCGAATCGGGGTCGGCGGGCATGAGCAACAAGTCCGAGCCCGCGAGGAAGGCGCGCACAGCCGCTTCGCCGGCGCCGTACTTGGTCACGATCGCGCCCATGGTCAGCGCGTCCGTCACCACGAGCCCCTTGAAGTGCAGCGAGTCCCGCAAGACGCCCGTGAGCATCGCGGCCGACAGCGTGGCCGGATCGTCCGTTCCCGTGAATGTGGGGTAGGCGATGTGAGCGCTCATCACGACGTCCGCGCCCGCGGCGATGCCGGCGCGGAACGGCACCAGCTCCAGCGTGTCGAGACGGCGGTAGTCGGCGGTGATGGTAGGGAGGCCCAGGTGCGAATCGGTCTGGGTGTCGCCGTGGCCGGGGAAATGCTTCAGGGTGGCGAGCATGCCGTGGTCGCGCAGGCCGCGCACGTACGCCTGCACCAACGCCGACACGGCGCGCGGATCTTCCCCGAAGGACCGCGTATTGATGATTGGATTCTGGGGATTGTTGTTGAGATCGGCGTCAGGCGCGAAGTTGACGTGGATGCCCACCGCGCGCCCTTCGATCGCCGCCGCGCTGCCGATGGTGTAGGCGTCGGCTGTCTGGCCGGTGGCGCCGACGGCCATGATCTGCGGGAACGCCGTGGCGCCCGCTACGCGCATGGCCGCGCCGTACTCGAGGTCCGCGGAGATGAGGAGCGGCAGGCGCGAGCGGGTCTGCAGCGCGTTGAGCTTGGCGGCGATGTCGTACGGTGATCCATTGGAAATGATGATGCCGCCCACGCCGAGGGAATCGACCCAGCGGGCCGCCACGAGATATGCCGAATCGTCGAACGCAGCGTAGCTTCCGGCGAGCCAGGGAACCACGAGCTGGCCGATTTTTTCGCGGACGCTGAGTCTCAGGAGCAGCGAATCGACCGACGCGGCCGACGCGGGCACCGGACCGCCCGGCGCTACCACCACCTGACCGCCGGCGCACGCCGCCGCCAGCGAGATCACCAGGACTCTATGCGCTCGCATCACGCCTTTCTATTGACAGGTCTCGCGCTGGTCGCGCTCGCCGGGTGCAACCAGCCGGCGCCGGCGCAGGTGCGCCCCGGCATCGAGGTGCTGCTCGCCGACTCCGCCCACTTGATCCGCGGCAAGCGGCTCGGTTTGCTGACCAACCAAACCGGTATCGACGCCGCCGGTCGTCGCGACCTCGATCTCCTGAAGGCTGACGGCTATCAGCTGACTGCTCTATTCAGCCCCGAGCACGGCTTCCGCGGCGCCGAGGACCGGCCTGGCCTGCCCGACACGCGCGACTCGGCGAGCGGCCTACCAATTTACAGCTTGTACGGCGGAACGCGCGCGGCACGCGAGGTCGCGCTCGACAGCATCGACGTCCTGCTCGTGGATCTACAGGATGTCGGGGCCCGCTATTACACCTACCCGGCGAGCGCCACGCAGCTGTTGCGCGAGGCGGCGCGCCGCGGGCGGCGGCTGATCGTGCTCGACCGGCCCGATCCCATCGGCGGCGCCCAGCTGCAGGGCAACGTCCGCGGCACGATCGGCGATCCCGATTCCGCGTTCGTCGGGTTCCTTCCCGTTCCGATGCGGCACGGCATGACCCTGGGCGAGCTGTTGCGCATGGCCAACGACCGGCTGAGCCTGCATGCCGACTTGGTGGTGGTGCCCGCGGCCGGGTGGCGTCGCGCCGACTACTTCGACGCGACAGGCCTGCCGTGGATCCGGCCGTCGCCCAACATGCCCGATCTCGAGAGTGCCATGCATTACCCGGGCACGTGTCTGTTCGAGGGGACCAACTTGTCGGTGGGTCGGGGAACGCCGTTCGCGTTTCAGGTGGTGGGCGCGCCGTGGCTCGATCCAGGCGCGGCGCTGCGCCGTCTCACCGACAACGGACGACGGACCACGAACGACCTTCTAGGTGTGGCTGTGGACTCGATCGCCTTCACGCCCCTGCATCCCACCGACGGAAAGTACGACGGCGTGGTGTTGCGCGGCCTGCGATTGCGCGTCACCGACCGCGCGACGTACGACCCGGCGCGCACGGGCGTAGCCCTGCTCGCGGCCATTCATGCGGCGCACCCCGACTCGTTTCAGTTCCGCGACGAAAGCTTCGACCGGCTCGCCGCGGGGCCCGCGCTGCGGCGCGCCGTGCTTGCGGGACGGAGTGCGGCGAGCATCGCGGGCGAATGGGCGGCTGCACTGGCGCAGTTCCGGCGGGTAAGGGCGAGGTACTTGTTGTACTAGCGGCGCTCGCCGGACGTCCGACCCACAGACGTGTGACGCCCTTCACAGAATTCCTGCCTCCCGCAGCCTGATCCTCAGCGTTCGCTTGCCGAGTCGGCTCACGGGGTCCATACTCGTGGGCTGTCGGCCTCGAACCCGGGAGTCGCCATGGTCACCGTGCGCACGTTGACCCGTGCCGCCATCGTCGTCGCGATGGCCGCCGGCACCGCAGTGTGGTACGCGTGCGCCGACCCGACGGCGAACTCCGCCACCGGACCCGCGGCGTCGCCGCCGCCCGCCACGCACCTCGTTATCCCGGACCTCCGCGCCGCCATCGCGGCACAGCGGCGCCATACCGATGCGCTCCTGAAGATGCCCGGCGTGGTGGGGACGGCGGTCACGCTCCTGCCGGACGGTCGTTCGGGCGTGCAGATCCTACTGGAACGCGCAGGGATAGCCGGGCTGCCGCAGGCGCTCGAGGGGATTCCCGTCACCCTGCGCGTGACCGGCCGGCTCATGGCCGCGAGCGACCCCACCACCCGCCGGCGTCCCGCGCCCATGGGGTTCTCCGTCGGGCACCCGGCCATCACTGCCGGCACCATCGGCGCGCGCGTGCGTGACGCCCTGGGACGGGTGTACATCCTCTCCAACAACCACGTCCTGGCCAACTCGAACGGCGCCACGATCGGTGATCCCGAATACCAACCGGGTCCGTTCGACGGCGGCACGGCCGCCGATCAGATCGCGACGCTCAGCGACTTTCAGACGATCACGTTCACTAGCACGGCCAACAACACCATCGACGCGGCCATCGCCCTGTCCGGCACCGACGTACTGGACAATGCCACGCCCGCGGACGACGGCTACGGTATGCCGAACGCGACCATCTACGGAGACGCGAACGGCGACGGCCTGTTCGATGACCGCAATGCCCTGCTCGGCCTCAACGTGCAGAAGTACGGCCGCACCACGCACCTCACGCACGGCCAGATCACCGGCGTGAACGCGACCGTCACGGTCTGCTATGATGGCGCCTGTCTCAGGTCCGCCCGCTATGTGGACCAACTGATCATCGAGCCGGGCGGATTCAGCGGTGGCGGGGACTCGGGTTCGCTCATCGTGACCGATGACGGCAACCTGAACCCGGTGGCACTGCTCTTCGCCGGCAGCCCGACGGTGACGATCGCCAACCGCATCGATCTCGTCCTGACCCGGTTCGGCGTCACGATCGACGGCCTTGCGCCGCCGCCGCCGGGCCCGCTCACGGATGTGGCCGTCATCGGCATCAGCGGGCCCAGCGCGGCGGTGCAGGGCAGCACCGCCAGCATCACGGTGACCGTGAAGAACTTCGGCAACCAGGATGTGACGTCCGCATTCGACGTCACACTGCAGGACACCACCGCGCACGTGACGGTCGGCACGCAGAGCGTGGCCGGCCTGGTCGCGGGCGCCAGCGCCACGCTGACCTTCGCCTGGACGCCGACCACGACGGGCAACCACACGCTGGTGGGCAGCCATACCCTGAGCGACGACAAAGCCGCCAACAACCAACGCTTTACGACGATCCCCGTGAATCCCCCGGTGACCGACATCGCCGTGACCGCCTTCAGCGGGCCGACCACGGTGATCGTGGGCCACGGCCTCAACATCGGCGTGACGGTGGCGAACGTCGGCAATCAGAACGTGTCGAACAGCTTCACCGTCACCTTGCGGGACTCGGGCGGAGGCGTCACGCTCGGCACTCAGACGGTCCCCGGGTTGGCGGCGGGCGCCGGCACGCTGCTCGTCTTCAGCTGGAATACGACGAACGCCGCGCTCGGTGGCCACACCCTGCTAGCGAGCCACTCGTTTACCGACGACAGCGCCGCCGATAACCAGGGCACCGAAACGGTCACGGTGATTCCCAAGCCGACCGACATCGCGCTGACGAGCATCACGGCGCCGCATGCGGTGGCGCAGGGGGACACGGCGCACGTCGTGGTGACGGTACAGAACGTGGGCGAGGTGGACGTCAGCACGACGTTCGCCGTCGAGCTGACGGACGGGTCGGCGGGCGGTGCGACGGTCGGGACGCGGTCGGTCACGGGTCTCGCCGTCGGCGCCACGGCCACGGTCGATATTCCGTGGAACACCGCCGGGGCGGCGATCAGCGGGCACACGCTGATCGCGACGCAGAAGCTGGCCGACGACGACGCGACGAACAACAGCATGGCGATCGGGATCGGCGTCACGGCACCGCCGCCGCCGCCCTCTACCGACGTCGCCGTGACCGCCATCAACGCGCCCGCCGCGGTGATCCAGGGGAGCACGTCCACCATCGGGGTGACGGTGCAGAACGTCGGCGGGCAGAGTGTCACGACCAACTTCAACGTCGTCCTGACCGACGCCACGACCGGCGCGATCATCGGTACGCAGCCGGTCAATGGACTCGCGGTGTCCGGCCTGGCGACGGTCTCCTTTAGCTGGAATACCACGGGGGCCGCGCTCGGGGGGCACACCCTGGTGGCGACCCAGAGCCTGGCGGACGCCAACGCCGCCAACAACACGCGCTCGGTCGCGGTCAGCGTGAATCCACAGCCGGTCGATCTTGCCCTGACCGGCATCACCGCTCCCTCCCGCGTGAGCCAGGGCGACATTGTCCCCGTCGTGGTCACGGTGCAGAACGTGAGCGGGCCGGATGTCAACACCACCTTCGACGTCGTGCTGACCGACGGGTCGGCCGGCGGCGCGGCGATCGGCACGCAGACGATCTCGGGGCTCGCCGCGGGCGCCAGCGCGACGCGGACGTTCAATTGGAACACCGCCGGGGCGGCGCTCAACGGGCACACCTTGTTCGCCACACAGAAGCTGGCGGACGTCAACTCGAGCAACAACAGCGCCGCGATCGGGATCATCGTGAGTGCCCCACCGACGACCGATGTCGCCGTGAGCAACGTGACGGCGCCCGCCGCGGTGACCCAGGGGAGCACGGCCGCCGTTGCGGTCAGCATCCAGAACGTGGGCGGGCTGACGGTCAGCACGAGCTTCGATATCGTCGTCACCGACGCCACGGCCGGCGTGACGATCGGTACGCAGACCGTCGCCGGGCTCGCCGCGAGTTCCGCCATCACGCGCACCTTCAACTGGAGCACCACGAGCGCCGCGTTGGGCGGTCACACACTGGTGGCGACCCTCAGCCTGAGCGACGCCAACACCGCCAACAACCAGGGTTCGGCGACGATCACGGTGAACGCGCCGACGACCGACCTCGCGGTGACCGCCGTGAGCGCGCCCGCAGCGGTGCTCAAGGGAAATACGCCGACGATCGGGGTCACCGTCCAGAACGTGGGTGGGCTGACCGTCAGCAGCACCTTCAATGTCGTCCTGACCGACGCGACGGCCGGCGTGACGATCGGCACCCAGGCCGTCGCTGGGCTCGCCGTGGGTGCGACGGCGACGCGCTCATTCAGCTGGAGTACGACGGCCGCCGCGCTGGGGGGGCACACCCTGGTGGCGACCCAGAGCCTGACGGACGACAACGCCGCCAACAACCAGCGTTCGGCCGTCGTCACGGTGAATCCGCAGCCGGCCGATATCGCCCTGGCGAATATCACCGCGCCCTCCCGGGTGACACTGGGCGACACCGCCGCCGTCGTGGTCACGGTGCAGAACGTCGGCGGGCAGGATGCCACGACCAACTTCGACATCGTGTTGACCGACGGGACAGCCGGCGGCATGATCCTCGGCACGCAGACGATCCCCGGGCTTGCGATGGGCGCGAGCGCGACGCGCACCTTCAACTGGAACACGGCCGGAGTGGCCACCGGCGGGCATACCCTGATCGCGACGCAGAAGCTGGCCGACAACAACCCGAGCAACAATGCCCGCGCCGTCGTGGTCAGCGTGGACCCGCCGAGCGTCCACGTGGGCAATCTTCAAGGCCGAGCCGACACGACTACGGTGGGCACCTGGACGGCCATCGTCGTGATCACCGCGCACGATGCCAAGCATAGTCCGCTGAACGGCGTGACCGTGCACGGCAATTGGAACGGGTCCAGCGCCGATTCGACGTGCGTGACGAGTGACGCCGGCGGTGGCGGTACGGGGACGTGCACCGTGGTCCTGTCGTCCAACCCGAACACGACGCGCTTCGCCTCGTTCGCGGTAACCGCGCTGACGCTATCAGGCTACGTTTACAAGTCATCCGCCAATCACGACCCGGATGGCAGCAGCAATGGCTTCTCGATTATCGTGAAACGTCAGTGACGATCGCCCGCCTGATCGCCGCGGCGCTGGTGGCCGGCGCGATGGTGGCCTGCGCCGGCTCGCAACGCCCGGCGGGCGAGCGAGGGGGGAGCGGCGCCACCGTGGCTGCCAGGAGCATCGACGAGGTTCTCGCGGCACACGCCGATTCCCTCATGGCGTTGCCCGGCGTGGTGGGAACCGCCATCGCGCTGTGCGATGGCGAGCGTTGCATCAAGGTGTTGCTGGCCGACTCCACCCCTGCCACCAAGGCTCGAATCCCGCCGCGCCTGGAGGGCTACCGCGTCGTCACGGAGGTGTCCGGAACCATCCGGCCTCGCTGACATGGGGTGAAACCCCGAACCCTCGTCCGCCGTTGGGTCGGCACCATAGGGACCGGCGTCATCTGAAGGCCTCCCGTGACGAGTGGACCTGCCGACATGACCTCGATCAAGACGACAGCGCGGTTCGCGGGGCTATTGTATGTGGTGATGTCGATACTGATGGTCTTCAGCTACATGTACCTTCCCGCCACGTTCATTGTCCCCGGAGATGCCGCAGCCACGGCGCGCAGAATCACCGATGCCGAATTTATGTACCGTATTGGCATTCTGACTGATCTCGCCGCTCAGATCCTGTTCATCTTCGTGGTTCTGACCCTGTATCAATTGTTCAAAGATGTCAGCAGGACGCACGCCAGGCTCATGGTGGTATTGGTGTGCGTCGGCGTGGCCGCTGAAATCGTCAATCTCGCCAATCACGTTGCACCACTGGTGTTCTTGAGCGGCGCCGACTTCCTGTCAGGGTTCACCAAACCTCAACTGGACGCTCTTGCGATGGGTTTTCTCCGGTTGGGCAACAACTTGGGTCAACTCTTGCTGGCAATCTGGGGTCTCTGGCTCTTTCCATTCGGCATCCTGACGATCAAATCCCGCTTCTTCCCCAAGATCCTGGGCATCCTGCTGATGGTTGCAGGCTTTGCCTACGTCGTTAGTTGTGTCACATCCATCGTCTTCCCGGCGCACATCCACGTGGTTTCCCAGGCCATGATGCCGCTCTATTTCGGGGAGTTGCCGATGGTGATCTGGCTCTTGGTGATGGGAGCAAAGGCGCCGCCCGTCGAGGCGCAGCCTTCCCATGTGAGCTGACGGCGGCTTGGCGTCAGCGCGGCTGAGGCAGTTGGCTTGCGTATCCCGGAGCACACATGACTCGCACAACGAATGCAAGAATCGCCGGGGTCACGTTCCTGGTCTATATCGCGGCTACCATCGCGAGCATGCTCCTGTTCGCCCGGGCGACCAGCGGAGCGGGGGTTGCCGCGCAACTCGCAGGCATCGCCCAGCATGCGACAGACGTGCGTCTCACCATCGTGTTCGGCCTGCTTGGGAGTTTCTGCGCCCTGGTGCTCGCCGTGACGCTGTACGCGATCACGCGAGTGCAGGATCCCGATCTGGCAATGCTGGCCCTGACCTGTCGCGTCGCCGAAGGCATCGCCGGCATGGACGTGTCGAAGACGCTTGGGCTTCTCTGGCTCGCGACGGCAACCGACGCTGCCGCACTCGACACGGGGGCAGCATCCGCGCTCGGTGCATTCTTGCTGAAGATGGAAGCGTCGTTTACCGCAAGCGCGGCCTTCTTCGCCCTGGGGAGCACGCTCTTCTCGTGGCTCCTCCTCCGCGGTCGCATGATCCCGGTCGCCCTTGCCTGGCTCGGTGTGCTGGCGTCGATCCTGCCCGTCGTGTGCTTTCCTCTGCAGCTCGCCGGACTGCTCGGCGGCCCGGTCACGTCGCTCATGTGGTATCCCGTAATGCTGTTCGAGGTGGCGCTGGCGCTGTGGCTGATCATCAAGGGCGTCGCCATGCCGCCGAGCCGGCAGTCGTTCGGCGGTGTGCGTATCCCGGAGCACACATGAGTCGTACGACGAACGCAAGGATCGCCGGCTTCACAGCGTGGCTGGGCGTCGTGGCGTCGGTCCTGCTCGTCGTCGCCCTGTTCCTGCAGCTCGCCGGGTTCCTCCACGGCCCGGTCACCTCCGTGATGTGGTTACCAATGGCCGCGTTCGACGTGCCGCTCGGGCTGTTGCTGCTCATCAAAGGCATCGCCCCTCCGACCTAGCGCGGCGTTGGTAGATTAGGCCATGCCTCCCTCGGAGACGCACGACGCTGTGGGCACGCCATGACCCAGATCGCCTTCGGTGGCGTCGGCGTGGACTTCGGCGACACGACGCTGTTCTCCGACGTCTCGTTCACGGTCGAGCCGGGCGAGCGCTGGGGCATCGTGGGCCGGAACGGCACCGGCAAGACGACCCTCTTCCGGCTGCTGACGGGTGAGCTCGCGCCCACCCGCGGGAGCGTCGCGCGCGCGTCGGGACTGCGGGTCTCACTGCTCGAGCAGCACCGCGACTACGGGACCGCGACGACCGTCTGGGAAGCGGCCGCCGGCGAGCTGGCCGACCTGTTGGCGCTGGAACAGTCCCTCGTGGAACAGGCCGCCCGCCTCGCCCACGACGCGTCGCCCCGCGCTTTGGCCCAGTACGGCGAAGACCTCGAGCGCTTCGAGCGCGATGGCGGCTACGCCGTCACGTCGCGCATCGACGCGGTGTTGCATGGCCTCGAGTTCGATCCCGCCGAGGCCCGCGTCACGCCGCTCTCCGCCCTCTCGGGCGGCGAGCTCGGCCGGCTCGGCTTGGCCCGCCAGCTGACGACGACCGCCGACGTGCTGCTGCTCGACGAGCCGACCAATCACCTGGATCTCGAGACGACGCGGTGGCTCGAGCAATACCTCGCCGCGAGTGAGCGGACGGTGCTGCTCGTGAGCCACGACCGTGCGTTCCTCGCGGCCACGGTGGACCACGTGCTGCATTTCGAAGGCGGCACGGCCACGCCGTACGCCGCGGGTTACGCGGCTTTCGTGGCCCAGCGGGCCGAGCGGCGGCTGGCGCAGCAGCGCGCATTCGAGCAACAGCAGCGGACCATCGCGCACGAGAAGGATTACATCGCCCGCAACATCGCCGGGCAGAACAGCCGGCAGGCCAAAGGCCGGCGCAAGCGGCTCGAGCGGCTGCCGCGGCTCAGTCCCGTGGTCGGCGCGGATGGCACGATGGCGCTGCGGTTCGAGGTCGCCGAGCGTGGCGGCGACCAGGTGCTGACCGCAAAGAACGTCAGCGTGGGGATCGGTACGCGCACCCTGGTCGAGCGGTTCAGCGGGACGCTGGAGCGGACCGACGTGCTGGGGATTCTCGGGCGCAACGGGGCGGGGAAGTCCACGCTGCTCAAGGCGCTACTGGGCGAGCATCCGGTGCAGGGTGGCGACCTGCGGCTCGGCGCCTCGATCACCGCCGGCTACTACCGGCAGGATCTCTCGCAGGTGCCGCTCGAGCGGACGCTGTACGATTGTATCGCCGGGCTGCGCCCGAAATGGGAGCGCGGCCAGATCCAGGGGCACCTGGGGCGCTTCGGGTTTTCCGGCCAGGAGGTGCTGCGGCGCGCCGATTCCCTCTCGGGCGGCGAGCGGGCGCGGGTGGCACTCGCGATCCTGATGTTGTCGCGGGCCAACCTGCTGGTGCTGGACGAGCCGACCAATCATCTGGACGTGGAATCGATCGAGGCGCTCGAAGACGCCATCGCGGGATACGACGGCACCGTGATCCTGGTGAGCCACGATCGCGCGCTGCTCCGCGCGCTGACGACGCGGATCTGGATTCTGCACGACCGCCACATGACCGAGTTCGCCGGCGGCTTTGCCGAATGGGAAGAAGTGAGTAGCGAGCGCGCCCACGCCGCGGCGGTCCAGTCGGCCGAAGACCAGGCGCTGCGGCAGGTGCACGAGCGCCAGCGTGTCGCCCCGACCCCGAAGGCCGACCCGCGTAAGGACCTGCGCCGGGCGCAGCGCGAGGTCGCGGAGGCTGAGGCCGCGGTGGCGCAGCTCGAATCCCAGGTTGCGGGAGTGGTCGCGGCGCTCGAGGACCCGGCGCTCTACACGCGTCCCGATGGGGTTGCCACGGCCCGGCAGCTCGGTGCTCAGCTCGAGACGTTGCAGCGGAGCCTCGAGTCGGAAATCGAGCGTTGGACGCACGCGACGGAACAAGTGGAGATACTCTCGGAGAATCGCTCATGAGCTTCGGCCCACACATCACCCGACGGGATTTCCTGAATGGCGCGCTGCTCGGCGTAGGCGGTGCGCTGCTCGGGTGCAGGCTCACCGGTCACGTCGCGCAAGACGCCCTCGGCCCCGATTGGTACGGCTATGGCGGAGTCGGAGACTACCGCTTGTCCCATGGCAACACGCCGGAGGCGGTAGAGACGGCTCATCGGCTGCGCGACGGCGGGTTCCCCGGGGGTCTCGATCGCGTGGAGCGCATCGAAGACTACGACCTGGTGATCGTCGGCGCCGGCTTCGCGGGGCTGGGGGCCGCGCTCGAGTACTCCAAGAAACGGAAGCGCGGCCAGACGTGCCTGATGCTGGACAATCACCCGATCTTCGGCGGCGAGGCGAAGGAGAACGACTTCGACGTGGGTGGCGTGCGGCTGATCGGGCCGCAAGGCTCCAACGGCTTCTTCATCCCCGCGGCGGTGCGGGACCTGGAAGGGGCTGCGGGCGACGCCCGGTACTACGCGGACTTGGGTGTGCCGCGAGAGTTCCGGTTCCGCGATTGGCCCGCGACGGACATACCGCTGCGCTTCAGTCCCGACAACTACGAGTACCTTGTGCGGGGACTGGAGCAGCACACGAGCGTCGGGCACTTTTTCGGCGCAAGCCCGCAAGGACCGGGGACCTGGGCGATCGACGTGTGGGAGCGGCGCCTGGCGAACACGCCCTACTCTCCCACGGCGCGGGAGACACTGCTGCGCTGGCATGCGATGGGCGCTACACGCAAGTTCGCGACGGACGATCAAGCGGTGCGCGCACTCGACACGATGTCGTACCGGGACTTCCTCGCGCACGAGCTGCACATGGGTCCGGAGCCCGCTCGTTACGCCGACCTGTTCCTGGCGTCCGCCTGCGGCTTGGCTAGCGATGCCATCTCGGCCTACGTGACGTACCAGCTCCCGATGCCGGGCCTCACGGACCCGCTCCCCGCGAACCTCAGACGGGTGTCGTTTCCCGGGGGCAACTCAGGCTTCGTCCGCTATTTCCTCAAGCGGCTAATTCCGGACGCCATCGCCGGCAGCGACCGGTTCGAGGACATCATCACCGGGCGCATCAAGCTCGATGCCCTCGACCGGGCGGGACAGCCGCTGCGGGTGCGTCTGCGTTCCACGGTCGTGCGCGTCGAGCACGAGGGTGGTCGCGCATCCTCGGGTACGGTGAACGTCGTCTATACGCGCGATGGCCGGCTCTACGGGATCCGGTGCAAGGCCGCGATCATGGCGACGGGCGGTTGGATCAACCGCTACGTAGTGCGCGATCTGCCGCCCGAATACCGCGCAGCCTACGAACGATTCGTGCACGCACCCTTCCTCGTGGCGAACCTCGCGCTGACCAACTGGCGCTTCCTCCAGCGACTAGGGATCACCGCCGCGATCTGGGACAAGGGCGAAGGCGATTTCGGATACACCTGCAACATCAGGAACCCGATGCAGGTGGGCAGCTACCAACCCCCATTGGATCCCGAGCAGCCCACGATCCTGAGCTTCTATACGCCGTTCCATCATCCCGGACTGCCCCTCAAGGAGCAGACGACGCTGGGCCGCATGGAGCTCCTGAGCACGTCGTATCCGGAGTTCGAGCGGCGCATCTCGGCGCAGATGATGAAGCTGTTCGCGGCGTCCGGGTTCGACCCCAAGCGGGATGTGGCTGGACTGATCCTTAACCGCTGGGGACACGCGTACTCGGTCCCATTTCCGGGTTTCTTCGGCGGGGCGGCGGGCAAGGCGGCCGCGCCGCGGGAGATCATTCGCAAGCCCCACGGCCGAATCGCCTTCGCGCACTCGGAGCTGAACGGCTGGCAGCATTGGGGGCCGGCCGCGGACGAGGGACGGCGGGCCTTCACCCAGCTCGCGGACGCGATCTAAAAGAGACCGAGCCCCGAGGTTCCCCGGGGCTCGGCACACGACGTAAGGACTGCGCCCTAGTAGTTGAACCGCAGCGTGATCCCAAACGTCCGCGGCTGGTTGGTCAGATAGCCCACACGGGCGCGCGAACCACGCTCCCGGTCCAACGCCAGGAAAGCCCGCTTGTCGGTCACGTTATCGAGGAAGACCGCCACCTCCCAACTCTCGCGCGTCAGGCCGGCGCGGAGGTTGACGATGTTGTACGCCGGCAGCTCGGGATTGAACGTGAACAGGGTATCGGTCAGGGGCCCGCCGATGGTGGCTCCCCCCGCGCGCTGGAACTGGGTCATGTCGACGGTGCCGAACGGACAGTTGGGCAGGTTGGTCGGCCAACACTGACCCCGGCCGTGGTCATCGATCGCCGTGAAGTGCGAGCCCACGTACTGGAAGCTGCCGCTAACGAAGGCGTGCGATCCCGGGACCACGTCCCACCCGTAGGTGGCGCCAGCAGCCGCTTTCAACCGGGGCACGCTGGGCAGACGGTTGCCATCCTGAATGCCCGAGACAACGTTCCCCACGGCATCCCTGATGGTCGACCGCAGCTTCGCGTCATTGAAGCTGCCGGACACTGAGAAGTCCAGGTGCGCGCTCGGGCTGGCCGTGAACTCCGCCTCCAGTCCTTGCGCCCGGGCCTTCGGCGCGTTGAGGGTCAATCGCGAAGAGCACGACCCTGCCGTGACGGTCATCTGCAGGTTGCGGATGTCCATGTAAAACGCGGACACATTGAGGGAAGCGCGGCCGCCCGCAACCTGGGCCTTCGCGCCCGCCTCGTAGTTCCACGCCGTCTCGTCCTTCCAGGTGGGGTGGCCGCTGTACGTGGTCAGGTCCTGGGCCGTGCAGAGCGGGACGTTGAGCGCATCGTTGATGCCACCCAGGCGGAACCCCCGCGAGACCTGCGTGTTGAACGTGAGCGCGTCGGACGCCTTGTAGCTCGCGATGACGCGAGGCGCCACGCCGTTGGCCTTGGTGGTGCCGGTGTCCGTGACCAGTGCCGTCCCGGTGTTGTTGTTAGTGAAAATGCCGTCGAACATCATCCCGCGGTTGTCGTTGAAGTTGTAGTAGCGCAGGCCGCCGGTCAGGTCGAGCCGCTCACCCACTCCCACCGTCGCTTCGCCGAAGACAGCCGTCTGCTTCGAGGAGTAGTCCAGGTCGGAGTAGAACAAGTGGTCGATGGGAGCCTTCAGTCCCTGGGTGAAGCCATACGGAGCACCAAGGGCTGCGTACGAGAGCGTGTCGAACCCGCGCACGAACAGGTCCTGGCCGTAGTGACGTCTGCTGTTGCTGTAAAAGCCACCCACCACCCAGCGGAGGCGGTCGCGGCCGCCGGCGAGACGAACTTCCTGCGTCCACACCCGGGACTTGGTGGCGTCAGCGAGCGGGGAGTCTAGCTCGTACACGCTCGGCGGGAGGGCGAGCGAGCCGCCGGTGACGCTGCCGGTCAGGGCGGTGGCATCGCGCACGACCAGGACGTAGCGGTGTGTGTAGGATGAAACCGAGGTCAATTTCATGCCGCCGCCCAGGTCGTACTGCATGTTCACATCGCCGAGCAGGAACTCGTCGGTGAAGGGCTCTGCGATTTGCGTGAAGAGCTGGCGCGGGCCCAGCGTCACGGCGGGCCGCGTGGTGGTGTACGGGTTGGACAGGATGTTGAACGCGTCGATGCGGTTCCAGCCGTCCATTTTCACCTTCTGAAACAAGAAGCCCGGCGTGACGCTGAAGCGCCCGTTCGGAGCGATCCGGAACGCGGTCCGCAGCCCGGTGCGGTTGCCACCGTTGACGTCCTTATTGATCTTGAAGTTCGGCTGCACCGCGTCCATCCAGCCGCCGAGGGCGTTGCTGTACCCCACGATCCGCAGCGCCGCCTTATCACCCACCGGCACGTTGAAGCCGAGCTTGGAGGTGTTGCCCGCGGCGCCGCCGCTGATCGTGTTGACGCCCACCTCACCAAATGTGCTGTTCACGCCCAGCTCGGGTTGGTTGCTGATGTAGCGCACCGTGCCGGACAAGGAGCCGGATCCGAACAGGGTGCCTTGCGGGCCGCGCAGCACCTCCACGCGGGAGATGTCGAACAGATCCAGGTCGGGCGTGAACAGGGAGAGGGAAATGGGCACCTCGTCCAGATACACGCCCACGTCTTCCTTGACTCCAGGCTGGTCGCGGGCGATCTGGCCTGGAGACGCTCCGCGCATGGCGACCTGGCTCTGCCCGGGGCCCAGGTTTTGCACGCTGAACCCGGGCACGCTGGCCGCGATGGCCTCGATATTGTCTGCCCCACGTGAGCGCAAGTCGGCCGCGGTGGGAGCGGCAATGGAGAACGGCACGTCGGCGATGGGTTGCTCGCGCAGCATGGCCGTCACGGTGACCGGTGCGAGCACCACCGGCTGCAGCACGAAGTCGACGGAGGCCGCCGCGTCCGCCGCGACCTGAACGTCCTTCTTGGACAGCGCGCGCAGGCCGAGGGACGCCACGGAGACCGTGTACGCCCCCGGCGCGAGACCGGCGACCGTGTAACCGCCGTCGGCGCCAGTTGTCGCGCGGCGGGAAGCGTTCGTGCTTTGGTTCGTGACCCTGACGGCGACGCCTGACAATGCGGCGCCTTGGGGGTCGCGCACGACGCCCGTGATCCGACCGGTCTGGGCATTTGCCGGGACGCCGTACAGGAAAACGGCGAGTGCGGCAAAGCTCAGGAACAGACCTCCAGACCTGACCATAAGACCCTCCTGTTCGAAGCGTGGGCCCGCCGTGCGAATGGAGTGGCTTTATAGCCTGAATACGACGCTTCCAAAACTCTGTCAAGGCCGGCAGATTGGACAGAATAATGGCCTTCGATCTCGACCTGTCGATAGAGGTCCTGCGACGTACGCCCGGCACGCTGCGGGCCTTCCTCGACGGCCTGGGTGCGCCGTGGATCCGTGGCACGGAAGGTCCCGACACCTTCAGTCCGTTCGATGTGGTGGGGCATTTGATCGACGGCGAGGAAACCGACTGGATCCCGCGGGCGCGCATCATGCTCGCGCAGGGGCCGAGCCTCCGCTTCGAACCCTACGATCGTTTCCGTCACCGCGCGCGGAACGGCGGCAGGACGCTGGAGTCGCTGCTCGCCGAGTTCGCGAGCCTGCGTGCCGCGAATCTCGAGCTGCTGCGCTCGTGGAAGCTGACACCACGGGAGCTCGATCTTCCCGGTGAGCATCCGCGCCTAGGGCGGGTGACGCTGCGGCAGTTGTTGGCGGCGTGGGTCGTGCATGATTTGGGGCACGTGGCGCAGGTCGCGCGGGTGATGGCCAAGCAGTACCGCGACGAGGTCGGACCGTGGGTGCCGTTTCTGCCCGTGCTCACCGATCACCTGGTGCCGCGCTCGTAAGGTCGCGCTTCCGAGGCGTCCGCAACGGAGGGAACGATGAAGGCGCTGTCGGCGACCCCGTCCATCCTGACAATCAACGGTGGCTCGTCGAGCATCCGGGTCGCGGTGTATGGTGTCGGCGCAACACCGCGGCGACGGCTCGATGGGAAGATCGAACGCATCGGCGAGCGCGGCACGAGGTTGCTCGTCAACGATCCGGCCGGCAGTCCGCCCGTCTCCCATCGCCTTGCCGCCGCCGACTACCGCACGGCGGCGAGCCTTCTCTTGGCCTGGCTCGAGGCGCAACCGGTCTTCGCCTCGGTCAAAGCCGTGGGACACCGCGTCGTACACGGCATGAGGCATTCCGAACCGGAGCGGGTCACGCCGCGGCTGCTCGCCGAGTTGCACCGCATCACGCCGTATGACCCCGAGCACCTGCGGCGCGAAATCGGGTTGATCGAGGCGTTCTCGCGACGGCATCCACAATTGCCCCAGGTGGCGTGCTTTGACACCGCGTTTCACCGCACCATGCCCCGGGTCGCCAAGGTGCTGCCCATCCCGCGGCGCTATGCGGGACAGGGCGTCGAGCGCTACGGCTTCCACGGTCTCTCCTACGCCTACTTGATGGAGGAACTCGGCCGCCTCGATCGCGGGGCGACGACGGGCCGGGTGATTCTTGCCCATCTCGGGAACGGCGCCAGCCTGGCCGCCGTGCGCCACGGCGAGAGCATCGATACCAGCATGGGCTTTACGCCCGCGGCGGGATTAGTGATGAGCACCCGCACGGGAGACCTGGATCCCGGCCTGGTATACTACCTGGCGCGCACCGAGCGCATGACCGCAGCGCGATTTCAGCGGATGGTGACGCACGAGTCCGGGCTGCTCGGAGTTTCGGGGACCAGCTCGGATGTGCGCGATCTCCTTGCGCGGGCAGCCGGCGACGTACGGGCGGCGGAAGCCGTGGCGCTGTTTTGCTATCAGGCGAAGAAGTGGATCGGCTCCTTCGCCGCGGCGCTCGGTGGAGTGGACACGCTCGTCTTCGCTGGTGGCATCGGCGAGAACGCGCCGCTCATCCGGGAGCGGATCTGCCACGGCCTCGGCTTTCTCGGTATCGCACTGCACCGGAAGCGCAATGCGAAGAATGCGCCTGTGATCTCGCGGGATACCGGCCGCGTGAAGGTACGGGTCATTCGCACCGACGAGGAGCTCATGATCGCGCGATCCGTCACGCGCGTTCTCCACCTTGGCTAATGGCGGGGCACTCGGCTTCCCCTTGATATCGTCGTGGTCAACTTGGAAATAGACGCCCCGGTTCACGTTCTCACACAACCCCATAGCCGGGTCACACAACTTCTTTCCCTGCTGACACTTCACCCCCCGCGTCGCCCTTTCGCGGGTGCCGAGCCGCCGTTACTTTCCCCCGCGTCATGAATGTCATCCCCCAGGCGGTCCGGGACGGCTTTCTCAAAGCGATCGGGCCCATCGCCCGGGCGTTCATCCGGGCCGGCATCTCTCCCAACGTCATCACCACGCTCGGCGCGCTGGTCGTGTTCGCGGCGGCTGTGGCGTTCGGCATGGGCGCCATCCGCTGGGGCGGCGCCCTGATCCTCGCCAGCGGCGTGTTCGACTTGCTCGACGGGCTGGTGGCGCGCGGCGGCGGCAAGAGCACGCCGTTCGGCGCCTTCTACGACTCGACCCTCGATCGCGCGGGCGAAGCAGCGGTGTTCACGGGGGTCGCGCTGTGGTTTGTGGCCGGCGGCGTGCCTGCGGCGCGGCTGCCGCTCGCGGTGGCGATGTGCATGACAGCGCTGACCTCGTCGCTGCTCGTGTCCTACACGCGGGCGCGGGCGGAAGGGCTCGGCCTCGAGGCCAAAGTCGGGATCGCGCAGCGGGCCGAGCGCATTCTTCTGCTGGGCGCGCCGACGTTGTTCTTCGGGCCCGGCAGCAATGGCGGACTGCTGTTTTGGATCGTCATCATCCTCGCCGCGTCCACGAGCATCACGGTGGTGCAGCGGGTGGTTCACGTAGCTCGGCTTCTGGCCGACCCCGGGCGCGCGTCCTTGCGGCGCGACACTCTCCCCGGGCACGCGGCCGCGTTCCGGAAAGGACATTGATCGTGTCGCAGCAAGCAGCACGGGACATCGCGCCCGCGAAAGGCAAACTCGGCGTCATGCTGGTCGGTCTCGGCGCCGTCTCCACCACGTTCATTGCTGGCGTCGAAAACGTGCGCCGCGGCCTCGCCTTGCCTATCGGTTCGCTCACGCAGATGGCGAACATCCGGCTCGGCAAGCGCACCGAGAATCGCTCGCCCAAGATCCACGAGTTCGTCCCGCTCGCCGCCTTGACGGATCTCGTCTTCGCGGCCTGGGACCCGATTCCGGACGACGCCTACACGGCCGCCAAGCGGGCCGGCGTGCTCGAGCCCCAGCATTTGGAGCCCGTCGCCGACTTCCTGAAGGGGATCAAACCGCTGCCCGCCGCGTTCGACCAGTTTTATGTGAAGCGCCTGCAGGGCACCAACGTGAAGAAGGGCAAGACCAAGCGCGAGCTGGCCGAGCAGCTGCGCGAGGACATCCGCCACTTCAAGAAGAGCTCCGGTGCCGATCGCCTGATGGTGGTGTGGTGCGCCTCCACCGAGGTGTTCATCACGGCGGGGCCGGCGCATCAGACGCTCGCGACGTTCGAGCGGGCGATGGAGCAGAACGATCCGGCGATCGCGCCGTCGATGCTCTATGCCTATGCCGCGCTGATGGAGAACGTCCCCTTCGCCAACGGCGCTCCCAACCTCACCGTCGATATCCCGGCGCTCGTGCATCTCGCCGAGGAGCGCAAGCTCCCGATCGGCGGCAAGGACTTTAAGACCGGGCAGACGATGATGAAGACGGTGCTCGCGCCCATGTTCAAGGCGCGGATGCTCGGCCTCGCGGGCTGGTACTCCACCAACATCCTCGGCAACCGCGACGGCGAGGTGCTGGACGACCCCGAGTCGTTCAAGACCAAGGAAGAATCGAAGCTCGGCGTGCTCGAGTACATCCTGCAGCCCGACGTGTACCCCGCGCTGTACGGCAAAGTCTTCCACAAGGTGCGGATCAACTACTATCCGCCGCGGGGCGACAACAAGGAAGGCTGGGACAACATCGACATCTTCGGGTGGCTCGGCTACCCGATGCAGATCAAGGTCGATTTCCTGTGCCGCGACTCGATTCTCGCGGCGCCCATCGTGCTCGATCTGACGCTGTTCTTCGACCTGGCGCGCCGCGCCGGCCTGTCGGGCATCCAGGAATGGCTGTCGTTCTACTTCAAGAGCCCGCAGACCGGGGCCGGCCTCTATCCCGAGCACGACCTCTTCATTCAACAGACCAAGCTCAAGAACACGCTGCGGTGGATGATGGGTGAGGAGCAGATCACCCACCTGGGCGTGGAATACTACGAGTACGCGGGCCGCTGACCGCGCACCAAGGAGATCCGACTCGATGAAGCCGTCGAAACTGGCGACCGTCTGCACCGCGGCGCTCGCCGCCGTCACGCTGCTGCCCGGCGCTCTCTGGGCGCAGCATCCCCAGGGTGGTGAGGCCACGCTCGTACTGCCCGATCTGGGCCAGGCCACGTTCCTGGGCGGGATCCCGGGGCGCACGCTGCTGCTCGTGGGCCTGCTGGTCTGCGTCCTCGGCCTGGCGTTCGGCCTCGCGACCTACCGGCAGCTCAAGGCGCTCCCCGTCCACCAGGCGATGCTCGAGATTTCCGAGCTGATCTACGAGACGTGCAAGACCTATCTCGTGACGCAGGGCAGGTTCCTCCTGATCCTGTGGGTCTTCATCGGCGCCATTGCGGGCGTGTATTTCGGCGGCCTCGCCAATACCGGTGCCGTGGATGCGAGTGGAGCGGCGGTGCACGGCTATCCGCCGCTCACGGTGGCGATCATCCTGCTGTTCAGCTTGATCGGCATTGCCGGCAGTTATGGCGTCGCGTGGTTTGGGATCCGGGTGAATACCTTCGCCAATTCGCGCACGGCGTTCGCGAGCCTCACGGGCAAGCCGTACCCCTGCCATCAGATCCCGACCAAGGCCGGCATGAGCATCGGAATGCTGCTCGTCTCCGTCGAGCTCATCATGATGCTCTTCATTCTGTTGTTCGTACCGGGGAACTACGCGGGGCCCTGCTTTATCGGCTTCGCGATCGGCGAGTCGCTGGGCGCCGCGGCGCTGCGGGTGGCGGGCGGCATCTTTACGAAAATCGCCGACATCGGCTCCGACCTGATGAAGATCGTCTTCAAGATCAAGGAGGACGACGCCCGCAACCCCGGCGTGATCGCCGACTGCACGGGCGACAACGCCGGCGACTCCGTGGGGCCCTCGGCCGACGGCTTCGAGACGTACGGCGTCACGGGCGTCGCGCTCATCACGTTCATCCTGCTCGCCGTGCACGAGCCGCTCGTGAAGGTGCAGCTGTTGGTGTGGATCTTCGTGATGCGCATTATCATGATCGTCACGTCGGGCCTCTCGTATTACATCAACGCCGCCTTCACCAAGGCGAAGTACGCGCAGGCCGACAAAATGGACTTCGAGGCGCCGCTCACCACGCTCGTGTGGCTCACCTCGCTCGTCTCGATCGGACTGACGTATGTCGTGTCGTACCTGATGATCCCGGATTTGGGCGGCGACCCGACGCTGTGGTGGAAACTCTCGACGGTGATCACGTGCGGCACGCTCGCGGGCGCGGTGATTCCGGAGCTCGTGAAGGTGTTCACGTCGATGCAGTCGGCGCACGTGCGCGAGGTGGTGACGTCGTCGCGTCAGGGCGGCGCGTCGCTCAACATCCTGTCGGGCTTCGTGGCGGGGAACTTCAGCGCCTACTGGCTCGGCCTCGCGATGCTCGTCCTCATGGCCACGGCCTACGGCGTGAGCACCGCGGGCCTCGGCACCCTCATGGTGGCGCCGGCCGTGTTCGCCTTCGGCCTCGTGGCGTTCGGCTTCCTCGGCATGGGGCCGGTCACCATCGCCGTCGATTCCTACGGCCCCGTCACCGACAACGCCCAGTCGGTCTACGAGCTGTCCACCATCGAGCAGATCCCGGGCGTCAAGGCGCAGATCAAGCAGCAGTTCGGCTTCGACGTGAACTTCGAGCGCGCCAAGGACAACCTCGAGGAGAACGACGGCGCGGGTAACACGTTCAAGGCCACCGCCAAGCCCGTGCTGATCGGCACGGCCGTGGTGGGCGCCACCACCATGATCTTCTCGATCATCGTGGCACTCACCCAGGGCCTGCGCACCGACCTGCTGAGCAATCTCTCGATTCTGTATCCGCCGTTCCTGCTTGGCTTGATTGCGGGCGGCGCGGTGATCTACTGGTTCACGGGGGCCTCGACCCAGGCCGTGACCACCGGGGCCTATCGCGCGGTGGAGTTCATCAAGGCGCACATCAAGCTTGAGGGCGCCACCAAGGCGTCGGTCGCGGATTCGAAGAAAGTCGTGGAGATCTGCACGCTGTACGCGCAGCGCGGCATGTTCAACATCTTCCTGGCCGTGTTCTTCGCCACGCTCTCCTTCGCGTTCGTCGAACCGTACTACTTCATCGGGTACCTGATCTCGATCGCGTTGTTCGGGCTGTACCAGGCCATCTTCATGGCCAACGCCGGCGCGGCGTGGGACAATGCCAAGAAGATCGTGGAGGTGGTGTTGAAGCAGAAAGGCACGCCGCTGCACGACGCCACCGTGGTGGGCGACACCGTGGGCGATCCGTTCAAGGACACGTCGTCCGTGGCGATGAATCCCATCATCAAGTTCACCACGCTGTTCGGCCTGCTCGCCGTGGAACTCGCCGTCTCGCTCACCAACGAGCGCGGGGTGGGGCTGACCCGCGTGTTCGCCGTGCTGTTCTTCGCGGTGTCGGTGGTGTTCGTGTGGCGCTCGTTCTACCGTATGCGCATCGAGGACGCCCGCTAAGGCCCGCGCGTGACGCCCGCCCAGATCGCCGTTACGGCGGCCGGCGCGGCCGCGATCGTGTGGGTGCTGTGGTACTTCTTGTACTCGCGCGGCGGCGCCGCGGCGGCGGCGGTCGTGGCGGGCGTGCAGGAAGTGCCCGTGCTCGTGAAGGGCGGCTACACCCCCGACACCATCGTGGTGCGCGCGGGGAAGCCCGTGCGGCTGCTCTTCTACCGCGACGAAACGGCCGACTGTTCCGAGCGCGTGGTGTTCGAGAAGCTGGGCATCGACCAGCAGCTTCCCGCCTTCCAGACGACGGCCGTCGAGTTCACGCCCACGGAGCCCGGGGAGATCCCATTCCGCTGCGGCATGAACATGCTCAAGGGCCTGCTCGTGGTGGAGGACGGCGCCACCACCCCCAAGCCCGCCGCTTCGCCCCACAAGTTCCATGAGTAAAGCCCGGATCATCCTGCCGATCGAAGGCATGAGCTGCGCCTCCTGTGCCGCCGCGGTGCAGGAGGCGCTGTCGGGCACCGCGGGCGTTTCCACGGCCGCCGTGAACTACGCCACCGCCAAAGCCGCCGTGGATTACGACGACGCGCAGATCGGCGTCGGCCAGCTCATCAAGACCGTTCGCGAGGCGGGCTACGATTGCGGCAAGGCGAGCGTGACGTTCAACGTCACCGACCTGCATTACGCGCCCGGTGTGGCGCCGTTGGAGCAAGCGCTCGCTCGCGTGAAGGGCGTGATCAAGATCGCCGCCAACCAGGCGACCGAGCAGGTGACGGTCGATTACGTGCCGGGCGTCGTGGTGGCGGAGGATCTCGAGCGCGCCGTGGCGGCGGCGGGCTTCGCCGTGGCCGAGCCGATTGCCGCGGAGGATCCGCTGGAGCGCGAGCGCATCGCGCGCCGCCGCGAGATCCGCGCGCTGTCCTGGAAGTTCGCGCTGGCGGCGGTCGTGACGGTGATCGCGATGGCGGGCGCGATGCTGTTGATGGCCGACCGGCCGATGGACTCCTTCAAGCAGTTCGATTTGCTGGGGCGCCTGCTGATGCCGTTGGCGGCGGGGCTGCGCGATGCGTTCACGGAGCAGGGCTGGGCGCTCGACCTCGATTGGGTGCGCCGCGGCCTGGGCCTGCTGACGCTGCCGGTGGTGTTCTGGGCGGGGCGGCAGTTCTACGTGGGCGCCTGGCGGGCTTTCACGCACCGCACGGCGGACATGAACACGCTGATCGCCGTGGGCACCGGCGCCGCCTTCCTTTATTCTGTCGTGGCGACGCTTCTGCCCGGCGTGTTCGCCCGCGCGGGGCTGCCGGCCGACGTGTACTACGAAGCCGTGACCGCCATCATCGCCCTGATCCTGCTGGGGCGCCTACTCGAGGCGCGCGCCAAAGGCAGCACGTCGGAAGCGATTCGCCGCCTCGCGGGCCTGCGGCCCAAGGTCGCCCACGTGATGAAGGACGGTAAAGAGACGGACATCGCCGTCGAAGCGGTCGTGGTGGGCGACGTGATCGTCGTGAAGCCGGGCGAGAAGATCCCCGTGGACGGTGTGGTGACCGAAGGCGCGTCGGCGGTGGACGAGTCGATGCTCACGGGCGAGCCGATGCCCATCGCCAAGAAGCCG
>JBGPOE010000026.1:0-34466 GCA_041487875.1 Gemmatimonadota bacterium | reverse complement strand
CGCCACGCGGGTGGATGCTTCAACAATGGTCTCGATCCCCGGGTGGGAGCATCCAACGATCAGGATCAGGCCGTCCGGCGTTCGGAGCGCCAAGGACAGCTCCCGGAGCTCCAACGTACCCGGTGTCTTCGAGACGGTGGGAATGATGGACACACCGGGCGCGACATCGGTTACGCTGTCGATCCAGACGAAATGGGCCGCTGGCCAGGGGGTGCCGAACGTGAGTTCAAGCGGCGGACGGCCGTCGAAGTACCTCATCCGCCTGGGCAGCGCCGAATCAGACCGATAGAACGTCCCGGGGAGCGCCGCGCCGAAGACGCCGAACCCCTCCTTGGGCGCGTAGATTGTGACCGATGGATTCACGGTCAGCAGGTAGTTCAGACCTGCCGTATGGTCGCCATGACGGTGAGAGATCACCACGAAATCCAGATTCTTGAGATCAATCCCCAGGGCACGAACATTGTTCGCGAACACGTCCGCGTTGTTGCCCGTGTCAAAGAGGATCCGCTTCCCACCGTACTCGACAAGGACGGCGAAGCCCCAGTCGCGCGTGAGGCCAGCGCCGCCCCCGAACGCATCGTAAAGGACCGTCACTCGGTTGGGTGGAGCTTGCGAGGTGGCACGGGTGGGAAGGGATATCCCGCACGCCAATAGGAAGAACAACGGTTTGGGAAACCGCATGTGGCTGGCTCCTCCCGGTGCCGAGCGCCCGATTCCGGATTCAGCGCTCAACGTGTGATCGAACTGTTCGTCGCGTGCGCCTAACGTGAATTGGGTTGACCGTCCTAGAGTAGCTGTCGGGAGGCGTGCACGCCATCGAGCACACAGGATCTGGCATTGAGTGCGTCAGGTAGACTGCAAGCTCTGCGCGGCCTAGTTCAGCCGGTCCGAGAGGTTGAAGTCGAGGGGCTGAGAACCTCCTCGCGCTGTCCCCCCGTTGTCCCCCGGACCACCAGACAACGGTGGCGACCACTAGCACAATGGCCGCCGGGGCAGGCGGCCGAAGTGCTGGCGTGGTAACGTGTAATGTGTGATGCTGTCTGGTGGTCCCGGTCACGCGGACCGGCACAGCAGCACTGAAAATCCGCGTGTCGGCAGTTGACCTGCAGCGGCTCTTTAATGAATAGCGACCTCTTGCCGCCTCGGTCCGCTACGCGTCGATTCTGCCCCTGGCCACTAGTCGCACAAGGGTTTCTCGCGCAGCCCGTCGACGACGAACGCCGGCCCTCGTGTAGTCCTCCGCCTGACACATCTCTTCCGCAATTTTCCCGCCGCCAACGGCGCTGCGGCTGATACCTCCATCGAGAAGCGATCGCTAGCGTTGCCATCGTTGGTGATCAATCCCATTCACGATGGAGCGCGCAATGAAACCGGCGATTTATGGTCTCTTCCTGACCCTCGCGGCCCTGGCCGCGTGCAACAGTCCCTATTCCCTCAACACGCAGCCCCCACCGCCCCCACCGCCCGGCTATACCAC
This sequence comes from Gemmatimonadota bacterium, assembly GCA_041487875.1. Taxonomy (GTDB): domain Bacteria; phylum Gemmatimonadota; class Gemmatimonadetes; order Gemmatimonadales; family GWC2-71-9; genus DATLWA01. Next base: position 32,989 of record JBGPOE010000026.1, on the reverse strand, counting down.
CTTCGAAACCCTGGGTGATAGCGTATCGATCGCGTTCAAGCTGGGCGAGTTTCGGGCCGCACTCGGCGGCAGCCTCAACGCGCCCAACACGCCCCCCGCCGACAGCGGCCGGCGTGAGATCAACTGGGACGGCGTCCCCGCCGCGTTGACCAACGTCGACACCTTCCCGGCGAACTTCTTCAACGCCAACTCGAAACGGGGCGCGGTGTACTCGACTCCTGGAACCGGCCTCCGGGTCGACAGCACCAACTTCGCGGCCGTGAACGCGAGCCTGGGTGCCCAATTCACGTTCTTCTCGGCCAAGAAGCTGTTCATGCCCGTGGGGAGCAACCAGGTCGACGTCACCTTCCGGTTGGTCGGCACCACGACTCCCGGCCTGGTCAAGGGGTTTGGCGCCGTCTTCGTCGACGTCGATCGGGCGGGCTCCACCACGATCGAATTCTTCGACGCGGACGACGTCCGGATCGGCGTCGTCACCGCCCCGAGTCACCGCGACGCACAGCTCCTCTCGTTCGTCGGCGCGGTGTTCGAGGCGCCGATCGTCGCCCGCGTGCGGATCACCAGCGGCGACGCTGCCCTGACCGCGACCAGCACCGATGTAAGCGCGGGCGGCACTGCGGACCTCGTGGTCATGGATGACTTCGTCTATGGCGAGCCGCGGGCGGCGGGTCCGGACGCCCAGGTGAGCGTGGGCAATACCTATTTCCGCAGCGCGCACAACGGCAGTCAGAACCCCGCTGTGGACACGATCGCAGCAGGCGCGCGCGTCACGTGGTCCTGGGACGCCGCCGGCTCACACAGTATCCAATCGACCGGCGTGCCCCCGGAGATCTTCCGGAACAGCGTGGTCATGAGTGCGGCGGGTGCCACCTATTCGGTGAGGCTCCTGAAGCCCGGCACCTACGACTACGACTGCGCGGTCCACGGGGCCGCCATGACCGGGCGGATCGTGGTTCAATAGCAATGCAGCTGCCGTACAGCACCTGGGGCCCCGGCGCGTCCGGGGCCCTACCTCCTTCCGTGCCGGAGGCGTCCTCCCCATTTTCTGGGCCAGGAGACTCGATGCCACGAGCCTTGCCGGAACCAACCCAGCTCAATACCCCCGCTCTCCTGGAAGCGTTTTTCGAGCGCTCCCAGGACGGGTTCTTCTTCATGATGATCGATCAGCCCGTCGAGTGGGGGCCGGGCGTCGATAAGGACGCGACGCTGGACTACGTCTTTTCCCATCAGCGCATGACCAAGGTCAATCCGGCGATGGCGGCGCAATTCCGGGCCCGGCGGGAGGAGCTGATCGGATTGACGCCCAGTGAGTTCTTCCGGCACGACCTCGACGCCGGCCGCCGCGGCTGGCGCGCGCTGTTCGACGCCGGTCACACCCACAGCATCACCAACGAGCGCCGGCTCGACGGCTCGACGATGTGGGTCGAGGGCGACTACATGTGTTTCTACGATGCCGCCGGCCGCATCACCGGGCACTTCGGAATTCAGCGGGACGTCAGCGATCGCATCCGCGCCGCCGAGGAATTGGAGCAGTCCCGGGCCGAGTTGCGGGCCCTCGCGGCCCGGCTGCAGACCACACGTGAGGAAGAACGAACCCGCATCGCGCGGGAGATTCATGACGAGCTGGGCCAGGCGCTCACCGCCCTCAAGCTCGACGTCGCGTGGCTGGAGACGCGGCCGCGGGGCAACTCCGGCGCCGTCCGCCTCGGCAACGTGTCGCTCACCGCCCGGATCGACGAAACGATGCAGATCGTCCGCCGGATCGCCAGCGAGCTGCGGCCCAGCGTGCTCGAGCCGCTCGGCCTGGAAGCCGGCCTCGAATGCCTGGTGCAGGAAGTGGCCCAGCGAACCGGCATGGCGATCACCCTCCGGGCCGATGACGGTCCCAGGCTCCCCGACCAGGTGGCGAGCCACGCCTTCCGCATCATTCAGGAGGCGCTCACCAACGTCACCCGGCACTCCAAGGCCACCCGCGTGGACGTGACCGTGCGCCGCCTGGCGACGGCCATCATCCTCGCCGTCGAGGACAACGGAGTGGGATTCACCCCGCAATCGCTGAGCGGGCTCCGGTCTCTGGGATTGGTAGGCATGCGCGAGCGCGCGTTGGCCTGCGGGGGGACGTTGATGATTCGGGGCGAACCGGGCGGGGGCACCGCCATCGCCGTCACGATTCCGGTCGCGGCGCCGTGAGCCGGCCGGCCGCGATTCGCATCTTCATCGCGGACGACCATCCCATCGTCCGGCAGGGACTGCGCCGCATCGTGGCGGCGGAGGCGGGGCTCGTGATCTCGGGTGAGGCGGGCGACGTCGCGGCACTGTTCGCCGGCCTCGCGGCCACCCCCACCGATCTCGTGCTGCTCGACGTGTCGATCCCCGGCGGCACCTTTCTCGAGACCCTGCGGGACATCCGCGAACGCCACCCGACCATCCGGGTCCTGGTCTTGAGCGTGCACCCCGAAGACCAGTGGGCGGTGCGGGCGCTCAAGGCTGGAGCGTCGGGCTATCTCACCAAAGACCACTCGCCCGATCAGCTGTTGGAGGCCATCCGCCGCGTCTATCGCGGCGGCAAGTACGTCAGTCCGACGCTGGCGGAGCAGCTGGCCAAGCAACTCGATGCGGGCGGGCAGCGAGCGCCGCACGAGCTATTGTCCGATCGCGAGTTCGAAGTCATGCGCCGGCTGGGCAGCGGCCTCACCGTGTCCCAGATCGCCAGCGAGTTGGCGATCTCGACCAAGACCGTGAGCACCTACCGCGCGCGCATTCTCGAGAAGATGGCGGTCGCCACTAATGCCGATCTGGTCCGCTATGCCGCCCGCTATGGGCTGATTGCCTGACGGGACCTGCGGCTACTTATAGCTTCCAAATTCAGCCAGGCCCATTCGGTTACCGGCCGGATCCAAGAAGATCGCAAACGTCACTACTCCGGGAACCACTGTCCTGGGGACGATTGTCTTGCCGCCGGCATCTGCGATGTGCTGCAGCGTTTGATCGATGTTCGACACACCGAGATACAGCAGCTTTTCAGGCGGGTCTTGCCTCAGTCCTCCGCGCACACCACCCGTTGAGGCAGCCGCGATTGTTGCGTTCGCGTCGATTTCCCATGCGAATACCGTCGCATAGAACGTCTTCAGGGCCTGTGTCTCTGGTCCGGCAATTTCGAAGTAGACAATTGGAGCGCTCCCTGACCAGGACGGTGCGTGCGGCGGGATGAGCAGTGCGCCTGCCGAGAGGCCGGTCAGTTGCAGGAAATCACGGCGTTCCACTGGTGACTCCAGGGAAAGGGGAGAACGGCAGCACCAAAGAGACCTCTTGCCGCCTCGCTCCGCAACGCGTCGATTCTGCCCCTGGTCACTGTTCTCCCCACCTGCGACTGGTCCACTCCCATGGCCGCTGTCGACACGCTGCTCCTGACGCGCCGTGACGTCGTCGAGTTACTGGATCTCGACGCATGCATTGTCGCGGTAGAAGACGCGTTTCGGGCCCACGGCGAGGGGCGGTCCACCATTGGCGTGCTCGGCATCGCAGTGCGGGGCGGCGGCTTTCACATCAAGGCGGGCGTGCTCGAAGTCGGCGGCCGGCCGTACTTCGCCGCCAAGACCAACGCCAACTTCCCCGCCAACCGCGACCGCCACGGCCTCCCCACCATCCAAGGCGTGATCGTGCTCGCGGATGCCGAGCGCGGGACGCCGCTCGCGGTGATGGATTCGATGGAAATCACGAGCCTGCGCACGGGCGCCGCGACCGCGGTTGCCGCCCGCCATCTCGCGCGCGCCGACGCCCGCTCGGCGGCGATCATCGGCTGCGGCGTCCAGGGACGGGTGCAGCTCCGTGCGGTATCGCGCGTGCGCTCGCTCGAGCGCGTGCGCCTCTACGATCGCGACCACCGCCGCGCCGAGGAGATGGCGCGGGAGCTGGCGCGCGAGCTGACCGCGGAGATCACGGTGGCGGATGACCCCCGCGCCGCCGCACGGCCCAGCGACATCGTCGTCACGTGCACCGCGGCGCACGAGCCTATCCTCTCAGCGGGTGACGTCATGGCCGGCACGTTCGTCGCGGGCGTGGGCGCCGATCATCCCGAAAAGAACGAGCTAGCCCCGGCGCTGCTCGCCGCGAGCCGCGTGGTGGTGGACGTGTTGGACCAGGCGGCGACCATCGGCGATCTGCATCACGCGCTCGCCGCGGGGGCCATGACGCGGGACGACGTGGCCGCGGAGCTGGGGGCGGTGGTGGCGGGCCGGAGCCCCGGGCGTACGTCGCCCGAGGAGACGTTCGTGTTTGACTCGACCGGCATGGCGCTGCAGGACGTGGCGGCGGCCGCGGTGGTATATGAGCGCGCACGGGCGGCGCAGCGCGGGATCGCGGTGCGGCTGGGGGAGTAGCCAACGACGTCTTGCCGCCCGCCGTAATTGAGGGTGAGATTCGCTCTATGCTCCGCCCGACCTTCATCCGTCCCGTCATCGCCGCGGCACTCGCCGCGGCGTTCACCGCGCCCGCGTCGACGGTGGTCGAATACCAGATCCCGCGGAACGGCGCGTTCCCGCACGACCCCGCCGTGGGCGCGGACGGCATCGTCTGGTACACCGACCAGGCGACGAGCCACATCGGCCGGCTCGATCCCGCGACCGGCCAGTTCACCGACTACAAGACGCCCACCGAGCAGTCGGGCCCGCACGGCATCATCGTCGCCCCCGACGGCGGCGTGTGGTTCACGGAGAATGCCAAAGGGAAAATCGGGCGCCTCGATCCCGCGACCGACTCTATAAAGGAATACGCGCTGCCGCCCGCGGCGCGCGATCCGCACACACCGCTCTGGCATGCGGGCAAACTGTGGTTCACGGCGCAGGGCGCCGATCTCTACGGCGTGCTCGACCCGGCGACAGGGGTCGCCACCCTCTATCCCGTGCCCGTCGCGCGCGCGCATCCCTATGGTCTCGTCGCGGGCGTGGACGGCGGGCTGTGGATGGCATTGTTCGGGACGAATAATCTCGGCCGAATCGACCCGGCCACTGGTGTACTCTCCCTGTTCCCGCTGCCCGATCCGCTGGCGCGGCCGCGGCGCCTGGTGGTGGACCCCCAGGGTATCGTCTGGTTCACCGATTACGCCAAAGGGCGGCTGGGCCGGCTCGATCCCAAGACCGGCGCGGTGCGGTTTTTCCCGTCTCCGGGAGGCGGCGACAGCGGCCCTTATGGCATCGCCATCGCCCCCGATGGGCGGATTTGGTACGACGAGGGTAACAAGAATGAGATCGTGACGTTCGATCCGCAGACGCAGAGCATGACCACGGTCGCCATCCCCACGCCGGGGGCGACGGTGCGGAACATGGCGGTCGATTCGACGCGTGCGCGGCTGTGGCTCGCTCTCTCGGGCACCGGCCGGATCGGGCGGATCGACCTCGGCGCGAAGTGAGGGCACCATGATCCTGTCTCTGGTGGCGTTGCTCGTGCAAGCCCAGGCGCCGGTCGCGGCACCGCCGGCGCCACCGGCAGACGAGCGGCCGGTGCACATCTGGATCGACTCGCCGAGCCCCTTGTTCCGCGGTGTGCCGGTGCGCGTGTACGTGCAGGTCGCCGCGAGCGGCAACTTGGTGGTGCTGCACCGCCGCACCGACGGGCGGATCGAGCCGCTGTTCCCGGCGAGTCCCAAAGCCGCGGCGTGGGTTCACGCGGGCGAATACGAGATCCGCAGTCCCGGCGACCGCCCGGCCTTCATTCTGGCCGAGCCGGACGGCGGCGGCATGATCCTGGCCGCGCTCACGTCCGGGCCCATCTGGTTCGATGAATTCGCGCACGCCGCGAGCTGGAATCCCGACGCGTTGGTGGCGTCGTGGAGCGGCGCCGATGCCGAGGGCGCGTTGACCGACATCGTGCAGCGGATGTTGGGCGACGGCGCGTTCAATTACGACATCCTGAGCTACATCGTCCGGCCCGCGGCCTACGCCCAACAGCCGCAGCTGACGCCCTCACCCCAGGCCCAGGACACCGCCGCCTACACGCCGACGCAGCAGGAAGTCCAGCCGCCGCAAACCTGTGTGGACTGCACGTTCATCGGCACGCAGATCGTCGAAGCACCGATCTTCATTGTCCCCGGGCGTGGACTCCGCCATCGCGATCGCGCGCTGCGCGAGCGCCAGCCGCCCTGTCCCGCCATGACGATCTGCGGCGCGCCGCAAGAGCAGGTGATCGCCCGCGTGATTCCCACGGTGGGCCCGGTGCTCGGACATCCGGGCGTACCACCGCGCGGGCGGCCGTTCACCACACCGCGGCACAGCGGCGGCACGCCGGCCGCGGAGCCGCGCGCGCGCGACGTCACGGCGCCCACGACGCCTGCGTTACCGCTCGTGCCCGGGCGGTCGGTCGGCGGCGCGGGCGGTGAGCGCCCACCGGTGGCCACGGCCGCGAGCCGTTCGGCGCTGGCGCTGCGTTACGTGCGGGCGCGACCGGTGGCGATGGCGACCGCGACGCCGCTAGACGCGGCCCCGCAGGCGCCCGCCGCGGCGCTTGCGATCGCCGACGGGCCCAGCACGATCGTCACACCGGCGAGTTTGCGGCCGCAAGGCGGCACCGTCGGATTCCGGGTCTCGCGCGGACAGCAGACCGGGACCCAAACGTTCGCTCAGCCGCGCGCGAGCGCGGGAATGTATGGCGCGGGACCCACCACCGCAGGCGTGCAACCGCAACGGCAGGCGGGCACGCTGGCATTCCCGATGGCGGTATGGAGCGGCGGGGCAGCGCGGGCGGGTACGGTTCGCAGCGGGGGCCGGCGGCACTAGAATTGTCTCCATGATGTACCGCCCCGCCGCGAACCGGTACGCCGCAATGACCTACCAGCGCGTGGGCGCGAGCGGTTTGCGCTTGCCCGCCATTTCGCTCGGCCTGTGGCACAACTTCGGCGGCAAGGATTCCTACCGCACCGCGCGGACGATGGTGCGCCGCGCGTTCGACTTGGGCATCACCCACTTCGATCTCGCCAACAACTACGGCCCGCCTCCGGGCTCGGCGGAGCAGACCTTCGGACGGATTCTGCGCGCGGACCTCGCCGCGCACCGCGACGAGCTCATCATCTCGACCAAGGCCGGCTACCGCATGTGGCCCGGTCCATACGGCGACGGCGGCACGCGCAAGTATCTGATCGCAAGCCTGGACCAGAGCCTCAGCCGCCTGGGGCTCGAGTACGTCGACATCTTCTACCATCACCGCCCCGACCCCGAGACGCCGCTGGAAGAGACGATGGGCGCGCTCGACCACATCGTGCGCCTGGGCCGGGCGCTCTACGTAGGGATCTCATCGTATTCGCCCGACGACACGCGCCGCGCCGCGGGCATGCTCCGGAGCCTCGGCACGCCGTGCTTCATCCACCAGCCCAAGTACAGCATGCTGAACCGCGGCATCGAAAGCGGCCTGCTGGCGGTGCTGCGCGAGGAAAAGATCGGCTGCATCCCGTTCTCGCCGCTGGCGCAAGGGCTCCTCACTGAGCGCTACTTGAATGGCATTCCCCGGGGCTCGCGCGCCGCGAAGCCCTCCGGCTGGCTCAAGCGCGAAGAGGTGACCGAGGCCACGCTCGCGAAGGTGCGCCGCCTGCAGGACATCGCCCGCGCGCGCGGCCAGACGTTGGCGCAACTGGCGCTGGCCTGGGTGCTGCGCCATCCCGAGATCACGTCGGCGCTGATCGGCGCGAGCCGCGTGGCGCAAATCGAGGATGCGGTGGGCGCGCTCGCCAATCGCCGCTTCAGTCCGGACGAGCTGCAGGCGATCGACCGCATCCTTGCAGGCTGAGCGCCGCTAGACCTTCGGTGCGGCCTGCGCGGACGCCAGCTCGGTAGGCAGCACCGCGCGGATCTGGCCCGCCTGACCCGTGAGCAGCCGGCGGTGATAGTCCACCTGGCCGAGGTGATAGGTGAGGTGAACGGCGAGGTGGATCAGGAAGTCGCCGGTGGCGAGCGTGACGCCCGCGACAGGCTCGGGAAAGGGCTGCGCCAGGCGGGCGTCGGGCACACGTGACAGCAGGGCGACCGCGGCGATCGCGGCGTCGACCTCATGCAGCAGCTCGGCCTTCGACACGTCGCGACGCCCAAACTCAGCCTCGCGGTTCCGCTCGTACCCGGAGCCGCCGAGCACCCTGCCGATGAAATACTGGATGTTGCCCGCGAGATGCAGCGCGAGGTTGCCGGCCGAGTTGCTGATGCCCGGCTCGACGCGCCACACGTCGCGCTCGTTGGCGTACGCTTCGAGCTCTCGCCGCAGGGCGCGCAGGTCGCGCGCCAGGATCGCGCCAATCCAGGTCGTCGTCATGCGGGAGAACTTATTTCGCGCCCGGGCAGGCCGCGAGGCAGCGGCGCAACACATTGGTGCGCCTCGCGTCTTGCAACTTGCCCGCGCTCCTCGTGACCCGCGTCACTCCCGAAAAGCTTGACAGGGCCGGACGCGGCGCTATCTATGCGCCGGCCCGGGGACCCCCGTGGCCCAATCGGGCAGTCGCTGCGAGCCGTGCCCTCTCTCGCGACCGCCCCACGGCCTTCCAGGAGGTGAGCTGATGCTCGCGTCCCTGCAGCAGACTCTTCCGGAGCAGTGGCGGGAGACGTTCCGCTTTCTCGCGTCCGGGTTCACGTGGATCATCGACTGGCAGAGCGTCCTGCGGGACTTCTTCCTGTACAGTCCCACCGTGGGCGCGGCGATCGCGAAGTGGGTGTTCCTCGCCCTGCCGGCCGCGCTGCTCGTGGCCTCCATGTGGTGCACCATGGCGTCGTTGTACACGCTGCCGTTCCGCTCGGGGCGCGGCGGCTTCCTGACGGCGCTGCTGCTCTCCTGGTGGGACGCGGGCCGCGTGATCTGGTTCTTCTGGGCGGGCTTGATCCGCTTCGTGGTGGTGCTGCTGGGGTGGGTCTGGGGCCTGCTCAAGCTCGCGGGCTCGCTGGTCCTGCGCCTCATCAAGTTCCTGTTCACGCGGCCGTTCGCGCTGCTCGACTGGGCCACGCGGCAGTACTTCCAGCCCGGCGTGCCGTGGATCGCCTTCGTGTTCATCTTGATCTGGTCGGCGCTGGAAGCGACCATCTTCACGTTCACCCTGCGTCCGACCATCACCGAAGTACTCGCCGACCTGACGGGCAGCGAGCTGTCGGGGCTGTGGGTGACGGTGATCCTCTGGCCGTTCTTGTTCATCCTGATCTCGGGCAGCTTCGCCGCGATTCAGGCGCTCTCCGACGCGATCCGCGCCAAGCAGGCGTCGCAGATCGTCTCGATGGCACTGGTCGAGGCGTTCGTGATGTTCTTCGAGGTGATGTTCCTGTACCGCGAGCTGATCGACGCCATCACGCCGTGGATCGCGGCGCAGACGGGCTTCCAGTTGGGCTTCTTCTCGACGCTGGCGCTCGCCTCGTTCGGCTGGATCGGCGTGCGCGCCATGACGTGGTTCCTGTTCGGACGGTTCGGTACGCCCGCGCTGCTCGGCATCCTGGGCCGGCAGAACATCGCGGGCGCGCACGGCGGTGCCACGGTGGGATCGGGCGTCGAGCCGGAGTTCTGGCGCGGGCCGATCGCGGCGCTCAAGGCCGAGACCGAATGGTTCAAGAAGGAAGCCCGGGAGGTGTTCGAGCTGATGACGCTGCCGGTGCTGCAGGTGCTGGCCGCGGCGGTGAACTTCGCGGTGGTGGTGATTCTGGGCCACCCCATCTTCACGCTGCCGTTCCGCTCGCTCGATCAAGTGCTTGCGAGCACGCCGCTGTTCGGCGGCGGCAGGCACCCGGCGGCGGGAGGGACGCCGTGAGCCGCGCTCACGCCTGGCGCGCGGCGCTCGGCGGCGTGTTGCTCGTCGCGGCGTGCAGCCGCGGTGGGGGCGACGAGCAGGGGGGCGGCAAGGTCGCGCCGTCCACCATGGTGATCGGCATCGACGTCAGCGGCTCGTTCCGCGACGCGCACCTGTACGACGACGCCGTGGACTTCACGTCCACCTACATCTACGCGCATTTGCACGGCCTCGACGGGCTGCGCGCCCCGAGCGCCTTGTTCGTGGGCTCGGTGGGCGGCGCGCGGCCGGGTGAGCCCAAGTCGTTCCATCCGATCAACGACTTTCAGGGCCGCACGGTGGAGCAGATCGCGGCGGACCTGCGCGCGTGGTTCCCGCCCAACGATCCCTACACCGACTTCAACGCGTTCTTCCACCGCGTGTCGGACCTGGTGAAGGAGCGCGGCCTGATCCTGGCGCCGTTGAGCGTCATCGTGCTCTCCGACGGCGTACCCGACCTGACGCCCGGCACGCGGCTGCCGGCCGGGACCAATCCGTACACGCGGATCGACCTGAGCCCGCTCGAGTTCCTGTCGCGCAGCGTGACGGTGCGCCTGCTGTACGCCAATCCCACGGTGGGCGATAACTGGAAGAAGATCATCAAGCGCCGCCGCGTGCGGCTGTGGACCCAGGAAGCGCAGGTGATGGCGGGCTGGCACACGCAGTTCAAGCCGGGCGTGCCGCTCGAGCAGCAGCACGACCTGTGGAAATGGGTGCAGGATAACGTCGACTTCCGGGTGCGGGCGGCGAACCTGTTCTAGGAACGCGCTCCGGATGCACACAGCCCCGGCTCGTCACGGCGAGCCGGGGCTCTTGTGTTTCGCTACTTGAGGTACCGCGCCAGGTACTGGTCCTCCGCCGTGAGGATGAGGAACGAGCTCGGCTGGTTGTACGCCGCGCCATGGTGGCCCGGCGGGTAGATCCGCAGATCGACGTCCTTCCCGGCGTTGGTAAGTGCCGTCAACAGCTGCATCGTGTTCTGCGGATGCACGTTGTCGTCCAGCATCGAATGGATCAGCAGCAGGTGTCCCTTCAGCCGGTCGGCGTGCAGCACGGCCGAGCTCTCGTCGTAACCGTCGGGGTTCAGACCCAACAGGCTCATGTAGCGCTCGGTGTAGATCGTGTCGTACAGCCGCCAGTCGGTCACGGGCGAGTTGGCGATGCCCACGCTGAACAGATCCGGGTACATCAACAGGGTGAACACGGTGCTGTAGCCGCCGTAGCTCGTGCCTATGATGGCGATGCGCGTGGGATCGACGTACGCCTTGGTGCCGAGATAGCGCGCCGCCTCGGCGAAGTCGTGGCTCTCCCACTTGCCGAGGTGTTTGTACACGACTTTCATGAACGCACTGCCGTAGTTGTTGCTGCCGCGGTTATTCAGGCCCACCACGATGTAGCCCTGCTGCGCCAGCCACTGCGTCCAGCCCGAGCTCGAAAACTGGTCGTACACCTGCTGTGACCCGGGCCCGCCGTAGATCGCGAAGATCACGGGGTAGCGCTTGGTGGAGTCGAACGGCACGGGCTTCACCATCGAGCCGTCGAGCCGCACGCCATCCGACGTGGTGAAGCTGAATAATTCCACCGGCGCATAGACGTGCGTCGCGAGCCACTGCGTCACCCGCGCGTTGTCCTCGATCTTCTTGAGCAGCTTGCCGCCCGTGGCCCACAGCTCCACCTGCCGCGGTTGCCGCGTCGCCGACCAGCGGTCGATGTAATAGCGCGCATCGGGCGACATGTCGATGTTGTGCGTTCCCGCGGCCGTCGTGAGCCGCTGCGGATGCGTACCGTCGAACCGGACGGCGTACAGCTGGCGCTCGAGCGGTGAAGCCGTGGTGGACGTGTAGTAGATGGTCTGCGTCTTGGGATTTGTTCCTTCGATTCGAGTCACGCTCCAGCGACCCTGCGTCACCTGGTTGACGAGCTTGCCGGAATAGTCGTAGCGGTACACGTGCTGCCAGCCGTCGCGGTCGGAGATCCAGAAGAACTGCGCCAGCCCCGCGGGGAAACTCATCAGGTCGTCCACGCCCGCGTAGAAGTCGTACACGTCGATCCACGTTGCCGAGCTGTCCGTCATGACCAGGCGCTTGCCGCCCGTGGTCACGCTGAAGAAGTACAGCTTCATCACGTTCTGGGGACGGTTGAGCGTGATGACCGCGAGCGTATCGGGCCGGCTGGTCCAGTAGATCCGCGGCACGTAGTACTCGCCGGTTTCGCCGGGGTCGAGCCACACGCGCGTGTCCGAGCGCACGTCGACGACGCCGATCTTTACGGTGGGATTGGAGTCGCCCGGCTGGGGAATGCGGATTTGGGCCCAATCGGGATGGTGGCCCGAGAAATCGCTGAACTGCATCACCGGCTCGGCGCTTTCGTCCAGGCGCCAGTAGGCGATGTGGCGGCCGTCGGGCGACCAGTTCCACGCCTGCGCCTGGCCGAACTCTTCCTCGTACACCCAGTCGAAGTGCCCGTTGTAGGCGGTAGGCGTGGCGTCCGCCGTGAGCCGCGTTTCCCTTTTCTGGCCCAGATCATAGACGTACATATCGCCGTCGCGCTCGTAGCCCATGAGCGCGCCGTCGGGCGAGAGCTCGGCGGTGCGGGCGCCGCGCGCCGCCAGCGTGAGCGCGCGATCGGCGAGCGAATAGACGTAGAAGTCGGACGTGCCGGAGCGCCGGTACAGCTGCTTGAAGTGCGTGTCGAACACGAGGTGCTTCGAGTCCCGCGCCCACTGAAACGAGCGGTAGGCGAACGGCTCGGTGGTGTCGGGGAAAGTCAGGCCCTTCGCCTGGAACAAGAGGCTGTCCGTGCCGCTCGCCGGATCGAACACGCGGATCTGCTCGGCGCCTTCGGCCTGCTGGATGTAGGAGTAGCGCCGCCCGCCGTCGATCCAGTTCACGTTGCGCGGTCCGCTGCCGCCCGACAGGGAGCCGCCTGCCTGGAGCGCTTCGCGCAGATTGGCGAAGCGAGTCTTCTCCTGGGCGCGCGCCGAGCCCGTGAACACGAGGAGCGCCGCCGCGACAAGAGCCGATCCGATACGCATCACACGCTGCATCGCTGATTCTCCGTCAAGGAGGGGAAAGTTTACGAATCTCGTCCCAGCGGCGCCGCAAATCGGCCAGGCGCGCGCTCAATGTGGCATACGCATCGCGCGCCTGCTGGGTTGGCTCGCGGTCGGCGCTCTCCACCACGGTGAGGAGCGCCGCCAGGCTGCCGTCGCCCGCCGCGCGGGCCACGCTGTCGGCGGCCTGCGCTGCCGCGGTGACCGCCGCCGCCCGCGCCGCGTCGAGCCGCCGCGTGTCTGTGCCGTGCAGCCGCCGCGCGAGGTCCCCCGCGGCGCCGCGCAGGGCGTGCTGTTGGGTCTGCGAGCTGGCAATCGCCAGCGCCAATTTGAGCTGCGCCGCGAGCGCCGTGTCGGCCGGATGCACGCGCGGGTCGAGCGTCACGTCCAGCGGCTGTGTGACTGTCTTGGCGCCCACCGTGAGGCGAACCTGATACGTGCCCGGCAAGACGAGCGGACCTTCCGGATCCGCCACCGTGCCGTGACCCGCGATCGCGGCGATGCTGTAGTCCACCCGATCCACCGGCGGCGGCGCGTAGCGCAGGTCCCACACGAGCCGGTTGTGGCCCGCGGTGCGCGTCGGAATCGCGGGGCGCGGCAGCCACACGTCCATGAAGTACGGCGGCTCAGGCGGCGCGGCAACGCGGTCGTCGCTCGAGAAACGCCGCACCACTTGACCGCCGGCGTCCGCGATCTCGAGCGTCACGGGCCCCGCGGGTGCGGTCGCCAGGTAGTAGTCGAGCACGGCGCCAGCCGGCGGATTCTCACCTTGCGGCTCTTCGGGCGGCAGCGGCGTGTCGTTATTGGTGCTGCGCCGCACGCGCATCGCTGGCGCCGGCCGGAACAAGTACGCGCCGGCGCGCAGCACTGAGTCGCTCAGCTGTTCGAGCGGCGTGAGGTCGTCGAGGATCCAGAACGCGCGCCCGTGAGTCGCCGCCACGAGATCGTGGTCGTGTACGGCCAGGTCCCGTATTGAAGCAGCCGGTAAGTTGAGTTGCAGGCGCTGCCACAGATCGCCGTCGTCGAACGACACGTATGCGCCGAGCTCGGTGCCCGCGAACAAGAGCCCGCGCCGCGCGGGGTCCGCCCGGACGACTTGCACGTACGCTCCCGGCGCGATGCCCTGTTCGATCCGCGCCCAGTGGGCCCCGAAATCGTGCGTCCGATAGATCCACGGCGTGACGTCGTCCAGCTCATGGCGGTCGACGGCGGCATACGCCGCCCCGGCCTCGAACGGCGACGCCTCGATCATGCTGACCTTGCTCCACGCGGGCAGGCTGTCGGGCGTGACGTTCCGCCAGTGCTGGCCGGCGTCCGTGGTGACGTGGATGCGGCCGTCGTCGGTGCCGGCCCAGATCACGCCTGCCTGCACGGGCGACGGCGCGATCGTGTAAACGACGCCCTTACCCGGCACCGCCGCCGTTAAATCGGGGCTCGCTTGCTCCCAATGCAGCCCGCCGTCGCGCGTGCGCAGAACCATCTGGGCGCCGAGGTAGAGCACGTGGCGGTCGAGCCGATCGAACACGAGCGGCGACGTCCACGTGAAGCGGTAGGCGCGCGCGCCGCCCGGTGCAGCGGGCGAAATCACCTGCGACTGGCCGCTGGTCCGGTTGAACCGGTAGATGGTGCCGTAGGTGTCGCTGTCGTATACGATGTCCGGGTTGAGCGGGTCGGGCGCGATGTAGCCCGCTTCGCCCGCGCCGATCGGATGCCATTCGCGGAACGTGATCATGCCGTCGTTGCCGCGGCTCGAGACGCCCGCGGTGCCCGCGTCCTGCTGGGCGCCGTAGACGCGATAGGGAAAGGCGTCGTCCGTCACGACGTGATAGAACTGCGCCGTCGGCTGGTTGTACCAGCTGCTCCACGTCGCGCCGCCGTCCAGGCTCACCCCGGCGCCCTGGTCGGCGCCGAAGATCAGGCGGCGGCCGTCGCGCGGGTCGATCCACACGATGTGATAGTCGTCGCCACCCGGCGATCCTTTGATCGCGGTGAACGTCTTGGCGCCGTCGGTCGATCGCAGAATCGAGCGGTTGGGGACGTACACGCGGTCCGGGTCGCTCGGGTCCACGAACACCTGTCCGAAATACCACTGGCGCGCGGTGAGGCGCGGGTCGGTGCTGGCGAGGGCCCACGTCGCGCCGCCGTCGTCGGAGCGATACAGGCCGGTCGCGGCGCTGGCCTCGACCATCGCGTAGACGCGCGTGCCCGAGGCGCCGCGCGCCGTGGCGAGCCCGATGCGGCCGAGCGGGCCGCCTGGAAAGCCGTGTCCGCTGACTTGGCTCCAGGTGGCACCGTCGTCGGTCGTCTTGTAAAGCCCCGAGCCCGGACCCTGGTCCGGCGGATATTGGCTCCACGGCGGCCGGCGCGCCTGCCACAGGGCCGCGTAGACGATGCGGGAGTCGCCCGGATCGAACGCCAGATCGATAGCGCCGGTGTCGGGATTCTTGAACAACACTTTCTGCCAGGTGCGGCCGCCATCGCTCGAGCGGAACACGCCGCGCTCGCCGTTCGGGCCGTAGGCGTGGCCCAAGGCGGCGACCCACACGATGTCGGGGTTCTGCGGGTCCACCAGGATCTTGCCGATTTGTCGCGTGTCGTCGAGGCCCGCGTGCTGCCAGTGCGCCCCGCCGTCCGTCGATTTGTAGACGCCCGCTCCGTACGTGATGTCGGAGCGCATGTCGGCTTCGCCCGTGCCGACGTAGATCACGTTGGGGTTGGATGGGGCGAGAGCCAGGGCGCCCACCGAGGGCGTCGGCTGGCCGTCAAACAGCGGCTCCCAGGTGACACCGGCGTTCGTGGTGCGCCACACTCCGCCGTCCACGGAGCCGAAGTAGAACGTCGCGCCGTCACCCGGCACGCCGGCCGCCGCGAGCACCCGCCCACCCCGGAACGGCCCGATCAGCCGCCAGCGCAGGGCGCCGAAGGCGGATGCGGGGACGTGTTGGGCCTGAGCCGGGAGCGCGGCCAACACCGCAACAAGGAGGGAGACCGACCGCATGCCGTAGCCTGATGTGGGGGCCCCGGCAAAGATGGCGCGGGGAGGTCATGGGCGCGAGCGCGATGACCGTTCCGTCTCGCATCCCGCCCCCTGCAAGAACATGCAGCGGGGTGAATGTTTATGCCGCCTTGCCGAGCGGCCGGTTGGCCCGCAACATAACCGCGGCGCACCGGCATTCCCGTCGCGTATTCACGATGCCTAGAGGGAGGCACCTCGTGTCCAGGCCCACCAGCCGTTTCCATGTCCTCGCGTGGTCGCTGTCGCTGCTCGTTCTGCCCCACGCACTCTCGAGTCAGACCGGAACGATCCGCGGCAAAGTGACGAGCGCGGCAGGCGCGCCCCTCGCCGCCGTGAGCGTGACCGTGGACGCCACGGTGATGCGCGTGATCACCAACGACCAGGGCGAGTACGAGCTGCGCGGCGTGCCCACCGGCGCGAACACCGTCCGCGCGCGGATCCTCGGCTATGTGCCGCAGGTGGCGCGCGTGAGCGTCGCGGCGGGTGAGACGGTGCATCACGACTTCGTCATGACGCCGCAGGCGATCTCACTGTCACCGGTGTCCGTGGTGGTGGGCTCCCACGCGCGGCACACGGCGGCGGAGGAGTTGGCTGTCCCCGTTGATGTGTTTCCCGCGGAGGTCCTGGCCCAACAAGGGACCAGCGAGACCAGCCAGATCCTCCAGCAGTTGTCGCCCTCGGTCAACTTCCCGCATCAGAGCGTCACCGACGCGAACGACATCGTGCGGCCGTTCACCCTGCGGGGCTTGAGTCCGGACCAGACCCTGGTGCTCGTGAATGGGATGCGGCAGCACCAGATGGCCGTGGTGAACACGTTCGCCTACGGCATGCCCGCCGGCTCGAGCGGCGTGGACATGAACACGCTGCCGGCGAGCGCCATCGACCGCATCGAGGTGCTGCGCGACGGCGCATCGGCGCAGTACGGGTCCGACGCAATCGCGGGTGTGGTAAACCTGGTGCTCAAAGAGGGCCAGTTCACGCCGTTCTTGAACGTCACCTCCGGCCGGTACGCACCGCGCAACTATCCTGGCGACGGCACGACCGTCGACGTAAACGGCGGGTGGGGTCTCGGCCTGGGCCGCGGCTCGCTGTCGCTGTTCGGTGAATTCCTCGACCGCCAGCCGACCAACCGCGCGTACGCCGATCCGTTCGAAGTCGGCGGCACGGGCCTGGCAGATTCGGTCAACAGCATCGGGCAGGTGGTGATCAAGCGGAATCCCGTGCCGCAGCCCAACTACCACTGGGGCGACGGGCTGGAGAAAGACGTGCTCACGATGGCCAACTTGAGGATGCCCTTGAACGACGCCGGCACCAGCGAGCTGTACGGCTTTGGCGGCTACAGCTTCCGCCGCGGCAACGGTGAAGGCTATCGGCGTTACGACAGCAGCCCACGCAACTGGCTGCAGATTTACCCGCTGGGATTTCTCCCGCAATTCGCCCCGGACGTGACCGACTACTCCGCGGCCGGCGGCTACCGCGGCACCACGGCTGGCTGGTCGGTGGACGCTGGGGTCTCGTTCGGGCACAACGACTTCAAGTACAACATGAAGAACACGCTTAATACGTCACTCGGGCCCTGCCTCGACCCCGCCGCCCCCTGCGCGCCGGGGCCCGATGGCATTTTGGGGAACGCTGATGATCCGGGGATTGCCAACCAGACTTCGTTCTTCGCGGGGCAGCTGACGCGCGAGGAGCTGGTGACGCAGGTGAACGTGGCGAAGCCGGTCAACCTCGGGCTCTCGGCGCCGGTGAACGTGGCGGTGGGCGCCGCCTTCCGGCGAGAACGCTGGCAGACCACCCGCGGTGAGCTCGCCTCCTACATCAACGGCGGGCATCTCTCTCAAGACAGCGCCGGCGCGGATGGGATCTGGGGGACCGCCGACGACGACAGCGCGACGATCGGCGGCTCGCAGGTGTTCCAGGGCTTCACCCCCTCCAACGAATCCAACTCGAGCCGCACCAACGTTGGGGTCTACACCGACCTGGAAACCAACCTCACGCCGCAGTTCTTGGCGAACGCCGCGGCGCGGTTCGAGCATTACAGCGACTTCGGTTCGCTCGCCACGGGCAAGCTGGCGTTTCGCTACCAGCCTTCGTCCCACGTGACCCTGCGCGCGGCCGGAAGCACCGGTTTCCGCGCTCCCGGACTGGGGCAGATCCACTTCAGCAAGGTCGTCACCAACGTCATCTCCGGGCAATTCATCGATGTCGGCGTCTTCCCTGTCGATAACCCGGTCGCCAAGGTGCTCGGGGCGAAGCCGCTCAAGGCGGAGAAGTCGGTGAACTTGAGCGCCGGACTCGCCGTGACGCCGCGGAACAACCTGACGCTTACCGGCGATGTCTTCCAGATCACGATCACCGACCGGATCCTGCTGGGAGCGACGTTCGGCGATTCCGTCACGCAGCGGATCCTCAGCAATGCCGGATTCTCGAGCGTCGGGGCGGTGCAGTACTACACCAACGGCATGGACACGCGCACGCGGGGTCTGGATCTCACGGGCGACCTGCGGGTCCCCGCGGCGGCCGGGGTGTTCGAATTGACGGCGGCGGTGAACTACACGCGGAACCAGATCACCCGCGTCGGCCCCGTGCCCGACACGCTCAAGAACTCGGCCGTGACCGGCATTATCGACTCCGTGACCTACATTGCGACCACGCAAGAGCGGCCCGATTGGCGGGCGACCGTGACACCGCAGTACAGCATCGGCCGCTTCCACGCGCTGGCGCGCGCCTCCTATTACGGCAAGTTCTCCTCGGCGCAGCCCGGCTTCTGCGATCTGTGCCGCGACAACTACGGCTCGAAGACGCTATTCGACGCGGAAATCGGCTACCAGTTCGACCAGGTCAACCTCGCCATTGGCGTGCGGAATCTGTTCGACACGTATCCTGATTCGCCGTCGTCCACGAGGATCGTGGATTCCCCCGGCACCGACACCGCTAGGGACTTCAACAACAACTTCGGGACCTTCCCCTGGGCGGCGGCCTCGCCGTTCGGCTACAACGGGCGCTACCTGTACGCCCGGCTGGAGGCCGCGCTCGCGCGCTGACGCGAGCGCCGCAACGGCGCCACACCACGAGCTAGCGGCCCGGCCACCGGGCGCTATGATAGGCACCCCCGACGCGACGTGCGTCGGGGGTCACCGCTCGCTCGGAGGGTTCGTGATGTTCGCCCGCGCCGCCCGTGTCGTTTCCTCTATCGTCCTCGCCGCGCTGCCGCTCGCCGCTCAAGCCCCAGCGACCCGCATCGATTCCACCTGGTTTGCCGGACTCAAATGGCGGGAGATCGGTCCGTTCCGCGGCGGGCGGGTCGCCACGGTCGCAGGTGATCCCGTCAATCAGCTGGTGTTCTATGCCGGCGTGACGGGCGGCGGCGTGTGGAAGACGACCGACGCTGGGCTCAGCTGGAAGCCCGTGAGCGACGGCCAGATCACCGCCGGATCGATCGGCGCGGTGGCGGTGGCCGATGCCGACCCCAACGTCGTCTACGTCGGCACGGGCGAGAACACGCTGCGCGGCAACGTGTCGCCCGGCGACGGCATGTACCGCTCCACCGATGCGGGCAAGACCTGGACGCGGATCGGCCTCGCCGACGCCGGCCAGATCGCGCGCATCGCGGTGCACCCGAAAGATGCGGACCTGGTCTACGTCGCCGTGATCGGCCACGTGTTCGCGCCCAATCCCACGCGCGGCGTGTACCGCTCGAAAGACGGCGGCAAGACGTGGCAGAAAGTCCTGTCGAGAAACGACTCGACCGGCGCCATCGATCTCGTGCTCGACCCGCAGAACCCCCGCATCGTCTACGCCGCCCTGTGGCAGGTGCAGCGCACGCCGTGGGGCTTCTCTTCGGGCGGCGCGGGCAGCGGCTTGTTCAAGTCCACCGACGGCGGCGACACCTGGGCCGAGCTGACCCGCAACAAGGGCATGCCCGAGGGCGTGATCGGCCGCATCGGCGTCGCCGTCTCCCAGTCGAGTCACGACCGGCTGTATGCGATGGTCGAAGCGAAGGAGGGCGGGCTGTTCCGCTCCGACGACGCGGGCGCCACCTGGACGCGGGTGAACGACGATCACGACCTGCGGCAGCGCGCCTGGTATTTCTCCAATGTCTACGCCGACCCGCAGAATCCCGACGCAGTGTACGTACTGAACACGTCGCTGCTCAAGTCGGTGGACGGCGGGCGCACGTTCCGCGGCATCCGCGGCTCGCACGGCGACCACCATGCCCTGTGGATCGATCCGCAGAACCCGCGCCGCATGGTCAACGGCAACGACGGCGGCGCCACCGTCACGCTCACGGGCGGCGAAAGCTGGACAGCTGAGAACAACCAGCCGACGGCGCAGTTCTACCACGTGATCGCGACCACGCACTATCCCTACAAGCTGTGCGGCGCGCAGCAGGACAACTCGACCGTCTGCATCGCCAGCCGCTCGGACGGCGCCACCATCGGCGATCGCGACTGGTACGACGTGGGCGGCGGCGAGAGCGGCTGGATCGCCGCGCGCGCCGACGACCCGGACGTCGTGTTCGCGGGCTCCTACGGCGGCTACCTCACGCGCTACGACGTACGCACCGGCCAGGAGCGCGCGGTGAATCCCTGGCCCGACAACCCGATGGGCCACGGCGCGGGCGACATCAAGTACCGTTTCCAGTGGACGTTCCCGATCGTGCTGGCGCCCGCGAACCCCAACGTCCTGTATGCGGGCGCGCAGGTGCTGTTCCGCTCGACCGACGAGGGCCAGAGCTGGCAGGCGATCAGCCCCGATCTGACGCGCAACGACAAGACCAAAGAGGAGGCCACGGGCGGGCCGATCACCAAGGACAACACCAGCGTCGAGTACTACGGCACGATCTTCACCGTCGCCCCCTCGCCCAAGGACTCCAACGAGATCTGGGTCGGCACGGACGACGGCCTGGTCCAGCTCACGCGCGACGGCGGTAAGACGTGGCAGAACGTCACGCCCGCGGGCGTGACGGCCGGGACGCAGGTGTCGACGGTCGAGGCCTCACCGCACGACGCGGGGACGGCCTACGTCGCCGCCACGCGCTACAAGCTCGACGACTTCACGCCCTAAATCTACGCCACGAGCGACTACGGCAAGACGTGGCGCAAGATCACGACCGGCATCGCCGCCACGCACTTCGCGCGGGTGGTGCGCGAAGATCCGGCGCGCCGCGGCCTGCTGTACGCCGGCACCGAGTTCGGCGTGTACGTATCGTTCGACGACGGCGCCAACTGGCAGTCGCTCCGCTTGAACCTCCCCGTGGTGCCCGTGCACGACCTCGTGATCAAGGGCAACGACCTCGCGGCGGCGACGCACGGCCGGGCGTTCTGGGTGCTCGACAATCTGTCGGCGCTGCGCCAGCTCACGCCCGACGTGGCCCGAGCCGACCGCGTGCTGTTCACGCCGTACGACGCCATACGCGGCCCGGGCGGCGGCTTCGACTTCCCGGTGAGCGGTGTGGGGCGGAACCCGCCCGCGGGCGCCTGGGTCTTCTTCTATCTGAAGCAGAAGCCGGACAGCGAGGTGCGGCTCGAGATCCGCGACGCGCGCGACTCCGTGGTGCGGGGCTGGTCCACGAAGCCCGCCAATCCACAGGATTCGCTGCGCCTCACCGCGGGGCTCAACCGCGTGGTATGGGACCTGAGCTACCCTGACGCGCACCGCTTCCCCGGCATCGTGCTGTGGGCGGGAGGCCTGGGCGGCCCCACGGCGGTGCCGGGCGCGTACAAAGTTCGACTCAGCGTGGGCGGCTGGAGCGACACCAAGCCCTTCGCCGTGACGCTCGATCCGCGCGTGCGCTACACCACGGCCGATCTCCAGAAGCAGTTCGACTTCCTGATCCGGGTGCGGGACCGGCTGTCCGCCGCCAACGATGCCGTGAAGCAGATTCGCGACGTGACGAGCCAGCTCGACGCGGCCGTGGCCCGCACCAAGGGTCAGGCGGGCGCGGCGCAGATCGCGCGGCAGGCTGACTCACTCAAGACGCGCCTCGGCGCGATCGAGCGGGAGATCTATCAGACACAGAACCGCAGTGGTGAAGACCCGCTCAACTTCCCGATTCGCCTCAACAACCGCATCAGCGCGTTGGCGGGGGTGGCAGGCAGTGCCGACGCACCGCCCACGGCAGCGTCGCTGGCGCTGTTCGACGAGCTGTCGCAGCTGCTGCAGGTGCAGCTCGACGCGCTCAAGGCGATCCTGGATAGGGACGTGCCGGCCTTCAACGCGCTGGTGAAGCAGCAGGATACGCCAGCCGTGATCGTGCACTGACATGAGACCAATGGGCGGTGCTCTGCTCAGTCTCGCCTTCGCCGCGGGCTGCGCGCCGGGCGCAGCGCCGCAAACGGCAACGCAGGACCCCGACTCCACGCGCGCGGCCGTCGCGGCCGAGCACGCGATGAGCGGGGCGATGGACGTGGAGGACCTGCACATGAAGCTCACGCCGGTGCGCCCCGCGGCTCCGGGCGACTCGGCGCGCGCGGCGGCGTTGGTGTCGCGGATGCGCAGCTCGCTGGCGAAGTACCGCGACGTGCGCGTGGCCGAAGCGGACGGATTCCGCCAGTTCCTGCCGGGCGTCAAGAATCAGCCCGTCTATCACTTCACCAACCGGCTGTGGGCGCTCGAGGCGACGATGCGGTTCGACCCCGATCACCCCACGTCGCTGCTGTACCAGCGCGGGCCCGGCGACTCGCTCGTCTTGGTCGGGGCGATGTACACCGCGCCCGCGCGCCTCTCGGATGACGACCTGAACCAGCGCATTCCGCTGTCGGTGGCGCGCTGGCACGAGCACGTCAACTGGTGCATTCCGCCGCGCGGCGGCATCGCGCACTGGCGCGACTCCACGGATGGCCGGCCCGTGTTCGGGCCGCAAAGCCCCATCGCCACGGCTGAGGCATGCGCGGCGGTGAACGGGCGCTTCCTGCCGCGCATGTTCGGCTGGATGGTGCACGTGAACGCTTTCGCCTCCGACGACCCGCGCGTCATCTGGGCCACACACCACCGCGAGGGCATGGAGGAGATGCACCACTGACGCGGCGCGGCGCGCTGCGACTGGGCGCGCTCGTGGCGGTGATGTTCTTCACCGTCTCGGGCGGGCCGTTCGGGTTGGAGGGGTTGGTGGGCGCGGTCGGGCCGGGGGTGGCCTTGCTGCTGCTCTTCGCCACGCCGCTGCTCTACAGCGTCCCCGAAGCGCTCCTGATCGGTGAGATCGCGTCGATGCTGCCCGCGGAGGGCGGCTATTACCAGTGGGTGAAGCGCGCGTTCGGCCGGGGCTGGGGCTTCTGGAACGGCTGGCTGTCCTGGGTCTACTCCCTGATCGACATGGCGATCTACCCGGTGCTGTTCCTCCAGTACCTGCGCTTCTTCCTGCCGCAGCTGTCGCGCTTCGAGGCGTGGGGCGTGGCCCTGGTGTTGATCTGGGGCGCCACCTGGCTCAACCTGCGCGGCACCCGCGCGGTGGGCACCGCATCGGGGTGGTTCCTCGCAATCGTGCTGGCGCCCTTCGGCGTGCTGGTCGCGGTGGCGCTGGCGCGCTGGCTGGGCGGCGGCACAACCGTGGCGGTGACCCCGTTCCACGCGCCGGGGACGTCGTTCGCGGGGGCGCTGGGGATCGGGATTTCGCAGAGCATCTGGAACTACAGCGGCTGGGACAACGCCTCGACCATCGGCGGTGAGATCGAGCAGGCGAGCGCCACGTATCCCCGCGCGCTGGCGCGCGCGCTGCCGCTCGTGACCGTGGTATACGTGCTCGCCATCGTGCCGGCGCTGGCGCTCACACGCTGGGACATCTGGACGGACGGCGCGTGGCCCAGCATTGCCCGTGGGATCGTGGGGCCGTGGCTCGGGGCGTGGCTCGCGCTGGCGGGCATGTTGAGCGCATTCGCCCTGTTCAACGCGCTGCTGCTCGCGTATTCGCGCATTCCCCTGGTGGTGGCGCAGGACGGACTGTTGCCCCGGGCGTTGGCCCGGGTGGACGAGCGGGGGACGCCGCGGAACGCGGTGCTGGCCTCGGCGGTGGCGTACTCGGGGTTTGCGCTGCTGTCATTCGGCGGCCTGCTCGCCGCCGATGTCCTGCTGTACTCGGCGGCGCTCGCCCTTGAGTTCGCGTCGCTCATCCAGCTGCGCCGGCGCGAGCCGGACCTGCGGGGCGCGTTCCGCATTCCCGCCGGGATTCCCGTCCTCGTGCTGCTCGCTTTGCTGCCCATGGCGTTCATCACGGTGGCGGTGGCTCTCGAGGTGCGCAGCAAGGAGATCGGTCTGCCGGGCGTGCTGATCGCGGCGCTGCTCGCCGCCGCGGGCCCGGCGTGGTACGCGCTCGCCGCGCCGCCGGCCCCGGCCCAGCCCGCCGCCCGAGCCGCCGTGCAGCCCTAGGGCACGACCAACAGAGCGACCAGGCCGCCCAATCCATCGGAAAGCGTCGCTACACCCGCGGGCACCACCCAATCGTTGCCGTCCACCACGAGATTGAAGCGATACGTGCCGGGCGCGAGCGCCACCACGCCTTCCCACCGGTCGTCGCCCAGCGGGCGCAGGGGGGCAGGTGTCCAGCGATTCCACTCACCGGCGATCGCCACGCTCTTGGCGCCGGGCATCCGGAACCGCACATACAGCGTATCACCGCGGCGATCGGGGACCAGCGGCGCTGTGGCAGCGGGCGGTGGGGCCCGTGGGGCGCGACGCAACCCCGGGAACCAGCGAACGCCCGCCGCGACGTAGCCCGCGCGGGGGAAGCCCTGATACGGATCGGAGAGGTACACGCCGCCGCCGCCTTCGATCGCAAGCGCCGGCGTGACGTGGCACTGCAGAAACGCGCTGCCCACGCCCTTCGAGCCGTACGCGTGGCTGAGTCTCCCGCCGGCCGAGACTGCCGCCACCAGCTTGCCATTCGTGGGGGACAGGGTCACGCCGGCCGTGACGTCAGTGAACCACGCTCCCAAGAAATGCGTCGGCTCGACCGCGAGCGACATGCTGGTGATGCCGCGCTGCCACCACGCTCTCGCGCGGAGGTGCAGGGTCGTTACCGAGGGTTGCCATTCGATGCCTCCCCACGATGGTCCGCCGCCCACGCCGACCCCCCCCGCGGTTGTCGACCACAACGCTTCAACTATTCCGTGAGCCGCGGCCGTCCAGCCCCCGTCACTGCGCGCTGCCGCGGCGCCGATGCCCTCGGCGCCCAGACGGAGGTGTGGAGTACCGAGCGGCATCGTTGCCGCCCAGAGGTCGGCGCGCGTCTGGGTGTAGACCGCACCCGCTGGCAGTGATGCGAGTGAGCCGCTCAGGCTCGCGGTGAGGGTCGGCGTGGAATGGAAGAACGTTGGCGTAAGCGACGCGGTGCTGAGACTCGATCCCCCGGGGTAGCGGACCGTGGCGAGTCCCGCGCCGACCGAGAGCTGCGCGCGAGCGCTCGCGGCGCCGCACGACATGGCCAGCAAACACAACATCCGGCGCAGCATGGGGCAGATAATACACGAGGCCACGGTTTCCCGTGGCCTCGTGTTCTGTTATTTGGAGCGCCGCCGTCAGGGCCGGTGATTACCCGATTGTCCTGGATTCGTCGGCTTCTGGGACGGCGAAGCCGGCACGGCCGGAGTCGCCCGCGTCGCCGGGGTGGCCGGAGTCGCCGGGTTACCGCCCGACGCCGGCGTGGCGGGGGTGGCCCGCGTTGCTGGGACGGCCCGCGTGGCCGGCGTCGCTGCCGGATGATCCACCGAGCCGCGCGTGTGCGTGGCGCGGTGTTCCGCCACTTTGGCCTTCGCCGTGTCGGACGCGTGAGCGTTGGGGATCTCGCTCTGCGCGGCCAAGAACGCTGGAAATGCCAGCGACACGACCAGGGGAAGTACTCTGCGGAACATGACTTGCCTCCTCTATAGTGGCACCCAGCCGTGTCGGCGGGGTTCGCCTTGAAGAGTCCCGCCGAAAGGGGCAGGTAACGCTCGGGAAAACCTTAAGTACTCGTTGTTCCTAATTTTACGTTACTTGTGGGGACGCCGAGGCATCTTCAGGCTAGTTGCCGAAGGCGGGGCGCGGGCTCTACCATCCCCGTTGCATTCAACCGAGGATGGATCGGCTGGGCGCACGGGCGGAGGGATCGGACGGGGACGTGGTACGGGCCGTCCTGGCCGGCGATGTGGAGCGCTATGCGGAGCTGGTGCGGCGTTACCGCGACCGCTACGCGCGCTACGCGGCCCGGATGCTCGGCTCTGCGGATGCGGCGGAAGATGCGGTGCAGGACGCGTTCATTCGCGCCTACGATCAGCTGGCCCAGTGCCGCGATCCGGACAATTTCGCGGGCTGGTTCTTCCTGATCCTGCGCAACCGCTGTTTCGCCGAGCGACGCCGCGAAAAGCGCGAGGCGGTGGCGGACGTGTCACAGGACGACCTACCGGCGGCGGGCGGCGCCGACCGCCGTGCCGAGCAGAGCGAGTTGCGCGCGCTCTTGACGCGCGGCATGGCGGAGTTGACGCCGGAGCAACGTGAGGCGTTCGTGTTGAAGCATATGGAAGAGAAGTCGTACGAAGAAATCGCCGCGGCGACAGGTGCCACGGTGGCCTCGTTGAAGATGCGGATGCACCGCGCCTACGACCGGCTGCGGGCGTACTTGAAGGAGCGGACCTGATGCGCGAATTCCACCCGTTGGTGAAGCGGTGGCTCGACGGCGAGCTGTCCGCCGAGCAGTTGGGCGCCGAGCTGGCGGACGAGCTGGCCGAAGCACGCGCCTTGCTCGCCGCGGTCGACCGCGCGCCGGTGACGCTCGCGCCCTCCGTCGAACAACGTGTGATGGCCGAGCTGCGGCGCCGGCCCACGACGCGGTGGAGCCGCGCCTGGCGCTGGATCCGCGAGACGCACGAGCTGCGCCTGCGCGTCCGTCCCTGGGCGGTCGCGGCGCTCGCCGCAGCCGCGGTGCTCGTGATCCTGCTGGCGCCCGGGCGGCAGGCGAGCGCCCCCGCCGCCGTCGCGCAAACTCCGGAGAGCGTGTTCGTGAAATTCGTGCTGTACGCACCGGGAGCGCATCAGGTGAGCGTCGCCGGCACGTTCAATCAGTGGGACGCGCAGGCGACGCCGCTCGCGCCCGCGAATGAGCCGGGCGTGTGGGCGGCGACGCTATCGCTGCCGGTGGGCCAGCATCTGTATGCGTTCGTGGTGGACGGCCGGCGGTGGGTGGCCGACCCGACCGCGCCTGGTGTGGACGACGGCTTCGGCCGGCGCAACAGCATCATCGCGGTCACGCCGCAGGGACGCGTCTCTTGAAGAGCGTCGTCGTGCTGTTCTGCACGCTCGCCGCGGCCGGTCCGCTGCTCGCGCAGCAGCCCGCCGATCCGCTCGCGGGACGGCTGCCGCCCGCCGCGGCCGCGCAAGTCCGCGCCATCGCTGCGCAGGCGAGCGCGCGGGCCCTGCCCGCGGCGTCGCTCGTACAGAAGGCGATCGAAGGGGCTGCGAAGGGCGTGCCCGCCGCCCGGATCGTAGCGGCCGTGCAGGCGCTCGCCGATCAGCTGGCAAGCGCGGCGGGCGCGATCCACGACGCGGGTATCACGCTCCCCGACTCGGCGTCGATCGAGGCGGGCGCGTTCGCGCTGACTGCGGGACTGAGCGCCGCTCAGGTGCGCGCCCTCGCCAAGGCCGCCGGCACAACCGGACAGCGCGCCACGGCGCTGGGCGTCGCCGGAACCCTCGCGGCACTCGGTGTGCCGACCGCTCAGACGGTCGACCTGCTTTCCCGCTCGCTCGGCTCAGCGGGCGATCTCAACGACCTCGCCGGGCAGGTAGAGGCGGGAATGGCGCACGGCCAGTCCGCTGCGGCCGCCGCGGCGGGCCTCGCGCACGGGCACCCGGCCACCCCCAATCCCCACCGTCCCACGACCGCCCACGGAGGCTCGCGAAAGCCCTGATGCGCGCCACCCTCGCAGGCATCGTTGCACTCTTCGCGCTTGCCGCGTGCAACGAAGGACCGCAACTCGGCCAAGTGAGCATGTTGCTCGCCGACGCCCCCAACCCGGGCATTGCAAGCGCCACGGTCTGGATCTCGCGGGTATATCTCGTGGGCGGCAACGCCCCGGTCGACATCAGCACGACGCCCGCGCAATACGACCTCTTGAGCCTCCAGGGCGGCGTCACCGCCGCGCTCGGCAGCGCGCTGATCCCCGTGGGTGCCTACGAGCAGTTGCGGTTGGTGGTCGACTCCGCTCGCATCACGCTCGCGGGCAGCGCCACGTTCAGCGACGGCTCGAACACGCGGGCCCTCAAAGTGCCAAGCGGGATGCAATCGGGCATCAAGGTCAACTTCGGCGGACCGGTGCACGTGGCGCCCGGACAGACGACGCTGGTCGTCGACTTCGACGCGTCGCGCAGCTTCGTGTTCACCGGCGCCGGACCGTCGCCCAACGGCGCGCTGTTCAAGCCCGTGCTGCACGCCACCTCGCGGGATCTAGCGGGATCGGTCAGCGGCATGGTGTCGCCGGATACGGCCCATGCGCACCTGTTCGCCATCGCGGGAGCGGCGGACACCGTCGCGTCGGCCGCGGCGGATGCGGCCGGGGCGTATACCCTCATGTTCTTACCGCCGGGCAGCTACACGATCGCGGCGGCGGCGACCGGGTTCGCCAACGCGACGCAGTCCGTGACTGTGGGCGCTGCGCAACACGTCACCGGTGTGAACTTCACCCTCTCGCCCTGATCATAGTGGCTCGCGCCCGCACGCTGGCGGCGCGCGTTAGCTTGGAGCATGAAGCTCCGCCTGGCACGGGGGATCGTCATCGTTGTGGTGATCGTAATGGTGGCGGTGATCGCGCTGCAGCACGGCGAGGACATTGTGCGCGACAGCCAGAGCCATCAGCCATCAGCCGTCAGCCATTAGCCAGGCGCATCCGACTGCTGATGGCTGACGGCTGACCGCTCAGAGCCCCTGCCGCAGCGACAGCGTGATCGAGCGATAACGGAACGCACCGGTGGTGCTCACCGCGGCGCTGTTGGTAATCGCGCCGCCCAGCACCACCTCGCCGTTGCTCCACCACTCGCGCGACAGCGACAATCCGAAGTGCCATTCACTCTGGGCGTTGGCGCCCTTGAGCACCTGCTGCGTCCCCAGCCCGCCGTCCACCCGCGCTCCCCACTGCCCGCGACGCCACGCGTACACGGCGCGGGCCTCGAGCAGCGCGAAGCGGTCGGGTGCGAAGTAGACCCCCGGCGCCCGCCGGCGGTAGCCTAAGAGCCGTCCATAGATGCCCAGCTGCAGCCCGCCTCCGACGCCCGCCATCACCGCCGCCACGCCGCCCGTACGGCGGTTGCCGTCCGACAGCCACGCCATCCCGCCGCCGCCGGAGAAGGACACGCGCGAGCGCGGCGCCAGGTCGAGCGACACATCGACGGCATTCACGACGATCCCGGCGTCGATCAGTACCCTAGTCTCGTCGAATGCGGAGCGGCTGTACCCCACGCTCGCCGACACGAACGGCGCCGGCCGAATCCCGAGGCCGAGCTGGGCCGTGAGCGGCGTCGTCGCGGCTCCGGTGTCGGGGGCGAGCCGGCGCACGCCGGCCCCCGCGCGCAGCACCGCGCCGTGGCCGAGCGGAACGATCGCGTAGCCGCCCGCGCCGTAACTCGCCGCGGTGCGCAGCGGATCGGTCGAGCGGCGCCACCCCGCCTGCAGCGTGCCCCGCGCGGCGCCCACCGAGCCGGTGAAATACGCCTCCTGCGCGATGAAGTCGTTGTGATCAGAATCGCCGGCGCCGTTGAGGGTGGTGTGTACCTCAGGCCGCAGCTCCGCGCGGAGTTGGCGCTCCAGCTCGAGCGCCGCGCGGTCGGCGGGCGCGTGTGCGCGCGCCTTGGTCACGTACGTCTCGGCGAGCGCGGCCTGGCCTTTCCAGTAGAGCGTTTGCGCCAGGCCGATCAGGATCTCGGGATCGTCGGGGTGGAGGGCGAGCGCGTCGCGCCACAGCGCCTCGGCGCGCTCCAGGTCGCCGCTCCAGGCAACCGCGCGGGCGCGGCCGGCGAGGGCGTCGGCGCGACCGGGGTCCTTCGCCAGCACCGAATCGTACAGCGCCAGGGCCAGGCCGTTCTCACCCGCCCACGCATACGTCCGCGCCTGATCCACCATGACGTCCGCGTCGCCGGGCGTGAGCCGGCGTAGCCACGCGAGCCGCGCCAGCGCGCGGTCGAACTTGCCGTCCCACGCGTCGAGGATCGCAAGTCGGTGCAGCGCGTACACGTCGCCCGAGTCGGCGGCGAAGGCGGCCTGGTACAAGGCGCGGGCGCGAGTGTAGTCGCCGCGCGCCCAGGCGCTGTCGGCGGCGGGATGCTGCGCCGCGACCGGGCTCGCGACGACGAGCAGCACCAGCGCGATGCGCTTCACCAGCTTCCCCACAGCGCGCGCAGGGCGAAATAGGCGGGCTTCAGCTGCTCGTGCCATATCGGCGTCTCCCAAGTGGGCCACGCGTAGGTCGGGCCCGGCGGCAACCAGGCGCGAACCGATCCGTCTCCACGCCGCACGGCGGCGACGCCGATGCGTACGCCGTCGCTGCGTGTGACGGCGAAGCGGTCCGGCGGCGCGATGCGGGCGAGCACAGTGCGTGACGATGGGTCGGTCACGTTGAGGAGTCCCCATGCGAGCCGCAGCTCGACCAGTCCCGCGGCGCGGTCGACGTACCAGTCGGCGAGCGTGCTCGCGGCGACGCGGCCGTAGCGCAGGCGCCCGCGATTCACCCCGCGCGCGGGAAAGGTCCGCCCATCGCGCCCGATGCGCCAGCGGTTGGTGGCGAGGAACAACGTGTCGTACGCGCCGAGACTCGCGGTGCCGCGCGCGGTCGCGCCGAAATGATAGAACAGATCGAGCGCCGTCGGCCCCATCCCGGCGCGGGGGATGAGATAGGGATCGTACCACGGCACCACCCGCAGATCCGCGTCCGCCGAATCCCCCAGCACCGCCGCGAACTCGAAGCCGTCGGGGCTCGTCACCGCGAGCCCGGGGAGGCGCTGCTCGCCCTGCGTCGAATCCACCATATCGAGTCCCAGGACGTAGCGCACCGAGTCGAACGACCACGGTATCTCGATCGCGACGTATAGGTACGACGCATCCGCTCCCGTGCGAACGATCACGTTCGAGTCGCGCGCCAGCGTGGTCAGTGTGCGCCAGCGCGCCGGGTCGCCACCGGGCTCGGGGGTGGCGGTCGAGTCGCCCGCGTACTCACCCAACAAGCCATAGTGCTGCTCGGCGTCCATCACGTTGTGCCACAGTTTGGTCCGGTCTTCCGGCTGCTCCAGGTCGATCACCGGCCAGTTGTGCTTGAACCACTCGTCCAGCCACGCGAACACGATGCCGCCCGCGAGCCCCGCGTCGCGGATCTCGCGCGTCAGGCGCACGTCGATCACCGCCATGTCCCGCTCGTCGTGACCGCCGTGGCTCAACCCTTCGGGCGTGAGATGCGCATTGCCGCGCGACGACGGCACGCCGTACTCGGCGACGAGCAGCGGCCGGCCGGCATGGTGGCGCGCCAACGCGCGCAGGTATCCGAGGTAATGCGACGGGCCGTACGCCGAGTCGAGGCCGATAAAGTCGGGATAATAAGGATAGACGTGATAGGCGGCGAAGTAGCCGGCCGCATCGGCGGCCGTGGTGCGCACGCGCATGGCGTCGAGCGTGACGCCGTCGTTCGCGTATTCCTTCAGCCGGGGATTCGGTGGGAAGCCGTAACGGCGGCGCAGAGCTTGTTCCTCTTCGCGCCCTGGCTCGGTGACGTGCGTCAGCGGATCGAGCGTGGGCCACGTGACGTAGGCGATCGGCCGCTGGGCGTGGTACACGTCCCATTCGTAGGCGAGCAGCGTGTCGCACTGCTGAGCGAGCCACACGTCCGCGGCGCTGCCTGAGTCCACCGCCAGAAAGCGGCCGGCGAAGCGCGTGCGACCCTGGTGCCGGGAGTCATATGCCCCGAGCGATTGCGGCTCCCATTCGCGCCCCACGAGCCAGGCGAGCGTGCGGGCCGACACGTCCGCGGTATAGCGGCCCCACGCGTGGCCGCGCTGCGCCGGCAGGCGCGCACGCCCGTGCACCACGTCAGCGGCGCGACGCAGCTCCGCGACGAAGCCCGCCTGGAACGACGTCGCATCATACGCGTTGTGCGGCGGCAGCTCGGTCCACACGCCCTGCACGAGCCATAGCGCCTGGCCGGGGTGATCGCCGTTCCACCGGGCCAACGCGCGGTAGAACGCGGGCGGCAAGATTGTGTACAGCCGCACGACGTTGGCGTGGGCCCCGGCCATCAGGGCGAGCCAGCGCGCGTAGGTCGAGTCGTCGGTGGGGAATTCCGCCGGAGACTTGCCCGGCAGCGCGGCACCGAGATTGATGCCCTTGACGTAGAACGCCGCCCAATCGGAGGCGGTCTTCACCTCGAACCGGTTGCCCGCGGCACGCGCCGGCATGACGGCCGTGTCGGGCGGGGCGATGGGGTGTGGCGCCACGGATACGCCGAGCCCGAGCAGCGCTTGCTCGGCGTCGGCGTAGTCGGGTGCGAGGCGCAAGGCGTGGTGCAGGGCCGCAACGGCGCTGTCGCGGCGCCCGAGTCGCGCGCTGGCGAGTCCGAGACCGGTCCAGGCGTCGGCATCGGTCGAATCGGCGCGCAGGGCCTGGCGAAAGGCCGTGACCGCCGCTTCCGGTTGGCCGAGGCGCAAGCGGGCGAGGCCCGTACCGGTGGCGGCGCCGCGCGCGCCCGGGCACAGCGAGTCGGCGCGCGCGAATAGCGCGGCGGCAGCGGCCGCATCGCCGCCGCGGTAGGAGCCCCAGGCGGAATCCATGGCGGCGCGGGCCGCCGTTTCGTTGGGACATGCGGTCGCTTGCACAAGCAGCGCCAGCAGCAGAGGGGTCACTCCCGGGAATATACGATTACATTCCTCCTCGCATGACTTTGGCCCATACCCTCGGCTTCCCGCCGCTTGGCGCCGCGCGCGAGCTGAAGCGCGCCACCGAAGGCTACTGGAGTGGCAATGTATCCCGCGCCGACCTGCTCGCCGCCGCCGGCGTGCTACGCGCGCGCCATTGGGCGCTGCAGCGCGACGCGGGCCTCGACCTCGTCCCCTGCAACGACTTTTCCCTGTACGACCGCATGCTCGACGCGTGCGCGCTGGTGGGCGCCGTTCCCGCGCGCTACGACTGGCGCGGCGG
>JBGPOE010000025.1:0-37397 GCA_041487875.1 Gemmatimonadota bacterium | reverse complement strand
CTCGAACGGCGGTCTGCTGGTGGGCGCGGCTATGACGCAGCGGCCGGACTTGTTCGGCGCGGCCCTGCCCGCGGTGGGCGTCATGGACATGCTGCGGTTCCACACGTTCACGATCGGCTGGGCCTGGGTGACGGAGTACGGCTCGGCCGACAGCGCCAGCCAGTTCCCGTACCTCTACAAGTATTCGCCCTACCACAACCTCCGGCCGGGCACGGCGTATCCTGCGACGCTCGTTACGACCGCCGACCACGACGATCGGGTGGTGCCCGGTCATTCGTTCAAGTTCGCGGCGGCGCTGCAGGCGGCGCAGGCCGGTCCCGCGCCGGTCCTGATCCGCATCGAAACCAAGGCCGGCCACGGCGCCGGCAAGCCGACCAGCAAAATCATCGAGGAAGCCGCCGATCGCTGGGCCTTTCTCGTGCAGAATCTCCACGTCGCCACACAGCTGCCCTGACCGGGAGACGCGCCCCCATGCCCAAGGTCGCCTGCTCGCTCTGCA
Source organism: Gemmatimonadota bacterium (assembly GCA_041487875.1). Taxonomy (GTDB): domain Bacteria; phylum Gemmatimonadota; class Gemmatimonadetes; order Gemmatimonadales; family GWC2-71-9; genus DATLWA01. The sequence goes on along the minus strand of JBGPOE010000025.1, from coordinate 36,898 downwards.
ACACCATTGTGGATGCGCGCACGCTGGTGAACCCGAACAACCTCGAGCCGAATCTGGTGGAGATGATCCGGCACGAGCGGCCCGAGTGGGAAGGCAAGCGCGGCGTCTGTAAGGCCTGCCGCGAGCAATTCCGCGCCAAGAAATTCCTCGGCTACCTGGAAGACGAGTACACCAAGATTTCCGAGATGGAGAAGTCCATCGTGACGCAGATCGCGCGGCGCGGCCGCGTGAGCAAGCTGGTGCACCAGGAGTTCGAGGCGCAATTGACGTTCGGCGAGCGCGTCGCCGACCGCGTGGCGCAGTTCGGGGGCAGCTGGACGTTCATCATACTCTTCGGTGGGATCCTGATCGGGTGGATGACGATGAATACGTGGGTGTTGGCGCACCGTCCGTTCGACCCCTACCCCTTCATTCTGCTCAATCTCGTGCTGTCGGCGCTGGCGGCGCTGCAAGCGCCGGTGATCATGATGAGCCAGAACCGCGCGGCCGAGAAGGACCGGCTGCAGGCGAAGCAGGACTACGAGATCAACCTGATGGCGGAAATCGAGATCCGCGATCTGCACGACAAGCTGGACGGGCTCCGCTACAAACAGTGGCACGAGCTGTGGCATCTGCAGCAGCGCCAGCTGGAGCTGCTCGAGCACCTCCACAAGGAGCTGTCGCACCCGGAGGAGAAAACGCCGGAGCCCGAGCCCTATAAGGCGCCGGAACTCTAGTCGATCAGCTCTCCCAACAACTCGCGGGCGATGACGATGCGCTGGATTTCGCTCGTCCCCTCGCCGATTTCGCAGATCTTGGCGTCCCGCATCATCCGCTCCACGGGGTAGTCGGTGGTATAGCCGTACCCGCCGTGCAGCTGCACGGCCTTGATCGTGGCGCGCATCGCCAGCTCGGACGCGTACAGCTTCGCCATCGCCGCCTCGCGCTTGAATGGCTGGCCGTGCTGCTTGAGCCAGGCAGCGTGGTAGACGAGGTGCTTGGCGGCCTCGATCTCGGTCGCCATGTCGGCGAGCGCAAAGTGCACGCCCTGAAAGCTGGCGATGACGCGGCCGAACTGCTTGCGCGTCGCCGTGTAGGCGAGACACTCCTCGAGCGCCCCTTCGGCGATCCCCAGCGCCAGCGCCCCGATGCCGATGCGGCCACCGTCCAGCGTGTGCAGGAACTGGCGGAACCCGTTGTTCGGCGGGCCGAGCACGTTTTCCTTGGGGACGCGGGCGTCCTCGAACACCAGCTCGCGCGTGTCCGACGCCCGCCAGCCGAGCTTGTCTTCCTTCTTCCCCGCCTTCACGCCGGGCATCTTCGTGAGCGCCGGATCGTGGCCCACCCCCACGCGCTGCGCCTCGGCCACGTCACACGTGTCTTTGGTCACGATGAAAGCGGTGATGCCGTGCGTCTTCGGCGCCTTGGGGTCGGTGCGCGCCGTGACGACGAAGATCTCCCCCACCCCGGCGTGGGTAATGAAGATCTTGGAGCCGTTCAGGACGTAGTGATCGCCCTTGTCCACGCCCGCCGTCTTGGTGCCGCCGGCGTCCGATCCCGCGCCCGGCTCGGTGAGCCCGAAGCCGCCCAGCACTTTGCCCGCCGCGAGCAGGGGCACGTACTTCTTCTTCTGTTCCGGCGTACCGAAATCGACGATCGGCGACGTGCCGAGCGTCGTGTGCGCGCTGACGGTGATGGCATGACTCGCGTCGACCTTGGCGAGCTCATGGATCACCAGGATGTAAGACAGGTAATCCATCCCGGAGCCGCCCAGCTCTTCCGGCCAAGGGATGCCGAACAGGCCGAGGTCGGCCATCTGTTTGACGTTGTCCCAGGGAAACTTGCTCTCGAGGTCGTAGGCGCGGGCCGATGGTCTGACCACGGTCCTGGCAAAATCGCGGACCATGTCGCGGACCTGCACGTGCTGCTCGGAGAAGTAGAGCGAGTCGTCCATGGGGGGAATATTAACCGGCTTTCCCGTTTCCACATACGTCGCATCCCGAACACCGACCGAGCTGCTCCCCGAAATACTCCAGCAGCATACGACGACGGCAGCGCCGCCGCTCCACGTAGCCGCGCATCGCCGGAGCCACGCCCCAGGCGAAGTCCGGTGGACGCCACAGCAGAACGCACTGGGCGGGCGCCCCGTCGCGACCGGCGCGTCCCGCTTCCTGGTAATAGCCTTCGAGCGAGCGGGACGGCCCCCAGTGGATCACGCGCCGGACGTCCGGCTTGTCGATCCCCATGCCGAACGCGCTGGTCGCGACGATAGTCGGCGCTTCGCCGGACAGGAAACGCCGCAAGACGATGCGCCGCACACTCACCGTGAGCCCGGCATGGTACGGCGCCGCGCGCGCCCCCAGGCGCAGCAGCGCGCGGGTCACGAGCTCCGCAAGCCGGCGCGTGGGCGCATACACGAGGCTGGCGCCGTCGCCCGGCCGCAGCAGCTGCCGCAGGCGCACGAACCGCTCGCGATCGTCGTGTACGCGCTCCACGCGGAATGCGAGGTTGGGGCGGTCGAACGACGTGACGACGACGTGTGCCGCGGGCACGCGCAGCACGGCCACGATCTCGCGTCGCGTGGCGGGTGTGGCACTGCCCGTCAATGCGATCGTGGGCGGCGAGCCCAGGATGTAGCGGCATTCGCCGAGCCGGCGGTAGGCGGGGCGGAACTCGTTGCCCCATTCGCTGACGCAGTGCGCCTCATCCACCGCGAGGAGCGCCACTCCCACACGGGTGGCGCGTAGCCAGCGGCAGAATCCCACGAGGCGCTCCGGCGCGCAGTAGAGCAACCGCACGTCGCCGCGGCGCACCGCGGCGATCACCGCCCGGCGGCGCTCGGGCGACAGCGTGCTGTTCAGATAGGCGGCCGGGAGGCCGCGGCGCCGCAGCGCGGCCACCTGGTCCTGCATCAACGACACGAGCGGCGAGACGACCACCGTGAGCCCCGCCGCGAGCAGCGCCGGGACCTGATAGCACAACGACTTGCCCGCGCCCGTCGGCAGGACGGCGAGCACGTCGTGGCCCGCGAGCAGCGGGCCGATCACCTTGAGCTGCGCCACGCGAAACGCCGGGTGACCGAAGTGCGCGGTGAGCACAGTCCGGGCTCGCGTGAGACCGCCCGCAAACGGCGCCATTCCCCCAAACAAAACGCCCCGGTCGAACACACCGGGGCCGAAATAACGCAAAGCGTGACGTTTCTATTCCGGTCCGCCGCGCCCTCGCACCAGTACGAGAATCGCCGCCTGCGGTACGACGAGGTAGGTCTGCTCTTCGAACGTCAGCTCGACCGCCGCCTTGCGGAAGAACAGCGCGTAGTCTCCCGCCCGTGCCTGCATCGGCAGATACCGCACGTCGGGGCTGTGCATTTTCCAAGGTTCTTCGTCCATACTCGCGGGCTCGGCCATGGGGGTGCCGGGACCGGTCGCCACGATGCGCCCGCCCTGCACCTGGCGGCTTTCGACGGCTGTGGGCGGCAGGTAGAGCCCGACGCTGGTCCGCTCTTCGCCCGCTTCGGGCGTTACCAACACGCGATCGCCCACGACGATCAGCTTCTTGGGGATTTCGTCCATGCGGGAATTATACGCTTGCCGTCAGCGCACCGCCTCCGCCCATGCCGCGGGCTCCACACCCGCGTGAGGCACGAGGCCACGCCATAGCTTGTAGCGCACCTTGTCCCAGCCCCGCAGGTTCCTGCCGCCCTCGAGCCGCGTCATGAGGGGAATGAGGCGGCCGGCCCGGCGCGCCAGGCGCTGCCGCGCGGCGCGATGGGCGGCACCCGCGCCCGGCCGGTATTGCGCCCAACCGATCGACCCCACGACGCCCGCCGCCCCGAAATCGTCGGAGCCGAGCAGATCCTCGACGAACACCCGGATCGGTCCCTCGAAGGTGTTGAGCACGTCGTGCAGCGCCACGACGCCCCCCGGTGCGACGTGGCGCCGGAAGAGCTCCAGGTCGCTCTTGGCACCGGCGTAGGTGTGGTCGCCGTCGATCCACAGGAGGCGGATCGGGCGCGTCCAGTCGGACGCCAGGTCGCGCGAGAAGGCGCGGTGCGCCTCGACCGCCGCGACGACGTTCGCCGCGCGCAGCGCCGCCCGGAAGGCATCCCACGACGACCGTTGGCCCGCGAGGCTGGGGTCTGTCGCCGCCGGCGCCGTGTGCGGGTCGACCGCCACCACAGTGCCGAGGCCGTAATGCGCGGCCACGGTGGCGAGCCCGACGGTCGACTTTCCCTTGAAGCTGCCGATCTCGAGGATGACGCCGTCCGCCGGCGTACACGCGGCGGCGAGCATCAGAAAGCGCGCTTCCCGCTCCGTGAGGTGGCCCGGCGTCGCGCGGACGTGCGCCCAGGCGCGGGCGGCGACGGGCGCGAAGTCTGCGGGCAGCCCCGCCGTCAGGTGCAGTGGCGGTCGAAGGCGACCGTGAGGTCGGCCGCGATGTCCCTGGCCGGCCGGCCTTCGATGTTGCGCCGCTCGAGCATGAACACGAGCTGGCCGTCCTTGAACAGCGCGATCGAGGGGGAGGAGGGCGGATACCCGGTGATGTAGCCGCGCGCGCGTGCGGTGGCGTCGGTGTCTTGGCCCGCGAATACCGTGAACAGCTGGGCCGGGCGCTTAGCGTGCTGCAGGGCGAGCGTGGCGGCGGGGCGCGCATTGCGGGCGGCGCAGCCGCACACCGAGTTCACCACCACCAGGGCGGTATCCGCCGCACCTTTGAGCGCCGAATCCACTTGATCCGCCGTACGCAGCTCGGTGAACCCGATGCGTGTGAGCTCCTCGCGCATCGGCTGCACGAGGCGCGGGTCGTACATGGGCACGTTCAGTTGGGTCATGGCAGCAACCTAGTACGGCGTCATCGCTTGAGGAAGGCGGACAGCGCGGCGCGGAAGTCCGGCGTCGTGCGGCTCACCGCGTTGACGTCCGCGGAGAGCCGGATCCCGTCCTCGAAGCGCACGCCGTCCAAGGCGTAGAACTGCTGCTTGGTGAATGCCAGCGCGGACGCGCTCGCCGCGGCCAGCTCGCGCAGCACCTCGGCCGCTTGCTCCTCGAAGTCGGAGTCTTCGTACACCCGCGAGATCAGGCCCACCGCGGCCGCCTCACTCGCGGTCAGCAGTCGGCCCGTGGCCGCCAGATCGAAGGCGACCTTCTCGCCGACGGCGCGCTTCAGCAGGTTCATCACCAACGCCGGCACGAAGCCGCGTTGCACTTCGGGATAGCCGAATTGGGCCGACTCGGTGGCGAGCACGATGTCGCACGCCGTCGCGAGGCCGCAGCCGCCCGCCAGGGCGCGTCCCTGCACCAGCGCGACCACCGGTTTGGGCAGCTGCCGCAGGCGCACGAACACGCTGCCGAAATGCAGCGCCGCGCGGCGATTCTCGTCCACGGTCTGATCGGCCGAGGCGAGCAGCTCATTCAAATCCATGCCGGCGCAGAAGTCGTTGCCCGCGCCGCGCAGCGCCACCACGCGCACGGCGGCGTCCAGGTCGGCGCGCTCGCACAGCGCCAGCAACGCGTCGATCATCGGCGTGTCGACCGCATTTTTCTTGTCGGGCCGGTTGAGCGTGGCCGTGAGCACCCCGCCCGCGAGCGCCGTCGTCACCCGCTCCGTCATCGGCGCACCTCGATCTCCATGCGCAACAGCGCCGTGGAAAACACCTTCCCCTGCGCATCCGTCTTGAGCGAGATCGTGCCGCCGCCGTCGAGCGCGCCGTGCAACAGAAAGTTCAGGGCGTGCAGGTTCGGCAGCTCGAACCGCTCCACCGGTCCGCGGATCATGCCCTTAAAATGACGCGCCACCCGCGCCGCCGTCACCTGCCGCACGAGCAGGGGGTAGTCCTTGGGGCGGAGCGCGATGAGGCCGACGTTGGCGGTGTCGCCCTTGTCGCCCGAGCGGGCGTGCGCCAGCGTGACCAGCCGTACCCGGCGGCCGCGCGGCTTTACACTGCGACCAGCTCGACGCACGGCCGCACCTCCCGTTTATCGATCAACGCCGGCCAATACGCCACGATCTCCTCCGGCTTGGGCCGGCCGCCCGCGAATCCCGTAACCGACGGCGGCCCGTTGAGAATCAAGGGCGCGATCTCGCGCGTGAACCGCTCCACCGCGGCCTTGTCGGGCGAGCGCACGCCCACGCGCAGCTGGACTTCTGGCGCGTCGTCTCCCGCCCCGGCCGCGAGCGCCAGCGGTCCATGGGTCGCATCGACACCCACGAACTCCGTGAGGATCGCCTCGAAGCGGAGCCCCAGATCCGCCAAGCGGCGGCGCAACACGCGGTCCGCCGCCTGCGCCTTGCGATAGGCGTCGGGCCAGGAATACACCAGCGTCCCCACCGCTTTGTACCCGTAGAAGTACGCGAGGGAGACCTTGAGTTTGTCGGTAGCGGGGCGGCCGCGGATGCCGGAGAACCGGACGCGGTCTTTCCCGACCTGCTCGAGCTGGATCGTGGTGAAGTCGGCGACGCAGTCCGGCGTGATGTACGAGCGCGGATCGCCCATTTCGTACACCAGCTGCTCGCTGACGCCGGCCACGGTGATGCGCCCCCCGGTGCCCGGATGCTTGGTGATCTCGAAGCTGCCATCGGCGGTTGCCTCGACGATCGGGTAACCGACGTTCGCGAGGTCGGGGACGCGCTCCCAATCCACCAGGCAGTTGCCGCCCGAGCATTGGGCGCCGCACTCGATGGTGTGGCCCGCCACCGTCCCAGCCGCGAGGCGGTCCCACGCGTCCGCCGCCCAGCCAAATTCGTGGATCATGGGGCCGAGCGTGAGCCCTGTGTCGGTGACGCGGCCGGTGATGACGATGTCGGCGCCCTGGCGCAGGGCCTCCACCACCGGCCAGGCGCCGAGGTAGGCGTTGGCCGACAGCACGCGATCGCGCACCGCGGTGATCGGCTCACCCGTGTCGAGGTTCTCGAGCCGGTGCCCCCGCGCGACGAGGTCGTCCAGGCGGTCGAGCAGATCGTCGCCCGTCACCACGCCGATCTTGAGTTTGCCGGCGAGTCCCGCCCGGCGCGCGCCGTCGGCCACGGCCTGGGCGCAGGCGCGCGGGTTCACGCCGCCCGCGTTGGCGGTGATCTTGAAGCGCCGCCGCGCGAGCTCGGGGAGCAACCGCTCCATCAGCGGCACGAAGTCCTTGGCGTAGCCCAGGGCCGGATCGCGCGACTTCTGCTTCTGGAGGATGGACATCGTGACTTCGGCGAGATAGTCCATCATCAAGTAATCGATCGGCCCGCCCGTCGCCTGGCGGTACGGGGCTTCGAGCCAGTCGCCCCAAAACCCCTGGCCCGCGGCGATGCGCACCGGGCTGCGCGTCATACTCACCGCCCCGGCGCCACGAGTACGCGACGCACCGCCGCGATCCCACCCGACGCCGGCCGCGCGGTGATCTCCACCAACGGCGCGAAGCCGGGCGGCAGCGCGAACGCCTGGGTCTGCGGTGCTGCCGCCAGCGCGCGGCCGCCCGCCACCACCACGAGCGATTGCTCGCCGCCCGCCGCGACGGGCTGCGCGGCGAGGAATCGCACGCGCACCTGCGCCTGCCAGGCGTGCGCGGCGTCCATCCGCGCGAACGCCGGGAACAATTCGATCGTCACCGGCCGCCCGGCGAGGCCTTCGGGCAGCCTGAAGTCCTGGCGGCCGAGCGCGTAGTTGAGCGGCGCGTTGTTCACCTGCTGGCCGCTCGAGTCGAACACGGTCACGGCATCGTCAGTCAGCTGGTCCCACAGCTCCGGAGCGACTTGCACGTCGACCGCCATGCGCTCGGCCCACGCGGGCACGCGCACCGTCACGCTCTCGGGCGGCAGTCCCCGTCCGGTGACGTCGATATCGCGACCGGCGCCGAGGGCGCGGGAGGAGACGAGCACCGTCTCCGAGCCGCCACCCGGGTCGCTCACTTCCACGCCGCCGGTCCCGGCGGCGAGTGTCACCGGGGCGACTGCGGCCCGCACGTCGGCCGTCGCGGCCACGAGCGGCGGCGCGTACACGTCCAGCTCGTACACTCCCGCCACCGCGTCTTCCGCCCGGACCACGTAGTGCGCCGTGCCACCATCTTCACCGCCGAGGGAGCGCTCCGCGGTCTCCCGGAACGGCTGCCCGTCGGGTTCGAACAGCTGGGCGGTGGCGTGCTGGACGCCCGAGTCGGGCAGCGTGACGGTGGCCTCAAGCGTCGCGCCGCCCGCCGGCACGCCCAGGAAATACCGCTGCACCTGGGCGGGGGCGATCGTGCGATGGAGGTCGGCGAGCGGCGCCGTGCTCAAGTCGTAGGGGACCACCACGGTATTGACGAGCCGAAACAAGGGCCCGGCGAGCGAGTCACTCGGATTCCAGGCGGTCACGACGCCCACGTGCGCGCCCGGCGCCCGCAGACTGTCGAGACGCCACGTGACGGGGATCTCGGTGACGCGCGCGTCCGCCACGACGGTGTCGGGCGCGTCGAGCCAGGGCACGTTGGCGTGCAGCACGAACAGCGCGGCGCGCAGTCCGCCCGCGTGCGCCACGCCGAACACGTGCAGCGTGTCGCCCGCGCCCGCGAGCCCGTTGCGGCGGTACGCCGCGGAGCCGCCTGCGGACGTGCGCACGACATAGCGGGAGCCCTGGTGCTCGGCCACCAGCCAGCGGTACGCCGTCTCGAGGCGCGGCACGCCCGCGCCCTCGTCCAGCACGCCCGCCCCGCGAAACGGCACGGCCGATGCGCGCAGCGCCTGCTCCAGGTCGGCACCGACCACGGGACGTCCTTCCTGCAGCATCGCGGAGAGGAGGCACGCGACGAGTCCGATGGCGTGCGGTGCGGCCATCGACGTACCGCCCTTCACCTCGTCGCCCGTGTTCCACCGCGGCACCGACGAGAACGCCACGCCGGGCGTCACGAGGTCGGGTTTCGCGAGCTCGCCGCCGCGCGCGCTCCACCAGCCCAGTACGTCGGGCGCCGGTGGCACGCCGGGCTGCGCCGGGCGCGCGAAGGCGCCGGGATAGGTGGCGCCGATCGAGAACGCCAGATCGGCCGAGCCCGGGAAGCCGAGCGTCGAAAGGCCGGGACCGTCGTTGCCCGCGCTGATTGTGAACACCGCGGCGGGGTGAGCCAGCAAGAACGCGTTGACGACCGAGTCGATGGTGGCGCGGCCCTCATGCTCATTCCCGACGCCGAAGCTCATACTGAGGAGGAGCGGGAGGTTGCGCTGCCGCGCGAACCGCCCCGCGTACTCCATGGCGCGCAGCATGCTGCCGTTCACGCTCACACCGCCGCGCGCCGCGTTGGCGATCTTCAATCCGATGAGCTGTGCCCCCGGCGCCACGCCGTCGAATCCCTCCACGTTGAAGAGATTCCGCCCGGCGGCGATCCCAGCGACGTGGGTACCGTGCGCCCCCGTATCGAAGTAGAAGTCGAGGAGCGGCGTGCCGTCCTGGTCCTCGAAATTCGCCGCGAGGGTGATCGGCTTCGTGCCCAGGGCAATCGTCTCCCGTCCCTGGCGGTAGTCGTGCAGCGGCTGCTCGTCTTCGAACGAACCGTTCAGATTCGAATCGATGAAGGCGACCCAGCCATCGCTCGCCTTCACGACCACCACGGGGAATTGATCCGTGTTGTTGCCGTCGCCGTTCAAGTCGGCCGCCGGTGCCTTGCCGAGCGGCAGCTCACGCAGGACGCCGCTGTACCACGCCGCACCGCTCGCGACGAGCCGGCGGATGCGCCCCGCCCCCGTGAGCACACGGCCCGCGATGCGCACGCTATCCCCCGCGGGCGTCGTGGGCGTCAGCGCCACCGCGCCCTCGCCCGAGAAGTCGCGCAGGTCGAGGATCTTGGGCTTGCCCTCGCTCGTGAGGATCAGCCCGTCCACGCCGGGGTCGATGCCCGTATCGAGGATGGCGATCAGGACGCCGCGCCCGTCGTACGTCGGATGCAGCTGGCGGAACTGATCGACGCCCGTGCTCCGCAGCGGCATCAGACCCGCGAGCAATGCGACGGGCGGCGGCACCACCGGCTCCTTCTTCGCCAAGGTGGCGTCCGCCGGTTGGGTCGTGGGGGGCGCGGCTTGAGTGGTGGTGGGAGCGGGGCGCGGCGTGGGCGCGCCGGAGCGATGCGCGGAGCCCGCGCAGGCGGCGAGGCCCGCCGCGAGAAACACCAGGGACGAAGGGCGAATCAGAGCCATCACGGTTCCGGGTAGACGAAGGCCCCGAGGTGCGGGCCGCGATAGGAATGGGTGACGTCGAGCAAGAACGCGAGCGTGTCGCGCGTCTCTTCCGGCGTGACGATGGCGTCCACGAAGCCGCGCGCCGCGGCAAAGCGGGCGTCCAACTGCTGCTCGTAGTCGGCGCGCATCGCCGCCACGGCGCCGGCATTCTCGGGGCTCGCGGCGTCGCTGCCGTAGACCGCCTGCACCGCGGACTCACCCTCCATCACGCCCATGCGGCCGGTGGGCCACGACAGAATGAAGTCGGGGTCGAATCCCTGGCCCGCCATGGCGTAGTAGCCGGCGCCGGACGCGTGATTGACCGTGAGGACCAGCTTGGGCACCGTGGCGGTGGCCATCGCTTCGACAAACTGTGCCCCCGCGCGGATGATCCCCGAATGCTCGGCCTCGGTGCCGACCATGAAACCCGAGACGTCCTGCACGAACAGCAGCGGCTGGCGCTCGCGATCGGCGTTCTCGATGAAGTAGGCGACCTTCTCCGCGCTCTCCGTATAGATGATTCCGCCGATCTTGGGAGGCACGCCAGACTTGCCCTTGATCACGCCGCGCGAGTTCGCGATGAGCGCCACGGGGCGCCCGGCGATCGCGCCGTGGCCGCAGATCAGCTCGGGCGCCACGTCGGGCTGGAACTCGTCCAGCGCGCCACCGTCCAGCACGCACTCGAGCACGTGGCGCACGTCGTAGCTCATGCGATGATCGCCGGGCAGCAGCGCATACAGCTCGGTGGCCTTGCGCTTGGCCGGGCGCGCGTCGCCCGCCGGGCGCACGTCGTCGTGCGGCAGCCGCGCGATGTATTCGCGCATCCGCAGCAGACACTCGGCGTCGTCCGCGGCGCGGTAATGGGCGACGGCGCTGACGCCGGTGTGGGTCTTCGCGCCCCCCAAAGATTCGGCGTCGACGGTCTGCCCGGTCGCGCCCTTCACGAGGTTCGGTCCGCCCAGCCCCATGAACGACGTGCCGTCGACCATGAAGATCACATCCGACAGCGCCGGCAAGTACGCGCCGCCCGCGATGCACGGTCCCATCACCGCGGCGATCTGCGGTACCCGCAGATAGCGCCGCATGATCGAGTTGTAATAGAAGATCCGCGCCGCGCCGTACTGCCCGGGAAACACGCCGCCCTGGTGCGGCAGATTCACGCCGGCTGAGTCCACGAGATAGACGATCGGAATGCGCTGGCGCATGGCGATCTCCTGCGCGCGCAGGATCTTCTTGATCGTCTCGGGCCACCAGCTGCCGGCTTTGACCGTCGCATCGTTGGCCACCACGACCACGGGCCGGCCGTGCACCCGCCCCACGCCCGTCACGACGCCCGCGCCGGGTGCCTGGCCGTCGTACTGGTCGTAGGCCACGAGCAGGCCGACCTCGAGCCAGGGCCCGTTCTCGTCGAGCAGGCGCGTCACCCGTTCGCGCGCCGTGAGTTTCTTCTGCTCGTGCTGGCGGCGGATCTTGTCCGGCCCGCCACCTTGTTCGAGGCGCGCCTTGAGGTCCCGATACTCGGCGGTAAGCGTCTGGAGCCGATTCATCAGCGGCGATGCGTGGTGCGTGATGTGTGAGTGGGGTTAGGCAGCGACATGCTGCCCCGCCCACTCCTGGATGTACTTGATGAGATCCGATGTGGGGGTCCCGGGGCCGAACAGCTTGCCGATTCCCTGGCGCTCGAGCGCCGCCATGTCTTCGGGCGGGATGATGCCGCCGCCCGTCACGAGCACGTCGTGGCGCTCCTGTTCGTCCAGCAGCTTCTTGACACGGGGGAACAGCGTCATGTGGGCGCCCGACAGGATCGACAGTCCCACGACGTCCACGTCCTCCTGGATCGCGGCCTGGGCGATCATCTCGGGCGTCTGGTGCAGGCCGGTGTAGATGACCTCCATCCCGGCGTCACGCAGCGCCGCCGCCACCACCTTGGCGCCGCGGTCGTGTCCGTCCAATCCGGGCTTGGCCACGAGGACGCGAATCGGGCGCTTCTTGGGCGCGGCGCTCACCGCCGGAACCTCAGCAACCCGGCCAGGCCGTCGACCGGCCGGCGCGCCTTCTCGTCGTACAACACGTCGATCTGCACCCGCTGCCGCAAGGCCTCTTCGATCGCTTCGTCGATGCGCGGATCGTCGTCCGGGCCGTCGGCGAGCAGGGTGCGCACCTGGCCGCGCGCGAGCGCCTTGAGCGTCGCATCCACGCCGTTCGTGGCCCAGCCCGTGCCGACGCCTTCCCGCACCGCTTCGGCGTGGGCGCGCTCCCACGCCCGCTCGCGCTCGTCGCGGAGCGCCAGCGCCGCTTCGCGCACCTCGGCGGTGCTGGCGGACTTGGGATTCAGCCGCACGACGCCGAGCAGCAGATCGTGCAGGTACGTATGGAGGTGCGGCACCAGTGCCGCGGCGTCCACGCCGATGCCTGCGAGCACGAGTCCCGCCAGCGGTTGCTGGCTGTGGATCTGCAGGATGTGCTCCGCCGTGCGCGCGTAGTGGCGGTGCTTTTCCTCGCGGATGCGCATGTGGTAGTTGTGCTCGCCCGACCCTCCGCCCACGTGGCCGCCGCGCAGCACCTGCCGCTCGCCGTGAAACTTGCCGCCCCGTGAGGCGTCGGCGGCCACGAGACCCGGCAGCTCGGCCGTCTCGAAGGCCGTCACGGTGAAGAAACGCGCGCCCGTGCGGTCACACGCGGCGACCAGGATGGTGCCGAACTCGCGCTCCAGCGCTACCAATTCCCGCACCAGCGGCGCGGTGGCGACTGCGAGACGCGAGCGATGGACGTACGGCAGCGGGATCATGTCGAACAGGCCGCGCGCGCCGCAGGCGAAGATCGCCACGCCTCGCGCCGCAGGCAGGCGGCCGGGCTCTTCGAAAAACTCGAGCACGCGCGCCAGGTCCTGCGCGATTGCCTCCCGCTGCGCGCGCTCGAGGGGCTGGCGCGCCAGCGCCGCCGCGGTCTCGCGCACGCGGTTGCGCATCTTGATCAAATACTTGCCCCGGGTCTTGTCCCGCGGCTCGAGCTTCAGGTAGCACGACACCACCTGCTCCGTACCGGGCTCGAATGCGGCGAGCCGCCGCACGGCTTCCGGAGTGACGCGATCGGTGGCGGGAAACGGCAGCGCCATGGTCAAAAGAAGACCGGCTCGCGGTAGGCGCCCCATACGCGCTCCAGCGCCTGCCGGATTTCGTACAGCGTGCAGTACGCGCGGGCGCAATCGAGCATGGGACCGATCACGTTGCGGTCTTCCTCGGCGGCCCGCTGGAGCGCCGCGATCCGCTCCGCCACGAGCGCGGCGTCGCGCCGGGCGCGCACCGCCGCCATGCGGCGAAGCTGCGAGTCCGCCGCATCATTCGAGACCTTGAGAATCTCGACCGGGTGGTCGTCGTCGCTCGTGAACTCGTTGACGCCGACCACGATCTTTGCTTTCGCCTCAGCCTGCCGCTGGAAGTCCGCCGCCGAGCGGGCGATCTGCCGTTGGAACCAGCCCGACTCGATACCGCGCACCACGCCGCCGATGGACTGGATCTCGCCGAACAGCGCCTCCGCCTCGCGTTCGAGTTGGTCGGTGAGTGCCTCGACATAATAGGAGCCGCCCAGCGGATCGATTACGTCGGGCACGCCCGTCTCGTAAGCGAGAATCTGCTGTGTGCGCAGCGCTACCTGCACCGCCTGCTCGGTCGGCAGGGCCAGCGTCTCGTCCAGCGAGTTGGTGTGCAGCGATTGGGTGCCGCCCAACACTGCGGCCAACGCCTGGTAGGCCACGCGCACGATGTTGTTCATCGGTTGCTGCGCGGTCAGCGTCACGCCCGCCGTCTGCGAGTGGAACCGCATGATCCAGGAGCGGGGGTCCTTGACGCCGTAGCGCTCGCGCATGTGCCGCGCCCAGATGCGCCGCGCCGCGCGCAACTTGGCGATTTCCTCGAAGAAGTCGTTGTGAATATCCCAGAAGAAGGAAAGGCGCGGCGCGAAGTCCTCCACCGCGAGCCCGCGGGCGATGCCACGCTCCACGTAGGTGAAGCCGTTCGCCAGCGTGAAGGCGAGCTCCTGCGCTGCGGTGGCCCCGGCCTCACGAATGTGGTAGCCCGAAATCGAGATCGTGTTCCACAAGGGCGTGTGCTCGGCGCACCACTCGAACATGTCCACGATGATCTTGAGCGCCGGCTCCACGGGGTACACCCAGGCGTGCTGGGCCATGTACTCCTTGAGGATGTCGTTCTGCACCGTGCCGCGCAGTTTGGCGATGGGCACGCCCTGACGCTCCGCGGCGGCCACGTAGAAACAGAACAGGATCGCCGCCGGCCCGTTGATCGTCATCGACGTGGAGACCTGATCGAGCGGGATGCCCGCGAACAGCGTCTCCATGTCGGCGAGCGACGAGATCGCCACGCCGCACTTGCCGACCTCGCCCTCGGACCGCGGGTGGTCGGAGTCGTAGCCCATCAGGGTCGGGAAGTCGAACGCCACCGACAGCCCCGTCTGACCCCGCTCCAGCAGGAACTTGTAGCGCCGGTTGGTGTCCTCGGCTGTGCCGAAACCCGCAAACTGCCGCATGGTCCACAGGCGGCCGCGATACATGGTCTCGTGGATGCCGCGCGTGAAGGGATATGCGCCGGGCCGCCCCAGCTGGCGCGCCACGTCGAACCCCTCGAGGTCCGCCGGCGTGTACACCGGTTTCTTCTCGATGCTCATCGCGTCGCCCCGCTCTTCACCTGGTCGAGAATCTCCGCCGCCACGTCGTAGGGACTGCGGCCGCCCTCCAGCACGTCGTCGAGGCGCCGCGCCAGCAGCTCCTCGGCACCCGTTTCCCGCCAAATCCACTCGTGCACCGCGCGGTCTACCGCCGCCCGCGTGCGCTCGGCGAGCCGCCCGCGCCGCCGCGCCACGAACGTGCCGCTCGTCTCGAGCCACGCCCGATGCCGGTCCAACCCGGCGACGAGCTCCGGCACGCCCTGCCCCGTCGTGGCCACGGTAGCGAGAACGGGAGGGTCCCAGCCATCGTCCGCCTTCGCCCGCCCTCGCCCGCCTTCGCCCACCTTCGCGCCGTGATGCGCGCTCATGTGCCGGAACGCATTCCCCCGCCGCATGCCCAGCATCACCTCGATCTCCTGGCGCAGTTTATCGGCGCCCGAACGATCGCTCTTATTGACCACGAAAACGTCCGCGATCTCCATCACGCCCGCCTTGAGCGTCTGAATGCCGTCGCCCGATTCCGGCACGAGCACGAGCACGGTGGATTCCGCCGTCCGGGCGATGTCGAGCTCGGTCTGCCCGACGCCCACCGTCTCGATCAGAATCCGCTCGAACCCGAAGGCGTCGAGCAGGTCGGCCACTTCCTCGGTTGTGACGGCCAGGCCGCCGAGCGAGCCCCGGGTCGCCATCGAGCGGATGAAGACGCCCGGATCGGTGCTCACCGACTCCATGCGGATGCGATCCCCCAGCAACGCGCCGCCCGTGAAGGGCGACGTCGGGTCGACCGCCACGATCGCCACTTTGAGGCCTTGCGCGCGATAGTGACGGATCAACTGCTCGGACAGCGTGCTCTTGCCCGCGCCCGGCGGCCCGGTCAGTCCGATGCGCCGCGCGCCCACGCGTCCCACGCGGGTATGGGCGTGCGACAACACGTCCTCGTACCCGGGCGACTGGTTTTCGACCAGGCTGATGGCGCGCGCGAGGGCGGCGGTGTCGCCGCGTTCCAACCCCGTCAGAATGCGGGCAGTCGTCATGTCGGTTAATATGGCCCCAGGCAATAAGATAACCTCACCGGCCAGCCTCGGGGCCATCCAGCGCGACGGCGCGCACCGGCCCGCGTCGCACGACCACACGTTCGACGCGGGTCACGCTGGCGGCGAGGACGTCGAACTCGAGCCCGTGCAGGAGGAATCGCTCGCCCGGCCGGGGAATCCGGCCGAGCGTCTGCACCAGCAAGCCACCCACCGTCTCCGCCTCGTGCCCGGCGATCGCCCCGCTGAACGTCTCCGCCAGCGTCGCCAGCGGGGCGTTGCCCTCGAATTCCAGCACGCGCGGTGCCGGCTCGGGTTCCGTGGTCGGGGCTGGGTCGCCGAAGACTTCGTGCACCAGGCTCGCGAGCAGGTCGTCGAATGACACGATGCCCGCTGTGCCGCCGAACTCGTCCAGCACGATCGCCAAATGGCCCTTGCCCCGCTGGATATCGAGCATCAAGTCGGCGGTGCGGGTCGTCCCGGGCACGACCGGCGCCGGGTGCACCGGGACCGGGTCGCTGGGCTCGAGCCCGAGCAGGTCGAACAGGTGCGCCACGCCGCGCACGTCGTCGAGCGAGCTACCGTACACCAGATAGCGGCTGAAGCCGGATTGTGCGAACACGTGGGCCGCCTCCGCCGCCAGCATGTTGTCGGGGAGCGCGACGATCTGGGTGCGCGGCGTCATCAGCTCGCGCACCGGTCGGTCGGCGAAGGCTAGCACGCCCGACACCACGGCGATTTCGTCGCTGGTCGCGAGCGCCTCGGTGGCGGTGCCCGACAGCACGGCCGCGAGGGCCGTCCGGGTCGAGGGCTCGCGCCGCGGCAGCAGCGGCGCGAGGACGCTGCCGGCGCGTTGCATCCACGGCAACGCTCGCGCGACGATCGGCTCGGCCCACCGCCGGCCCACCGCTCGCGGCACGAGATAGGCGAGTGTCACGAACACGGGCACGCCGGGGAACAGCGTGAGCACGCCGAGCGTCGTGGGCGTGGTCGCGGCGAGCAACGCCGGCAGCGCCATGGCGGACACCATCATGCCGATGGTGGTGAGCGCGTTGGCGGTCGCCAGGACGGCGCCCGGGTTCTGGAGCATGCCGGCCGCCGCCCCCGCGCCGCGCAGGCGATACGCCACCCAGCGGGTGAGCTCGAGCTGGCTCACCGCCGCCGCGGCGACGCCGACGGCGCCGGCCGAGGCGGCGAGGGCCGCGCCGAGCACGAGGAGCAGCAGCGGGCCGATCATATCTGCGGCTCGAAGTAGACCCGGCGCACGCGCCGCCGCACCACCTGCTCCACCACGACGCGATAGCCGTCGAGTGTGAGCTCCTCACCCGCGCGCGGCACGTGCCCGAGCAGCGAATAGATCAGGCCGCCCACCGTGGAGACGTCCGGATGCGCGAGCGGCACGCCGAGCGCCGCCGACAGCTCGTCCAGCGAGACGCGCCCATCCACCCAGCAGCGGGCGCCGTCCCGTTCGATGGGCGGCGGTCCGAGCGCTTCATGCTCGCCGTGAATCTCGCCCACCACTTCCTCGAGGATGTCTTCGAGCGTGATCAGGCCCGACGTGCCGCCGAACTCATCGACCACGATCGCCACGTGCGCGGGCCCGCGTTGGAAGTCGTGCAGCTGACGGTCGAGCGTCTTGGCCTCGGGCACGAATTGGGCGGGCCGGATCAGGTCCTGCCAGCGAGCCACGGCATCGCCCACGCCGAGCTTGAGCGGCACGAGGTCCTTGGCGAAGATGATTCCCATGACGCTGTCGGGCGTGCCGTCGAGCACGGGCAGACGGGTGTGGCCGCTGGAGCGAAACCGGTCCACCACCTCCTGCAGCGGCGCGGCCAGATCGACCCCCACCACGTCGAGGCGTGGGGTCATGACCTCCTCCACCGTGGTGTCGGCCAGCGTGAAGACGCCGAGCAGCATGTCGCGCTGGGCGACGCCCAACTCGGGCTGGAGCAGGCGCGGCGTGGGGACGAGGGCGTGAAAGCCCTGATCGAGCCACGCCAGCAGGAGGAGCAGCAGGCCGAACGGCGGCAACGTGCGCCGGGCCAGCGGCAGCGCGGCGCCCGCCAGGTCGGGAGCGACACGCGCGAGGCTGCGAGGCAACGCGTCCCCCACCACAAACAGGAGCAAACCGGCGGCCGTCACGGCGAGTAGCGCCGCGGGCCACGGCCGCGTCCACCACTGCAGCGCGTGCGCCGCGCCCACCGCGGCGAGCACGAGTAGGGCGAGCCGGGCCACGTGCAACGCGCGATGCAGGGGCACGCGCGTGCCGGTGGCGAGCGGTGCATCGCCGAGGGTGTGCAGCGCGTCGCCCACGGCGGCCTCTTCGGCAAACGCCACGAGGCCCGCCCACGCGGTCGCGGCGACGGCCACGAGCACGCCCGACAACCGGACCAGCGTCTCGATCACGCGCGCCTCCGCCCGTTGCCGAGGCGGGCGACGTAGCGCTCCTGTCGCCGCCACATGGCCGAGCGCGTGCGGCCCGCGCCCGCGGGATGGTCGTAGCCCAGCACGTGGAGCGTGCCGTGCACGGCCAGCCGGGTGAGCTCCTCCGCCACGCGGCGCGCACCCCCCGCTGCGCGCGCCGCCCAGGCGCGGGCGGCCGCGGGGCAAATGCAGACGGCGCCGACCATCCGCCCGTCCGGCTGCGGCAGGCCGTAGGCGATCACGTCGGTCAGCCCCCGCCGGCCGGTCGCCCGGCGGTTCAGCCGCCGCATCGCGGGCGCGTCCAGCAGGCTGAGCTCGATCGTGGCGTCGGACGCCCCCTCCCACGCCAGCACCCGGCGGGCGACGCGCGCGAGGCGCCGCTCAAGCGCCGGCTTTGGCCTGGAAGCCCGCCGTGATGCCGCCACTGGCCTCGGGATAGTCGATCCGGTTGTGGTACATGCTGGAGAGGACGCGCACGAACTCCTGCTTCGCCTCGGTGATCTGTTCGAGCGTGATGGGGGCGTCGTCGAGCTGGCCGGCGTTGATCTTGCCACGCGCGATCTTCTCGATGGCCTGCTCGATCTTGGCGGGCGTGAGGTCGTCGATGACGCGGAGGGCCGCCTCCACCGAATCGGCGAGCATCGCCACGGCCGTTTCGACCGAGCGCGGCTTGGGCCCGGGATAGGTGAAGTCGGCCGTCACGATCTCGGGCTCCCCTTCCTTCTTGGCGCGGTCGAGGAAGTAGGTGATCTCGGTGGTGCCGTGATGCTCCGAAATGAAAGCGAGCACCGCCTCGGGGAGGCCCGCATGCCGCGCCATCGCGAGGCCCTCGGTGACGTGAGCGCGGATGATGTTGGCGGACTGCAGGGCCTTGAGGCGGTCGTGCGGATTGCCGCCGCGACCCTGATTCTCCACGAAGAACTGCGGATTGGATACCTTGCCGATATCGTGGTAGTAGCAGCCGACGCGTCCCAACAGCCCATTCGCGCCGACGCGATTACATGCGGCCTCGACCAGGTTCGCCATCGCGATGCTGTGGGCATAGGTGCCGGGCGCCTCGAGCGACAGCCGCCGCAGCAGCGGCCGGCTCGGGTCCGACAGCTCGAGCAGCGTGAGGTCGGTGGTGACCTGGGTGGCGCGCTCGGCCAGCGGCAGCAGCAGGATGGTGAGGCCCGCCGAGACGAAGCCGTTCGTCACGCCCCACAGGACGTGCCAGCCCACGGCGGCGAGCGACCAGTCGAGCGCGAGCCCCAGCGCCACCGCTCCCACGAGGAAGCCCGTGCCGACCACGAGCACCGCGATATACAGATGGCTGCGATTGCGCAGTCCTTTCACCGATAGCGCGGCGCTCACTCCGCCAACGAGCAGCAGAAAGTCGGCGGGGACGTCATGGAAGGCCGGCTGCGAGCCGATGAGCGCCGACAGGATCAGCGCGGCGATCATCGACACGCGGCCGTTGAAGAGCACCGTGAGCATCATCGCGGCGAACGGCAGCGGGATCAGCTCGGGGTGTTGCGGCGCGCTGCGGGCGACGGCCGCGCCGCCCAGAATGGCGAGCGCGAACAGCACGCCCACGAAGGCGACCTGGCGCACGTTGGCGTAGGTCTCGCGTCGGTAGAACAGCATCAGCACCCAGAACAGGCCGATCACGAGCGAGTCGCGCAGCACCACACCCAGGAGGCCCACACCCGAGCGGCTCGTGGCCGCGCCCCGCCGCAGCAATTCCTGATGCAAGGCCTGCAGCCGCTCGTGCGCTTCGCTCGTCACGACTTCGTGCGCGGCCACGATCACGTCGCCCGCGCGCACGGTGTACTTGCTGGGGTTCACGCTGCGGCGCAGCTCGTCGCGGCGGCGCTCCGTCTCCGCGGTATTCGCCACCAGCGTGGGTCGGAAGAAGCGTCCGGCCAGCTTGATGTAGAGCGCTTCGGCGATCGGGGTGCCCTTATCGGGCTGGTTCGCCTTGGCGCGCGTCAAGTATTGGGCGAATGTCAGCACCTGCGCGCGGGCCACCGACGTCTCCGAGCTGCGCCGCCGCACGATCAGCTCGGGTGCCTGTTCGGCCTGCAAGACCCCGGCGCCGGTCACGCCCTGCGACAATGTCTGGGCGAACAAGTCCGTGAGCGCCCGCTCCGCGTTCTTGCGCTTGCCGCCTTTGACGAGGTAGCCCGCCTCGGCCAGCGTGAGCGTCACGCCCGCGTCGCGCGCCACGCGCAGGATCGCCTGCGGCCCGTCCGCCGACACATCGTCGAGTCCGGAAAAGAAGGCGTGCATACCGGCCGTGGCGCTGTCGTAGGTGCGCTGGTCGAACTGGTAGATCGGCTTTACGGAGGCGGCGAGGTCGGCGCCCTCGCGCGCGATCTCCGCGTCGGTCTTGTTGACGACGAAGTTGAACGGCGCGATCACGTCGCGGTCGGCGACGGCGCCGGGGTCGAGCAGCGGCCCGATGTCGGTATTGCTCGACGGGAACGACAACTCCGCCAGGAGCGCGAGCCCCAGCACCCACACCCAGCGCGAGAGGTGGTACAGGGCGCGCGCCCGCCACGCGGCGTTCACGTCAACCCTGCGCGTCCTCGGCGTAGGCGCGGATGATGTCCCGCACCAGCCGGTGACGGACCACGTCGGCGTCGCCCAGGTAGCAGAACCCGATCCCCTCGATGCCCGGCAGGATCCGTTCCACCTGCAGCAAGCCACTCTCCTCGCGACTCGGCAGGTCGATCTGCGTCTTGTCGCCCGTGATCACCGCGCGGGAGTTCACGCCCAGGCGGGTGAGGAACATCTTCATCTGCATGCCCGTGGCGTTCTGCGCTTCGTCCAGGATCACGAACGCGTCGGACAGCGTACGGCCCCGCATGTACGCGAGCGGCGCGATCTCGATGGTGCGCGTCTCGATCGCCTTCTGCACGCGGTCGCGCGGCATCATGTCCTCGAGCGCGTCGTACAGCGGCCGCAGGTACGGGTCGACTTTCTCCTGCAGGTCGCCGGGGAGAAAGCCCAGGTTCTCTCCCGCTTCCACGGCCGGGCGCGCCAGGATGATGCGCCGTACCCGCTTGCGGGCCAAGGCGTCGACCGCGGTCGCCACCGCCAGGTAGGTCTTGCCCGTTCCCGCGGGTCCGATGCCGATCACGATGTCGTTCTGACTGATCATCTGCAGGTAGTCGCGCTGGCCCGGCGTCTTCGCGCCGATCACGCGGCGCAGGCCCGGGAGGATGATCTTGTAATCGCCGCCCGCTGTCTGTCCCATGGCGCCCTGCGCCTCATCCGCCACGAGGCGCTGCACGTCGTGCACGTCGAGCGGCTCGCCCACCCGCGCCAGGTCCACGAGGCCCTGCGCCACGGCCGCGGCCCGCTCCATCGCCGCGCCCGGCCCGGCCAGCGACAGCGTATCGCCGCGCAACGACACGCGGACACCGAGCAGGCGCGACAGCTCGATCAGGTTGCCGTCGTTCACGCCGGCGAGCGCCAACGGGTCCACGCCCTCCGTCGAGATCTTCTGGACGACGTCTTCGTTCATTCCTTCACCTCGATGTGCAGCGCCGCGAGGTCTTCGGGGCGCGCCGGCGACGGCGCCCCTTCGAACAGCGCGCGGGCCGCGGTGGTCTTCGGGAAAGCGATCACATCGCGCAGGCTGGGGGCACCCGCGAGCAGCATCACCACGCGGTCGAAGCCGATGGCAAAGCCGCCGTGCGGCGGCGCGCCGGCCGCGAGCGCCTGCAGCAGAAAGCCGAAGCGCGCGTCCACGTCCGCGGCGGCGAGACCCAGATGCGCGAAAATCCGGCGCTGGATCGCGGGATCGGTGATGCGGATCGACCCTGAGCCCAGCTCGTTGCCGTTGTACACCGCGTCGTAATGCAGCGCGCGGCACGCGAACGGCTGCGTGTCGAGCATCGCGACGTCGGCCGGATGGGGCGACGTGAACGGGTGATGCGCGAACACCGGCGTCCCGGTCTCGGGGTCGGGCTCGAACAGGGGGAAATCGACCACCCAGCAGAAGGCGTGTGCTGTCTTGGCGGCGGGCGCCAGGCGCCGGATCACCTCCTGGCGCATGCGGTCGAGCACGGGCGACGTCACGCGGTCGGGCCCGACGGCGATCAACGCCGCGTCGCCGTCCCGGACGCCGAGTTGCGCCAGCGCGTCGAGGGTAAAGTGCTTGCCGACCGAGCCGCTCACCTGGTCCCCCTGGCGCTTCACCCAGGCGAGCCCGGAAGCGCCCAGCTGCTTGGCCGTGTCGGCCAGCTGATCCACGTCCTTGCGTGACAGCGCCGCGCCCCCCGGCACGGGCAGCGCGCGCACGCGCGCGCCGTTCTGCGCTGCCGGCGCGAAGAACGGTATGCCGAGCGGCGCCACCGGCGCGGTCCAGTCGGCCAGGGCGTAGTCATAGCGCAGGTCGGGCTTGTCCGAGCCGTAGCGCTCCATCGCGTCGCGCCAGGCGAGCCGGGGGAACGGGCGTGGGATCGTGTGGCCCGCCTCGTCCCACAGCGCCACGAGCACCGCCTCGACCACGGCGATGACGTCTTCCACGCCGACGAAGGACGCCTCGAGGTCGATCTGCGTGAATTCTGGCTGCCGATCGAGCCGCTGATCTTCGTCGCGGAAACAGCGCGCCAGCTGGAAGTAGCGATCGAACCCCGCCACCATCAGCAGCTGCTTGTAGATCTGGGGCGACTGCGGCAGGGCGTAGAACTCGCCGGGGTGCACGCGCGACGGCACGAGATAGTCGCGCGCCCCCTCGGGCGTGGGCTTGGTGAGAATCGGGGTCTCGATCTCCAGAAACTCGAGATCGGTGAGCGTGCGGCGGGCCCGCTGCAGCAGGCGATGCCGCAGAATCAAGTTCGCCTGCATCTCGGGCCGGCGCAGATCGAGATGCCGGTAGCGCAGCCGCGACTCTTCGGCCGGCAACTCCTCGCCCTTGGCGCGCGCGACCGGGATGGCGGGCGTCTCGGCCGGGCCCACCACCTGGAGCGCGGTGACGTGGATCTCGATGTCGCCGGTCGCGAGATCGGCGTTCTTCATGTTGGCGGGCCGGGCGACCACATCGCCCTCCACCACCACGACCGACTCCGCACCGATGGAGCCCGCGCGCGCGCAGACGTCGGCCGGCGACCACGCCGGCCCCACCGCCACCTGCACCAAGCCCGCCCGGTCGCGCAGATCGAGAAAGACGATCCCGCCCAGGTCGCGCCGCCGGTGCACCCAGCCGCCCAGCTTCACCCGCTGGCCGACATGCTCCGCCCGTAGCGCTCCGCACCGATGCGTGCGCCAGGCCGTTCGACTCACTCCGTCAAGCCTCCTCCGCCTCGCACAGCGTGCGGTAGAATTCCTCCGGCGTGCGCGCCTCGAGCAGTCGCGCGCGGACGCCCTCGCGCCGGACCAATCGCGAAATCCGGCTCAGCGCCTTCACGTGCGTCCCGGCATGCGATTCCGGTCCCGCCAGCAAGAAAAACAGCCGCACCGGCTGGCCGTCGATCGTCTCGTACGGCACCGGCTCGGCCGCGGTCCCCGCCACCACGGTCAAACCCGACAGCGCCGGTGTCTTGCCGTGCGGCACGGCCACCCCGTATCCGATCCCCGTGGGGAACTGCCGCTCCCGCTCCAGAATGGCGCCCAGGATCTCATCGGGCGCGGCGCCGCCGTCCTGCTGCACCAGCAGGTCCACGAGCTCCCGCAGTACCCCCTCTTTGTCCTTCGCCCGAAGAGGCACCCGGATCCGGCTCGGCGAGAGCAGTTCCGAGAGACGCACCAATGAGGCTCAAGTGGTGTAAGCGATTGAAGATAGTCAACTTGGGTTGACAGCGCCACGTGCGACGGTAACCATTCGGCGTGCAACGCATTGGCTGGCTCGCCGTGGCACTCCTGCCCGCCACCCTGGTGGCCCAGCAAGAGGCCGGCACCGAGTTGTGGCGTCTCGCCGCCACCACGCTTCCCACTCCCCCCGCGTTGGCGCGCGGCGCCGTGGCCGTGTTGTGGAATCCGGCGCAGCCGCTCGCGACGCGCGGCGCGGTGGCGGTGGATGCGATCGAGACGCCCACCACCATCGGTGCGTCGGGCGTGCTGGCGGTGCTGCGGCTGCGCGCAGCCGGCGGGGCGCTGGGCTTCGTCTACGGCCGCATGCAGCTCGGCGACCTGGTGCGCACCACCGTGAGTCCCGAGCCGACGGGCGAACCGATTCCCTTTTACACGCAGACGGGTGGCGTCACGTACGCGCGCGGCGCGGGCGCCACGAGCGTCGGCGTCAGCGCGCTGCTACACGACACCAAGCTCGACGGGCGACGCGCGACCCGGCTCACGCTCGACGTGGGTATCGAACGCACGGTCGGGCCCGCCGTGCGGCTCGCGGCGGCGACGCACTTCTTCTCGGCCGTCTCCACCACCAATGCGGCGCAAGAGGTGTACGCCGGCGTGGAGGTGCGCCTGTGGCACGGTCGGCTGTGGGGCGCGCCGCGCGCGCGGCTCGACGCGCGCTACGGACTCGCGTTCGCTCGTGGCGCCGCCGCGGATCACTACCTCGGCGGTCGCCTCGGCTTCGACGAGCGACTCGGCGTCGAATTGGTGCTGGTGCGCGAGCAGAGCTACTGCTGCTCGGCACTGCGCGGCACCGCGGGTATCGACTTGGCGATCGGCCGCTACCGCCTGCGCCTCGCCCGCGACACCGGCGTGCAGGACCTGGGCTCGGCGTTCCGCGTCGGCATCGAGGCGCGTCTGCAATGACCGACCTGCTCAACGTCACCCCTGCCGCGGCCCGCGACGCCCTGGCCGAGTGGCTCGCGGCGCGCGGCGAGCCGCCGTATCGCGTCACGCAAGTCTTGCCACGCCTGTGGCAACGGCCGGTCGCGTCCTGGGCGGATGCCACCGATCTCCCCGCGCCGCTGCGCGCGGCGCTCGCGATCGAGTTCCCGCTGCCCCGCCTCGAGCTGGCTGCTCAGCAAGTCTCCCAGGACGGTACGGAAAAGTTTCTCTGGAACCTGGGCGGCGGCGAAGCGATCGAGTCGGTGCTGATTCCGGAAGGCAAGCGCCGCACGCTGTGCATCTCGTCGCAAGAGGGTTGCGCGCTGGCGTGCGTGTTCTGCGCCACCGGCCGCATGGGTTTCCGCCGCAACCTGAGCGCGGCGGAGATCGCGGGCCAGGTCCGTGAGATCGTGCTGCGCGACCCGGCCAAGCGGCCGACCAACGTGGTGTTCATGGGCATGGGCGAACCCCTGCTCAACTGGGACGCCGTGGATGTGGCGCTCACCATTCTCAACCACCCCGACGGAATGGGGATCGGGGCCCGGCATATCACCGTCTCGACCGTCGGGATTCTGCCAACCCTCGCCAAGTTCGCGGCCCGGCCGGAGCAGTTCCGCCTGGCGCTGTCCTTGCACGCGCCCACGCCCGAGCTGCGTCGCGAGCTGATGCCGATCGAGAAGAAGTACGGGCTGGCGGACGTGCGGAAGGCGCTGGAGCGCTTCAAGCGGCGGGTGACGCTCGAGTACGTCCTGATCGGGGGCAAGAACGACTCGCTCGAGGCAGCCGATCAACTGGCCAAGATCGCCCGCCCGTTGGGCGCCCTGGTGAACCTGCTGCCGCTGCACCCGGGTGGCGCTCCCGACCTCACACCCTCCAGCCGAGCCCAGATGATCGCATTCGAGCGGCGGCTCAAGCGCGGCGGCGTGGAGGCGGTGTTGCGGCGCAGTCGCGGCCTTGACATCAGCGCGGCCTGCGGGCAGCTACGGGTGGAAGTCGAGCGGCGCCGTAAAGTCTTTCCCGAGGTACACGCTGGCGTCGACGAGTAAGGTCGAATCGGGCTGCACGAGGACCCGGCCAGCGCCCAGCACACGGCGGATGCGCTCTCCCACCACCGCCGGCCCGCGCCGGATGATGATTTCGGTCGAATCGAGCACGCCCACGCCAGCCGGCGCATTGCCGAAGCCCACCACGTCGATCCCGCCACGGCGGAGGATCCGCGTGCCGACGCGCGCGACGCTGGCGCGGCCCGACGCGTTGAGCACTTCCACCTGGACGTGATCGACGCCGTCTCCCGGAACGGCATACGAGCCGCCCGTCGCGCGGCCGCGCCCGCAGCCCAGGGCCGCGACCAGCGCAACCACGGTCGCGATCAGCGCGAGGCGAGTGCGTTCCAGAAATCCACCGTTTCCCGCGGCAGGGGCCAACCGGACCGGATCACCCACTCGACCCGGCGCCGCACGACTTCGCGCAGTACCGCGGGGCGCTCGGCGGGTACGCGGGCGGCGAGTGCCGCGCGCGCGTCGCGGTCGAATTCGCGGCCGGGCTCCAGGAAGTCCGCGAGGTAGAGGGCCCGACCGACTTCGTCCCAGCCGGCGTAGCCGATCGTGTGATAGCGCACAGCATCGAGCACGCCGCGGTCGGTCTCTCCCTCGCGCATGGCACGGTCCGCCGCCGCGGGTCCGTGGGCCATCTCGTCGGGCAGCGGCGCGTCGCGCAGGGCGTCGTGCAGCCATGCCGCCTTGAGCCAGCGGTCCCGTTCCGGCGCCGGCACGCGCAGGGTCTGCGCCCATTGAGCGAGCAGCGCGGCGACCCGCTCGATATGCCCCCGGCGCGCCGGCGTCACGACGGCCCACGGAGGCAGGGTCACGCGCGGATCGCGACGTCGCCCGCCACGCCGTCGCCCAGCACCACGTTGTCGATCAGCCGGGTCTTCCCCACCCGCGCCGCTACGGCTACGACCGTCGCCGCCGTCACGCGCTCGACCGGCTGCAGCCGCTCATCCACCAGCGCCACGTATTCGGGTTGCACGCCCGGCTGGCTCAGGACCTCGAGGCCCCGGCGCGCCAGCGCCGCCGCGTTCGCTTCGCCGCCGCGCCACGCCTGCTCCACCGCGCGCAGGCAGCGCGACAGCGCCAGGGCTGAGCGGCGTTCGTCGGGTGCGAGGTATGAATTGCGGGACGACAGGGCAAGCCCGTCCAGCTCGCGCACGGTCGGCGCCACGTCGATCGCCACGGAGAGATCGAAGTCGGCCGTCATCTGACGCACCAGCATCGCCTGCTGAAAATCCTTGCGGCCGAAGACCGCGACGTCCGGCGCCACGATCGCGAACAGCTTCAAGACCACCGTGAGCACACCCGCGAAATGCCCGGGGCGGGCCGCGCCTTCGAGTGAGTCGCCCATGGCGCCCGGCACCACGCGCACCACCGGCTCGCCGGGGTACATGGCCGCGCGCTCGGGCAGGAACAGCACGTCCACGCCGCGGCTCTGCGCGAGCCCGTGATCGCGCAGCAGATCGCGCGGATACCGCTCGAAATCTTCGCCGGGGCCGAATTGCAGTGGATTGACGAAGATGCTCAGCACCACGCGATCCGCGAGCGAGCGCGCGCGGTCCACCAGCCGGAGGTGGCCCTCGTGGAGAAAGCCCATGGTGGGGACGAATGCCACCCGTAGCCCTCGCGCCTGCTCCGCGCGTGACCAGGCGCGCATGGCATCGAGCGCGGTGATGTCCTGCATCGCTACTGCTGGAACGAGTGATCCGCGTCCGGATACTTCCCCGCGCGCACTTCTCCCGCAAAGCGCGTCACCGCGTCCCGCACCTGGCTCGCGAGGTCGCCGTACTTCTTCACGAACTTCGCGCTGAAGCGGTCGTTCAGGCCCAGCATGTCGTGCAGCACCAGCACTTGCCCGTCGCACCCCGGCCCCGCGCCGATGCCGATGGTCGGAATGGCCAGCGACTTGGAGATCTCAGTGGCGAGCGGCGCAGGCACCAGCTCCAGCACGATCGCGAACGCGCCCGCCTCCTCCAGCGCCTTGGCGTCGTCCTTCAAACGGGCGGCGCCCTTGTCGTCGCGCCCCTGCACGCGGTGGCCGCCCAGCGCGTGGACCGATTGCGGCGTCAGGCCCAGATGGCCCATCACCGGAATCCCGACGTCCACGAGCGCCCGCACGGTGGCGGCCACGGGGCGGCCGCCTTCGAGTTTCACGGCGTGGCAGCCGGTCTGCGCCATCACGCGGCCGCAGTTGCGAATCGCTTCTTCGGTGGACACCTGATACGTGAGGAACGGCATGTCGCATACGACCAGCGCCCGCTGGGCGCCACGCCGCACGATGGTCGTGTGGTAGATCATCTGGTCGAGCGTCGCCGACAGGGTGCTCGGCTGGCCGGCCAGCACTTCGTTCACCGAGTCGCCCACCAGCAGGATGTCGACGCCGCTCGCGTCGAGCAGACGCGCGAAGAGAGCATCGTAGCAGGTGAGCATCACGATGCGCTCGCCCTTGGCCTTCATGGCGACGACGCCGAGCGTCGTCACGGCCTTCGGAGCATCAGTCATGGGTCACCAGCGCGTCGAGCTCGGCCATCTCGCGCTGCCAGAACGCGCGATGCGGGAGTTCGGGATGCGGCACCGTCAGCTCGGGCTCCCGGATCACGCGGTCGCCGTAACGCACGATATCGAGGTCGAGGGTGCGCGGGCCCCACCGCACCGTGACCCGGCGGTCCCGGCCCCGCTCCGCCTCGATCGCGAGGAGCTGGCCCAGCAGCGGCCCGGGCTCGAGCGACGTGTCGAGCAGCGCCATCTGATTGAGATAGGGACCCTGCGGCACGCTGCCGAGCGGTGCGGTTTCTTCGACGCGCGATACCGCGACCACGCGGGTTCCGGGCACGCGCCGCAGGCGCTCGCGCGCCCACGCCAAGTGCGCCGCGCGGTCGCCCACGTTTGACCCCAAGGCCACGTACACCGGAGCGGTGGTCATGGCGGGAATGCTAACGCCCTACGTCACACTCGCAAAGCCGCGCGTCAGCTCGCGCAGCATCGTGGCCACCTGCTCGAGTTCGCGCGTGGCGCGCTCCAGCTCGGTGAGGCCCTGCGCCGCCTCCTGGGCGCGCGTGGCGACATCGTCCGCCTCGATGCGGTTCTTCCCCGCGATGCTCGCGACGGCGTTGATCCGCTCCCGCAGCCGGGTGAACGCCTGATCCTGCTCCCCCGCCGCGGCCGCGATGCGCTGGGCGTGGGCCGTGGCGTCGCCCGTCGCCACCACGATCGCGTCCAGGGCGTCGAGCGCCGCGGCGGACACGTCCTCCACGCCGCCCACGCTCACCTGGCCGCGTCGCATCTGTTCCACCACCTCGCCTACCTGGCGGTGAATGTCCTGCACCAGCTCCCCCGCCTCCGCCGCCGCGGTGGCGCTCTGCTCCGCGAGGCGGCGTACCTCGTCGGCCACCACGGCGAACCCTTTGCCGTGCGTCCCGGCCCGGGCCGCCTCGATCGCGGCGTTGAGCGCCAGCAGGTTGGTCATGTCCGCGAGCTCGCGGATCGAGGCGATGAATCCCGTGATGCGCCGGCTCACTTGGCCCAGCTGTTGCACTTTGGTCGAGCTCTCGCCCACGAACTGCTTCAGCGCCACGAGCCGCTCGATCGCGTCGCGAATCTGCTGGCGGTTGCCCTTGGCCACGTCGCTCGCCGACGACGAGGACTTCGCCGCCCCCGCGCCGTCCTCCGACACGCGCCGCGCCACCTGCGACAGGCGCTCGGTTGCCTCGAGGCCGCCGGCCACCTCGCCCTCTTCGCTCGCCACGCCGGCGCGAATCAGGTTGGTCGAATCGGCCACCGCGCCGGCCGCCTCCCGCAGGGCGACCGTGGCGTGGGTGAGCGTCGCCAATTGCCTCGTCATCTGCTCTGCCGTCTCCACCAGCGGCTGGCGCAGGTCGGTGATGTGAATCGCCGTCGCCAGCTGGTTGGCGAACGTCGCAATAGTGAGCACGTCCTTGCGATGGTAGCTCTTCTTCTTATGGTGCTCGAGCTCGAGCGTGCCGATCACCTGGTCGCCCAGGCGCAGCGGCACGATCACGAGACTCTGCACGTCGAGCGTCGTATCGGCGATGCGCTTGTCGCGCGTCACGTCGTCGATGACGAGCATCTCGCCGCCCAGCAGCACCGATTCGCGCAGCGCGGCCGTATCGGCGCTGGGCTCGCCGCGGTTGCTGCGGCCGATGGCGCTGCGATACGCGAGCGCGGTGCCGCCGTCCTGGCGGCGATAGATGCGGAAGTCGCCCCAATCCACCAGGCGGTGCGCCAGGCGCTCGATGCGGGCGAAGGACTCCTGCAAGGTCAGGCTGCTCGTGATCACCGCCTCCATCGCGTGAATCTTGTTCAGCTCTTCGGCGCCGATCGCTTCTTCGAGCAACAACTTCAACAGCAGGCCGAGGAATACCACCACCACGGCGACGAGCACTGCGGCGGCGGGCGGCCATTGCGTGGCCACGGTCACCAGCGTGGCCGCCGCGAGCAGCGTGGCCGCGTAACCGATCACCTCGTAGCGG
Source organism: Gemmatimonadota bacterium (assembly GCA_041487875.1). Lineage (GTDB taxonomy): Bacteria > Gemmatimonadota > Gemmatimonadetes > Gemmatimonadales > GWC2-71-9 > DATLWA01. The sequence goes on along the minus strand of JBGPOE010000025.1, from coordinate 6,361 downwards.
ATGATCATCAGCCGCTCCGCCACCTCCAGCTTGGCGCGCAACAACAGGCTGAAGTAGAACAGGAGGCGACTGAAGACGAAATACGCGAGCGCGTACCCCACCAGCGCAGGCAACAGGTCGAGCTGCAACCGCGGCGCCCCGCCCCACGCGTGCAGCACCGCGGCGTACACGCCGAAGGCCGCCACGAGCGACACCACCTCGCGTCCGACGTTCGTCACGGCCGCATCGAGCGGCTTGGCATGCCACACCCGGTCGGTGATCAGCGTCGCCGCCGCCACCGCCAGCGCGGCCGCGGGCACGCCGAGCAGCAAGCTGCCGGCGAGTGCGGCAAGACCCGTTTGTGTCAGGTAGCTGTACTTGCCCACCGGCACGACGAGCCCCCGCAGGGCCACCGTCACCGCGGTGAGCGCGAGAATGGCGGGGATCTGATCTACCCAGCGTGGATCGGCGACCAGCACAGCGAGGAGCAGCGCGATGCCGCCGTACTGCAGGCCGCAGCCATACCACATGACGAGACGCGGGATGGTCACGCGGCCCGCTCCCGCGCCGCCTGCACCAGCTCGCGCACCAGCCGCTCTGCGCCGGCGGGCCCGTTCGCGCCCAGCGCTTCGACGAGCGCGCTGCCCACCACGACGCCGTCCGCCAGCCGCGCCGCTGCGCGCACCTGCGCGGGCGTGCTGATCCCGAACCCCACCGCCACGGGCAACGCGGTGGCGGCGCGCACCCGGGCCACCTGCGCGCCGAGATCGTCCGGCACGCGCGCGCGCGCGCCCGTCACGCCCAGGCGCGAGATGAGGTAGACGAAGCCGCCCCCGCCCCCCGCGGCCAGCGCCAGGCGCTCGGGCGGCGTGGTCGGCGCCACCAGGCGGATCAAGTCGAGCGGGCTCGCCGCCACCGCCCCCTCGAGAGCGGGATCGGCGCCCGCCGGCACGTCGGTGAGCAGCAGGCCCGCCACGCCCGCCGCCGCCGCGTCGGCGAGCAGCCGCGCCGCGCCGTAGGCCAACACCGGGTTCACATAAGTCATCAGGACCACCGGCACGGGCAGTGCCGCGCGCCGTACCAGATCGAGCACGCCCGCGAGCGTCATGCCCTGGGCCAGCGCCACTTCGCTGGAGCGCTGGATGGTGGGGCCGTCGGCCAGCGGATCGGAGAACGGCACGCCGACTTCGATCAGGTCGGCGCCCGCCCCGGCGACGCGGCGCAACGCCTCGAGCGACGCGGCGGCGGTGGGGAATCCGGCGGTGAGATACGGAATCAGCGCGGCCCGGCCGGCGTCGCGCACCACGCGCCACCGGGCCGCGATGGCGCGGTCAGACAAAGTAGTCGCTGACCTTGAGGCCGTACTTGACCGGGTCGGTGACCTTGACGACGGTACGAGGGAAGTTGCCTTGCTCGTCGCGGTGCGCGAGGTCGGCCAGGAAACCCGGCGTGAGCAGCGCGCCGTCGGGCGATGCCACGATGCGCACCATCGGACGATGCACCTGGCTCACGTCGGGATTCGCCGCGTGCACCACCGCCACCTCGTAGGTGTCGAGAATGACGCAGGTGCCCACGGGGTAGATGCCGATGAGGTTGATGAACGCCTTGACCACCACGGGGTCGTAGCCGCGCCGGGGATTCTCCCACATCTCCTTGAGCACCTGATCCGGCTGGATCGGCACCGTCTGGTAAATGCGGCGGCTCGTGGCCGCGTCGAAGCCGTCCGCCACGGCGATGATCTTGGAGAAGATCGACATCTGCCGCTGCCGGATCGACTTGGGGTAGCCGGTGAGATCGATCTTCATGTGATGCTCGTACGCCCCGATCATGCCGCGATAGGGGATTTCCCCGTAGCCTCGCAGACCGAACAGCGTGAGCACGCCGAGCCAGGGGTGCGCCTGCATGATGCGCCACTCTTCGTCGGTGAGCCCCCCCTCCTTGTTCAGGACCTCGAGCGGCACCCGCGACTTGCCCACGTCGTGGAACAGCGCCGACATGCCGAGGTCGTAGAGCTGCAGCTTGGTGAGCCCGAGCTTGCGGCCCAAGGCCACGGAGAAGATGGTCACGTTTACCGAGTGCGTGAACGTGTATTCGTCGTAGTCGCGCAGCGTGGTGAGCCCCACCAGCGAGGATTCGTTGTTCAGCACTTGATCCACGATGGCCTGGACCGCACGCTTCACCTTCTTCACGTTCGCGGTACGGCCCATGCGAATCGAGTTGATGACTTCCTTGGTCACCGCCACCGAGCGCGCGTAGGTGCGCTTGGCCGCCTCCTTCTGGCGTTCGGCGTCCTCGACGTCTTCGTCGGTTTCGAGCGGCGGCTCCACCGACACGAACGTCACCCCCGAGTCGGTGAGCTTCTGCCCGAGCTCGAATACCTTGTTGGGATTCGCCTCCTTGGCCGCGTAGGACAGCAACAGGGAGACGAAGATCTGTAGCTGGCGGCGGTCCACCCCCTCGTCTACCCGCACCGCGCCGATGCCGCACTGACGGAACAGGCCGAGGATGTGGGAGAACGAAGCGTAGTTGTCGAGGTCGAGGCGCAGCCGCGTCGAGTTCACGAAGATGAATTCGCCCTGCATCCGCACTTCGAGCTCGCGCTCGACGTCGAGCAGGTGCTTGGTGGCGGCCGCGAGGTCGTCGAGCCCCTTCTGCACGGTGGCGTTCTCGATGGGGTACAGCTTCAGCGAGCGCAGCGCCGTGTAGAGCACGACCAGGAATTCGCGGCCGGCGAGGCGCAGGAAGCCGTCGGTGGCCTGCACCGTCTCGACCATCGAGGGCCGCCGCGGGGTGGGCAGTTGCGGATCCGTCATGGCGCTCCCGCTTCCCGCAACGCGCGGTTCACCGCGTTGCGCACCAGCGCTTCCTTGTCGGCACGCGCCTTCTCGAGCACCGCGCGCGCCTCGGGCGTCTTGATCTTGCCGAGCGCCATGGCAGCGCAGGCGCGGGTCTCGGCGTCCTCGGTCTTGGCGAACATGCCCTTCGCCAGGAGCATCTTCTCGAGCACCGCCACGCCCGACCCGCCCGCCAGCGCGCCGTAGGCCTCGAAGAACGTCATCTTCTCCGTGAGGTCGGCCTGCTTGAGTTTGCCGCCGGTCACGGCGCTCTCGATGCCGGGAAACGCGTTACGGTACCCGCGGGCCGCCAGGAACTTCACGGCGGCGATGCGCACGTCGCGCTCGCTGTCCTCGACCGCCTTCTCGAGCAGTCGCATCGCGCTGGGGCTGGCGATCGCCGTCAGCGCCTCGACGATCGCGAGTTTCAGCTGACGGTCCCCCTGCTCCAGCAGCTTGACCATCCCCTCCGGCGCGCCCGGGAGCTTGAGCCGGCCCGCGAGCCGCACCATCTCGAGTTGCGCCGCGGAGTCATCGATCGCCAGCGCTTTGAGCACTTCGCTCGCGTTGGCCAGCGCCAGCCGCTCGGCGGAATTCTGGACCAGCTGCCGCACGCGCTCGTTGGCGAGCTTGGGGATCCAGCCCATCAAGGTGGCGAGCGCTTCCGGGCGCAGCTCCTGGAACAGCTCCCCCAGCTCTTCTTCTGTGGGATTCACCGTGGCTTCGTCGAGCGACTGCAGCAGCTGCGACAGCGCTTCCGGTTGCGACAGGCGCAGCGGGAGGGTCTCAAGCGCCTGACGATGCTCCGGGATCAACTCGCGGGCGCGCTCCAGAATCACGCGCGACTCGCGCAGGATGAAGGCGACTGAACGGAAGTCGCCCGCCCCCAGCAGATAGGGGATGAAGTTCTCGGTGATCGAGATCAACTCGGCGCGGACCGTGCCGTACGTCTGCAGCTCGAGCAGATCGAACAGCATCGACAGGACGTTGCGCTTCAGGTCCTGCGAGTACTCCCGCTCGATCTCCTTGTGGAGGAACTCGATCTCCTTGTCGTCCAGGAAGTAGAGGGTGGTGTCGAACTCGTCAATCGAGACGAGCCCTTCGCGCTTGGGGGGCGCTTCTTCCTGCACCCGCTGACGCACGTCCACCGGCGACGACGACGGGAGGACCTCGTCGCCCGCCTCGATCGGGACCGCGTTGTCGGTGGCGAGCTCGCGGAACGTGTACGCGATGCATTGAAAATCCTGTTCCCACAGGAGCGTCAGCAGATCGTCGGCCGCATCCGACTGCAGCGTGCGCGCCTTGTGCATCACGGCCAGAAACCGGACGATTTCCTCCTCTTCCACGCCGCGCTTCAGCGTGAGCGAGCGCACGCCGTCCTTGTGCAGCGTCCAGGCGATGCTCTCGTTCTTCTGGTTGTTCGAGTAGACGGTCTGCTCGTCCCAGCGCAACTCGGTCTCATGCACGTCGAAGACGATCTCGTCGTCGCTCTCCCACAGCTGTTTGAACGCGCCGCGGACGTTCTCCACGGCGCGCTGGTACACGGGGTTATTGGGGAGATACAGCTGGGTCGCACGCATCCCCTTGGAGATGAGCTGCATCAGCTCCTCCACCTGGGATGCTTGCAGTGCCTGCTCGGGCACGGACGCGTTGCTCAGGCCGACGCTCCACTCAGTGCGGCGACCATGGCGACGTCCTTGTCGCCCCGGCCGCTCAGGTTGATGAGGACCACGTCTCCCGACCGCCACCGGCCGCGCTGCGCGCGCACCCAGGCGACGGCGTGCGCACTCTCCAGCGCCGGGAGAATTCCCTCCAGGCGCGACAGCGCCGCGAACGCGTCCAGAGCTTCGCGGTCGGTTACCGCCTGATACAATACCCGCCCCGTATCCTTGAGGTAAGCATGCTCCGGCCCCACGCCGGGATAGTCGAGGCCCGCCGAAACCGAATGCGCCGGCTGCACTTGGCCGTCCGCATCCTGCAGCAGGTAGCTGTAGCTCCCGTGAAACACGCCGGGACGCCCCGCGCCGAGCGACGCGGAATGGCGCCCCGTGGCCATGCCCTCTCCCGCCGCCTCCACCCCCACCAGTTCCACGTCGCGATCCGCCAGGAACGCGGTGAAGATCCCGATCGCGTTCGAGCCGCCCCCCACGCACGCGACCACCGTGCGGGGCAACGCGCCGCAACGCTCCAGCACCTGCGCGCGCGCCTCGCGGCCGATGACCGCCTGAAAGTCGCGGACGATGCGCGGAAACGGATCGGGCCACACCACCGAGCCGATGATGTAGTGCGTGGTGGTGACGTTGGTCACCCAATCGCGCAGCGCTTCGTTGGTCGCATCCTTGAGCGTACGCGATCCCGCCGTCACCGGGATCACCGTCGCGCCCATCAACTCCATGCGGTACACGTTGAGCCGCTGCCGCCGCATGTCCTCTTCACCCATGTAGATCACGCACTCGAGGCCGAAGCGCGCGCACACGGTGGCGGTGGCGACGCCGTGCTGACCAGCCCCCGTCTCGGCGATGATCCGCCGCTTGCCCATGCGCCGCGCCAGCAGCGCCTGGCCCAGCGTGTTGTTGATCTTGTGAGCACCGGTGTGGTTCAAGTCCTCGCGCTTGAGCAAGACCTGGACGCCGGGCGACCCAAGCTCCGCCGAGAGCCGGGGCGTGTCGGACAGCGGCGTGGGCCGGCCCACGTAGTCGCGCAACAAACCATCGAGCTCGGCCCAGAACGCGGCGTCCCCTCGCGCCGCTTCGTACGTGCGGGTCAACTCCTCCAACGCGCCCATGAGGGTTTCGGGCACGTAGCGCCCGCCGTAAGGGCCGAAACGCCCTGCGGCCTGCTCCATCCCCTGAAGATCGCGCTGCGCCTGCGACGTCACTTCCGCCCCCTGCGTTTCACACCCACCAGCGCCCGTACGGCCCGCTCGGGATTCGCCGCCCGTGCCACCGACGTGCCCACCAAGACCACATCGGCTCCGGCCCGAGCCAGACGCTCGACGTCGGCCCGCGTCTCGATGCCGCTCTCCGCCACCGCAGGCACCGCGGCCGGCACGCGCGCGAGCAGCCGCTCGGCGACGGCCAAATCCACGGCAAGACTGTCGAGATCGCGGCTGTTGATCCCCACCGCCGAGGGCTGAACCGCCAACGCGCGTTCGAGCTCTCCCTCGTCGTGCGCCTCGACCAAGATCCCCAACCCCAGCTCGCGCGCCGCGCCTGCCAGGGCCACGAGCTCGCGATCCGCCAGCGCCCGCACAATGAGCAGGACGGCGCTCGCTCCGGCGGCGCGCGCTTCGAGCAGCTGAAGGTCGTCGAGGATGAAGTCCTTGCGCAACACCGGCACCCTCACGGCGCGCGCCACCGCTTCGAGGTCCGCCAGCGAGCCGCCGAAGTGGGGCGCGTCGGTGAGCACCGAGATGGCGACTGCGCCGCCCGCCACGTACGCGAGCGCGTGCGCCACCGGATCGAGCGCCTCGCGGATGGCCCCGGCCGAGGGCGAGCGCCGCTTCACCTCGGCGATCAGGCCCACGGTGCCACCGCCGAACCCCAGGT
>JBGPOE010000024.1:0-43806 GCA_041487875.1 Gemmatimonadota bacterium | reverse complement strand
TCCTCGGCATGGACGAGCTGTCGGAGGAAGACAAACAGCTCGTGGCGCGCGCGCGCCGCGTCCAGCGCTTTCTGTCGCAGCCGTTCTTCGTGGCGGCGCAGTTCACGGGCCTCGAGGGCAAGTACGTGAAGCTCGAAGACACGGTCGCGTCGTTCGAGCGGGTGGTGGCGGGGGAGTTCGACCACCTGCCCGAGCAGGCGTTCTACATGGTGGGCGCCATCGACGACGTGGTGGAGCAGGCTAAGAAGATGGCGTCGTCCTGATGCGGGTGACGCTCATTTCGCCCGAGCGCGCGCTGTACGACGGCGAGGCGAGCGCCGTTCAGGCGCCGGCCTACGACGGCCAAGTGGGCATCCTGCCGCACCACGCGCCGTTTCTCACTCTGCTCGGCAGCGGCACCCTGACGATCAGTCAGGGCGGGGCCACCAGCCGGTTCCAGGTGAGCGGCGGGTTCCTGCAAGTCGTGGCGGACGTGGTCCGAATCGTGGCGGAAGACGCTCAAACTGCTTGACTTTTGCGACCGCAATCCACAATAGTGTGCCGGCCTGCGGACCGTTTCACATCGCGACACACCAACCTGAACGGGAGGGATCACGATGCGGAAGCTGATCGGTAGGACGACGCTGGTGGCGGCGCTGACACTCGCGCCGGCGCTGGCTGCGGCGCAACGCGGGATGATGGCGAAGCATGAACTCGGCGTAGACATCGCCGTGATGTATCAGAAACTCTCACTCGGCGGCGCGAGCGCCAACCATATTCTCATCGGGACGCCGGTGGACGTGCGCCTCGGTCTCGTGCCTCATGGCAAGGCGAAGTACATGTTCGAGCCGCGGTTCCTGTTGGCGTTCGACAGCAAGGACCCGGGCACCGGGCAGAGCGCCTACGTGTTCACCCCCGACCTCAACGTGCTGTTCGGCAAGGATCAGAGGAAGGGCATGTACTGGACCGTCGGCGTGGGCGTCGATCTATTGCACGCTGCGGGTCAGAGCGCCACGCAGATCGGCTTCAACGGCGGGATCGGGACGCGTTCGCCGTGGGAAAGCGGCGCGCGCCGGATGGAAGCGTTCCTGCAGTACAAACTCAAGAACACGAGCAAGGGTTTGCCGAACCAGCTGAACATCGGCGCCCGAGTGGGTCTCTCGCTCTGGCATTGATGGCACGACCCGGTGCGGCGTGAGCCGCATCACATGGTGGAACCGATGGCCCGTCACGCGTCGCGCGGGGCGGGCCATCGTGTGTCGGGCGCGTCACGAATCCTTGCGGGAACGCCGCCGCTCCCAGCGGGTACCCCGTCAGGACTCTCACACAGACACATGAGGGAACGATCACATGAGACGTGTACTCTTGATGGCAGGCGTGGCGTTGCTGGGGGCTTCGGGTCTCGCGGCCCAGGCGACCGGCATGCCGCTCTACAACGCGCCCTATCGCGCGTTCCAGCGCTCCGAGTTCGGCGGCGCGGTGAGCTTTCCGAGCAGCGCGGGGACCGCGTTCCTCGGAATGTACCGGATGGCGAGCGGCAAGTTCGACATCGGTTTCCAGGCGGGCATCTGGGAGCCGGGGAGCGGCCTCAAGTCTGTGCTGCTGCTGGGGGCTGAGTTCAGAGATCGTGTCATCACGCACAACCAGGATTTCCCGCTCGACGGGGCCGTGGTCCTTGGGCTGGGCGGCGAGTTCGTAAGCGGGTCCACGGTGCTCGTGATTCCGGCGGGGTTGTCGCTGGGGCGCCGGGTGCCGATCTCCGGGACGAGCATCAGCATGGTGCCGTACGTCCAGCCCACGTTGTTCATTCTGGCGGGTGACGCCTCCGGCACGAACTTCGGGCTCGGCCTGGGCGCCGATTTTCGCTTCACCCCGCGGTTCGACGGCCGGTTCAGCGCCGGCCTGGGTGACGTGGATGGTGTGTCGCTTGGCTTCGTGTGGCTGCATTGAGACGACACAGTGTTGACTTGCCGGGGGCGCTCCCCTACCGTAGAAACGGCTTTCCCCGGGGCGGACGCACCGGCCCGGGTCCCTTACCTGTTCGGGAGGACGTATGAAGCGTGGAATGATTGTGCTGGGGCTTTCCGCCCTGTTTGCGGCACCGGCGGCAGCCCAATGGTTCGGCATGCCGGTGTGGAACGACCCCAAGGGTGGGACCGGCATCACCATCAACGGTGACTTTGCCAAACCCGACTCGTCGTACGGCAAGGGCACTGCCTTCGGCGCCCGCGGCTCGCTGGGCCTGGGCAACCTGACCCTCACGGCCGGCCTCTCGAGCGACAAGCCGAGCGGCGCCTCCAGCAGCCTCACTTCGATCGGCGGCAACGTGGCCTTCCGCGTCATCGGTGGCAGCTTGATTCCGATCGCGGTGAACCTGCAGGGCGGCGCGGCCAGGACGTCGTGCAGCGGGTGCAACAGCTTGACCACGTTGGATGCGGCGGTGGGCATCGGCCTCAACCTGCCGACCCCCGGGCTGAACATCGAGCCGTACGTTTCACCCGGCATCCGCTACAACAAGCCGTCGGGCGGGACGAGCGAGAGCGATTTCGGCGTCGCGCTGGGCGTGAACGTCGGACTCGGGATGCTCGGGTTCCACGCGGCGTGGGATTATCAGAAGGTGAAGGGCGGCGGGCACCTGTCGACGATTGGCGTCGGGGCCCACATTTCGCTCAAAGCCCCGGTCGGGATGTAATTGCGTTAGCTTTGGGGGCGCGCCGTTCGCTCGGCGCGCCCCTTTTTTTTCAGCTTCAGGAGATCCGTTGATCAAGACTGTGGTTCGCACGGGCTGCGTGCTGCTGGCGCTCGCCAGCGCTGGCTGCGCGCTCACGATCGACAGCACGCATCTCGGCGTCCCGGCCACGCTCGCCGAATCGGCGCAGACGCCGCCGCAGGGCACCGCGTTTACGGTGACCCGCCACCCGATCTATCTGTTCTTCGGACTGATCTCGGTCTCGCAACCCAAGATCGAGGATGTGCTCGCCGGCCAGGTGGGGGCGGGCACGGGCGTGGCGAACTTGCGCGTCAGGGCGACGAGCCATTGGACGGACTTGCTCATCGCCGGGTTGACGCTGGGGGTCGTCGTGCCGCGCTCCGTCACCTACCAGGGCGTGGTCACCGGGCACTAGCTTCCGTCACGAGGTCGCGCACCAGCGCGGTGGTCCGCTCCGCCGCGCCGCGACCGTCCTGCACCATCTGTGTGGCCGCCTTGCCCGCGCGCTTGCGCGCCGCGGGGTCGTGCTGCCATACGATCCACTGCGAATGCAGCTCGCGCCGCCCATCGGCTGGTAACGCCACCGCGCCGCCCCGCTCGAGCAGCAAGCCTGCGTCGCGGCTCATTCTCCAGTGCGGGCCGAACGTCACGGGCACGCCGAACACCGCGGGCTCGAGCACCGAGTGCAGCCCGGCGCGGTGATTCGCGCCGCCCACGAACGCCACGTCCGCCAGCGCATACAGATCCGCCAGGACGCCCACCCGATCCACTACGATCACCGGCGCGGGTCCCGCATGCTCGAGCTGCGACAAGCGCACGGGCCGCGGCAGCCCCAGCTGCCGTGCGCGTTGCGTGATACCGGCGAGGTGGTCGGGATTCGGCTCGTGGGGCGCGAGGATGAGCCGGGCCTGGGGATGCTGCGCCACGAGGTCCAAGAACGCGCCCAGCACGATGGATTCGTCCGCTGGCCAAGTCGAGCCCGCGACGATGGTGAACGTGCCCTCCGCGGCACTCGCCAGACGCGCCAGCGGCTCGCGCGTGCGGTCGAGCCGCTCGGCCCGGTCCACGACGCTGTCGAAGCGAGTGTCGCCCGTGACGCGCAGGGCGTCCGCGCGCACGCCCAACTGCTCCAGACGCCGGCCATCATCCGCGCTGATGGCGCCGACGCGATCGAGGGCGCGATAGGCGGGCGTGGCCCACCCACGCACCGGCCAGCGCAGACGGCTGCTCTCGGGCGACACGGTGGCTGAAATCAGGCCGAGGCGCACGCCGGCGCTTGCGGCGGCGAGCGTCAGCTCCGGCCAGACGTCGAGCTTGCTGTACACGAGCGCCGTGGGCTTGAGCGCCGCGAGCGCGCGCGTCACGTCTCCCGGCCGGTCGAGGGGACTATAGTCCGTCACATCCACCGGCAGGGTGCGCGCCAGCCGCTCGGCCGAGGGCGAGAAGAACGTGAACGCCAGCTGCCATTCGGGGCGCTCCGCGCGCAGCGCCTCGAGAACGGGCTTCGCCTGCAACGCTTCCCCCACGGACGGCGCGTGCACCCATACCAGCGGTCGGGCCGGGTCGCGATGGCTTTGCCCCCAGCGGGCCAGCCGGTCGGTGAGACCCGCCCGCGCCCCGAGTCCGCGCGCGATCTTCTTGTCGAACCGGGCCGCGAGCGGCGCCGCAGTTTCGGCAAGGTGGAGGCTCAGCCGATAGAAGAAAGAAGGGCGCGCCATCAGCGCGCCCGCCCCGTCTTCGCCTGATACAGGGAATCGAGGAGGTGGCGGAACACCGGTAGCGGCGCCGCCCCCGACACTAGCAACCGCTCGATGTAGAACGTCGGCGTGGCCGACGCTCCGGAGTTGGCGGCACGCGCCGCGTCAGCATCGACCTCGGTGCGCGCTGCGCGCTCGGTCACGCAGCGGGCGAGGCGTGCCCGGTCGAGCCCGGCGCTGTCCCCGAGCGTGAGGAAGTAAGGAACGGGGTCGCTTAATCCCGCCCACTGTGTCTGGTGGCGGAACAACAGGTTGTGCATCGGCCAGAACTGCTCCTGGCGCGCCGCGCACACGCCCAGCTCGGCCGCCGCCTGCGCGTTCTGGTGCACGTGAATCAGGGGGAAGTTCACGTAGACGAAGCGCACCTTCCCCGTGCGCACGTATTCGCGCTCCAGCGCCGGCATGGTCTCGAGCGCGAAGCCGCGACAAAACGGGCACTGGAAATCGGACATCTCGAACAAGGTGAGCGGCGCGTCGGCTCGCCCCTTGGTGCGCGCGGTGAGGGGGTCGGCTTGGGCGAAGACGGGGCGCACCAGCGCGACCAGGAGCGCGGTGCAGGCGAGCGAGCGGAGCGTCACCGGCCGGTCGAACCGGGCTTCAGCTCGATGCGGCGCAACACGCCGCCCGTGCGGTCGAGCGCGTACAGGGCGTCGCTCCCGGCCGCGAGGGCGGCGACGAACCCTACCGAGCGCGCTAAACCGATGGCTTCGAGCCGCCCTACCTCAGGGTGCAGGACGTACAACCCCTCGGGCCCCGCCGCCACGTACACATTGCCTCCCCAGAGGGCGACATCATACACGAAGCGTGGCTCGCTCCAGTGCGCGAGGACGCGGGGTAGGGCGGGATCGGTGAGCCGCAGCAGATAGACGCCGGCGGCGCCCGCGGCGACCGCCGCGATCGTGTCCTGGATGGTGAGCCGGCGGGCCGGGCCCTCCAGATCCGCGCTCCCGAGCCGCGTGGCGGCGGAATCGGCCGGCACCCGGTAGGCCACGAGCTGCCGCTCCGTGAGCAACCACAGCGTGGAGTCGTCTTGCCAGCGCGCGTCCGCCACGCGGCCCGCGAGGGCGAGCGTGTCGGTGCGCCAGCGCACCGAGTCGCCGGTGACGGTGCCCACGCGCAGGACGCCGGCGGCGGTCACAGCGACCCGGTCGCCGCGCATCGCCACGGCGCTCACCTCGCCGTCCAGCGCGCGCAGCCCGGCCGCGTCGCCCGACACCGCGAACAAATAGAGGCCGGTGGTGGTCCCGACGAGCAGGCGCGCCGAATCCGCCCGCAAGCTCACATCCTGGATGTCGCGCAGGCCGCGCGCGCGGTGACCGATGTAGTCCAGCCGGGGCTCGGCCGACACCAGTTCCACGCCGTCGTCGCCGGACACCGCCACCACGCCGGCGCCCAGCTCCAAACCGGTGGGCCGCGTCCGCAGGATGCGGGTGCGGTTGGACACCTCGAACGGCGGGGCGAGACGATAGCGCAGACGATACCGCTCGTCCTGGTCGTGGCCGATCATGTACCCGACCAGCGAGCCGCTCACCGTGCTGAAGATGCCGACGCAGCGGACGCTGGAGCACCAGCCCAGGCTGCGATTGTAATCGCCCGAGCCGTACAGGGCCGTGAGCCCCAGGCCCACGACCGCGCCCCCGGCGGCCAGCAGCCAGCGGCGCCCTTGGGCTCCGGCGGGTTGGCCCAGCAGCGCCAGGGCGGCCGCGGCCGTGACGGCGCGGCGCATCATCGCGGGGCCTCGGTGATCGTGATCGTCCGGTGCCGTGCGGCGCTGCGCCCCGTGGTGAGGTCTTTGACGCTCATGTCGAGACTATAGACGCCTGCCGGGGCGCCGCCCAGGTCGAGCGCCAGGTAGATGGGGATGCGGTCGCGGCCGCCGATGGGCTCGCGCGACACGAAACTCAACAGGACCTGGTTGTCGCCCTGGGCGGAGGCGCCAACCGCATCGAGCACGCCTCCCACGATGCGGGCGCCGATGCCCGTGCGCTGGATGGTATCGACGCGTAGCCGCAGCGTCACCTCGAACTCCGCCACGCCCTCGCTGCCGGGCTTCGGGCGCAGGTGGTACACCTCCGCGTACAGATGCACCGGGTCGGTGCGATGGAACCGCATGGCGGCGTTCGGTGCGATGAAGAAGTCCTGGCGGCCGCGCGGCGGGCCGCCGTCTTCCTTCGGCGCGACGCGGTCCGCCACCACGACGTCGCTCAGGCTCAGCGTGTCCACCCGGAAGTTGTCCACCGCCAGCATCGCGGCCGCACGGGCGGCGCGCATGGCGTCGGGCAACAGCGCCTCGAAGCGGTAGTAGTAGCCCCCCGCCTGCAGCCGCGTCTCGTAGGTGCGATTCTCGAACTGGTCCCCCGCGCCGAACGTCACGCTCTCGGTGTGCCGCCGGACCACCACGTCGCGCCGCGCCGTGTCGCTGACGAACAATCCCGTTTCGAGCTGCCCCTGCCGCAGATCGACGCCCGTGACCATGTCGCGCACGGGAATCCCCGCGAAGAAGACCAGATCCGTCCCGGTGGAGTCGGCGGGCGGCAGGAATGCCGCCGGCTGCACGAGGATCGAGTCCATACCGTGCGCCACCGGCACGTTGTTGTAGACCGACGGCACCTGGGCGCGGAGGTTTTCGGCATAGGACGGGAAGTCGCCGACCAGCCGCTGGTAGTTGTACGCCGGGGGCCCGAAGAAGACGAAGCGCAGGTTGCCCTCGGGATAATACCACACCGTGGTGATCATCCCGATCTGCAGCACGTCATCGGTGTTCTCCTGCGGATCGGGCGGGAACGTGCCCACCACGGGCGGCGGTCCGTAGCGCACCAGCAATTGGCCGCGGTCGGTCTGCCAGCCGCGCAGCCGCAGGTCCGGGGCGCTGAACAGCAGGTCGGCGTACGCCACGCGAGCGAGGTGCTCCAGCCGGAATTCGTTCTCCGGCGTGAGTCGCAGCGGCTCCGCGGCCCACCAATAGGTGCTGTCGAACGCGGCGCGCGCCGAGTCGGACAGCTGGCGATAGCCCAGTGCGTCGGGGGCGCGCAGCACCGCAGACAGATCCTCGAGCGGCTCGCGCTCGGCTGCGGGCATCAGCGCGAGGGCCCGCTGGAACGCCGAGTCGGCCGCCGGGCCGCGGTGCAGCCGCCACTCGCCGAGGCCCAGCGCGAGCCAGGCGTCGGCGCTCGTATCGGCCGCGGCGGTGAACTGGCGGGCGGCGTCCAGCAGCTCCTCGTCCCGGTCGGTGGCCGCGAGCATCGCGAGCAGCGCCGTATTCGCGGCCACCGAGGCGGCGTCGGCCCGCACGCCCGCCCGATAGTGCTCCTCGGCTCTGGCGAGATCGGTCTCCCCGCTCTCCGGCACCGGGACCGTGAAGTCGAGCAGCATGTGCTTGGTGTAATGGGGATCCTGCATCGCCGCTTCCCAATCGAAGCCTTGCACGGCGCCCACCACGACCCGGCGGTGTGCCATGGCGTCGTAGCGGCGGAAGTAGACGTTGCCGATCTCGGCCTCCACTTCCGCTTCGAGCGCGGGGTCCTTGCGTTTGCGGGCGGCGTCGAGCGCGCGGCGGAACAGGCGCTCCGCCTGGATGCGGAGGATTGGGGCTTTGAGACGCAGCCGGGCGACCTCGATCAGGTAGCGGGGATTGCCGCGATCGAGCCGCAGTGCCGCCTCGAATTCCCGGCTGGCGCTGGCGCGCCGGCCCCAGCTGGGCACGTTTGCCTGCGACGTGCGGGAGAGCAGTAGTCCGTACAAGAAGTGCGCGTCGGCCAGATCGGGAGCCAGGCGGGCCGCCTGCGCGACCCGCGCGATCGCCTGGGCGGTGTCACCCCGCTCCGCAAAGCCGATGGCATCCTGCACCATGCGGCGCGCCACCGCCGCGGCGCTGTCCGCGTCGTTGGCCTGCGCGGCCAGTCGCGACGGGGCGGCGGCGAGAACGAGCGCCAGGAGGGCGGAGCAGGCGCCTTTCATCTATATAAGGGGTCGCGCGCCGCGCGCGGCCGCAAGCCTTCCCGGGGGGCGCGGACCCCTTCCGGACCTCTTGCGGACTGCGGGATGGGGCGTAGGATATGTGGCACTGGTTCTGGGCACCTTGTGGTGTTGTGAATCTTGGGTGCACTGTTACCATAGCGTTTCCCGCTCGCCGGCGCCACTCAGCGCATTGGTGAGTGCGTTTCCTCCAAGGCTTCACCCGTTGGGTGGCCGCATGCGACCCCCGGCGGTGCGTGATATCAGCGATGTCGTACCCCGAGGTCCCGCCCTAGCCCGTCCGGGATCTCACGAGCGCTGAAGCCGTCACGCGCGAAACGCGTCCTCCCTAGCCGTTGGGCGCTGCCGCGCGAATGTCTTAGTGGTCTGACAATCGAAGTCCCCACGCAGGGGGAAAAGCAGCAGCGGGAACGGCCGGCGCGGCCGTTCGTGTGCTGCGCGTTTCACTCGCCGGGAGGAGGGCGCACATCATGCGTCACATTCTCGTTCGTTTGGCGGTCGGCTGTGCCGTACTGTCGGTGGCCTACCTCGCCCGGCCGGGCACGGCCGCGGCGCAGACGGGCAAACTGACCGGCGTCGTCCGCGACGCGACCACCAACCAGCCGCTCGAAGGCGTCGAGATCTTCATCGAGGGCTCGGGCCTCACGGCCTACAGCGCCTCGAACGGCCGGTTCTTCCTGATCAGCGTGCCGCCCGGCGTGTACACCGTGGTGGCGCGCCGCATCGGCTATCAGACGGTGTCCGCACGCAACGTGAACGTCTCGATCGACGTCACGCGCGAGCAGGATTTCTCGCTCACCGCCGCGCAGGGCGTGCAGCTGCAGGCGGTGACGGTCGAGGCGGATGCGACACCGCTGGTGCAGCCGGGCGTGTCGAGCAGTACGATCGGCATCTCGGGCGATGTGATCCGCTCGCTGCCGGTGGTGAGCATCGAGGGCGCCCTCAGGCTGCAGCAAGGCTTCCTCCAGGTGCCCAACAACACCGACATCATTTCGTTCAGCGAGTCGCGCCGCGAAGTGACGAACCCGATCCGCATCCGCGGCGGCCGCGCCGGCGAAACGGTGACGATGATCGACGGGATCCCCGTGAACAACTGGATCTACGGCGGCC
The DNA here is from genome assembly GCA_041487875.1 of Gemmatimonadota bacterium. Classification (GTDB taxonomy): domain Bacteria; phylum Gemmatimonadota; class Gemmatimonadetes; order Gemmatimonadales; family GWC2-71-9; genus DATLWA01. The sequence goes on along the minus strand of JBGPOE010000024.1, from coordinate 34,275 downwards.
CCGCCATTTCGCTCACGCCTGAGGCGGTGCAGCAGCTCGACTTCATCAAGGGCGGCATGGAGCCGCAGTACGGCAACGCGCTGTCGGGCATCATCAACGTCGCGACGCGCGACGGCAGCACCGATCTGGCCGGCTCCGTGCGCTACCAGACGTCGGCGGTGGGCGGCTGGCTCGGCAGCAGGCAGGACGAGCTGCTGGGCTACAACCTGTTCGACGGCTTCCTGTCGGGCCCCGTCCCGGGGACGAGCAATAAGCTGCGGTTCATGGTGTCGGGCCGGCAGCAGCGCTCCGCCGACCAGGTCCTGCAGTTCGACAACCAGGTGGCCGACCCCAGCGCGGTGAACACGGACAACGCGACGCCGTTCCTGGGCCCGAACTTCACGGACATGTGGCCCGGATGGCGCGCCTTCGGCTACAACAACCTGCGCGACGTGTTCGGCAAGCTCACCTATGTGTTCAAGCCGAACCTCAAGCTCGGGCTGTCGGTCGTCAACCAGCAGCAGCAGCGCCAGCCGTTCGACTTCACGTATCTGCCGACCTATGGCGACCCGCTCGCCTCGCCTGTCATCAACAACTACGCCGACACGGTCGCCATCATCGGCAACCGCTGGGGCTCGCGCGTGGCGCCGTTCGACTTCCAGAAGGTGGTGGAGGGCTCGGTCAACGCCGGGCGTCAGCTGTACGTCGGCCGCCTCGACTACGTCGCGGGCCGCACCAGCTACAAGGTGGCGCTGGGCCGCTTCAGTCTCGACCGCACCACCTGCAACTATTTCCAGGGCGTCTGCCTCAAGGACAACTTCGGCGACCCCAACTTCACCGACGACCAGTTCATCTCGCCGCTCGCCGGCACGTGCACGATCCACCCGACGTGCGGTACGGACTACTTCTACGGCGGTGAAAACCTGAAGAGCTGGGAAGGCCGGGCCGACATCGAGTCGCAGGTGAGCGACCATCACAACCTGCAGGGCGGGGTGATGTTGTTGAGCCACGACGTGTCGCTCAACCTGATCGAGAACATCGGCGTCAACAACGTCATCAAGTACCCGCAGCACTACGCCGCCAAGCCGTGGGATGCGTCGCTGTACGTCCAGGACCGCATCGAGTACGACTTCCTGGTCATTAAGCTGGGCGCGCGGTTCGACCTGGGCTCGGCCGGTGGCCGGTTCTGGGCCAACCCGCTCGACCCCACCAACGGCACCACCGCGGCCAACGTGTGCGCCGATCCGTCGGCCTGGCAGAACAAGTCGGTCCGGGTCTACGACCCCAACACCAACACGTCGAGCAACCAGGTGGTGAGCGCCAACCCGGCGTGGGCCAGCCTGGGACTGAACTGCGTCGATCCCATCACGGGCCAGGCCAGCGCGGCGGTGCTCGATTCCGCGGCGCGCATCGCGTCCGCCGACGACTTCGCGTCGTCCAAGAAGCGCCGTCAGTTCTCGCCGCGCATCGGCGTGAACTTCCCGCTCTCGGCCGGCAGCTCGCTGTACTTCAACTTCGGCCGCTACACCCAGAACCCGCTGCTCAACAACCTGTTCATCTCGACGGGCATCGGGACGCCGGCCGAGGGTACGGTCAACGGGCCGACCCTGCGGACCCCAGGCGGCGGCACGCCGTCCTACATCGGCAACTCCAACCTGCTCACCGAGCAGGCGACCAGCTACGAGATCGGGTACGCGGCCGAACTGGGCCACGACTATGCCATGGGCGTGACGCTGTTCAGCAAGGATCAGTTGGGCCTCACGGGCTTCCGCACCGGCGGCCTGATCAACGGCGTGCAGGTGTTCGACCCGGGCGCCACATACGCGCAGGACAATACGCCGTCCTACCGCATTCTCGTGAACCAGGACTTCCAGACGGTCCGCGGCGTCGAGGTGCAGCTGCGGCGGCGCGTCTCCAACCACTGGGGCTTCGACATCAATTATTCGTACTCCGAGGCGCGCACCAACGCCGCGGATCCCGAGAAGGAAGTCCAGCGCCAGATTGCGCAGGGCGACCCGACGCTCACGACCGAGGGCGTGTCGGACATCGACCAGCCCCACGTCTTCAACACGGCGCTGATCTTCCAGGCCGGCCACGACGTGCAGAACACGCTCATGGGCCGCATCCTGAAAGACGTGTCGTCGAGCCTCGTGTTCCGCGCGGAGAGCGGACTGCCCTACACGCCGACGCTCAACTTCTCGGGCTTTGGACTGGCGACGCTCGTTCGCAACTCCGGGCGTGGGCCGTCGACCTATCAAATCGACTGGCAGTTCTCCAAGGACTTCACGATCTCGAACCTGCGCTACGGTCTCACGCTGCAGGTGCTGAACCTGACGGATCGCAAGAACTGCATCCAGGTGTTCACGACGACCGGCCAGTGCACGGTCGGCACGGTGGATATCAACCGCAACCGCGAAGGCAACGCGATTGCCGCCGACGCGGTGAGCAGCACGTACCTGAACCACCCGGAGTATTTCGGGGCCCGCCGGTCGATTCAGGCCGGAGTGCGCGTGTCCTTCTGAGCGAGTGGCGACGGACGCGGCGCCGCCTGCGGGCGGCGCCGCACCCGTCCCTTAGTCTCCAGACCCGAGGGGATCGGTAACATGGAACGCAAATTGAGTCTGTTCATTCGGTGCACGGTTGTGGCGTTCGCCGCGGCGTTGCAGTTGCCCGCGGCGCGCACGCTCGCCGCCCAGGCCAACGTGCCGGGTCGGCCCGCCGGGCCCGACGGCACACCCACCCGGCGCGTGCGCCCGCTCGGCGGGTCCAAGGACTACGCCGTCTCTGAGCTCAAGAGCGTCGGATTCTTCAACCGCCAGTGCGTGGAAAACGCCGGGATCGCGTCGTTCAACTGCCTGCCATTCTTCCAGGTGATGAAGGACGGGCTGGTCGCCATCAACCCCGAGGGCAGCGGTCTCGAGCTGGATTGGGGCACGACCGTGACCACGTGGGACAGCGCCAAGGCCAAGGTGCCGTCGCTCGCCAACGCCGTGGGCGGTGGCTATACGGTAGTCACGTACCAGTCCGCCAACACGGACCTGGCGGATGCGGCGGACAACTCGCTGGGCCTCCATCACGCCGGTGTGTCGTCCACCAGTGACAAGAGCTGTCTCGATCACTCGAACGCCTTCGGCGCCGGTTTGCCGCTGCTGGCGGGCTCGGACTGCCCGGCCACCTGGGGCAGCGAGGGGTTCAAGGGCGCGCGCGCGATCACGCAGGACGTGTTCGTCAACCGCTTCAACGCGGACCCCACGAACTTCGCGTTCGATTTCTGGAAGGTCTCCGACGCTGAGATCGCCGCGTCGGGTACCGACAAGCCGATCGGCAACTTCGTCGCCTACGGATACGAGAGCGATCACACGGCCGAGGTGCTGTGCGGCTCGAGCATCTACCGCACGTACGGCAACGTGATCCCGGCGACGAGCCAGATCGTCCCGGGCGGCTGTTCCGGTGCCCCCACCAAGCCCGGCTGGCCGCTGGGGATCGACATGCGCATCGACGCGTTCTCCTTCCAGCTGCCATCGCTCAAGGAAATCGCCTACTACCAGGCGGTCCTGGTCAACAACTCGCAGAAGGTGTACGGCGTGGCGCTCGATTACGACTCGCTGTACGTCAACCTCAACAACGGCTGGTACGGCGGCGACCAGCGCCAGCAGCAGATCAATTATCAAGATCCCTCGCGCGGCGCGTGGATCATCCAGACGGGGCCGTTGAAGCCCTGCGCCGTCGCGCGTGAGGTGGTGGACCTGACCTGCACCGCGGGCGCCTGGGGCGCCGTCGGCATCACCCTCGGCTTCCACTACGGCGCCGCCGCGATGATCGTGCTGAAGTCGCCCATCGGCGACCTGCGCAACAAGTGGTTCAGCAAGGTGGGGAGCCCGTTCTATAATCCGGCTAACGTCCACGCGGGCGACACCATCACGTTCAACCACGGGCACCTGTGCGGCTTCCGCGCCTGCGCGCGCAACAGCTACGCCACCAATCCGGCCACCACGCCGGACCACGAGCAGCGGATGTTCGGGATGATGTCCTCCACTGAGGCGAACGTGTTCGGTACGCGCGCGCCGTCGGGGCTGACGCCGCAGGTGTACTGGCACACATTCCGCAACTGGAACTTCGACAATCAGCGCTGGACCCCGGGCGTCAACCCGATGGCCGGCACCGGCTTCAACCGCTGGATCCCGCCCGGGAACTGGGACTACAACCACGACGGCACGCCGGACACCCTGTATCTCGACAGCTGCGCCATCAACGGCTGCGTCAAGGTGTGGGGCGACACGTTCCCGAACGGGAAGTACGCCGCCTATTCGAACGTGGGCTCGACCTTGGGCATCGGGCCGATCAAGCTCAACGCGGGCGACACCACGTCGTTCGTCTTCGCGATCACCACCGGCCAGAGCGACGACTCGTCCGGCTTCGAAGCGCAGGTGGCGAACGCGATCGACAACTACATGAACTTCTTCCTCACGCCGAATCCCGCGCCGCCGTGCCACGTCACCGGCGTCACCCGCGGCGTGGCGGCCGAAGGCACCCAGATCGACGTCACCTGGGACGATGCGTGCTTCGCGACCGTATGGACCGACGCATTCCTGGCGAAACAGTACGCTGACATGGAAGCCGCCACCGCGGGGACCAACGCTCCGCTGACGCGCATCCGCCAGCTGAATCCGTGGCTCGACGACACGCTGCTGTTCCTCAGCACGCACAACTTCAAGGCACTGTACGTCTTCAAGTCGTGCAACGACGGCGGCGTGTGGACGCAGCAAAACGATTGCGTGACCGGTAATCCGGCCACGGGGGGTGAGTTCGCCGACCTCGGCTGGCTGCCGCTGGCGACCTATAAGGCCGATGATGTGACGCCGACGTCACCGATGCCGACGTCGTATGTGGACCGCAACATCCTGGCGGGCAAGACCTACACGTACAACCTGATCGGGCAAACGCGCGGCGCCGTGTTCACGATTCTCAACGGCGACTCGGTGACCGTGATCGGGACGGACACGGTCTGCGCCAAAAACTGCCGGGTGGAAACGTTGAGTCTCGCGCCGTCGCTGTTCGACGCCCTGAGTGCGTCCACCGGCAACGTCAACGTGGCGCGCGCCTACATCCCGCTCTCGATGCAGGCCGGCGCGTCGCATTCCAAGCTCGTGATGCTGGACAGCCTCGGCGTCATGCCCAGCTCGCGCATCGGCGCCTTCATCACGGCGGATTCACTCGCGGCGGACACGTTCCGGGTGAAGATCGCCGACAGCGCGCACGTCACGCGCCGCGAGTACCGCACGGCCGCCACGCTCGACTCGATTCACACGAGCCTGGTGCTGCGCGTGCCGGCGAGCCAAGGCAGCACGCTCACCGTGAATGGCGGCAACTTCGGCGGCCTGACGCTGTCGGGGGCCAGCTACGGTGGGGCCGTGGTCGACTCGACCTGGATCGACACCGTCGCCGGCAACCCGCGCAACCACTCGCGCACGAGCCTGACAGCGACGATGGGGAGCGGGCCGGTGCTGGCGCTGTACCGGCACGTGGGGGGCAGGGACACGAACGCCGTCCTGCTCAGCAACACGCTGACCGGGACGAGCACCACCCCGGGGTCGTTCCACTCGAACGCCAACTACCCGGACTTTGACGTCAGTCTCGACAAGACCCTGGCGGACAAGGTCGCGGGGGAAGTGTTCTACAACGCCGACGGGTCCGTGACGAAGCCGCTGGTGGTGCCGACCGTGTCGTGGCTGCCGGATTCGGCGGTGGCGAACGTCGCGGGCACGGGCGACCAGGCAAACGGCACGTACCGCATCACCTGGGGCGCGGCGCCGTACGGGCCGGGGGAGCCGTTCCGGCTCAACTTCGCCGATCCCACGGGCACGGCCAACGGGATCGCCGCGTCGCTCACGAGCCGCGCGGCGGTGTCCCAGACCGTGGCGACCGACTCGGCGGCGACGGCGGTGCAGGCGGTCCTGGGCGGCATCATCACCAAGGATTCGCTGGCCGTCATCAACCTGCCGTTCAGCGTGCAGAACGCGACGTACAACCGTCCCGTGCTGCTCGCCATCCTGAAGCGGAACACGCTCAACCGGACCGTGCTGGTGGGCTTCGGCGCGGACACGATCCGCGTGAACGTGCCCGGCAACGTGTGGGTGCCGGGCGATCTGCTGGTCGCGATTGAGCGCTTGGGCGTCGGCGGCACCGGCGCGCAGACGGCGAGCTTCAGCAAGGCGCGCATCGCCTGCAACCAGGTCAAGTACGTCCGGCTGTCGTGCAACCCGGTATATGCGGGAACGCGCGGCGCGCCGGAGCTGACGGTCTACCTGGGTGAGACACCCGGGCAGGTGGACGCATTCACGTACTACACGCCGGTGACGTCGGCGAGCCAGTTCACGCTGCTCGCGGTGCCGCCGCTGCGCGGTACGCGGCTGACGGCTCTGCCGCTCACGGTGGCCGGCGCGCTGGCGGAAGTGCGCACCGTGCCTAACCCGTTCGTGATGCTGTCGCAATACGGGCCGGACGGCGAGCGCGGCCAGCGCATGATGTTCACCCACCTGCCGCCGCGCGGCGTGATCCGCATGTACACGGTGGCGGGCCAGTTCGTGCAGCAGATCCGCTGGACCGAGGCCGACCTGGGGGCCGACGGTGATCTGACGTGGAACATGCGCACGCGCGAGGGCAACTCGCTCGGGGCGGGGCTGTATCTGTACGTCATCACCGCCGAAGACGCCAACGGGCGGCCGGTGGGGTCGCGCATCAACAAATTCGTCGTGATTCGCTAGGAGGAACGACCATGCGACGCTCTTTCTCCATTCTCGCTGCGGCTCTCCTGGCGCTCGCACCCGCCCTCGCCCTGGCTCAGGGCACGGGCTCCGTGCTGGTCCCCGATCCGCAGAATCCCACGACCCGCGTCGGAACGCGGGGGGCCAATTTCCTGGAAATCGGCGTGGGCGCGCGCGGGCTGGCGATGGCCGGCGCCTACACCTCCATCGCCGAAGGAGCCACCGCGCTGTACTGGAACCCCGCGGGCATCGCGGAGGCGGAAGGGCCGATCGCGGCGGTGAGCATCGCCAACCTGTATGGCAGCGGCGGGCTCAAACACACGTTCGTGGGCGGCGTGATGCCTGCGGGCGGCAGCGGCGCGTTCGGCATCGCGCTCACGCAGCTCTCGAGCGGCGACATCCCGCGCACGACGGAGACGTTCCCCGACGGCGGCGACCCCGCCTTCGGTCAGACGTTTACCTACACCGCGACGTCCGCCGGCCTGTACTACGCCCGGCGGCTCACCGACCGGCTCGGCGTGGGCATCGGGGCCAAATTCGTGACGGAGGGCATCGACAACGCCCATGCGAACTATTTCGGCCTCGACATCGGCACGAAGTTCCGCACCGGACTCTATGGGACGCACATCGCGGCCACGATGTCGAACCTGGGCTCGTCGTCGCGGTTCCGGGGCCCCGCCATCCAGCGGTTCATCGTCAACGACTTCCGCCCCGGCGCCACGCCGATCGAGTTCGCGACGGCCGACATCCAGCTGCCCACGCTATTCCGGTTCAGCGTGCGCACGGACCTGCTCGGCGCGAGTGATGCGCTGCTCGCGGCCAACCCGCACCACAATCTGTACGCGGTGCTCGAGGCCAACGACGCGATCGACACCGACGTCCAAATGATTATCGCGGCGCAGTACTCGTATCGCGACATGGTGTTCCTGCGCGCCGGCAAGCGCTGGGTCAACGAGAAGCAAGCCGACTTCCGCAGCTTCGGATTCGGCGCCTCGTTCGGCGGCGGCGTGCGCGTGCCGATGGGCGGCGGCCGCAAAGTGGCGTTCGATTATGCGTACACTGGCATGAACGACTTGAAGAACGTTCAGGTCTTCTCACTCGAGATCGGCTTCTAGGCCGGAGGGGATAGGCCCATGAGCAAGCTTGGTATCACGCTGGCCGCTGGCCTCGTGCTGGGGGCCGCCACCGGGGCCGCCCAGAGCACCGCGCGGTTCCGGATCACGCCCTCGTTCGGCGTGATCCGTTTCGACCGCACGTCGGCCTTGTCTTCCACCACCTCCGGCATCTCGAAGCTGTGGGCGTCGGCCGGCCTGTCGGCGTTGTATCAGTTCCGGCCCAACCTACACGCCGGCTTCTATCTCGAGACGTCGCGGCCGTCGACGAGTCCGGACTACTTCCCCTACGCGCTGATCCAGACCGCGGGCAAGTACCAGCTATTCGCCATCACGCAGCGCGTTGTGGTGCTGTCCTACGGACTCTCGGCCGAAGTGGGAGTGCCCGTCCTGCCGAAGTTCGCGCCCTATGTCCGGCTCGGCCTGGGCCGTCACTCTGTGTACGAGGATGTGCAGCAGGAAAATTCGGTCAAGACGGTGAACGGTATGGAGTTCGTCGCCGGGGCGGGGCTGCGCTACACGGTCGGCAACAATGTGGGCGTGCAGCTCGAAGCGGTCGACTTCCTGTGGAAAGACTGGAACCGCGACGTGCTCAATCCGACCCAGCCGGCCTATCAGAACACCGTGTTCCCCGAGGACAACCCGACGGGGATCACCTGGTCCAAGCCGAGCCTGATTCACAACATGCGGTTGGCACTCGGTTTCACCTTCACGCCCGCCAGCGGCGGCACCCGGTAACCGGGAGGAGCGCTTCGCTATGCGACTGACTCGTGCTTCTCGCCTCGCGGCGGTTGTGGCCCTCGCCGGAGCGTGCGCGCACAACGACGTGGTCGACGTCATCACCCGGGACGGGTCCAACACGATCGTGGCGATCAATTTGGCTCCTGCCGCCGCCGGATTGCCCAACGGCACGCGGGCGGTGAACCGGTTCATCCTGTCCTCGTTCGACACGTCGGCTTATGACGCATTTGGTCGGGCGAGCGCGAACCCCGCCACGTTCGTGCGGGAACCACCCAACGGTCCGTGCTACGGCACCACGCCGCTGATTTACGAGCCTGGCACGGCGGCGGCCGTCGCGACGTACGTCCCACCCAATCGCTATCTGCCTGCGATCGTGACACCGGTGACGATCCAGGACGCGGGTTGCGGCACGGCGACGGCGTACATCGTGCCGGGGGGCCATCCCGGCAACGGCACCGGCAACACATTCTGGGAGTTCTGGCACGACTTCACCGGTGCCGTCGCGAGCACCCGCTACATTACCGGTCTGGTGCGCTACGCCGTGCAAGCCCGCGGCGCCTTCGACCAATCGGAGATCCTCCAGACCGGCACCGTCACCACGCCCGACTCGCTCGTTTTCATGGCAGGCGACTTCAATCCGGCCGGCCGCAAAGCGCGCGACGCGTTCGTTGCCTGCGGGTCGGCGTCGATCGCGCAGCCCGTCGCGGGCGCCAATCCGATGCTGCTGGGCAGCGACACGACCCGCTCCGGGTCCGTCGATATCGACATGACCGCCTGCGACACCAACGGCGTATGGTTCAACGGCGTGGGCAGCCCCGCGAGCCCGGTGCCGTCGAACGACCTGTCGATGAACACCAAGCAGTACAACTTCTTCGTGATCTGGGTCGCGAAGGCGGACAGCACACCGGACTACACCAAGCCGGTGTACCGCCAGCAGATCGGCCCGTTGCTCACCACCACCGGCCAGGTGATCAACAACAGCTTCGCCCCGGTGCCGGCGGCCGCGCTCACCTCGACGCAGCTCGCCACGCGGCCCGGGGGCGTGTCGCGGCCTGATACCATGCGGCTCACGTTTAATGTCCTCGAACCGCTCAGCACGGGCGCCTACCAGGTCTTCCTGCTCCGCTCGGGCACTGACACGGCGCAGGTCGTGACCGGCCGCGTCATCCGGCTGAACGGGGCCACGGCGGTCGACACTGCCAACGGCGTCACGGGGTTCAATACCGTCGCTGGGGTTACGACCGGCGCCACGGTCGTGATCGACATGGCGCCCTATGCCGCGATCAACTGGAGCGCCGCGACGCTCGCCATCGGCGCGAGCAGCGGCAACACGACGCTGCCCGCCAGCCAGCCGATCTGGACCACCTCGGTGTTCAAGTTCGCCGGGCAATCGGCGAGCTTGAGCGGGAGCCTCGCATTCGGCTCGTTCAACAAAGGCACGAGTCCGGTGCTGTTCGGCGCGGCCGGCAGCGGCACGGGCGGAGTCTTCGGCACCGAGCTGCGGGAGGACGTGGTGCGGTTGGCGCGGCCGCCCGTGGGCTATGTGTACGAGGCGTGGCTGTTCAATTCGTCCGATGCCACGAAGAAGTACAACATCGGTTCCTTGCTCACGCCGTACCCCGGGCTGCAGTCGCTGGATGACGCGGACACGCGGCAGACCGCGCCGCTCGCGGGCCCCGAGATCACTCAGGCGGCGATCCGTGCCGTCGCGCAGAGTGCGACGTTCTACTGTGATTATGACAAGGTGCAGGTGCGGCTGGCGCCGCGGCAGAATGCGGGCGCGCTCCCCGCTGCGGTGATTCTCTCGAGCGGCTCAAGCAAGGGCTTGGGCGTCACCGGCTGTCCGTGAGCTGACCTTGATCTGGAGAGGGATCCAGCGCCCCGGGGCACCAGCCTCGGGGCGCTGTTACGTTTAGGGCATGACTGACACTACCCGGCATGGCCACCCGTACAGCCACCGGCCATGACCGTCGCCCTCCACGCCGCACTGGCGCTCCTGCTCCAGCTGCAGATCCCCGCACCGCGCGGCTACGTCAACGACTTCGCCGGCGTGCTCGATGCCGACGCCGCGGCGCGCATGACCGCGCTCATCACCGAGCTGCACCAAGAGACCGGCGCCGACGTCACGGTGGTGACGCTTTCCGACCTCGGTGGCCGCACGGCCGCCGACGTCGCGCTGCAGATCGGGCGCGAGTGGAAGTTGGGCGGTATGGGCGAGGCGGGCGACTCCGCCAAGAATCTCGGGGTCGTCATTCTGCTCGTGCCCCGCAAGAACCATCAGCCCGGCACGGGCGACGTGTTCATCGCTACCGGCCGCGGCGCTGAGGGGTTCCTCACAGATGCGCGCGTGGGCCGAATCCGCGATGCGATGCTGCCCGCGCTGTCGCGGGAGGACTATAGCGGCGGTCTCGAGACCGGCACCGGCTTGGTTATACGCGCGATCGCCGATGAGTTCCACGTCACCATCACCGGCGCGCCCGCGCCCGTGCCCGACCAGGGCTCGCCGCGCTTCCCGATCCCTCTGCCGCTGCTGTTCATTCTCGTCATCTTGCTCGTATCGCGGCTGCGCGGCCGGCGGCGCTGGGGCGTAGGGCCTTTCTTCTGGGGTGGTGGCGGGTGGGGCGGCGGCGGTGGGGGCGGGGGGTTCTCGGGCGGGTTCGGCGGTTTTGGCGGCGGCGGCGGATTCTCCGGCGGCGGCGCCGGCGGGAGGTTCTAGCGGATGGCGCAGATGACCGTGGAAGAGTTGGGTCGGGGCGTGGCCGAGGCGCTGGGCGAGCGGCTGGTGTCGCTCGTGCTGTACGGCTCGGCGGCCCGCGGCGGCCACGTGGCGGGCCGATCGGACGTGAATACGCTGTTGATCTGCGATCGCGCGGACGATGCGCTGTTCCGCGCGCTGGAGCAGCCGCTGGGCCCCTGGCTCAAGGCGGGCCACCCGGCGCCGCTCGTCTTCACGCGCGCGGAATGGCGCGACTCGGCCGACGTGTTCGCGGTCGAGTACGAAGACATGCGCGCGGGGCACCGGGTGCTCGCCGGGGGAAATCCATGGGACGGACTGACGGTGCGGCCGGCGGACGTGCGGCGCCAGTTGGAGCACGAGCTGCGCGGCAAGCTGGTGCGGCTGCGGCAGGCGTACGCGGCGTTCGCGCGCGATCCGGCGCGCCTCTCCGCGGCGTTCGCGGCGAGCGTGGGCGGTGTGTTCACGATGCTGCGCGCTGTGCTGCGACTCACCGGCCGGGAGGCGCCCGCCGCCCCCGACGCGCTGGTGCGCGCCGCCGCCGCCGCGATCGGCTTCCCGGGCGCGGCGCTCGACGTGTTTCTGGCGCACGCGCAGGGCGGGCCGCGGTTGCGGCTCGCGGAGCGGGACCCCCGCGCGGTGGGGTATCTCGCAGCGCTGGCGCGGACGGCGGAGTTCGTGGATAGACTGGGCTGAAGCGACTCACACAGGGAGACTCATGAAAGCGCTCACGCGGTTTCTCGTGCTCGGCGCGGTGGTGCTCGCGGCCGGGTGCGGCTACAACACCATCCAGACCTACGACGAGCAGGTCAACGCCGCCGAATCGCAGATCAAGGTGCAGCTGCAGCGGCGCGCCGACCTGATTCCCAACCTGGTGGAGACGGTCAAGGGCTACGCCAAGCAGGAGCAGACCATCTTCATCGCCGTGGCCGACGCCCGGGCCAAGCTGGCGGGTGCCGTGCAGTCGGGGGATCTGCAGCAGATGGCCGACGCCAACCGAGCGCTGACGGCGCCGTTGGGACGGCTCATCGCCATCGCGGAGAACTACCCGCAGCTCAAGTCGAATGAGAATTTCCGCGCCCTTCAGGATCAGCTCGAGGGTACGGAGAACCGCATCGCGGTGGCCCGCCAGGATTACAACGAAACGGTGAATCGCTATAACGCCTACATCCGGCGCTTCCCCCAGGTCCTGACCGCCAAGCTGATCGGGAAAAAGGCGCGCGCGTACTTCGACCTGACGAGCCCCGACGCGGCCCAGCCGCCGCGGGTGGACTTCTCCAAGTAGTCACGCCGGCCGGCGCATCAATTGGAAACGGGGCATGGATGAAGATCCGTGCCCCGTTTCGCTTCATCGATTCCTGACACGGCCCAGGCCCGGCGCCCGCACTACCGCCCTTGCGAGGTTGCGCGCCGAGGCGCAAAATAGCTCCAAAGGAGGGTACGATATGGCCAGCTACTTCGTCCGCCGCAGTGGGAGTCCGTTCCGACATTGTCGTTCCCCGCGATGTACTCGGCGGTAAACCGGCGTCGTCCGGTTGCGTTCGCGCTGCATCGTTCGAGCCGTCAACGCATCCCTTACTTCTCAGGTGTGAGGGTCACATGGAACGTGTAAACATTCGACAGCGGGTCGGCGCCCTGGCACTGGTCGGGCTGTTGGTCGGCGCAGGTTCGGCGCTGGCGCAACAGACGGCGGTGAGCGGGCGCGTGACCGATTCGACATCGCGGCAGCCGATCGTGGCTGCGCAGGTGTTCGTGGGCGGCACGACGCTGCGCACGCTCACGGATCAGCAGGGGCGTTTCCACTTCGACAACGTGCCGCCCGGCGCGGTCACGGTGCGGGTGGCCTTTATCGGCTACAAGGCGCAGGTCAAGACGGTGACCGCGCAGCCGGGTGCCCCCGCGACAGTGGACTTCGCGCTGCTGTTCGCGCCCATCGGGCTCGACGCGGTGGTGGTGACGGCGACGGGGCCGCAGATGCAGCGCGAGCAGGGCAACGCGATCCACACGGTGGATGCCGCGGCCGTGGTGTCGAAGGCGCCCGTCACGAACATGGCGGACATGCTCAACTCCCGAGCGCCGGGAATGGTCGTGCAGGAAGCCGGTGGGACCACGGGCTCCGGCACGCGCACGCGTATCCGCGGATCGAACAGCTTGTCGCTGTCCAACGAGCCGGTGCTGTACGTGGACGGCATCCGGGTCGAGAACGGCGCCAGCTCGAGCTCGATCGGCGTCGGTGGGCAGGTGCCCTCGCGCTTGAACGACCTCAATCCGAACGACGTCGAGGCGGTGGAGGTCGCGGGCGGTCCGTCGGCGGGCGCCCTGTTCGGCACGGACGCCGCGAACGGCGTGATCTCATTCCGCACCCGGCAGGGCAAGCCGGGGCCCACGCGGTGGGAAGCGTACGCCTCCGGCGGCACGATCACGGACAATTACACCTACCCGACCAATTATCGGGGCATCGACCTCGACTCCACGTGGCTGGCGACCCACGCGAATAACCCGACCTGCACGCTCGTTACCACCGTGCGCCCCGTGAGCCCATGCACGCAGGACTCGGTGCGGCAGTTCAACCCGCTCGAGACGAACAGCCCGTTCCGGAACGGCTCACGCCAAGAGTACGGCCTGTCGGCCTCCGGCGGGACCGAGCAGACGACGTATTACGTCTCCAGCCACTACAGCAACGAGCTGGGTGTGTACCCGATCAACACGAACCGCCAGATCAGCGTCTTGGCGAACCTGCACCAGCAGGCGAGCGCGAAGGTGGACTTCTCGGCGCACGCCGCGTACACCTCGGGTAAGCTGCGCTTGCCCCAGAACGACAACAACTCGTTCGGTGTGCTGTCGAGCGGCTACCTGGGCCGGGCCGACACGATCAACAGCGGTTTTGGATTCCTCCTGCCGTCGCAGAGTTTCACGGTGCGGACGTTCCAGACGATCGACCGCTTCACCGGTAGCGGTCAGGTGAATTACCGGCCCGCGGAATGGCTGACCATGCACGGCGTCGCCGGCGTCGACTTCACCAGCCGCTACGACGAGAACTCCATCCTGCCCGGCAACATTCCGGCCTCGTTCAGCTCCAACGCGAACGCCGGCAGCCGCAACGCGAATCCGTTCCAGCTCTACAACTGGACGACGAATTTCGATGCGACGGCGGCTTTCGTCCTGACGCCGCAGATCAAGTCGCAGACGACGGTCGGTCTGCAGTACTTCAAGAACGTGCTGCACGGCGTGACGGCGTCGACCCAGACGTTGACCGCGGGCACGAACTCCCTCGCCGGCGGCGTCTTGCCGACGGTGAGCGAGCAGACCGCCCCGGTGGTGACGCTGGGCCGCTATGCGGAGGAACGGCTTGCCTACAACGACCGCGTGTACATCACCGGCGCGGTGCGCGATGACAAGAACACCGCCTTCGGTGTGAAATTCGGCAGCATTTTGTATCCGAAGGTCGCGGGCTCGTGGGTGATTTCGGAAGAGCCGTTCTTCCCGAAGACCGCGAAGCTCAGCACGCTGCGCCTGCGCGCGGCGTGGGGCGAGTCGGGCGTGCGGCCCGGCGTGACGGACGCCCTCCAGTTCTTCAACGGCGCGCCGTGGCTGGTCGGGGCGACCGATATTCCCGGCATCACGATCGCGAGCCTCGGCAACCCCAACCTCAAGCCCGAGACTACGCACGAAACGGAGTTGGGCTTCGAGGCGGACGTTCTGTCGGAGGCGGTGCACCTCGACTTCGCGTATTACAACAAAGCTTCCAGGGACGCCCTCATTGCGCGCACGCTGGCGCCATCGCTGGGCGGCCCCACCACGCGGTTCGAGAACCTCGGCCGGGTGAGCAACAAGGGCGTCGAGATCAGCTCGAGCTGGCGGGCGCTCACCACCCACGAGGTGAGCGTGAACGTCACGGCAACCGCGTGGGGCAACCGCAACCGCCTGGTCGAGCTCGGCACAGGCATCAGCCCGATCATCTTTGGCCTGGGCGGCGCGTCGCAGCGCTTCCAGCGGGGATTCGCGCTGGGCAGCTACTTCATGGTGCCCTACACCTTCAGTGACGCGAACGCCGACGGCATCATCGACACGAGCGAGGTGAAGCTCGGGTCGGCGCCCGTGTTCCTGGGGCAGCCGTTCCCCGACCACGGCGGCACGCTGGCGCTCGACGTAACGCTGCGCGCCCACCTGCGGCTGTACGCGCTGCTGGACGGCCGCTTCGGCAACAAGCTGTTCAACTCGACCGAGCAGTTCCGCTGCGGCCTGGCGAACTGCCGCGGCATCAACGACAAGACGGCGCCCCTCGCCGACCAGGCCGCTGCGGCCGGCAATCTGAAGGGCACGCAGGCGGGCTACATCGAGGACGGCAGCTTCACCAAGCTGCGTGAGGTGTCGATCACCTACTTCGCGCCCGATGCGTGGGCGCAGCGGTTCGGCGCCAGGGAGCTGAGCTTCAGCATCGCCGGCCGTAACCTCGCGACCTGGACCAAGTACAAAGGAATCGACCCCGAGCTCAACGAGGCGGGCCAGAGCAATTTCATCACCGCCGACTTCTTGACCCAGCCGCCGGTGCGCTATTTCATCGGCCGCGTCAACGTCACCTTCTAACCGGCGAGGGCACTCTGATGATGCACTTTCGCAGTCGTTTCGCCGCCGCCCTCGCCCGCGTGTTCGACCGGGCCGGGCGGGAGCTCGCGCTGCTTGTGGCTGTCGCAGCGCTGGCTCCGGCCTGCCACATCCTGGACGTCACCAATCCCGACATCGTGACGCCGGGAAGCATCAGCAACGTCCAAGCACTTCCCACCATTCGCGCGGGCGCCCTGGGCGACTTCGCGATCGCCTACACGGGATCCGGGGCGCAAGGGTCGGGCGGCAGCACGGAAGGTCAGGTCCTGTTGAGCGGGATGCTGTCGGACGAGCTGATCAACACGGAGACGTTCCCGGACCGGGTGTTCTCGGACGCGCGACGCTCGCAGCCCGAAAGCGGCACCCTGGCCGTGGTGTTCCGGAATCTGCACCGCGCGCGGCGCTCGGCCGATGTGGCCGCGGCGCGGTTCCGCCTGTTCTCCGACACGACGACGAACGTCGGGTTGGCGGAAATGCTGAACCTCAACGCCTACACGTACGTGTTCTTCGCGGAGAACTACTGCTCCGGCCTCACGTTCAGCAATGTGTTGGACGACGGATCGTTCGTGTATGGCGACCCGCTGCCCACGCAGCAGGTGTACGACACGGCCATCGCCCGCTTCCGGATCGCGCTCGCGGCCGCCAGCGCCCTGGCCGGAAGCGGCGCCGCCAGGGCGACCCAGATTCAGCTCGCGCGCGTCGGCATGGCGCGGGCGCTGCTGGACGAAGGCAATTTCGCGGCGGCGGACACCGTCGTCACCGTCGCGGCGGTCCCGAACACGTTCTCCTACGTCACCCAACACGATCTGAATTCGGCGCGCCAGCAGAACGGTATCTTCAACGGTATCCGGAAATTCAAGCGCTACGGCGTGGCGGATGGTGAGGGCGGCGTGGGCATCAAATGGCTGACGCAGGCCGACGCCCGCAACCCGGCGTTCAACAGCCCCGCGGGCAACAAGGGGTTCGATGGCTCGACGCTGCAGTGGGATCAGAATCGCTACCTCGACGAGAAGGCGTCCGTGACCGTCGCCACCGGTGCCGAGGCGCGCTTGATCAATGCCGAGGCGGCGCTGCAGCGTGGCGACACAGCCGGGATGCTCACGATCCTCAATGCGTTGCGGGCCGCGCCGCCGAGCTATTACTTGGCGAACGGGGCGGCGATCGCCCCGCTGGCGGCCCTCGCCGCTCCGGTGGGTCCGGTCGCCGCAGTGAACATGCTGTTTTCGGAACGCGCGCACTGGCTGTGGCTCACCAGCCACCGGCTGAGCGACCTGCGACGGCTGGAGCGGCAGTACGGCCGGCCGGACAGCACTACGTTCCCCACCGGCGCGTATTTCAAGAACGGCCTCACGTACGGGACCGACGTCAACTTGCCGATCCCCATCGACGAGCTCAACAACCCGAAGTTCACGGCGTGTATCGACCGCAATCCCTGATCCGCGGGCATCCGCGGCAGACCACGACGGGGAGGGCGCTCGCTCTCCCCGTCGGTTTTTTTCTAGGACCCGTTCTTGGTGCGGAGCAGGATCACGCCGCTCACGGCGTTGGAGCCGTACAGCGTGGTGCCTTCGATGCTGCCGAGGATTTCGATGCTGCGGAGGTTGTCGGCGGGAATCTGAATCAGGTTCCGAAACTCGACCATCTCGGCGCCGTCGACGAACACGCGGGGGGCGTCGCTCAGGAGGATGCTGCTGCGGCCGCGGCGCTCGAGCACGCTGGGCTGGCCGTTGCGGTCCTCACGAAATGTGAACTGCGGCGCGAGCCGCTTCAGCACGTCCCATGCGTTGGATGCGCCGCAGCGCGCGATCTGCTCCTCCGTGATGACAATGCGATCGGCCGCCCCCACGTCGCTCGTGGGCGTAGGGTGCGGATGGATGCAGCCGGCGAGCAGTGCGGTCGCGATCGACCACACGAGACGGGAGCGAGCGGCGCGCATTGACGCCTCCGGGAGAGGCTGTTGTGAGAAGCTTGGGGGTGGGGCGGAGCGGGGTCAAGCAGGCGACACCAAACCCGGACAAACCTCAGTCGACGATCGCGTCCGGCAGAACGTACTTGATGGGATCCACGGGCTTGCCGTTCACCCACACTTCGTAATGCAGGTGCGGTCCTGTGGCGAGGCCGGTCGAGCCGACCAGCGCGATCTTCTGCCCGCGCTTCACCCGCGTGCCGCGCACCACGAGAATCCTGGAGCAGTGCGCGTAGCGCGTGACGAGGCCGTAGCCGTGATCGATCGTGAGCAGGTTGCCGTCGCCGTCTTCCCACCGCACGTCGGTCACCACGCCCGCAGCCGGCGCTTCGATCTCGGCGCCCATCGGAGCCGCCACGTCGACGCCCTCGTGCGGCCGCGCCAGGTGGAGAATCGGATGCACCCGCTCGCGCGCGAAGGCGCTCGTGAGCCAGCCCCGGGTCGGCATGATGGACGGGGTCGCCGCGAAGCGCGTCTGATGGCTCGCCAGCGAGTCGTACGCCTCGCTCACCGACTTGACCAGGAGATCGGCGCGGCGGATCAGCCCGTCCACGTCCATGCGCGCCGCCAGCGCCTGCTGTCCGGTCGTCCCGGTGGCGGCGAGGCTGTCGCGCTCGGGCCAGGCGCCCGACGGGCCGCCGATGCCGGCCTGCTGCACCGACGGATCGGTGGGCGTGAGACCGGCCAGGAGCCGCAGCTCCTCTTCGTGCTGGCTGAACTTGTTGAGCGTGTCGCGCAGTCCGTTGAGCCGCTCACGCATCCGGCCGATCTCGTCGGCGAGCAAGCGGTTCTCGTGCTCCAGCGCGCGGCTGCGCGTGATGTTCACGCCGCGCGCGATGGCGGCGCCGCCGAGCACCAGCACGAGGACGACCAGCACGCTCGAGATCCCGACGACGGCTTTCACGACGGTCTGCGACAATTCCACGGCCCGGGACACACCCGAGCCGTGAGGCACGACCATCACGGTCCAACGCCGTTCCGCCGGTTTACGCATGGGTGGTCAAAATAGGCCGCCGGTGGAGGCCCGTCAATGCATGGGGCGTGAGCCACATCACGCCGCCTCAGGTCGTTGGTCTGGCCGGCGGAGGCTTGGGGAAGAGCACGCCGGGCTTGGCCACGCGCCAGCCCTCGGCGGTGAGGTCCGCGAGGTCGGCGAGCGTCACGTCCCCGTGGGCCTGCGGGGCGCCCAGCACGTCCCAAATCGCCTCGGCCTTGGCGGGGATGAAGGGCGCCGCGAGCACCGCGAGGCGCGCGACCGTGCGCGCGAGGTTCGCGAGCACGGTGTCGAGCTCGGCGTCGTGCTTTTCCTTGGCGAGCTTCCAGGGCGCCGTCTCCTCGACGTAGCGATTGGCGGCGGTGGCGAGCGTGATGATCTGGGCCGCGCCTTCCTGCACGCGATAGGCGTCCATCGCGTCCCGGTATGCGGCGAGCGTCGCGCGGGCGGCGCGCTCGAGAGCCGTGTCGTATTTCTTGGGATCCGGCGGCACAACAGCGCCGCGGTAGTTCACGATCATCGTGAGGGCGCGCGACACGAGATTGCCGAGCGTGTCGGCGAGCTCCGACGTGTAGCGGGCGTCGAAGCGCTCCCAGGTGAAATCGCCGTCGCCTTCAAAGCCGACCTCGCGCAGCAGGAAGTAGCGCAGCGCGTCGGCGCCGTGGCGCTCGATCGCATCGCCCAACGTCACGGCGGTGCCCGCCGTCTTGCTCATCTTGGTGCCCGACCACTGCACGTACCCGTGCGCCCACACGGCGCGGGGCAACGGCAGCTCGGCGGCGAGCAGCATGGCGGGCCAGATGACGCAGTGGAACCGCGTGATGCCCTTGCCGATGATGTGCAGGTCGGCGGGCCACAGCCGCTCGAACCCGGAGTCGGGGAAGCCCGTGGCCGATAGATAATTGATCAACGCGTCGAACCACACGTACACTGTCTGCTCCGTGTCGCCGGGGAACGGGATGCCCCACGGCAGCCGCTGGCGCGAGATGGAGATGTCCTGCAGGCCGGCTTCGAGCAGGCGCAGCACCTCGTTGCGCCGGATCTCGGGCTCGACCGCGAATGCGCCCGAGCGGATGCGCTCGAGCACCGCGTCGCGGTAGGCGCTCAAGCGGAAGAAATGATTGCGCTCCTTGGTCGGGACGAGCTGCAGCGTGGGGTGCTCGATGCAATGGCCGTCCACGATCTGTGCGCCCGTCTTGAACTCCTCGCAGCCCGTGCAGTAGAGGCCTTCGTACTCCGCCTCGAACAGATCGGCGGGGCGGCGCTGCTGGATACGCTGCAGCAGCGCCGTGACCGCGCGGATGTGGCGCGGCTCCGTGGTGCGGATCCAGTCGTCGTTGCTGCAACGCAGGCGCCGCCAGAACCCTGAGAACACGTCCGACATCCGGTCCACCCACGCCTGCGGCGTCACCTGCGCACGCGCCGCCGCCTGGATCACCGACTGGCTGTGCTCGTCCATGCCCATCAGGAAGTGGACGTCGTCCCCCTCGAGGCGGCGATAGCGCGCGATGCAGTCGGCCCCGATCTTCTCGAGCGCGTGGCCCAGGTGGGGGTCACCGTTGGAGTAGTCGATGGCGGTGGTGACGTAGAACTTAGGCACCGGCGCCCGGACCTCCGCGGCCGCGGCGACGCCGGCGTCGGGGGCGCCCAGAGGGAGCAGACGCGGCCCCCTCCGGCGCGTCGCCCGCGTCCGTCGTCGCGGCCGGCGCGGCGGGCACCGCTTCCGGCGGCACGAGCGGCGCCCCCGCAAGCTCGACCTCGGCCGTGAGATCGACGAGCGCCGCCACGCGAGTGCTGCCGTCCTCCGCCCGCAGCGTCACGCGGTCGCGGAAGATGTCCACGGCGAGCACTTTCTCGGCTCCCACGCGCGTATGCAGGACTCTGCCTTCCTTGGGGAAGCGCTTGCGGCTCTCCACGTAGAACTCGTGCTCGAAACGCAGGCAGCAGAGCAGCCGCCCGCATGGTCCCGAGATCTGCGACGGGTTGAGGGAGAGGTGCTGGTCCTTGGCGAGCGACAGGCCCACCGGCAGCAGCTCGGGGAGCCAGCCGGCGGAGCAGTACTGCCGGCCGCAGCGCCCCACGCCGTCCAGGCGCCGCGCCTCGTCACGCGCGCCGATCTGGCGCAGCTCGATGCGGGTGCGGAACATGGCCGCGAGATCGCGCACCAAGGCGCGAAAGTCGACGCGGTGCTCCGCCGTGAAGTACAGCGTCAGCTTGCGGCGGTCCCACTGCCATTCGGCGTCCGACGGCTTCATGTCGAGTGCGTGATGCTCGATCCGCTCGCGGGCCTTCTTGCGGACGTCGTCCTCTTCGCGGCGCAAGTCTTCCGCCCGCCGCGCGTCGTCCGCCGAGGCGCGGCGCAGGACGCGGTGGCTCACCGCCGGCCGGCCGTCGCCGCCCAGGGCGCAGTTGCCACAGCGGGTGCACTTCTTCTCGGCCAACTCTCCCAGCGCCGACACCCGGCCGAAATCCTCGCCGCGCTCGACCTCGACGATCACGGCATCGTGCAGGGCGAGCGGCTCGGCGGACGGCCAGGTGAAGTATTCCTTCCGGTTGCCTTTGAACCGGACTTCGACGACGGACGTCACGTCATTGCTCGGTGAGCGCGCCGAGCGAAAGATACTTCTCCTCCCGCCGCTTCAGCAGCTTCTCCACGCGGATCTTGCGCAGGGCCCGCAGCTGGCGCCGCAGGGCCTCTCCCAGGGCTTGGCCCGCCGCGTCGGGGTCGCTGTGGGCGCCCCCCGGGGGCTCAGGGATGATCTCGTCGATCACGCCCAGTTTCAGCAGGTCTTCGGCGGTGAGCTTCAGAGCCTCGGCGGCCCGCTCGCGCTGGGTGGAGTCCTTCCACAGGATCGCGGCGCAGCCTTCGGGTGAGATCACGGCGTACACCGAGTTCTCGAACATGATCACCCGGTCGGCCAGGCCGATCGCGAGCGCGCCCCCGGACCCGCCCTCGCCGATGACGGCGGTGATGGTGGGAGTCTTGAGCGCTGCCATCTCGATCAGATTGCGGGCGATCGCTTCGGCCTGGCCCCGCTCCTCCGCGCCCAGGCCGGGGTAGGCGCCCGGCGTGTCCACGAGCGTCACCACCGGGGCGCCGAACTTCTCCGCCAGCTTCATCAGGCGCAGTGCCTTGCGGTACCCCTCGGGGTGCGCCATGCCGAAGTTGCGCTTCAGGTTTTCCTTGGTGTCGCGGCCCTTCTGGTGGCCGATCACCATCACCGTTTCGCCCTCGAGGCGCGCCCAGCCGCCCACGATGGCGGGATCGTCCCGGAACAGCCGGTCGCCGTGCAGCTCGACGAAGTCGGTGAACACGGTTCGGAGATAGTCGAGGGCGTAGGGGCGGCGCGGGTGGCGGGCCACCTGCACCCGCTGCATCGGCGTGAGGTTCTTGTAGATCTCGGCGCGCAGATCGGCGAGCTGGTCCTCCAGGGCGCGGATCTGCGGCGCCAGGTCGCCGGCAGCGGCGTCGGCGACCTTCTTCAGCTCTTCGATCTGGCGCTCCAGCTCCAGCAGCGGGCGCTCGAAGTCCAGGGTGTAGGTCGCCATGCCCCCTCTAGCTCGCTTTGACCAAGCGCACGTGATCGGCGCCGAGCAGGCCACGCAGCGCGGCCAGCAGATCGACGCCCGCATCCACGCGGTAGGCCCGGCTGCGCAGCGTGGCGGTGCTGCCGTTGCCGCCGCCGTTGCCGTCGCCCCACTCCACCAGGACCGGCGCCGGGCCGGGATGCGCCGCGCACAACGCGGCGATGGCGCGGGCGGCGTCAGGCGCGGGCGGCTCGGCCGCGCTCCACCGCAGCGCCACGCCGATGGCGCCCGATGCCAGCAGGTCGTCGAGCGGCCGCACGCCCTCCACGATGAACGGCACCTGCTCCTCACCGCGGTCGCGCGCGCTGTAACTCCCCGTGAGCAGCAACGCCCGGTCGGCCCGGATCACGTCGTTCAACTTGGCCCACGCTTCCGGAAACACGAGCGCCTCGGCGGTGCCGTGGAAGTCCTCCAGCACGAGCCGCGCGTACTCCGCGCCCGTCTTCTTCGAGATCTGCCGCTTCACGACGGTCACGACGGCGGCGATCGCCACCGTCTGATCGGACCACTCACCCAGCGTGGCCGTGGTCCGGGTCCCAAAAAGCTCCACCTCGACGCGGTATTTGGCGAGGGGGTGCCCCGAAATGAAGAACCCGATCACCGCCTTCTCCTTCTGGAGCCGCTCCTGCTCAGTCCACGGCGGCAGGTCCGGGAGCGGCACCTCATGGCGCGGGTGGGCGGCCACCTCGCCGAACAGGGCGCCCTGGCCGGCCTCGCGCTCCTGCTGTCGGACCTGCGCCTCGGCGAACGACGTATCGAGCGCCGCCACCAGCTGCGCGCGGTGCCCGCCCAGCCCGTCGCACGCGCCGGCGTCGATCAGCGCCTCCAGCACGCGCTTGTTGCACAACCGCAGGTCGATGCGGTCGCACACGTCCACGAGCGCACGATAGGGACCGGCGGCCCGCCCGTCGAGAATCGAGGCGATGGCGCCCGCGCCCACGTTCTTGATCGCGCCCAGCCCGAACCGGATGCGGCGGTCGGCCACCACGGTGAACTTGAAGCCCGACTCGTTCACATCCGGCGGCAGGACGTCGAGCCCCAGCTCGCGCGCCTCGTTGATGTACTGCACGACCTTGTCGGTGTTGCCGATTTCCGACGACAGCAACGCCGCCATGAATTCGGCCGGGTAATGGGCCTTGAACCACGCCGTCTGATACGACAGCACCGAGTACGCCACCGCGTGGGACTTGTTGAACCCATACCGCCCGAACGTCGCGATCTGCGCGGCGATCTCCTCGATCGTCTTGCGTGCATGGCCCTGTGCGAGCGCCCGCTCGATGAAGCGCCCCAGCTCCTGATCGATCAGCCGCTGGTCTTTCTTGCCCACCGCTTTGCGCAGCACATCGGCTTCGGCGAGCGAGAAGCCCGCCAGCACGTTGGCGATGCGCATCACCTGCTCCTGATAGGTGATGACGCCGTACGTGGGCTCGAGGATCTCCCGCAGCGCGGGATGCGGGTAGGTGACCTTCTCGCGCCCCAGCTTGCGGTTGATGAAGACCAGGTGCATGCCGGTGTCGAGCGGGCCGGGGCGCAGCAGGGCGTTGGTGGCGACCAGATCGTCGAAGCGGTCGCACTTCATGTTGCGCAGGCAGTCGGTGGCGAGCGCCGACTCGAACTGGAACACGCCCGCCGTGCGCCCGGCCGAGAGCAGGCGGTACACCTCGGGATCGTCCAGCGTGAGCTGGTCCAGGTCCACGGTGGTGCCGTGGCGCTGCTCCACCATCCGGGACGCGTCGTGCAGCACCGTGAGCGTCTTCAGGCCGAGCAGGTCGACCTTCAGCATCCCGACCTTCTCGAGCGCCACCATGTCGTACTGGGTGATGATCGCCTCGGCCTCCTGGGGCGCGAGGCAGACGGGGACGTAGTCGGTGAGCGGGCCGGGCGCGATCACCACGCCCGCGGCGTGCACCGACGCATGCCGTGCCAGCCCTTCGATGCGCGCCCCCAGCTCCAGGACCTTCTTCACGCGCTCGTCCTGGCGCGCCGCGGCCTGCAGCTCCGGGACTTTGCTGCCCGCGTCCGCCAGCGTCCACGTCACGCCGGGGCCCGATGGGATGAGCTTCGTCAGGCGGTCCACGTCGCCCATTTCCACTCGCAGGGTGCGCGCCACGTCGCGGAAGGCGGCGCGGGCCTTGAGCGTGCCGAACGTGATGATCTGCCCCACCGAGTCGCGCCCGTAGCGCTCGCGCACGTACTGCAGCACCTCGCCGCGACGCTCGAAGCAAAAGTCGAGGTCGATGTCGGGCATCGATACGCGCTCAGGATTCAAGAAGCGCTCGAACAGCAGGTCGAAGCGCAGCGGGTCGATATTGGTGATACCCAGGGCGTAGGCCACGAGCGACCCCGCGGCGGAGCCGCGCCCCGGGCCCACGGGGATGCCGCGCGTCTTGGCGGCCTGCACCAGATCCTGCACGATCAGGAAGTAGCCCGCGTACCCCGTGCGCGAGATCACGTCCAACTCGTACTGCAGCCGTTGCTCCACCGGATGAGAGAGCGGCGTGCCGTAGCGCCGCTCGGCGCCCGCCCGCGCGAGGTGCACCAGCAGGTCGTTGTCGGTCGCGAATTCCGCCGGCCGCGGGAATTGCGGCAGGTAGTAGCGCTTTTCGAAGTCGAGCTCGCAGCGCTCGGCCACGCGCGCCGTCTCGTCGATGACGGCGGGATGCTCCTTGAAGAGCGCGCGCATCTCCTTCTCGCTCTTCACGTAACTCTCCTGGCCGAAGAAGCGGAACCGCTTCGGATCGTCCAGGTCCTTCCCCGTGCCGATGGCGAGCAGGACGTCGTGCGCCTCGGCGTCTTCCTTCTTCAAGTAGTGCGCGTCGTTCGTGGCGACGACCGGCAACCCGAGGTCCGCGGCCAGCTTGAACATCCCGTCGATCACCACGCGCTCCTCGGGCATGCCATGATCCTGCACCTCGAGCCAGAACGCGTCGGGGAACGTACGGGCGAACCACTCGGCGCTCGCGCGCGCGGCGGCGTAGCTCCCCTGACGGAGGTACAGCGCGATCTCACCCGAGAGGCAGGCGGCGAGGCAGGCGAGCCCCTCTTTGTGTTCCTCCAGCACTTCCTTGTCGATCCGCGGCCGGCGGTAGAAACCCTCCAGAAAGCCGATGGACGACAGCTTGATCAGGTTGTGATAGCCGGCGCGGTTGCGGGCGAGCAGGACGAGGTGGGAATAGGCAGCGGGCGCGTCGGGCTGCCGCTCGCGCGCGCGGCGGCTGCCGAATGCCAGATAGGCCTCGAAGCCCAGGATGGGCCGGATCTTTCTGGCCTTGGCCTCTTCATACAGGGACCAGGCGCAGTGCAGGTTGCCGTGGTCGGTAATGGCGAGTGCATCCATGCCCAGCGCCTGCACCCGGTCCAAGAGCTCCGGAATGCGATTCGCGCCGTCGAGCAGGGAATATTCGCTGTGCGTGTGGAGATGAACGAATGCCATCGCGGATGTGGTGAAGATACCGGCGCTACGCCGCATTGTCAAAACGAATCGCGGCGTCGAGATTTCCACGCCATGCGATGGGCCTCGCTCCTCATTCTGGCCGCGGCGACTGCCGTGTTCCATCATCTGACGGCGGGAGCGCCGCTCGAGGCGCGCGCGACGCTCGCGCTCGGGTTTCTGCTGCTCGCGGCGCCGGTCGCCGGTGAGCTCGTCGCGCGGCATCGCTTGCCGCGCCTCGTGGGGTACGTCGGGCTGGGGGTGATCGTCGGGCCCGGTTGGTTCGGGCTGGTGCGCGGGGACGAAATCGTGGCGCTGCGCTTCGTGAGCGACGTGCTCGTCACGCTGATCGCGTTCCGCGCGGGGGCCGCGCTCGACGTCCGGGCACTCGTCCAGGCGCCGCCAGGACTGCGACGGGCGTTCCTCGGGACCGTCATTGGACCCTTCGCGCTCACGGCGCTGGTGGCGGTCGCCGTCACCGCGCGCTTTCCGGTTACGCTCCACGAGTCGTGGGGTGACGGGCTCGCGGTGGCGCTCGCGCTGGGCGCGATGGCCGTCGCCGCCTCACCCGTCGTGGTGCAGGCGCTGCTCGACGAGACCGGCGCGCGCGGACCGCTGGCGCGCGATATCCTGGCGCTCGCGGCCGCGAAGGAGATCGCCGCGTTGGCGCTGCTCGCACTGGCGCTGTTGCTGGCGTGGCCGCTCTCGGGCGCGGGCGCGGTGGTGCCGGCGGTGCTGTGGCAGGGCCCCGCGCTGCTGATCGGCGCGCTCGCGGCCGGCGTGGGCGCGGCGTGGCTGCTCGCCCGCTTCGGCGGTGGCGGCAACGCGGAGACCAAAGCCCTGGGGCTGGCGCTGGCGGCGGCGCTGGGCGCTCATTGGGTGGGTCTCGAGCCGGTACTGTTCGCGCTCGCGGCGGGCGCGACGCTGCGCCGCCTGGCGCCGGAGCAGGCCCCGGCCCTGGGAGGGGCCGTGACGGGGGCGGAACGCCCGCTCTACGCCGTGTTCTTTGCGCTGGCGGGGGCGGGATTCGCCCTCGCCGCCCTGAGCGAGCTGTGGGGATGGGTCGTGCTGTTCGCCGGGCTGCGCGCCTTGGGCCTCTACTATGGAATGCGCTGGGCGGCCCGGCGGCCCAGCGTGGACCAGGAGCTCGCACAGTTCGGTTGGTGGGGTCTCATCGCGCAACCGGGCGCGACGGTAGCGCTTGCGGCGCTCGCGCGACGGGCGTTCCCGGAATGGGGGGTCTCCCTGGAGGCACTCGTTCTGGCGATGATTGGGGTAAATGAAGTGGCGGGCGCGGTCTGTTTCCGCCGGGCCTTGGTGGCAGTGGGGGACCTGAAGGAGGAGACGCATGGCGCGGAACAGGCTGCGGTGGATCGCGATCTCGTCACTCTCGGCGGCGGCGGCGTGTAGCGGCGATGGCTCGACCGGCGTGAAGCTCCCGCCCTGCTCGTCCTCCTGGGGCAGCCCGATCGCGCTGGCCGTGGGTGCCCATACGATGCTCGATCCTGCCACGGACTCCGGATGCGTGGTATTCCCCGCCAATTCGTCGGGGATAGACTCCGCCATCTATCTGGTCGTGCCCCAGTCGGCGACCGGCGTTCCCGGCGTCAGCGCCAGCTTCTCGCTGCACGGCGACACCATCCGGCCGATCCTCGCCGCCGCCTCGTCCGCCGCTCCCGCTCTGACGGTGGCGCAGAAGTTCCACGACTTCTTGCGGCAGTCGGAGCAGCGGCGCTCGTTCGGAGCGGCGCCGTCCGGTCTCGCGCCCGCGGCGGTGGCGCCGTTTCCGGCGCCGCCCGATACGTTGAACCAGCAGCGTTCGTTCAGTGTCTGCTCCAACCTCACCTGCTCGGTCTTCAAGCGGATCACGGCGACGGCCCAAGCGGTACAGAGCACGCTCGTGATCTACGTTGACAACGCAGCGCCGGCGAACGGATTGTCGTCCTTCGATCTCGACACCCTCGCCAGGGTATTCGACGGCAAGCTGTACGCGGTCGACACCACGGCCTTCGGACGCGAGTCGGATGTGGACGGCAACGGCAAGGTCATCGTGCTGATGACACCGCTGGTGAACAAGCTCGTCACCAAGAAGGCGTGCGAGGATCCGACGGGAGGCTTCGTGGCCGGGTTCTTCTTTGGCGCCGACATCGACCCGTTCTACGCCAGCGACTCGCGCTTCAATCACGCCGAGGTGTTCTATTCGCTCGTGGCCGACCGCGACAGCGTGCTGTCGTGCCCGCACTCGGTGAACGAGGTGAAGCACGTCGTGCCGGTCACGTTCATCCACGAATTCCAGCACATGATCAGCTATAACCAGCACGTGCTGGCCCGGGGCGGCGATCCCGAGGTGCTGTGGCTGAACGAGGGCTTGTCGCACTTTGCCGAGGAGCTGGGCGGCCGCAGCTTCCTGCCGACCGACAGCGCGACGTTCTCGCGCTTCGTGATCGGCGATCTGTACAACGCGTACCAGTACCTCAACGCGACCGGCGACCACTACCTGCTGCCCACCGAGGGCATCGGGAGTCTCGCCGAGCGCGGTGCCGCGTGGCTGTTCGCGCGCTATCTGGTGGATCAGGAGCGCGCCGACACGTCGGTGGCGGCGACTGCGGCGGTCACGCGGTCGCTGGAGGCCACGACGCTCACCGGCGCGGCCAACATCGCCAACGTGACAGGCGTCGGATTCGACCAGACGGTCAGCAACTGGGCGCTCGCCAACTACGTGTCGGATCTCCCAGGCTTCACGGCGTCGACCGAGCTGCGTTACACGTCGTGGCGATTCCGCACCACGTACGCGTCGTTGTATAGCCAGGACACGACGGACTTCAAGAAAGCCTATCCGCTCACGCCGGGCACGAGCGCCGGCAGCGCGACCAGTGTGAGCGGCACGCTGCGCGCCGGGTCCGGCCCCTTCCAGCTCGTGGCGCAGCTGCCGAGCGGGGCGGGGTTCACGCTGCTGTTCGGGACGAGCGGCGGCGGGGCCATCGCGCCGATCGCGGTACCGCGGTTGACCGTGATCAGAATCAAGTGATCCTGTCGAGCGACAGCGTCCAGCAACACCGTCGAGCGAAGGCGTTACGCTGTTGCTCGATGTTCTTGCTGGACGTCGTTTTGGCGGTAACCGCCGCTGCGCAAATCCCCGGGACGGTCGTTGCGACGCTGCCCGGGTCGACTCGCTCGGCGGGCCTCGGTGGGGCAGGGGTGGCGCTCGTCGGCGACGCCGGCGCGATTTTCTCGAATCCGGCCGGCATCGCCACCGTCCGCCACATCGCCGTGGAGGGCTCGTTCGAGCCGTACTTGGGCGGCGCCACACTCAGCTCCGCGGCGTTCGCCATCCGGTTGCCGCGCCTCGATCTCGGGGCCGGGATGCAGGCGCTCGATTACGGCAGCGAGCCGGAGATCGTGCCCGATCCCGCGACGGGCGGCCGCACGGGCATGCCCACGGGCAGTACGTTCCGCTCGGTGGACTTGCTCGGCGTGGGCTCCCTGGTATATCGCTACGGTCTCATCGCCGCGGGCCTGTCCGGCAAGTACGTGCGCCAGCAAATCGGCAGCTGGTCGGCCGACACGTGGGCGGGTGACGCGGGCCTGACGATCGCCCTGTTCGATATCCTGGCATTCGGCGTGAGCGTACAGAACATCGGCGGCGAGCTGGGAAACGGCGCGCACCTGCCGCGACGCACGCGTGCGGGCTTCACCATGAACTACGTCGATCCGCAGGGGAGCTACCGCCTCCTCACCACGCTCGAGGGCCAGTGGCTCGTGGGCGGGAAACCCGCGTTCGTGACGGGACTCGAGGGCGGCGTGGTGGTGCGCGGCGTCGGGCTCGTGGGGCGGTTGGGATATGCCCCGTCGCGCCCCGCCAACGACGCCTCACCGCTGTCGTTCGGCGCCGGCGTCGAGCTGGGGCGGCTGCACTTCGATTACGCCTATCAGAGTTACGACGTGCTGGGAGGCGGCCTGAGTCGCGTGGGGGTGCGATGGACCCCGTAGAGCGGCACCGACCCCGCTGGGGCCGCATTCTCGCGCGCCTGGCGCTGGGGGCGGCGATCGGCATTCCGGTCGCGTTCGGGCTTGCCTACGCCGCCAGCGCCGACGTGCGCTACGTGGCGCGGGCGGGCGCGCAGGAGGGCCGCCTGCTGTGGCGCCGGCGCGCGATCGCGGATCTCGTCAAGGATGCGCGCACTTCCGCGCCGCTCCGCCAGCGCCTGCAGCTGGTGCTCGAGGCGCGGCGGTTCGCGGCCGATTCGTTGGGCCTCGCCGTGGGTGAGACGTACACGACGTATGCCGATGTCGGCCGCGACACGCTGTTGCTCGTGCTCTCCGCCAGCCGCAAGAACAAGCTGCAGGAATACACCTGGAAGTATCCGATCGTGGGCGTCGTGCCCTACAAGGGCTTTTTCAGCGTCCGCGCCGCTCAACAGGCGGCCGCGCAGCTCGACGGACAGGGGCTCGACACGTACCTGCGGCCGGCCGCGGCATTCTCGACACTCGGCTACTTCAACGATCCGCTGCTGTCCACGGCGCTCGCCCGCGACACCATGGAGCTCGTGGCCACCGTGCTGCACGAGCTGGCGCACAACACGTTGTACGTGCCGAGTCAGACGCCGTTCAACGAAAGCTTCGCGTCGTTTGTGGGGTATCGTGGGGCGCAGGCGTTCTTCCGCGCGCGGCATGATTCCCTCGATGCGGGCCGCGCCGCCGCCCGCTGGCGCGACGAGCGCACGCTGGACGTGTTCTACGCCGAGCTCGCCCGCCGGCTCGATTCGGCCTACAGCGACACACTGAGCCCCGCGGCGCTCGTGCGCACGCGCGCCACGCTGTTCGGGTGGGCGCGCCAGCAGCTCGCCGGGCCGGTGGGGCAGGGTCTCGAGACCTACGATTGGCGGTGGTTCGCCGGGGCGCCCCTGAACAACGCCGTCGTCATCGCCCAGCGACTGTACCGCATGAACCTCAACTTGTTCGACGAAGTGTACCTGCAGAGCGGGGCGGACATCCGCGAGACCATCCGCGCGATCCAGATCCGCGTGTTCACCGAAAGCGATCACGATCCGTACCGGGCGCTGTACTCCCGGCCGGGAATGCCCGTCGAACGGTAGCTCCGTGCTCCGGTTGCGGCGCCTCCTCGTGCCGCTGGCCTTCGCTGGGCTGGCCGGTGGCTGCGGCCGCGCCGCGCCGCGATACACTCCGCGCACGCGCCACGTCACGATCACGACGGTCCCGCTGCTCGTGAAGGAATCCCGGACGCTGTATCCGTTCTTGCGACGGGACTTCGACCGCGGCGGTGTGCTCGATGGCAAGGAGGTCTACGCATTCGTGCCGAGCACGATCGTCGTCGTGGAAGGAGACACGGTCGACTTCACGTTCGTGAACCCCGAGGACGACCTGCATACGTTCGTCCTCGGAGACTTCGCCGTCGGTTTGCCGGGGCAGCGCGTGACGCAGGCGACCTACGTCGCGACGCGGGCGGGCGTCTATCCCTTCTCGTGCAATGTGCCGTCCCACGTCCCGATGATGTCGGGGCAGCTGGTCGTCCTCCGCCGTGGAGGCTGACGGCCGCTAGTTTCCTCTCATCCGCTCGGCGTCCGCGACCCGCTGCAGCGCGATGGCGTACGCCGCGGTCCGGAAGGTCGCCTGCCGCTGTTTGGCGAGATCGCGCACCGCGACGTATGCCTTGGTGATGGTCGCCTTGAGCTCGCGGTTCACCTGCTCGTGGGTCCAGCGGTACTGCTGCAGGTTCTGCGCCCACTCGTAATAGCTCACCGTCACGCCGCCCGCGTTGGCGAGGAAATCGGGGATCACGGCGATGCCGCGCTCCTCGAGGATCGCGTCCGCCGTGGGCGTGGTGGGCTCGTTCGCCCCCTCGACCACGACCTTGCAGTCGAGCGTCCGCGCGTTGGCCTCCTTGGTGATCACGCCGCCCAGCGCCGCCGGCACCAGCCAGTCACAGGGAACGGTCCACAGCTCGTCGTTGGTGATGACCCTGCCGCCCTTCCACTCTCCGACCGGCCGGCGCTCGGCGACGTGCTTCAGCAGGCCGGGCAGATCGAGGCCTTTCTCGTTGACGATGCCGCCGTCCACGTCGCTCACGGCGATCACTTTGGCTCCCTCCTCGGCGTCTAGGAGGCGCGCCAGGTTACTGCCGACGTTGCCGAAACCCTGAATCACCACCCGGCCGCCCTTGAGCGGGATGCCGAAGTCGCGCGCGTACTCCGCCATCACGTACATCACGCCGCGGCCCGTTGCCTCCTCGCGGCCCAGCGAGCCGCCGAGCGCCACCGGTTTCCCGGTGACGACGGCCGGGGTGTAGCCGTGGCGGTTGGAGTACTCGTCCAGGATCCACGCCATCACCTGCGCGTTGGTGTTCACATCCGGCGCGGGGATGTCGCGGTAGGGGCCGAGCACGATGGAGATGCGCTGCGTGAAGCGGCGCGTCAGCCGCTCCAGCTCGAGCTTGGAGAGCTTGCGCGGATCGACCTGCACGCCGCCCTTGGCGCCGCCGAACGGGATGTCCATCAGCGCGGTCTTCCACGTCATGATGGTGGCGAGGCCCAGCACTTCGTCCTTGTCCGCCTCCGGATGGTAGCGGATGCCGCCCTTGCACGGCCCGCGCGCGCCATTGTGCTGAATGCGGTAGCCCGTGAACACCTCGATCCGGCCGTCGTCCATGCGCACGGGCACCTCGACCTGCACTTCGCGAAACGGCGCGGTCAGGATGCTGCGCATGTACGCTTCGAGGTTGATGAGGTCGGCCGCGCGATCGAACTGACTGCGCGCGATCGCCTTGCCCGACATCGGGGCGCGGGCCTGGGTCGTGGGGGTCACGGCGTCGTCCTCCCGGGACGAGAAGGAATCAGGCGAGGCGAAGGCGGCGCCCCGCAAACCGGGCAGCCGGGTGTTGCGCTTCGGCGAGGGCGTGGGCGACCTGCGGCGCGCGCTGGCGGCGCACACCGCCATCGGTGAGCACGCCAGCTAGATCGGCGGCGGCCGTCGCTTCCGCGGGATGCTCCAGGACGAACGCGAGCCCTTGAGCGTGCTCCCCCAGCGCGGCGGCGAGGGTGTCCCATTCGGCGTCGCGTCCGAGCGGCCGCAACGCCGCGACGAGCGGACAGGCGCCGGGGTCGAACGCCGACCGCTCCACGCGCGGCGCGCCGAGGCCCGCCGCCAGGCGGTCCCACGCGGCGAGCGACGGCCCCAGCGTGACCAGCTGCCCAAAGCGCCAGCCGCAGTCGCTCGCAAGCTCGAGGAACGCCGCCACCAAGACGTCATCTGTGGGCGCCAAGGTGGCCGGGGCGGTAGCGAGCACCGGGGCGCCGGTCTCCGCAAACCAGCGCTCGGCGGGCTCCAGGTCCTCGGGTTTGCGGGGGGCGTAGAAGGCGTGGCGCCGCGTGACGCTGATCTCGCCCTCGGCGATGTCGCGCTGCTCCTGGTGCTCGGCGGCTTGGGCCGCGCCCTCGAACGCCACTTCGGCGGCCTGGTAGCGCCCCGCGTCGCGCATCACTCGGCCGCGCAGCAGCAGCGTTTCAGAATGAGGCTCGAGCGCGAACGCGCGATCCAGGGCGAGCGCGGCGCGGGTGCGGTCTCCCAGTTTGTAGGCCGCGACGCCCAGCTCGTGCCACGCGATCGCCAGATCGGGGTCGCGCTCCATCGCCCGCTCCAGCGTGGTGATCGCTTCGCGGAAGCGGCTCAGCTCGATCAGCGCCGCGCCGCGCAGGGTCAACGAGAACGCGTCATCGGCGAATTGGGCGGCGCAGCCGTCCGCCACGCGCAGTGCGTCGTCGCTCTTGCCGTTGCGGCGCAGCAGGTCGAAGTATTCCGCCCAGCACTGCTTCAATTCCGGCTGCGCCGCGAGCACGTCGCGGTAGGCACGCTCGGCGTCGCCGACGCGGCCCTCGCGCGCGAGCCAGCGCGCGCGGGCCATGGCGCGCTCGCTGGGCGCGTCGGGGAACAGATCGAAGGACGCCGTGGTCCGCATCGGGGCTAATCTACGCCCGCGCCCGTCGCTGGCTAGCCGCGCCGCTCCGCCCTATCTTCCCCCCGCCATGGACACGGAACGATTGTTACACGATCTGTCGGACTTCCTCCGCATCCCGTCCATCTCCACGTTGCCCGCACACAACGCCGACTGCCGTCGCGCAGCGGAGTGGGTCGCCGCGGAGCTGCGCCACCTGGGATGCCGTGAGGTGTCGTTTCTCGGTAGCGACACTCATCCGGTTGTGTGGGGCGTGGGGCCGGATGTGCCGGGCGCGCCGACCCTGCTCATCTACGGTCATTACGACGTGCAGCCGCCCGATCCGCTGGCAGAGTGGACCACGCCGCCGTTCGAGCCGACGGTACGCGCCGGCCGGCTGTACGCGCGCGGCTC
>JBGPOE010000023.1:0-44093 GCA_041487875.1 Gemmatimonadota bacterium | reverse complement strand
CGCTCCACGGCGTGTTCTGGCGTCACGAGCAGCCGCTCTTCCAGGGACGGCGCGTGCGTGAGGGCGAGGCTCAGGTCGCCGCGCGGCGCGGATTGAAGAATCTGGCCCGAGGCGGCGATCACGGTCGTCACCGATTCGGGCGGCGCGCCCGAGCGGCTGGCGCGGCACGCGGTGGACACGATCGCCATGGCGACGGGCGTGTGGTCGCCCGACTTGAAGCGCGAGGTGGTGAGTCTGAAGGGTGACTTGTGGCTGGTCGATCGCGTGGGAGCGAAGCGCGCCCTCACGCAGACGACCGGCCGCGAGTCGAATCCCTCGTGGTCCGCGGACGGCCGCACCGTGTTCTTCACCTGCGACAACAACGCCTGGGCCCTGGATTTGGCGGACGGGGCTATTCGCGAGCTGACCGACGTGCGCACCGGCGCGGCACCCAAGCCGCCCGCCGATCCCTTGGGGGAGAAGAAGTTCCTGCGTGACCAGCAGCGCGAGCTGTTCGACTACATCCGGCGCCAGGTGGCGCAGGAGAAGCTTGCCGCCGACACCGACACGACCGGCCGCAAGCCCTTGTATCTCGCCGAAGGCCAGAGCATCAGCGAGCTCGACGTCTCCCCCGACGGCCGCTTCGCGATGATTGCGGTGAGCGACAAGTCCCCTGGGACGCAAGCCGTGATGCCCGTGTGGGTGACGCAGTCGGGCTTTGTCGAGACGCGGCAGCTGCGCACCAAGGTGGGGGACGACCAGGGCAAGTCGAAGGCCGGCGTGATGGAGCTCGCGACGGGGAAGATCACCTGGGTCGATTCGCTCGCGGGCGTCACGGCGGGCCCGCGCACCACGGATCCCATCGCCATTTCGATGAACGGCAAGCACGCGCTGTTTCGCGTGTCGACGGCCGACTTCAAGGACGAATGGCTCGTGGTGGTGGACCTGCCGTCGCTGGCGCTGCGGTCCGTGGTGCATCGCCACGACGACGCGTGGCTCGGCGAGCTCGGGTTCCTCGGTCAGGGATCGTACACCGGCTGGCTGAACGACGGTGAGACGATCTTCTACGGCAGCGAGGAGACGGGCTACGCGCAGCTCTACACGGTGAGCGCCGCGGGCGGCGCGCCCAAGGCGTTGACGAGCGGGCAATTCGAAGTGCAGGACGCGGTGCTGTCGCCCGACAAGAAGACCTTCTGGCTCGCGACCAACGAGGGCGACTGGGCGCAGGTCCACTTCTGGACGCTGCCCGTGGCGGGCGGCGCGCGCGCGCGGGTGACGGGCGCCGAGGGCAGGCAGGACGTGGTCGTGTCGCCCGACGGCAAGACGCTGGCGGTGCTCGCCTCGACCGCGAATCATCCGGCGGAGTTGTACTTC
The DNA here is from genome assembly GCA_041487875.1 of Gemmatimonadota bacterium. Classification (GTDB taxonomy): domain Bacteria; phylum Gemmatimonadota; class Gemmatimonadetes; order Gemmatimonadales; family GWC2-71-9; genus DATLWA01. Next base: position 42,740 of record JBGPOE010000023.1, on the reverse strand, counting down.
CAGCAGAACCGCGCGGGCGCAGCGCCGCGGCAGGTCACGGAGAGCACGACACCGGAGTGGCGGAGCTATGCCTGGATCAAGCCCGAGATTGTGTCCGTGCCGGCGTCAGATGGGGTCCCGGTTCCCGGGCGGCTGTACCGGCCGATCGGCGTGCCGTCCAATCACGCGGCCGTGATCTTCGTGCACGGCGCGGGCTATCTCCAGAACGTGCACAAGTGGTGGAGCGACTACGCGCGCGAGTACATGTTCGATCACCTGCTCGCGTCCAAGGGTTACACCGTGCTCGATCTCGATTACCGCGGCAGCGCCGGGCACGGGCGCGACTGGCGCGCCGCGATCTACCGCCACATGGGCGGCCGCGATCTGGACGACCAGGTGGACGGCGCGCGCTGGCTGGTGAAGACCTTGGGCATCGATTCGACGCGCATCGGCATTTTCGGCGGCAGCTACGGCGGGTTCATCACGCTGATGGCGATGTTCACGAAGCCCGGCGTGTTCGCGGCGGGGGCGGCGCTGCGGCCCGTGACCGACTGGGCGCACTACAATCATCCCTACACGGCGCGCATCTTGAACCAGCCGCAGGACGACTCGACGGCGTATCAGCAGTCCTCGCCCATCTATTTCGCGCAAGGGTTACGCGGCCGCCTGTTGATCTGTCACGGCCTGGTGGACGACAACGTGCACTTCGAGGACACGGCCCGCCTGATCCAACGGCTGATCGAGCTGGGCAAGACCAGCTGGGACGTGGCGGTCTATCCGGTGGAGCGGCACGGGTTCGTGCGGGCGGATAGCTGGACCGATGAGTACACGAGGATTCTGGCGCTGTTCGAGAGCACCATCGGCGGGCGGACGTGAGGCCCACCGTCCTGCTGGGGCTCGCCTGCTCTCTGGTCGCGCCCCTCAGCGCGCAGCACGCGGCACCGCGCCGACCCAAACTCGACCTGGGGACCGACACCAATGCCGCGGGCGCGTACTACGCGTACGGGCTGCGCACGATTCAGCAGAATCCCGAGCGTGCGGCCGACGCGTTTTACTGGGCCACCCGGCTCGATCCCGCCTTCGCTGACGCGTGGTACGGGCGCTGGGCCGCCTCACTCTTGGCGCAGCCGGCCCCCGTGTTGGGCGGTTACCTGTCGCGCTTTCCCCGAATCCTGCGTGCGCCGGAGATTCAGCGGATCGACTCGCTGCGCCGGGAGGCGTTCCTGCGGGAGCCGCTCGTTTCGTTGCGGTTCGAATCGACGCTCATCGCCGAATGGCTGCAGCGGGAGACCGGGGGGGAAGTGTCGCTGCTCTCTCTCGAGTCGGCGACGACGGATCCATGGGTCCGGGGGTGGCTGGCGTACGCCCGGGGGCGCTACGCCGACGCGACGGGCTTCTTCGCGCTCGCGCTGGCGCGCCATCCGGACCGGATCTGGATTCACGAAGATCGCGCGCGCGCATTCATCCCGCTCCTGCAGTACGACAGCGCGGTGACCGAATTGCAGCAGATGCTCGACTCCGCGCGCGGCCGTGAGAGCGAGCGCCTGGTGTTCGTGTATGAGTCCAAGGCGATGACGGAGTACATGATCGGCCGGATCGCGGAGGTCCGTGGCGATGCGGCCGGTGCGCACAGTCATTACGCCGCGGCGCTACTCGAGGATCTCGCCTTCTACCGGGGACACATGGCGCTGGGCCGGTTGGCGCTGGGCCGCGGCGATACCACGGAGTCGGTGGCGGAGTTCGGGCTGGCCGCCGAGCTCGCCCCAGCCGACCCCAATGCGCGCTACGAATACGGCCTGGCGCTGTTCGCCGCGCGGCGTTTCCTGGAGGCCACGGAGCAGTTCGGCCACGCCGTCGCGGCGGACTCGGACTTCGCGGCGCCGTACTACCCGCTGGCGTACGTGTTCGACAACACGGGGCGGGATTCCCTGGCGATCAGCTGTTATCGCGAGTTTCTGCGGCGCGCCCCCCGTGACGCCACCCGGCAGATCGCGGACGCCCGGAGCCGGCTGGCGGACCTGACGGGCCACTAGGCCTGAGACACCCGGTCTACGGCGCCGTGCCCAAATGTGTTCCGCACTCGCTTTGACCGAGCCCAGTATAGTGCCCATATCAGGGCCCAGAACATCAATCGAATGTTCAATGCCGCGGCCGGAGACACGGCATCCTGCATCGCCCGAGTCACTGCGCCGTCCCCGAACAGGTTCTGTGCCTCTTGCATCCCAATCGCGGTCCCAACGACGTCCGTGAGAGCGTAGACGAACATGCCAATGAGGTAGGCGAACCACAGGCGAGGAACGGCCGGGTGCTTCTTCGCTGTGAGCACCAGACCGATGAGTGGTACCACAATCAGTCCGATATTCGCCACGGTCTCCATCATGATGAGAAGATTGAAGCCTGACAGAGCGTTCCCAAACGCCCATGACGCCGGGGTCCAAGGAGGCCAATCAGAGATTAGGCGCACCGCGGATATGACCGCGGTCAGCCCCTGGCCCAACAGGAACCACGCCATCCATCCACCAACGCCGTGCCACTCCTTGCCGGCCCCTTCCGCCGGTGATGGCGTTGCCGCAACGCGGCGGGGAGCTGCGCGCACCCAGGCGGCGGCGGCGACCAACCCCGCTGCAAGGACTACGGTCCCCACGATGAGCAGCGGGACGGAACCGGGCGCCGGCGTCCTCGGGTGCGTTCCACCCGTCAAGGCGGGTCCGCGTACCAGCCTGGCGGTCCAGGTGCCTCCCCGACCCGCGTTTTGCCCGCCGGTAATGGAATAGCGTCCATCGAGAGTGGCGCCGCCTTGCGGGGACAACCAGAAGATCGTGTCACCCGACTCGGAGATGGTGACCAGCTTGATGGTGTCACCCCCGAACCACCCGTACGCGGATCCACTGCCACCAAGGGGCGCGCCGATGAGGAGGTAGGCAGTGAACGACGTGTCGGTGCCCCTCAGGAGCGTGAGGCTGAGGCTAGCGGGGGAGTTCGGGAGGCCGCGGTTCGTGACGGTCCCGACGTAACGCGTGCTTCCGATTCCGGAGCAGCCGACGCCGAGCCCTAGCGCAAGGGCAGACGTGGCAACCATAAGTCTGAACGGGCGCGAGCCAACGGTTACCAAGCGGCCTCCCTATAGGCGGGCTGGGTAACGTGCTACGCGCGAGTGTTCGTAGCCAGGGGGGCTCGATTATCTTGGAGGCCTGTAGGGGGCGGTAGCTCAGCTGGGAGAGCACCTGGTTTGCAACCAGGGGGTCGTGGGTTCGAATCCCATCCGCTCCATGTCTGGAACAGTCTGACATTCTCCTCATCCGAGCCTCACCCTTCCATCTCTGCATCCGCGGTACGGTCCAGCCATGTCTCGGAGACCGATCATCGTGGGTGTCGACGCCTCGCCCGCATCGCTGCGAGCGGCTGTCCTGGGCTGGCAGATCGCCCAGGCAACGAAGACCCGGTGCAAGCTGATCCACGCCGTGCCGGACGTGGAGTTGGCCGCGGCGGTCACCTTCACATCCGGGTCGGTCCGGGGTCTGGTCCAGCAAGTCATGGGCGCTGCCCGCCGCGATGTCGCCGGACGCCTGCAAGGTGTTGTGCCTGCCGCGCTGGTGCGGGCGCTCGAGGTACGGACGGGTCGGGCTGCGCGAGTGCTGGCTCGCGCGACCATCCGGCCGCGCGCCGCGTTGGTCGTGCTCGGCGGCAAACCCCGCGGCCTCCTCGCCCGCGCGTGGAGCGGCAGCACGGCGCATTATCTCGTGCGGATCCTCCGCGTCCCGGTATTGGTGACGGGCGGGAGGACGACCCCAATTCGGCGCGTGCTGGTCGCGGTGGACCTGTCGCCCGCCGCGAACGCGACGCTGCAGGCGGCGCAGGGCCTGGCGAAGACGCTGGGCGCGCGCGTCCGCGTGCTGCACGTGGTGGAACCAATCCGCTACGGCCGCGTCATTCCGCGGGCACCGGACGCGCGAGCGTTCCAGCGGGAGTCCAGCGCCGCGTTCCGACGCTTGTTGCCACGGTTCGGGATTCCGTTATCGGATGGCGTCCTGCGCAGGGGCGCACCCGCGGCGGCGATCGCCGCCGAGGCAGCCCGCTGGAAGGCGGATGTGGTGGTCGTGGGCTCGCAGGGTAAGGGCTTCGTGGATCGCCTGCTCATCGGCAGCACCACGGAGTGGCTGCTCGACCGGCTGCCCACGTCGCTGCTCGTGGTGCCGGCCGCGCGCGGCCGTTTGCGGTAACGCGCCCCGTTGCGTATTGTCGGGGCATGACCACTCCTCCGCCGACTGCTCCGCGTCCCCTCGGCTGGCTCCCCAGCCGGATCCTGGCCGCCGGACTGCTCCTTTCGGTCGTGGCGACCGTGCTGCTCGGCGCCATCGACAACGATTTGTTTCTCACGTCGCTCCTGGCGGCCGCGGTGTTCGCCCTGCTGCTCACAGCGCTGCCTGCCGGCCTCTTCCTCTTTTATTCGCGCCGCCAGCCGCCACCCGAGCTGCCCCGCGCCAACCGCGTGGCCGTCTGGTTCAGCGCCGTCGCCCTGGTGTTCTTCGGCGTGCTGCTCGTGGGGTTCGGCGGCAGCGTGGACTCGCTCGTGGATCAGATCGTTGGCGTGGCCGTGGGCCTGGTGGGCATCGTGACGATCGTGAGTGCCCTGCGCTTCAAGGCGCCCCAGAGCAGTCCCACGCGCCTCGCGCACGGGCGCGCCAGCGTCCTGGGCGCGATGTTCCTCTTCTTCGTCGTCGTGATCACGCCCAAGTTCGCCTGCGGCTGCGGCACCAAGGGCAAGTACTACCAAGCGGAGGTGAAGACCGACCTGCGCAACCTCGTCCCCGCGGAAGAGGCCTACTTCGCGGATCAGCACCGCTACGGCGTGTTGGCCGAGCTCGAGCAGGGCAACGCGTACGCTCCGAGCTCGGGCGACAGCATCGAGATCGTCGCCGTCGACACGATCGGGTGGCACGCCCTCGGCCAACACATGAACCTCCCCGACAAGCAGTGCGGCGTTTGGGTGGGGGCCCGCCCGCCGGACGGCATGCACGGCGCCACCGAGGGCCAGGTAATCTGCTGGTCGCGCTGACCGCGCAACCATGGCCATGCTGGGCCTGTGCGGTGACGATCCCGTCGTCACGACGCTGCGCGAGGCGTTCGGCGCCAACATCGTGCGCGTGCCCGAGGAACGCTACCGGCCACTCACCGTCCTCGCGGCCCACGATCAAGCCGTATCCTTCCGCGGCGCCCTCGCGCCCCTGATCAAGGGCGACGCGCCCGCTTTCCCCGAACCCGCCACCTCACAGCTGCCCGACGTCGCCGGCAAGAAGACGAAAAGCGTCGATCTCAAGCTCGGCCTGCAGATTCTCGGCGGCCTGCTGCAGGGCCTCGGCGCGGGCGCCGCCGGCCTCGACGCCCGGTTCCGGGGCGTACGCCAGGTCTCCTACGGCTTCAAGGACGTGCTGCGGCTGTGGCAGGACATCAATCTGATCGGCCGGCTGCTCGAGGGACGCGCCATCGACAAGCAGAACGCGGCGGCCGCGATGTTCTTCGGTCCCCATGCCTACACGTTTCTGCTGATCGACTCGGTGATCACCAGCTCGGCATTCACGCTGTCGGCCGAGGGCGCGACCGACGCGGGGTTTCGTTTCGACGTCCCGGGCATCGCGCAGGCGATCGGCGCGTCAGCGGCCGGCGTGAGCGTATCGAGCGCGTCGGGGAAAGACCTGACGTTTGCGGGAGCGAAGCAGCTGGCGTTCGCGTTCAGCTGCGTGCACGTCGATTTGGAGACGGGCGGCAAGATCGGCGCGCTGTTACCGGACGATGCCTCACGCGTCGATCTGTTCGCCCGGCCGCTGCAGGGTGCCGCCGCCGCGCGGCGCGTGCTGCTGTCGGGCGCGCCCGCGATGATCGATGTCGCTTAAGGCCGGGTGCTGACCCAGGATTCCGTCGGGACGTCCCCGGGCACGGGCTGCGCCCGCAGGTACGTGACGATCTTCCAGATCGCCTGCTCGGACAGGACGCCGCCGAAGGCGGGCATGCCGCGCGGCCGCCCATAGTAAATCGAATGAAACACGGCGCCATCGGCGCCGCCGTAGCGCCACCGCCCATCCACGAGACTCGGCCCCACCCAGCCCGTCGCCCCGATGCCGTGGCAGCCGTCGCAGTTCATTGCCGCGAAGGTTCCCTCGCCCTGGGGCACGGACTCACGATCACCGGCGAACGGGTTGGTGAGGGTCGTGGCGGGCGGCGCCTGACCGCCGGCCGAGACGATCGCGTCGTTGCGCACGGCGGGCGGGCCGCCGGGCGTGGAGGTGGCGGTCTGCGGGCGGTTGCACGCCAGGACGGCGAGCGCGGCTACGGCAGCGCGAAGATCCATACCATGCCGCCCTGACTCGTGTGGCGCGCGATGTCGGGCATGAAGTCGGCGGGTGGGCGGATGTCGGCGGGATCGTCGGAGCGCACGTCGCCCGACAGCAGGAACCAGTCGCCGCCGATCCCCGCATACACCGCCACGTACTGCTTGCCGTCCGCGCCGCGGTAGGTGATGGGCGCGCCCACCACTCCTGAGCCCACTTTGAACTTCCACAATAGCCGGCCGGTCGTTGCGTCGGCCGCCTTGAACCAGCCGTCCAGCGTGCCGTAGAACACCACGCCGCCCGCCGTCACCACGCTGCCGCTCCATACGGGATAGGGCTCGCGGATCTCCCAGACTTTGCGCCCGCGCGCGGCGTCCCAGGCGATGAACGCGCCCATGTAGCCGCCGGGCCCCGCGTGGTACGGCGTGTTGGCGCCGATATAGGGAGTGCCCGCGATGTGCGTGGAGCGCGACGCCTGGTAATCCATGCACAGGTTGTTGGTGGCGGTATAGAACCATCCCGTGCGCGGCGAGTACGCCGCGGGTGACGCCGGGCTCTTGCCGCCCTCGAGACTGGGACAGATGTCCTTGATGTTGCCGCGTGAGGCGCCGGTGAGTTTGGACGAGTCCACCACCGGGCGCCCGCTCGCCAAGTCCACGCGCGTCGCCCAGTTGAGCGTGGTGAAGGGAGCCGCCACCAGCACTTCGCCCGTGCGGCGGTCGATCGTGTAGGCAAAGCCGTTCTTGTCGAAATGCACCAACACTTGCCGCGGGCGGCCGCCGATCGTCAAGTCGGCCAAGATCATTTCGGCGTTGGCGTCGAAGTCCCAGTTCTCGTGCGGCGTGAATTGGTAGGCCCACACGAGCGCGCCGTCCTCGGGCCGTCGGGCCAGCACGCTCGACGCCCACTTGTTGTCGCCGGCGCGCTGCTCGGGGTTGTAGGGCGCCGCGTTGCCGGTGCCGTAATAGATCAGATCGAGCGCGGGATCGTAGGAGAGCCAGCCCCACACGGGCACGCCGGCGCGCCGCCACACGTCGGGCGGCCAGGTCGAGAGGCCCAAGTCTGTCCCCTTGTCATAGAACGGCCGAAACACCCCCGGCTTGGCCATCACGTCCGAGTCGGGGCCTTCACTGTACGCGGTCCAGACCACGCGGCCCGTCTCCAGGTCGAGCGCCTTGAGCCAGCCGTGGATGCCGAACTCGCCGCCCGATGGGCCCACGAACACGTGATGCTTGACGACGAACGGCGCCATCGGCGTCGTCTCACCCTGGCCCAAGTCTGCGACCTGTGTCTTCCACAATTCGCGGCCGGTCGCCGCGTCCACGGCTACCGTGTGTCCGTCCAGCAGGTTGTAGACGATTTTGCCTTCGGCGTAGAACGCGCCGCGGTTGATCGCGTCGCAGCACGCGGTGCCCACCGCCGACGGGTTCACCTCGGGGCGGTACTTCCACTTGAGCGGGTAGCCTTCCCGGGTCAGATCGAAGGCGTACAGGACGTTGGGGTACGGCGTCACGACGTACATCGTGTTGTCCACGACGAGCGGCTGGCCTTCGTGTCCGCCCAGGACGCCGGTCGCAAAACTCCAGACCGGCACGAGCCGCGGTGCGTTGGCCGGCGTGATGGCGCCCAGCGCGCTGTAGCGCGTCGCGGCGTAGTCCTTGCCGGGCATGGTCCACTGACCGTCGGCGGGCGCCTGCTGGGCGCGCAGGGCGGGGACGCCGAGGAGACAAAGGAAAGGGAAGAGCGCCGCGCGCCGGGGTCGCATGGGTATCCGAGAAAGTAGCGCTATTCGGCTTGCAGGCGGTAGCCGACGCCGATCTCGGTCGTGAGGTAACGGGGCCGGGCGGGATCCTTCTCCAGCTTGTGACGCAGCTGCGTCATGTACACGCGCAGGTACGGTGTCTGCTCCACCGCGTTCGGCCCCCACACATCCTTTAAGAGCTGGCGGTGCGTGCGCACGCGCCCGGCGTGACGCACGAGCGTGGCGAGCAGCTTGTATTGCGTGGGCGTCAGGTGGATTTCTTCGTCCGCCACGAGCACCTGCCGGCGCTCCAAGTCCACGCGCAGGTCGCCGACGGTAAAGACCGGCTCGGCCGCGCCGCCGTCGGGCCGCGCCGCGTGCCGCAGCGCGACGCGCAGGCGCGCCAGCAGCTCGTCCAGACTGAATGGTTTGGTGAGGTAATCGTCGGCGCCGGCGTCCAAGGCTGACACCTTGTCCTGCTCGCGTCCCCGCGCGGAGATCACGATGATCGGCGTCGCGGACCATTCGCGAATGCGCCGGGTCAGGTCGATGCCGTCGCCATCGGGGAGCCCGAGGTCGAGCAGGATCGCGTCGGGCGTGCGGCCCGAGGCTTGCGCCAGGCCCTCGCGGGCGTTGCCGGCCTCCACCGGGCGGTAGCCGTGACTTTCGAGGGCCGCCCGCAGGAAGCGCCGCATCTGCGGCTCGTCTTCGATCACCAACACCAGCGGCAACGGCTCGGCCATGCGCCGAAACTACGCTAGGCGGCCGGCCGTTGCACCGCGCGCTCGAGGGCCAGCGCCGCTTGCCCGGCGAAGGTCTGCAGCAGCCATTGGGCGGTCGGGTCCTCCAGGCGTCGGGGATCATCCGGTCGCACCGCCAAGACGCCGAGGCGACCGGCCGTGCCGACCAGGGGTAGGAAGACGGCGCGGGCCGCCGGGGTGTCCCGTGTGCCGAGACCGACCGCCTGCCAGGTGCCGAAGGCGCGCTCGGCTAGCGCGCGATCGTTGTCCGCGAGCTCGAACCCTGGCGGGGAGCCCGGGGGCGGGACGAGTCGCGCGCCGGGCTCGCGCATCAGGACGGCCACCTCGGCCCCGAACGCCGTCCGCACATGCCGGGCGATGACGGCGGCGACGTCAGGCACGCCCGTCGCCGCGAGCAGCTCGCCACTCATCGGGGCGAGCGCGGCCGTTCCCTGGTGGAGCCTGGCGGCGGCGACCGCTTCGACGCGGACCCGCTCGGCAAGCCAGCTGATCACGAGCGCGCACACCAGCATCACGCCGAACGTGACAATGTAGTGGAGATCCGCGACGGTGAACGTGAAGCGCGGCGGAACAAAAAAGAAGTCGAATAGCGCCACGCTCAGCACGGCGGCGAAGACTGACGGGCCCCGTCCCGCGCGCGACGCCACGAGTCCCACGGCGAGCAGATACAACATGGCGACATCGGTCACCGACAACACGCGGAGCAGCAGCGTCGACGCTCCGGTGCAGACGGCCATGACCAGCGCCGCCGCGACGTAACCCCAACGGGTGTTCATGCGAACCTCCTCGCTCATGCCTCCGGCTCGGGCACGCCGGCGGGCGGCGGTGGGCCGTCGAGCGGCAAGGTGAAGCGGAACAGCGCGCCGCCCCCCGGCCGGTTCTCCGCCCAGATGCGGCCCCCGTGCGCCATGATGATGCCGCGGCAGATGGTGAGGCCGAGCCCCACGCCGCCCGCCGCCGTGGCGCTCGGGGCGCGGTAGAACTTCTCGAACACTCTGGTCTCTTCGCCCGGCGGAATGCCGGGCCCGCGGTCGGCCACGTCCACGCGCACGATGCCGTCGATCGCCTCGGCCGACACGTCGATGGGGGTGCCCGGCGGCGTGTACTTCACGGCGTTCTCGAGGAGGTTGATGAAGACCTGCTCGATCAGCACGCCGTCCACCGGCACGAGCGGCAGGTCGGGGGGCAATCGCACGGTCGCCGGGTGGTCGCGCAGGCGATCGCCCAGCCGGATCAGCGCCACGCCCACCGGCTCCTCCAGCGGCTGCCACTCCTTCTGCACCTGCAGCGCGCCGCTTTCCACGCGAATCATGTCGAGCAGGTTGCCGATCAGCCGGTTCATGCGCTGCGATTCCTCGAGCACCGTCTGAAGGAGATCGCGACGCGTCGCCTCTGGCAGGGCGCTCGCTTGCTCGAGCAAGCTGCTCGCCGCGCCGGTGATGGCGGCGAGTGGCGTGCGCAGGTCGTGCGACAGCGAGCTGAGCAGCGAGGTGCGCAGCCGCTCGGCCTCGATCTCCACTTGTTCGCGGTGCGCCCGCTCGGCCAGCATTGCGCGCTCCAGCGCGACCGCGGCCTGGCCCGCGAACGTTTCGAGCAGGCGCTGGAGCGTGGGGTCCTGGAACCGCTTCGGATCGGCGGGCCGCACGCCCAGCACGCCCATCGTGCCACTCGAGGCCACGAGCGGCAGATACAAACCCTGCGCGGCGGGCAGTGTGTCGGTGCCCGCGCCCGCGGCTTGCCCGCGCTGGAACACCCAGGCGGCCACGCTCTGCTCCTTCTCGTCTATCGGGTACGCGGGCGGCACGCCGACCGGGACGGCGAGACGCCCGGCCGTGTCGGGCAGGAGGATCTGCGCGGGCGTCCCGAACGTTTCGCGCACGTGGCGGGCTGTGGCGGCCACGAGTTGCGCCTCGCCGCGCGTGGCGGCCAGCTCGCGGCTCAGGGCGTACAGCGCGGCCGTGCTGCGCTCGCGCTCCCGCGCGGTTTCCGCCTGGGCGCGAATGCGCAGCGTGAGGCCGCTCACGATCAGCGCGATGGCGAGCATCACGCCGAACGTCACCACGTAGCCCACGTCCGAGACGGCGAACGTGAACCGCGGCGGCACGAAGCAGAAGTCGAACAGGGCGATGGTCAGGAACGAGGCGAAGATCGACGGGCCACGTCCGTAGCGCGACGCGACCAGCGCCACACCCAGGAGGAACACCATCGCGACGTCGGTGAGCGAAAGGCGGCCGAACACGGCGAACCCCGCGGCCGTGGCGAGCCCCACCACCAGGGCGGCCCGTACGTACTCGCCGAACGGCGCCGGGCTGCTCGCGATCGGCCCGCGCGGCACCCGCTCGCCTTCCACGTCGCCGCTGATGACGTAGACGTCCACGTCGCCCGAGCCGCGCACCAGCTGGTCGAGCATCGAGCCAAAGATCTTGTCGCGCCAGCGCGGGTGGGTCGGCTTACCGACCACGATCTTCGTCGCGTTGTGCGCGCGCGCGTAGGCGAGGACCTCTTCCGCCGGATTGAGCCCGCTCAGTGTCACCGTCTGCGCGCCGAACTCCTGGGCGAGCTGCAGGTTGTGCACCAGGGCGTCGCGGTCGCTCGCCGAGATGCGCTGGCCTGGGGCCTCGACGTACAGCACCACCCACTCGCACTTGAGACTCGCGGCCATGCGTTTGCCTGCCCGCACGAGCCGCGCACCCGCCGGGTTCGGGCCGATGCACACCAGTAGCCGCTCGCCCGCCGGCCACGTCTCGCTGATGCCGTGCTCCTGCATGTAGCCGCGCATCTGCGCGTCCACCCGCTCGGCCGTGCGGCGCAGCGCCAGCTCGCGCAGCGCGATGAGATTGCCCTTGCGGAAGAACTGCTCGACGGCGCGGGCCGCCTGCTCGGGGACGTACACCTTGCCCTCACGCAGGCGCGCGAGGAGATCGTCGGCCGAGAGGTCGGCCAGCTCGAGCTCGTCGGCTTCCTCAAGAATGGAATCCGGGACCGTCTCGCGGACCTGGATGCCCGTGATCTGGGCTACCACGTCGTTGAGGCTCTCTAAGTGCTGGACGTTGAGCGTGGTGTAGACGTTGATGCCGGCGGCGAGCAGCTCTTCCACGTCCTGCGAGCGCCGCGCATGGCGGGAGCCGGGTGCGTTGGTGTGCGCCAGCTCGTCCACGAGGATCAGGGCGGGACGGCGCGCGAGGGCGCGGTCGAGGTCGAATTCGTGCAGGGTGATGCCGTGATACTCGACGGCACGCCGCGGCAAGAGCTCGAGACCTTCCAGCAGGGCGGTGGTCTCGGCGCGCCCGTGCGTCTCCACCACGCCCACCGCCACGTCCGCGCCTTCGCGCCGCTTGGCGCGCGCCTCTTCCAGCATGGCGTACGTCTTCCCGACGCCGGGCGAGGCACCGAAGAAAATCTTGAGCTTGCCCCGCCCGGCGCGGCGCTCCTCCTCGCGCACGCGCGCGAGCAAGGCGTCGGGATCAGGTCGCCGGTCGGCCATCACTCGGGTAACGTAGCATCGGGTCCCCTAGAAGGTCAGCGCCAGCGAGGAAACGACGAACGCGTCGCCGTCGCTCAACCCACCCTGATGCTTCGGGTAGATCGGGTCCCGCGAGCGGAACCCCCGGGCCTCTATGCGCCACACGACGTTGGGGAACGGCGCCAGGTCCAGGCCGAGCGACGCGCCGCTCACGCGGAACCCGTTCGGCGTTCCGGTCGCAACGATCACGCCGTCGGGGTCCACGTAGCGCTCCACCCGGCCCGCGACCGCCGCGGTGGGGCTCACTTTGACGCGGCCGATGAGCGCTCCGCCGTACCACGTCGAGTGCCCGCCACCCGGCCGCCCCTGCTCGCCGTGATCGATCGTGAGCCACACCCCCAGCGGGGCACGCGTGATCGCGGCGAACACTTCGTGGAAGACGCGCAGCCGCGACGGCACCGTGTCGGGCATCTCGTTGCCCACGAAGTTTGCATAGCCGAGGGCGAGCTGCGGCGAGACCGCGTAATCCAATCGGACCCCGAGCGCCTTGTCGGAATTCGTCTCGGAGATGTTCTGCCAGCCGTTCAACACGTGGAGCTGGGCCGTGACCTTGGCGCTGGCATTCCAGGTGGCTTTGATGCCCGTCTCGTAATACGGCGAGTAGTCGGCGATGAGTGAGCGGCTGTAGGTCGGATTGTCGCGCGAGATCCAGCTCTCCTGGCCGATATGGGAGAGGTAGGTCCCCGCGTCGACCCAGAGTCTCGGGGCGAGCCGTACGCCGGCGGTCGCCTCCTGGATGTGCCGCGCCAGCTCGGGCCCGCTGATGCTGCCGAGCCGTGGCTCGGCCGCGTAATTCGACTGGACCGACGTCCCGGCCTGCAGAGCCAGGCGACCGCGGGTGTGCGGGCCGGCGAGCTTCACCTCAACAAACGCCAGATTCACGTTGAACTCGTCGTGGCGGGCCGGCTGCGTGGTGAAAGACCGGTCGAATTGGGCTGGTCGCAGGAAGTCCCACGCGTAATACGCGTCCACGAACGCCCCGACGGTCACCGCGCGGCTCGTATCCTGCGCGGCCGCGAGCGCCGGTGCCGCCGCGAAGAGCGCGATCAATGAGGCGGTTCGCATCAGTGCCTCTCCAGACTGTCGAGCGCCAGGTTGAGCCGCAGGACGTTCACGCGGGGCTCGCCGAGGAAACCGAACTGGCGGACCTCGATGTGACGCTCCACCAGCGCGCGTACCGCAGCGGAGTCGAGCCCCCGCGCCCGCGCCACACGGCTCACTTGCAGCAACGCGCTCGCGGGTGAGATGTGCGGGTCCAACCCTGAGGCCGAGGCGGTAGCGAGGTCCGCCGGTACGCGGCCCCTCACGTCGCCGTCGAGCTTCACGGCGCTGTCCACGGCGCCGGCGATCAACGTGTCCGCGAGCTTGGCGCTGGTCGGGCCCAGGTTGGTGCCTCCCGAGAGCGTGTCGTCGTAGCCCGCGCCCGCGGCCGACGGCCGCGGGTGGAAGTACCGGGCGCCCGCGAAGCGTTGGCCGATCAGCTCGCTCCCCATCACCTGTCCGTGCACCGTCACGAGCGAGCCGTTGGCCTGGCGCGGGAACAGGATCTGCGCGAGGCCCGTGACGAGGGCGGGATAGGCGAGCCCCGTCAGCACCATGATGATGATGGTCAGGACGATCGCGGGGCGGAGTTGGCGCTTGAGCATGCTCACACCAGCCGGCACAGGACGAGCAGCAGGTCGAGCGCCTTGATCCCGACGAACGGCACGATGATCCCGCCCACGCCGTAGATCCACAGATTGCGCCGCAGGATCGCCGCGGCGGGCGCGGGACGCCACCGCACGCCGCGCAGGGCGAGCGGGATGAGCGCGATGATGATGAGCGCGTTGAACACCACGCTCGCGAGAATCGCCGACTGCGCCGAGTGCAGCCGCATGACGTTAAGCGCCTGGAGGGCGGGGTAGGTCGCCACGAACATCGCGGGGATGATGGCGAAGTACTTGGCGACGTCGTTGGCGATCGAGAACGTCGTCAGCGCCCCGCGCGTGATCAGCAGCTGTTTGCCGATCTCCACCACCTCGATGAGCTTGGTGGGGTTGGAATCGAGGTCGATCAGGTTGCCCGCTTCCTTCGCCGCCTGCGTCCCCGTGTTCATGGCGACCGCCACGTCCGCTTGCGCTAGTGCCGGGGCGTCGTTGGTGCCGTCGCCGGTCATGGCCACGAGCCGGCCGCCCGCCTGCTCGTGCTTGATCAGCGTCATCTTGTCCTCGGGTGTCGCCTCGGCGAGAAAGTCGTCCACGCCCGCTTCGGCGGCGATGGCGGCGGCGGTGAGCGGATTGTCGCCCGTGATCATCACGGTGCGGATGCCCATCGCCCGCAGCTGGCCGAAGCGCTCGCGCATGCCGCCTTTTACCACGTCTTTCAGATAGATGACGCCGAGCGTGCGGGTGGCGCCGCCCTCGCGCTCCGCCACCACCAGCGGCGTCCCACCTTCGCGCGCGATGCGCTCCACGGCGACCGTGAGTGTGGCCGGGGTGTCGCCCCCTTGCTCCCGCACCCACCGGCCGATCGCGTCGGCGGCGCCTTTGCGCACCTGCAGGCCGCCTGAGTTGACGCCGCTCATCCGCGTTGCGGCGGAGAAGGGGACCAGCTCCATGCCGTGCTCGCCTTCGGCCAGCGTGCGCCCGCGCAGGCCGAACTGCTTCGCCAGTACGACGATGCTGCGCCCCTCCGGCGTCTCGTCGGGCAGCGAGGCGAGCTGGGCGCGGTCGGCCAGGTGCTCCCGGGTGACGCCCGGCGCCGGCACGAACTCCACCGCCTGGCGGTTGCCCAGTGTGATGGTGCCGGTCTTGTCGAGCAGCAGCGTGTTGACGTCGCCCGCCGCTTCGACGGCGCGGCCGCTCATCGCGATGACGTTGTGCTGGATCATGCGGTCCATGCCCGCGATGCCGATCGCCGAGAGCAGGCCGCCGATCGTGGTCGGGATCAGGCACACGAGCAGTGCCACGAGGATCGGCACGGGCACGGCGCCGCCCGAGTACACGGCGAAGGGCTGCAATGTCACCACCGCGAACAGGAACACGATGGTGAGCCCCGAGAGCAGGATGATCAGGGCGATCTCGTTCGGCGTCTTCTGGCGCTTCGCGCCCTCCACGAGGTTGATCATGCGGTCGAGGAAGGTCTCGCCCGGATTAGCGGTGATGCGGATGACCAGAAAGTCGGACAAGACGCGCGTGCCGCCCGTGACCGCGGAGCGGTCGCCGCCCGACTCGCGGATCACGGGCGCCGATTCACCGGTGATCGCCGACTCGTCCACCGAGGCGACCCCCTCGATCACCTCGCCGTCGCCCGGGATCACGTCGCCAGGCGTGCACAGCACGACGTCTCCCTTGCGCAACCCCTCGGCGGAGACCGCTTCAATGATGTTGCGGTCGTGGGGATTCCGTAGCCGCTTCGCGCTGGTCAGGGTTCGGGACCGACGCAGCGTCTCGGCCTGCGCCTTGCCGCGTCCTTCGGCCATCGCCTCCGCGAAGTTGGCGAACACGACCGTGAACCAGAGCCACAGCGCGATCTGCAGCGTGAAACCGATCCCCACGCGACCCTGCACGACGTCTCGCAACAGGACCAGCGTGGTGAGCGCGCTGCCGATCAACACGACGAACATGACCGGGTTCCGCACCATGTGGCGCGGATCGAGCTTCACGAGCGCGTCGCGGGCGGCGCGCCGCACGATGGGCGGATCGAACAGCGGGCGGTGCATGGTGGCCATGGTCAGAACACCTTGCCCGCGCTCATTAGCAGGTGCTCGACCACCGGTCCGAGCGCCAGCGCGGGAAAGAACGTGAGCGCGCCGACGATCAGGATGACGCCGATGAGCAGGATCACGAACAGCGGTGTCGTGACCGGGAACGTCCCCGCCGAGTCCGGCACGATCTTGCGCTCCGCCAGGAAGCCGCCGAGCGCCAGCATCGGCACCATCATCGCGAAGCGGCCGAACAGCGTGCCCAGGCCGAGCAGCGTGTTGTAGTAGTAGGTGCCGCCGCTGAGCCCGGCGAACGCGCTGCCGTTGTTGCCCGTCACCGAGCTGTACGCGTACAGGATCTCAGACAGCCCGTGTGGGCCCGCGTTGTTGAGGCCCTGCAGCCCGGCGGGCAGGATGGCCGAGGCTGCCGTGAAGAGGAGGATCCACGCAGGGAAGATCAGCACGTACAGCATGACCATGCGGACTTCCCGGCTCTGGATCTTCTTGCCCAGGTACTCCGGGGTGCGGCCCACCATGAGGCCGGCGATGAACACCGTCAGTACCGCCATCATGAGCATGCCGTAGAGTCCCGAGCCCACGCCGCCGAAGATCAGCTCGCCCAGCTGAATGTTGACGAGCGGCACGAGGCCGCCGATGGGCGTGAACGAATCGTGCATGCTGTTGACGGCGCCGCAGGACGCGTCGGTCGTGACGGTCGCGTACAGCGCCGAGTTGGCGATCCCGAAGCGCACCTCCTTGCCTTCCATGTTGCCGCCGGGATTCGCGGCCGACGCGACCACGTCGACGCCGCGCGCCGCGTGCATCGGGTTGCCGCGCGCCTCCGCCCAGTAGGCGGTCGTGACGCCCGCGAAAAACAGGGTGAACATCGCGGCCCACAGCGCCCACCCGTGGCGCTGGTTCTTGACCATGCGGCCGAACGTATAGGTGAGCCCCGCGGGCACGACGAAGATCGCGAACATCGACAGAAAGTTCGTCCACGGCGTGGGGTTCTCGAACGGATGGGCGGCGTTGGCGTTGAAGAAGCCGCCGCCGTTCGTCCCCAGCTGCTTGATCGCCGTCTGGCTCGCCACGGGTCCCATCGCCAGCACCTGCTTGACGCCTTCCACCGTGGTGGCCGTGACGTAGTGGGCGAAGTTCTGGATGGTCCCCTGCTGCACGAAGAACAACGCCAGCACGATCGAGCAGGGCAGGAAGAGGTAGAGCGTGCCGCGCACCAGGTCCACCCAAAAGTTGCCGAGGCAGCCGGCCGAGCGGCGGGCAATACCGCGCGCCAATGCGACGGCCGCCGCCACGCCGACCGCGGCCGACGTGAAGTTGTGGAAGGCGAGCTGCATCATCTGCGAGAGATAGGACATCATCGTCTCGCCCGAATACGATTGCCAGTTTGTATTCGTCGTGAACGACGCCGCCGTCTCGAACGCCTGGCGGTCGGGCACGGCCCCGCGCGCGAACGGATTCAGCGGCAGCGAACCCTGGAGCCGTAGTGCCACGTAGGTGACCAGCATGGACACAGCGCTGAAGAGGAGCAGGGCGGCCGCGTAGCGCGTCCAGTGCTGGTCCTCCTCGGGGTCGACTCCCGCCGCGCGGTAGATCACCCGCTCGAGCGGCGCGAGCCAGTGCAGCGAGCCGTCGTAGACGCGCAGGATGTAGATGCCCGCGGGCTTCGTGACGGCGAGCACCGCGGCGGAGAAAATGAGGATCTGCAGCCAGCCGTTGGCGGTCACGGTCAGAACCGCTCCGGCCGCAGCAGCGTATAGACCAGGTAGCCGAGGACCAGGAGCGACAGGGCCGCGGCGACGATCGTTTCGAGGCTCACTGCCGCTCCTCGTCGCTGCCGGGCTCCTTGCCCAGACGCGCGCAGCCGCGGACGTAGGCCAGCATCAAGCCGAAGAAGGCCAGCGTGACCGCGATGTAAATGACGTCGAGCATGAGAGACCTCCCGAGCCGCCCAAATCTGAGCGCCGGGGTGTTAAGACAGCATAAAGGAATGCGGCTATCTTGGATTCTGACATGACGCCCGAGACCACGTCCGTCACCGCTCCTGGCGCTTCGCCGCTGGCCCCCGCCGCGGCGCCGGGCACGCCCGCGTGGGCGCGTCCTGACGATGCCGAGCGCGTAGCACGGCTCAACGCGATGAAGCGCCGCGCCACGGGCCTGCTCGCCCTGGCGGCGGTGGTGTTCGTCGTCGCGGGGCTGCTCGAGCCGGCGCACGCCTGGCTCGGCTACGTGCGCGCCACCGCGGAGGCATCGCTCGTGGGCGGCCTGGCCGACTGGTTCGCGGTCACGGCCCTGTTCAGCCATCCGCTCGGTCTCCCCATCCCCCACACGGCGATCGTCGCGACGCGCAAGGATCGCATCGGGCGGATCCTCGGCAACTTCGTGCAGAATCACTTTCTCTCGCGCGACGTGATCGCCGCGAATCTGCTGGCGGTGCGGCCCGCCGAGCGCGGCGCGCGCTGGCTGTCGGACCCGATCAACGCGCGCCGCATCGCGCGGCAGGTGGCGAGCGGCCTCGCCAAGACGCTCGACGCCGTGCCGGACGGCGAGGTGCGCGACATGGTCACGCAGCTAGTGCGCGCGCGGTTGCGCGACGTGCGGGTGGCGCCGGCGCTCGGCAAGACGCTCGCCCTGGCGCTCGCGGGCACCCGCCAGCAGGACCTGCTGAGTATCGCCGTCGGTCTCGCGGCCCAGGCGGTGAGCGACAACCGCGAGGTGATTCGCGAGCGCGTGCGCGCCGAGAGTCCGTGGTGGGTGCCGGGCGTGGTGGACAACAAGCTGTACCAGAAGATTCTCAGCGCGATCGAGCGGCTGCTGCGCGACGTCGGCGACGACCGGCTGCATCCGCTGCGCGCGACCTTCGATGCGGCGCTGGCCGACTTCATCGACCGGCTGCAGCACTCGCCTGACGTGATCGCCAAGGCTGAGGCCATGAAAGCCGACTGGCTGGCCGATCCGCAGCTCGAGGACCTCGCCGCGCGGCTGTGGGAGGACGCGCGCCACGCCATCGTCGCGTACGCGACGGGAGCGGAAGGCGCGCCCCCGGGCCCGCTGGAGACGGGGATCGCCGAGTTCGGGACCGCGCTGCTCGCCAACCAGGGCGTCCTCGCCGAAGTGGACGAGATGGTGATCGACGTGACCGCCGGCGTGGTGGAGCGCTACCGCCAGGAGATCGGCGATCTCATCGCGCAGACCGTCGCGAGCTGGGACCCGGCCGTGACCGCGCGGCGCTTCGAGCTGGCGGTGGGCCGCGACCTGCAGTTCGTGCGCATCAACGGCACGCTGGTGGGCGGGCTCGTCGGCCTCGCGATCTACACGCTGCTACGGCTGTGGCGGTGACGCGCGCGGGCTAGTGCCCCTCGTGCTCCACGCCCACGATCTTGCCGGTCACAGCGTCCACGTTGACCTCCTCGATTCCCGGCTTGCCCGCGACCGTCAGATCGAACGACCAGATCAGGCGCCCGCCTTCCCGCTCCAGCTCCAGCTCCTTGACCGTGCTCCCGGGCACGCGCGCGAGGGCCAAGCCGCGGGCCGAGTCCTCAGTGATTTTCGTCTGCGCCAGGAGCTTCGCGGGCACGTCGCGTTTGTAGGCGGGAGCGGCGGGGTGCTGCGCGGCGAAGACGGCGACGAGAGCGAGCGTGATGGCCTTCATGTTACCTCCTTGAGCTTGTAGTGCCGGCCGCGAATCGCGACCAGCAGGGTCGGCACGGCGAACAGCGTGATCGGGGTCGAGAGCGCGAGCCCGCCGATCACGGCGAGGGCCAGCGGGCGCTGCAGCTCGCTGCCCGCGCCCAGGCCCAGGGCCAGCGGCATCAGGCCGAAGAGCGTGCACAGCGTGGTCATCAGAATCGGCCGCAGCCGCACGCGCGCGGCTTCGCGGATCGCCACATCGAGCGGCGCGCCCGTGGTCTCCATGCGCAGTCGCGTGAAGTCGAGCAGGATGATGCCGTTCTTGACGATCAGCCCCACCAGCAGAATCAACCCCATGAAGGACGACACGTTGAGGGCGGTGCCCGTGATGAGGAGCAGCGCCAGCGCGCCCACGAACGACACCGGGGCGACGAGCAAGACCACGAGCGGCTCGACGAACGACTCGAACTGTATGACCATCACGGCGCACACGCTCACCACGGCGAGGGCCAGGACGAGCATCAGCGACCGAAAGGCATCCCGCTGGCCGGCGTACTGGCCGCCCAGCAAGATCCGCACGCCGGCGGGTGGCGGATGGGCGGCGAGCACGCGCCGCACGTCGTCCATCACGCCGCCCAACGAGCGGCCGCTGACGTCCGCCGTCATCGTGATCATCTGCTGTTGGTTCTCACGATCGAGTCCCAGGCGCGATTGCGTCGGCTCGAACGTCGCCAGACTGCCGAGCGGCGTGACGCGATGGGCGCGGGCGCCCATCACGGGAAGCGCCCGCAGCCGTAGCGGATCGAGCCGGATGTCGTCGGGCGCGCGGACGCGGACCGCCACGGGCCGGTCGCCGATGCGGACTTCGCCGGCGTTTACGCCCAACAGCGCGGCGCTCACCGCGTCGCCCACGTCCGCGGGCGTCATGCCGATGCGGTCGGCCTCGGCCTGGTCGATCCGCATCATCAGCTCGGCCGACGGCTCGCTCACGCCGTCGTAGAGGTCTTCGAGTCCGTCCACCTTGCCGAGCTCGGGCGCGAGCGCCCGCGCGTACGCCTCCACGGTGTCGAGCTGCTCGCCGAACAGCTTGATTTCGACGGGCCGTGCGGCGCCCGCGAGATCGTTGATCACGTCGGACAGGATCTGCACGAACTCGATGTGCAGCCGGGGCGCGGCGGTGGTCACCTTGTCCCGTACGTCGTCCATCACCGCGAAGATGCTGCGGGTACGCTGGCTGCGGGGTCGCAGGCGCGCCACGATGTCGCCGCTGTTCTGCGTCGTCGCGAAGAGGCCCAGCTCCGCCCCCGTGCGCCGCGACGTGCCCGTGATCTCCGGGGTCCGCGCGAGAATGCGCTCCGCGATGCCCACCTGGCGGTCGGTCTCCACCAGCGCGGTTCCGCCCGGCGTGAAGTAGTCGAGTACGAACGCGCCCTCGTCCATGTCGGGCAGGAAGCCCGTCCCCACCACCTGCCACAAGCCGATCCCCGCGGCGATGAGCACCGCGGCCGCGATGGCGACGCGGGAATAGTGGTCGAGCACCGACCCGAGCAGGCGCTCGTAGCGCGACCCCAGCGCATCGAGCCCGCGCTGCACCCGCGCGAGCAGCCCGGATTCGCTCGGCGCGACCTCGTCCGCGGTGACGAATTCTTCGGACAACAGCGGGATGATGCTGAGGGCGAGCACCAGCGAGACCAGCACGGCCACGGTCAGCGTCGTCGCGAGGGCCGCGAAGAACTGGCCCACGACGCCTTGCAACAGACCCAGCGGCAGGAACACGACCACCGTCGTGATGGTGGAGGTGGTGACCGGCCAGATCAGCTCCTGCAGCGCGTCGCGGATGGCGACGCTGCGATTGGGCTGGAGCGCCAGCTGGCGCGCGATGTTCTCGGTGATCACCACGGCGTCGTCGATCACGAGGCCGATCGCGATGGCCATCGCGCCGAGAGTCATCAGGTTGAACGACTGCCCGATCAGGCTCATCACGGCCACCGTGATCACCATCGTCAGGGGGATGGATGTGGCGCTGATGGCGGTGATGCGCGCGTGGCGCAGGAACAGGAGCAGGATGATGACCGCGAGCACGGCGCCGATCAGCATGGCGTCGCGGACGGAGCGCACGGCGTCGCGCACCAGCGCGGCCTGATCGTACACGGCCTTGAGGTGGACGCCCGGGGGCAGGGTCGGCGCCAACGCCGCGGCGATTTGCGCCACGCTGTCGGCGATGTCCGGCGTGTTGCCGCCGGTTTGCCGGGTGATGTTGATCAGGGCCGCGGGCTTGCCGTCGCCGGCGATGACGCGGACGTGGTCCTCGGTGCCGAGCTGCACCGTCGCGAGGTCGCGCACCCGCAGCCCGTTGCCGACCACCACCGCGCCCACTTGCTCGGGGCTCCTGGCTTCCTGGTCCGTCACGATCAGGTATTGGCGGTAGTCCTGGGCCACGCGGCCCACGGCTTGGACCGTCACCGCGCGCTCGATCGCGGCGGCCAAGTCCGTGTAGGTCATCCCCTGGGCGGCGAGACGCGCGGGGTCGGCCGTGACCTCCACCTCGTGCACGTCGGAGCCCTGTACGTCCACGCGGCCCACGCCGGGCACGCGCGAGATCAGCGGCTTGATTTCGTAGCGGGCGATGTCGTACAACGTGGCCGGGTCGCCGCCTTCCACGTTGTACGAGAGGATGGGGAACAGCGACGGCGCGAGCCGCTCGACCTCCACGTCCAGTCCCGCCGGCAGGGTCCCCGCCGCCTGATTGACGCGCGCCCGCACGAGCTGCAGCGCGTACGCCATGTCGGTGCGCGGCGCGAACGTGATCTGGATCTCGGCCCCGCCGCGGATCGAGTGCGAGTGCACGCGCGTCACGCCGGGGACGATGCTTACGGCTTCTTCGAGCGGCCGCGTGATGCTAAACACGACTTGGCGCGCGCCCAGCGTCGAGCCTTCGGCCACCACCGTGATGCGGGAGAAGTTCAGCTCGGGGTAGATCGCCGAGGGCAGCCGCAGCGCCGCCCACACCCCCGCGGCGCTCGCCAGCGCCACCATGAGGTAGACGAAGCGCCGTTGCCGCGACAGCAGGTCGAACAGCTTCATCGCGGCGCCGGCGCTGTCTTGGCGATCCGCGCGCCGTCCGAGACGCCGTAGGCGCCGCTCGTCACCACCGTCTCCCCGGCGGCGAGTCCCGCCACGATCTCGACGAGCGTCTCGGTGCGCGCGCCCAGAATCACCGGCCGCGCGTGCGCCACGCCGGCGGCGTCCACCACGAACACCTGGTACCCGTCCCCCGCCGGCACGAGGGCCGCGACCGGCACCGTGACCGCGCGCGCATGCACGGCGGTGGCGATCTGGCCGAACAAGGACTCGCCGATCCGCAGTGGCCGGCTGGGCCGCGGAATGCGCGCGCGCACCGCCACCGCGCGCGTGGCGGTGTCGACAGCCGCGCCCACCGTGGCCACCACCGCCTCGCCCAGCGCCTCGCCGCTGGCGCCCTCACCGGCCGTGACCGTTACCGCGTCGCCGCTCTGGATCCGCGCGGCCTCCGCGGGCGTGACGTTGAACACGATGTCCAAGGCGGTCGGATCGGCCACTTCCACGAGCGATTGGCTGGGATCGACCGACGCGCCCATGACGGCCGTCATCTGGGTCACGACACCCGCGAGCGGCGCGCGCAGCGTGGCGAGTTGCTGCGCCCGGCGCGCGGTCACCGCCGCCACCTGCGCCTGGGCGAGGTCCGCCCCGGCCTGCTCGGAATCTTTCTGCGGGAGGATGCCCGCCTGCACCAGCCGCACCGCTCGCGCGTACGCATGCTGCGCGCTCGTGAGCGCCGCCTCACTGCTCTGGGCGGCGGCGTCGAACGGCCCGCGCTCGAACTCGATCAGCGAGTCACCCTCGGCCACGCGCTGGCCCGCCGCCACGAAAATGCGGGATACCCGGGTCGGGGCGGGGGCGGCAAGCTGCGCGAAGCGGCCGGAGCGCGGCGTCACCGTGCCGATCGCGCGAATCAGCTGGGGGAATCCCTGCAGCGTCGCCACGGCCGTGGCCGCCGTCACCACCGCCGTGTCGGCGGCACCGCTGTCGCCGGACCCACCGCCCGGACGGCAGGCGGCGAGCACCCCGGCGAGCACGCACAGCATGGGTCGCTTCATGGCTGCTCCGCACCGGTGAGCAATCGCAGCGCGGCCGCCGCATTGTTCGCGGCCGCGAGATCGTCGATGTAGCGCCCCAGGGCTTCGCGGGCATTGCGATGCGCCTCGAGCAGGCTGGGCAACGCGACCGCGCCCTCGGCGTACGCCTGGAGCGACATCGCGGCGACGGTGTCAGCTGCCGCCAGCAGCAGCTGATCGCGCGCCAGCCGCACCCGGGCGGCGTCGTACGCGCGCCGCGCGCGGGCCAGGGCCGCCTGCGACTCGCGCTGCACCAGATCGAAGTTGGCGCGGGCCCGGTCGCGCGCCGCGGCCGCCTGCCGCACCTCGCCACCGTTCCAGTTGAAGAGCGGGATCGCGAGCGCCACGCCCACGGTCGGCAGCACTCCCGGTCCCGCCGGATCGCCCTGCTCGACGCCCACCTGCACACTCGGCGCGGGGAGCAGGTTGCGATGGGCGAGGGTGAGCGTGCGCTCCTGGGCGCGCAGGTCGGCCGCCGCGGCCGCCACGGGCAGTGGCTCGCGGGCAAACCCCGGCGTCGTGTCGTCCGGGGCGACGAGGGAATCGACGAGGACGATCGCCAGCTGGTCTCCCGGCAGGCCCATCGCGAGCTGCACCTGAACCAACGCGTCGAGCGCCGTGAGCGAATCCTCCGCCGCCACGTTCTCGAGCAAGCCGGCGTTCACCTCGGCCAGGCGCACGTCCAGCTCGCCTACGTCACCCACCTGGTGTCGCAGCTGCGCCATGCGGAGGAGGCTGTCGGCGTCGAGCGCGGTGCGCCGCGACAGTCGCGCGTGCGCGCGGGCCGCGACGGCGTGGGTATAGGCGGTGTCCACGTCGAAGCGGATCGCCGCGCGCTCGAAGGCGAAGCCGTAGCGGGCCGCGTCGCGGGCCGCCGCCGCGGCGCCGATTCGCGCGCCGCGCAGCCAGGGGAGATCGAGCGGCACATCGGCGATCACGTGATAGTGCGGCGTGTCCTTGGTGTACGTCGCCGCCAGCGACGGATTGGGATAGAGCCGCGCCGCGTGCAACGTGGCGGCCGCCGCGGCGGTGTCGGCCCGGCCGAACGCGGCGCGCGCGCCGCGGCTCAGGGCCGCGGCGATCGCATCGGCCCGGGTGACGGGCTGCTGGGCGGCGAGCGCGGAGGCACCGGCCACCCAGCAGAGCGTCACCAAACAGCGCAGCACCCTCAGGGCTCGAGCACGAGCAGTGCGAACGTCCCGGGCAGCACGGGGGGCCGGGGCCGTGGGCGCTCGGCCGTCGGCGCGGGCGGGGGCCCGAAGTCGGCGGTGACCGTGAAGACGCGATGCGTCACCGGGTCGAGCTCCATGGTGCGAGCGCCGCGCTTGGTGGTGACGGTGGCGAGGATGGTGAATTTGTCGGGCGCGTCTTCGTGGACGATGGTGAGCGTGCCGTCGCCGTTCGAGGCGAAGGCCAGTTGCGTCGCGGCGTCGAAACGGCAGGCGTCCACGCCTTGGCCGATCGGCACGGTGGCGATCAGTGTGCCGCCCGCCACGTCGGAAATGGCCATCAGGCCGTTGCGACAGCCGCTGAAGGCGCGGTGATGCGCGCGGTCGATGGCGAGGCCCGTCGGGGACTGGCAGGGACCGAGCTCCCAGCGACGCGCGACCTTCAGGGTGGCCGCGTCGATCTCCGCCAACGTCGCGGGGTCCACGAGGTTGACGTAGAGCTTGCCGTCACCAGCGGAGACGCCGAACTCCGGTTTGCCGCCCAGGTCGATCGTGCCCACGCGCTTGCCGGAGACCGGATCGATCACGCTCGACGACTGGGCGTCGCCGTTGAACGTGAACACGCGCTGCGAGGCGGGGTCGAACAGGATGGCGTCGGCATCCACGGCGGCGGTGGTGCGCCCGAGGACGGCGAGGGTCTTCAAGTCGAACATCGTGACGCTGCTGTCGGCGCCGGACGTAGCGAAGCCGTGGCCCGCCGCGTACGCGAACGCGACGCCGTGCGCCCGGTCCAAGCCGGGGATCTGCGCGAGCAGCTTGCCGCTCACCGGGTCCACGACCATGATGCGATCCTGGCGCGCGATGAACAGGCGGTGCCCGGCGGTGTCGAGGGCGACGTAGTCCCACCCGCCGTCGCCGCCGAGCGTGATGCTCGTCGCGACGTGATACCCTTGGGCGGCGACGGGAAGCGCGCCGGCGCACGAGAGAAGAATGCTCCACTGCAGAATGCGGGCTCGCGGGGTCACGAGGGCGCTCCTTTCGCGGGTGGTTGAGACGGCCTCCTGCAACCTTGAAACCTAGTCTGCATACCTGTCACGGAGCTTACACGGCGGTGCAGGTGCCTAGGGGAAGACGGCAGGCTAGGTTATTCGCGTGCGGATACTGATCGTGGAGGACGATGCAGCCCTGGCGGAGCTGCTGCGGGACGGCTTGCGCGCCCAGCGCATCGATCCCACGCTGGCGGCGACGTTTAGCGAAGGGGTGGAGTGCGCCACGGCGGGCCGGTACGACGCCATCGTTCTCGACGTGCGGCTGCCGGGCGGGACCGGCTTCGACCTGTGCGCCGACCTGCGGCGCAATGGCGTGACGACCCCGGTATTGATGCTGACGGCGCTGGACGCCGTGGACGACCGCGTGCGCGGGCTCGCGGTGGGCGCGGACGACTATCTCACCAAGCCGTTCGCCTTCCGCGAGCTGCTGGCCCGGCTGCAGGCGCTCACGCGCCGGCGGCCGGCGTTGGCGCCGTCCTCGCATCGCGTCGCCGACCTGGAAATCGATCTCGCCGCGCGTCAGGTGCACCGCGGCGGCCGGCCGATCACGCTCACGGCCAAGGAATTCGCGCTGCTCGAGCTGTTCGTGCTGCATCAAGGCCAGGTGCTCGACCGCGCCACCATCACCAGTCACGTGTGGGACGACAATCACGATCCCTTCGCCAATATGCTTGAGGTGTTGGTGCGCCGGCTGCGCAAGAAAATCGACGACGGGTTCGAGCCCAAGCTGATCACCACTCAGCGCGGCGCCGGATACCGGTTCGGGACCTGAGGTGCCACGTCCCAGTCCGCTCACCCGTCTGCGGCTTCGCCTGACGCTGCTGTACGCGGGCGTCTTCACGCTGATCCTGGGCGTCTTGGGCGGGGGCCTGTTCTTCGCCATCCGCCACCAGATGGCGCGACAGCTCGACGCGTCGCTGCACGGCGCCACCGCCGCGCTGACGCAGGCGGCGCGCATCCGCGAAGCCGAGCAGGCGAACGCCCACGGGGCCGTGGTCGACGCGATCGACGAGCTGCACATCCCCGATCGCTCGCTCTACCTGCTCGATGCGGACGGCCGGGCGATCAAGCCCGCCGCGGCGCCCGCGTGGGTGGCGGACGCCGCGCGCCAGGCCGCGCGCGACGGCCGGGCGGAGCGCGACTTCGAAGCCGGCGGCGATCATGTCGTGCGGTTGCATGCCGAGCGCTTCACCGACGCGCGGGGCGCGGTGCTCGTCGCCGCGGCGACGGCCGATCGCGTCGAGCTCGAATATCAGTACGCGTCGTTGATCCGGGCGTT
The DNA here is from genome assembly GCA_041487875.1 of Gemmatimonadota bacterium. Taxonomy (GTDB): domain Bacteria; phylum Gemmatimonadota; class Gemmatimonadetes; order Gemmatimonadales; family GWC2-71-9; genus DATLWA01. Next base: position 15,429 of record JBGPOE010000023.1, on the reverse strand, counting down.
CGCGGCGGCCGCGCTCGCCGGGCTGCTGCTGGTGGGGGGCGGGGGCTATCTGTTGGTGCGCCAATCGACCGCGCCGATCGAGCGGTCGATGGAGCAGATGCGCCGGTTCATGGCCGATGCGGCCCACGAGCTGCGCACGCCGATCACCACGCTGCGCACGCGGGCCGAGGTGGCGGTGGCCGCGGCGCGCGATCCCGCGCGCGACGCGACGACGCTCGAGGCCGTGGCGCGGGAAGCGGCGCGCCTGGGCGATATCGCCGGTCACTTGCTGACGCTGGCGCGGGCCGACGCGGGTGAGCGGCCCGTTGCGCGCGAGCCGCTGTATCTGGACGACGCGGTGGCGGATGCGGTGGACACCGTGCGCGCGCTGGCCGAGAGCAAAGGCGTGCGGCTCGATGTGGCGCGTTTCGAGGAGGCGCGGATTGTGGGCGATCCGGCGCTCGTGCGGCAGCTGCTGCTCATCGTCCTCGACAACGCCATCAAGTTCACCGCGGCGGGCGGCCGGGTGCGGCTGGAGATCGCGACGCAGCACGGCCGCGCCGAGGTCCTGGTGTCGGACAGCGGGATCGGCATCCCCGCCGACCAGCTGCCGCACGTGTTCGAGCGGTTCTACCGCGGCGACGCGGCGCGCCGCCAGGCGGAGGGAGCCGGGCTCGGCCTCGCCATCGCGCGCTGGATTGCCGATGCCCACGGCGCCCGCATCGAGCTACAGTCCACCCCGGGCGCCGGCACGAGCGTCCGTGTGAGCTTTCCGGTTGTGGTCTAGGGGGTCAGCATGAAGCACTCGACCAAGCTGCTGCTGTGGATCGTGGGAGGGTTCGGCGCGCTGTTCGTCGTGGCGGTTGTGGCCGGCGCCATCTGGATGAGGGGCGCCGGGTCGGGCGTCATGCAGCAGGTGATCGCTGCCGACGCCGCAGGCAAGCGTCTCGGCGCCCTCAGCGACGCGCGCGCCTGCATGGACACCGCGTTCACGCGCCACGCGCGGGGCGACGGGCGCTCGCTCATGGGCTCCGCCGCCGAGCATGTCTTCCTCGAACGCTGCCTCAATGCGAGCCGGCCCACGGCGGGTCTCTGCGACAGCGTGCCGCCGCCGCGCGAGCTCCTGCGCGAAGCGACCTGGGCATCGCGGGTGTGCCACGACCGGCGGCTCGACGACATGTACTGTCCCGGGCTGCCGCAGGAGCTCGCGGCCTACTGCGGCCGCAAACGGGCGATGTAGTAGCGACGGCCCACGAGCGCCCAGGCCGTCCCCAGCGTCAATCCCCCCACCACGTCCGACAGATAGTGCACGCCGAGGTAGACGCGGCTCCCCGCGATCGCGACGGCGATCAGCGCGCACAGGGCGACGCAGACGGTCTTGGCAGCCACACCGCGCAAGCGGTCCGACAGCAACAGTCCGAGGGTGAGGTAAGTGGCCGCCGCGGCCGTCGCGTGTCCGCTCGGAAACGAGAACGAATGGGGCATGACGATGGCCGCTTGGAGCGGCCGGGCGCGGTGAACCAGCAGCTTCAGCACCTCGGACGAGAGGAACGCCGCGAGCGGCACGCCGATCGCCACCACCGCAGCGCCGCGTCGGCGCAGCACGATCAACGCGAGCGCGATCGCGACGCCCACGCCCGCGAGGCTGCCGAGCGCCGAGAGCGCCACGCCCACTTGAACGCCCGTCATCCTTGCTCCCTACCCCAATTGGTGGACAATTTCCGGCACCCCGTGAGATCAGGAGCATACGCGTGAATCCCCGCTTCCCGGCCGCAGCGCTCGCGCTGCTGCTCGCGCCGCCGCTCGCCGCGCAGAACCTCGGCCCTTGGCCGCAGCACGCGCTCGACCGGCCACAGCCGCGGGTGGTGACGCCCGCCCCCGCCGACAAACCCGGCGCGCCGCCGGCGGATGCCGTCGTGTTGTTCGACGCCAGCGACTTGTCGCAATGGGAGAACGATTCGGGCGCGGCCGCGGGGTGGCAGCTCGGGCCCGGCTACGTCCAAGTCGTGCCCGGCGCGGGCAACATCCGCACCAAGCGGGCGTTCGGCGACTGTCAGCTGCACGTCGAATGGGCGGCGCCCACGCCGCCTACCGGCGAGAGCCAGGAGCGCGGCAACAGCGGCGTCTACCTGATGAGCAGGTACGAGATTCAGGTGCTCGACTCCTACCAGAACAAGACGTACCCCGATGGCCAAGCGGCCGCGGTCTACGGTCAGTACCCGCCCCTGGTGAATGCGAGCCGGCCACCCGGCGAGTGGCAGAGCTACGACATCGTGTTCCACGGTCCCCGCTTCGACGCGAGCGGCAAGCTGCTGCGCCCCGCGCGTGTGACCGTCCTGCACAACGGCGTGCTGGTGCAGGACGACGTCGTGTTGAGCGGGCCCACGGCTCATCAACGGCGCCCGCCCTACGCGGCGCACCCCGACAAGCTGCCGCTGCTGCTCCAGAACCACGGCAATGCGGTCCGCTACCGTAACGTGTGGATCCGGGAGCTCGCCGATGAGGCGCCTTAGGGCGCGGGCAGGTGCGCCAGTTTATCCTTGATGCGCTGGCTTTGCGGGAATTGCGCAGCCAGGCGCGTGAGGATGGCCCGCGCCGAATCGACGTGGCCCGCGCCGACGTAGACGTCGGCCGCGAGCATGTCGCGCCGCGAGCGCGCGCGGCTCGAGTCCGGTAAGGCCGGCAGTTTCTGCAACGCGGCGAGCGCCGCCTTCGGGTCCTTCTTGTCGTTGAGCAAGGACTCGATGCCCAGGAGTTGGATGTCGGTGTCGCCGGGATAACGCGCCACCAGCTCGCCGATCAGTACGGCGGCGGCGGCGCTGTCGCCGGCCCTGCGATCCGCCACCGCCTTCTGATACAAGCCCGCGATCAACAAGTGATCGACATCCTGCGGCTGCCCGGAGCGGATGCCGATGCCGCCCGCATAGTCGTACACGAGATCGCCGCCGTGCTCGCCCGCCTCGTACAGACAGACACCGCCGGCGATGCTGGCCAGCGCCGATCCCACGTACACCCAGCGCCGCGCGGGCTTCTGCGCCAGTGCCAGGGCCACGAGCTCCAGCGCCCCCACCACCAGAAACACGTTGCGTGTGCGCTCGCCCCACTCCTCGTGCGCTTGGACCGCCGTGCGCGCCCCGGGGACGCGCTCCACCGGGCCATGCGCATCGCTGCCGGACTTCGCCGCGGCAATGGCGCCCACGCTGCCCGCGATCAGGAGAAACGCGGCGGCGTGTTTGGTCCACTCGAACCAGCCGGTGAGCGAGACCCACCGCAGCAATATTCCCACCGACAGCAGAGCGACCACAAAGTGCACGATCTGGGGATGGTACGACGCGATGCTCGGCATTCGGGCTCCGGTGTCGGGAACGAGATAACCTAATACGCGCGGCGCGGCATGTGCGCTGGCGGCCTCAGCCCCCGCGCGCCAAGTTGGGCCCATGGACCGACGCGAATGGTTGAAGCGGGGCGGGGCCGCCGCCCTGGGCACGGCGCTTGGCGCCGTCGCGCCTGCGGAAGTTGCGGCGCGGCCCGCCGCGGGACGGCTCAAGCAATCGGTGTGTCGCTGGCCGTTCGGGGGCATCGCGCTGCCCGACCTGTGCCGCGCCGCGGCTGGCATGGGGCTCGCAGCGATCGATCTGCTGCAGCCCGCCGACTGGGAGCGCGTGCGCGAGTTCGGCCTCGTCTGCTCGCTGGGCTATCCCGCCGACCGCAAGGATTTCATCGCCACCGGCTTCAACGACCCCGCTCATCACGCGCAGCTCCTGGGCGAGCTGGAAGCGGCCATCCCGCTTGCGGCCCGCCACGGCGTGCCCAACGTCATCACCATGTTCGGCAATCGCGGCGCGGCGTCGGACGCGCAGGCCATCGCCAACTGCGTCGCCGGTCTGTCGCGCATCACGGCGCTGGCCGAAGAGCAGGGGGTGAACGTCTGTCTTGAGCTGCTGAACAGCAAGGTCGATCACGCGGGCTACCAGGGCGACCGCACGGCGTTTGGCGTCGCCGTGGTGCGCGCGGTGGGCTCGCCGCGCGTGAAGCTCTTGTACGACATCTACCACATGCAGATCATGGAAGGCGACGTGATCCGCACGATTCGCGACAACGCCCAGTGGATAGCGCATTTCCACACCGGCGGCGTGCCTGGTCGTCACGAGTTGGACGACCGCCAGGAGCTGAACTGGCGCGGCATCGCCGGGGCGATCGCCGACTTGGGGTATGCGGGCTACGTCGCCCACGAATTCTTGCCCACGGGCGAGCCGCTCGCGGCGTTGCGGCAGGCGGTGAACGTCTGCACGGTGTGAAGACCCCTTGCGCGCCCGCCGCGCTGGCGGGACTGCCCGTCCGGTGACAGTATTGCGACGCATTCGGCACGACGAACCACGCGCCACTCACCACTCACCACGTACCGCCATGCCACTGTCGCGCAGCCGCCCGCAGGACAAAGTCTGGGACGTGGTGATCGTCGGCTCGGGGGCGGGCGGGGGCATGGCGGCCCATACCCTCACCCGCGCCGGCGCGCAGGTGCTGGTGCTCGAGGCCGGGCCGCTATGGTACTCCTCCGAGGACTCGGCGATGTTCCAGTGGGCGTACGACTCGCCGCGGCGGGGCGCGTCCACCCACGAGCGGCCGTTCGGCGAGTTTGACGCCTGCCTGGGCGGGTGGGATCTGGACGGCGAGCCCTACACCACGGCGCCGGGCACGAAGTTCCGGTGGTGGCGGGCACGGATGCTCGGGGGCCGCACCAACCATTGGGGGCGCATCTCGCTGCGCTTCGGGCCGTACGACTTCAAGCACAAGACCCGCGACGGCCTGGGCGACGACTGGCCCATTGCCTACGAGGACGTGAAGCCGTACTACGACCGCGTCGACCAGCTGATCGGCGTGTTCGGCAGCCACGAGAACCTGCCCAATGAGCCGGACGGCCTGTTCCTGCCGCCGCCCCAGCCGCGCTGCTACGAGCTGCTCGTGAAGCAGGCGGCCGACCGCCTCAAGATCACCTGCATTCCGTCGCGGCTGTCGATCATTACGCGCTCCATCAACGGGCGGCCCGCATGCCACTATTGCGGCCAGTGCTATCGCGGCTGCAAGACAAACTCGAACTTTTCGTCTCCGGGCGTGCTGTTGGGCCCCGCGCTCACCACGGGCCGGCTCGCCATCGAGCCCAACGCGATGGCGCGCGAGGTGCTGACCGACGCGCGAGGACGGGCCTCGAGCGTCGCCTACATCGACAAGAAGACGGGCGAGGAGCACGAGGTGCGCGCGCGCGCGGTGGTGCTCGCCGCCAGCGCGTGCGAGACGTCGCGCCTGCTGTTGAACTCCAAGTCGCCGCGGTTCCCGCACGGGCTGGCCAATTCCTCGGGCCTTGTGGGCAAGTACCTCACCGATACGACGGGCACGGACTTGGGCGGCATCATCCCGCGGCTCGCGGACGGCGTGCCGCACAACGAGGACGGCGTGGGCGGCATGCATCTCTACATGCCGTGGTGGCTCAACGACACGAAGCTCGACTTCCCGCGCGGCTATCACATCGAGGTGTGGGGCGGCCGGGGCATGCCGAGCTACGGTTTCATGGGCGGCATCCAGCACTATCCCGGCGGCGGCGGCTACGGTCGCGCGCTGAAGGACGAGTACCGCAAGTACTACGGCACCGTCGTCGGGTTCTCGGGGCGCGGCGAAATGATTGCCAACGACGACAGCTACTGCGAGATCGATCCCGACGTCGTGGACCGCTGGGGCATTCCGGTGCTGCGTTTCCACTGGAAGTGGTCGGACCACGAGATCAAGCAGGTGAAGCACATGCAGGAGACGTTCACGGCGTTGATCGACCAGATGGGCGGCACGCTCTTGTGGCAGCCGTCCGGCGCGGACGAGGATTACGGCATTTCGACCGGCGGCTCGATCATCCACGAGCTGGGCGGCGCGCGCATGGGCGCCGACCCCAAGAGGTCCGTGGTGAACGCCTGGTCCCAGGCGCACGACGTGAGGAACCTGTTCGTGGCCGACGGGTCGCCGTTCGTGTCGCAGGCGGACAAGAATCCGACCTGGACCATTCTCGCGTTGTCGATGCGGACCAGCCAGCACATCATGGAGCTGAGCAAACGAGGGGAGATCTGATGGATCGCCGCGAAGCCCTTGCCATCCTCGCGGCGGCGCCGCTCGCGGCCATCGCGCGCTGGCCGCTCGCCCGCGTGGGCCTGGCGTCCGAATGGGCACGGCGCGCCCTGGAGCAGCGCACCACGGGCGAGCCGTACGTGCCCACGTTCTTCACGGCGCACGAATACGAGACCGTCAACACGCTCGTGGACCTGATCATTCCCCGCGATGAGCGCTCGGGCAGCGCCACCGACGCGGGGGTCCCGGAATTCATGGATTTCATGATGACCGACGATGCCAGTCTGCAGACCGGCACGCGCGGTGGGCTCGCCTGGCTCGACGCGGAATGCCACCGTCGCTCGGGTAAGACGTTCGTGCAGGCGACGGACGCCGAGCGCACGGCGGTGCTCGACGACATCGCGTGGCCCGCCAAGGCGCGGCCGGAGATGAGCCAGGGCGTGGCGTTCTTCAACGACTTCCGCGACCTCACCGCATCGGGTTTTTGGTCGTCCAAGCTGGGCGTCCAGGATATCGGCTATCTCGGCAATCAATTCGTGGGCCAGTGGAACGGCTGCCCGCCGGAGCAGCTCCAGAAACTCGGCGTCAGTTACGATCGCTGACGGACAACGGATGACGGATGACGACTTCGCGACTGGGTGTTGGGTTTATCGGATCCGGTTTCAACGCGCGCTTTCATCTGCAGGGCTTTCAGGCCGTGCGCGATGCGGACGTGCTGGGCGTGTGGAGCCCCAACGCGCAGCACGCCGAGGGCACAGCGGCGCTGGCGCGCCGGCTCGACGTGGGGCAGGCGAAACCGTACCGCTCGATTGCCGACATGGCGGCCGATCCGGCGATCGACGCGCTGTGGCTGTGCGGTCCCAACTTCGCGCGCGTCGAGAACGTGCAGGAGATCTGCGACGCCGTCACCCGCGGCAAGGCCAAGCTCGTTGGCATCGCGTGCGAAAAGCCGCTGGCGCGCAACGTCGCCGAAGCGAAGCAGGTCACGGACCTGGTCAAGCGCGCTGGGTTGCAGCACGGCTACCTCGAGAATCAGGTGTTCGCGCCGCAGGTGGACTACGGCCGCACGCTCTTGTGGGCCCGCGGCGCCGCGCTCACCGGACGGCCCTACCTCGCGCGCGCCGCCGAGGAGCACAGCGGGCCGCACATGCCGTGGTTCTGGCGCGGTGATCTCCAGGGCGGTGGCGTGTTGAACGACATGATGTGCCACTCGGCGCTCGTCGTGCGGCACTTGCTCACCAAGCCCGGTGCGGCGCCCGACTCCGTGAAGCCCGCCCGCATCACCGGCCACATCGCCAGTCTCAAGTGGAGCCGCCCGGAATACGCCCAACGCCTGTCGCAGGCGATGGGCAAGGACGTGGACTACACCAAGCGGCCGGCTGAGGATTTCGCGAGCCTGATGATCGAGTTCCAGACCGACGACGGCCACCGCGTGCTGGGAGAAGCGACCACCTCCTGGAGTTTCGTGGGCGCGGGCCTGCGGCTCTCGGCCGAGCTGCTGGGACCCGAGTACTCGCTGTCCTGGAACTCGCTCGACGCGGGGCTCAAGCTCTTCTTCTCCCGCGCAGTGCAAGGCAAGACGGGCGAGGATTTGGTGGAGAAGCAGAATGCCGATATCGGATTGATGCCGGTGGTGGCGAACGAGCCGGCGGCCTACGGCTACGAAGCGGAGGACCGTCACTTCGTGCGGGTGTTCCTCGGCAAGGAAACGCCGCGTCTCACCTGGGATGACGGTTTGGACGTGGTGCGCGTCCTGATGACGGCCTATCAAAGCGCCGAGCAAGGCAAGACGATCGACTTTCCCCCCGCGGGGCTCGACCAGTTCGTGCCCGCCGTGGCGAAAGGGACCTGGAGGCCGTAACCGATGACACTGGGCCGGCGAGCGCTGTTACGCGCGTCGCGCAGCGCGTGGCTGGCGCGGCAACTGCGCGACCGTCGCTTCTTCCGCGGCGCCGTGCGCCGCTTCATGCCGGGCGAGGAGCTGGAGGACGCGCTCCGCGCCGCGGCCGAGTTCGGCGCGTTGGGCATCGGCACCGTGCTCACGGAGCTGGGCGAGCAGGTCACGAACCGCGCCGAAGCCGAAGCGGTGCGCGAGCACTATCTGGGCGTGCTCGACAAGGTCCGCGAGCGGGGCCTGCCGTCCGAGATCTCCGTCAAACTGAGCCATCTGGGGCTCGACATCGACCCCGCTTGGTGCCTCGCCAACGTCCGCGCGCTCGCGGCGCGGGCGGCGGAACGCGGCGGGTTCGTGTGGGTGGACATGGAGGAATCGTGGTACGTGGACCGCACCCTGGCGCTATACCGCCAGGTGCGTGCCGAGCGGCCCAATGTGGGCGTGGCGGTGCAGGCCTACCTGCGGCGCACGCCGCGGGACGTCGAGTCGCTGCTCGCTGTCAAACCCGCGATCCGCCTCGTGAAGGGCGCTTACAATGAGCCGGCGGACGTTGCGTTTCCGCGCAAGGCCGACGTGGACGCGCAGTACTTCTCGCTGGCCGAGCGGCTGCTCGAGGCGGCGAAGGCAGGCAGCACGCGCGCCGTGTTCGGCACGCACGACCTGCCGTTGATCCGGCGCATCCGCAGCCGCGCCGTGGATTTGCGTGTGACGTCCGACCGTTTCGAGATCCACATGCTGTACGGCATCAAGGCCCGCGAGCAGCGCGCCTTGAAGAGTGACGGCGCCCGCGTGTCGATCCTCGTGAGCTATGGCCACGCCTGGTTCGCGTGGTATATGCGCCGCCTCGCCGAGCGGCCGGCGAATATCTGGTTCGTGCTGCGCAATCTCTTCTAGGCACTCACCCCAGCGTCCAACCCGGCCGGTAGGTCGGCGTGATGTATTCCGCGGGCACCGCCACGTTGGTGATCTGACCGGTCGCGGGATTCACCTCGAGCGTGCGGCCCATCCGCACCGCGAGGCAGCCCAGCATCACCATCTCCGTGAACGGTCCCGAGTAGGTATCGAACGCCGAACCGGCGGGTGCGCCGCCTTTGCACGCGGCGATCCATTCCTCGTAATGGCCTTTGAAGCGCGGGTACTTCTGCGCCGGCGGGTGCGCCGTCACATCGGCCTGGCGCGCGGCGTCGAGCAGCGTCGGGTCGTCGCCGTAGGTGCCGGCGACGAGCTTGCCGGCGGTGCCGATCCACAGCTGGCCGCCGCCCGTGTCGGGGGGCCAGGCCAGGTCATCGCCGACTTCGGCGGGCCGCGCCGGGTAGAGACTGTTGTCGCTCCAGGTGACCTTCAGCTCGGGCCGGCTGCCCTTGGCCGCGAAGTAATAGGTGATGCGCAGCCCCGCGGGCGCCGTTTCCTTGAACAGCGGCGCCGACTCGGGCTCGATGCGCGTGGGATAACCCAGGTCGAGCGTCCAGAACGCCGCGTCCATGATGTGGCACGCCATGTCGCCCAGCGTGCCCGTGCCGAAGTCCCACCAACCGCGCCACTTGAAGGGCGCGTACGCGGGGTTATACGGCCGCTCCGGCGCGGGGCCGAGCCACAGGTTCCAGTCGAGCGTCTGGGGCGCGAAGAACTCCTCCAGCGGCCGGTCGATTCCCTGCGGCCACCACGGCCGGTTGGTCCAGAAGCGGACTTCCTTCACGGTGCCGATGGCACCCGCCTCCACCAGCTCGCGGATCACGCGCGTGCCGTCGCGCGCGTGCCCCTGGTTGCCCATCTGCGTCGCGACCTTGTACTTCTTCGCGGCCTGCTCGAGCGCGCGCACTTCGCTGAGCGTACGTGCCAAGGGCTTCTGGATGAAGGCGTGCTTGCCGAGCCGCATCGCCAGCGTGCCGGCGGCGGCGTGCGAGTGGTCGGGAACGGAGACCGTGACCGCGTCGATGTTCTTGCCTTCCTTGTCGAGCATCTCGCGGTAGTCCTTGAAGCGTTTGGCCTTGGGGTAATGCTGGAACGCATCGAGCGCCATGTCCCAATCCACGTCGCACAGCGCGTAGATATTTTCGCTCGCCACGCCGTCGATGTCGGAGCGGCCTTTGCCGCCGCAGCCGATGCAGGCGATGTTGAGCTTGTCCGACGGTGCCGTGAAGCCTTTGCCCAGCACGTGGCGCGGCACGATGGTGAAGGCGGCGCCCGCCGCCACGTTGCCGACGAACGTCCGTCGCGAGATGCGCTTCTTGGCCATGGGATCAGTCCCTCACTGAGCGGGTGCAGCAGCGGCGGCGCGCTGCGGTCGGAACAGGAACGCGAACAGCAGGAGAATCACGAACGCCATCGCGGCCGGGTACAGCCAGATCGCGTGCCAGTCGTGCGTGATCGAGCCGTCGGCGGCGGCCCCGGCGAAGGCGCCGACGACGCGGCCGGACACCAATGCGCCGATGACGTACCCGAACCCGTTGGTGACGACGTTGATGAGGCCCTGCGCCGCAGCGCGAATCCGCTCACCGGCGCGTTCGTCCGTGTAGACCTGGCCGGCGACGAAGAAGAAGTCGTAACACACGCCGTGCAGCAGGATGCCGGCGTACAGCAGCCACATCCCGCCACCGATGTTGCCCTGGCTGAAGGCGAGGTAGCGCAGGGTCCAGGCGAGCATGCCGCCGAGCATGATGATCTTGATGCCGAAGCGCCGCAGGAAGAACGGCAGCATCAGCATGAAGAAGATCTCCGACATCTGCCCGAACGTCTGGATGAACGCCGGCTCCGGAGCGTGGATCTCGTTCAGGAACCGGTTCGTGAACGCGTAATAGAACTGCAGCGGGATGCACAACAGGAACGAGCCCAGCAGAAACACGAGGAACGTGCGGTCGCGCAGCAGCTGCAGCGCGTCGAGACCGAGAGCATTGTGAATGCTGAATGACGTCCCCGCGGACTTGGGCGGCGTATGGGGCAGGGCGAACGAGAACAGCCCCAGCACCACCGACGCGCCGGCGGCCACGCGCATCGGCACGGCGAGGGCGTCGGCGTGCAGCACCTTGCCGATCAGATATCCCGCGGCGATCCAGCCGATCGTCCCCAGCACGCGGAGGAACGGAAAGTCCGCGGGGTTCTTGATGTGATGGAACGAGATGGAGTTGGTCAACGACAACGTGGGCATGTAGCACAGCGCGTACAGAATCAGCACGGGGAAGACGGTTCCGAACGTCGTCAACGTGGACACGTACCACATGATCGCCGCGCCGACGAGGTGCAGGATGGCGAGCAGCTTCTCGGTGGCGAAGAAGCGGTCGGCGAAGACGCCCATGGTAAACGGCGACACGATAGCGGCGATCGCCGTCGTCGCGTACGCCCACCCGATTTGCGGATCACTGAAGTGCAGCGTCGTGCCGAGGTAGGTGCCCATCGTCACGAACCACGCCCCCCAGACGAAGTACTGGAGGAACATCATCACGGAGAGCTTGGTCTTGATCACGGCAGCACCCGGATCTTGATGTTGCGGTACGCCACCCGATCGCCGTGGTCCTGCAAGCCGATGTGCCCTTCCGTGTTTTTCCCGTACTGCAGGTGCGGGGCAAACTTGCTCGCCTGCACCCGCGCGGCCCAATCGGGGCTGCCCAGCTGGTAGTCCACCACCTTCACGCCGTTGAGCCAGTGCTCCACGTGACTGCCGTTCACCACGATGCGCACCGCGTTCCACTCGCCGGCACGCTTCACGATCCCGGCGGGTGACGGGTACAACCCGTAGTCGGAGCCGGCCGCTGTGAGGCGGGAGCGTCCGTCGGAATGGCCGGAGTCGTCGAGCACCTGCATCTCGGGCGCGTTCCAGTAGATGGCGTCGGTGTCCTCGCTGGCGCGGTAGAAGATGCCGCTGTTGCCACCGGGCGAGATGTTCCACTCGATCGACAGTTCGAAGTTCTTGAACGTGGCGGTGGTGATGATGTCGCCGCCGGGCCCGACGCGCGTCAGCACGCCGTCCACCACCTGCCACCCCGCGGGCAGCGAGTCCATCCGGTAGCCGCGCCATCCCGCGGGGGTCTTGCCGTCGAACAAGAGCGTCCAACCGGCGGCGGTCTCGGCGGGCGTCAGCGTGTTGAGCGCCTGCGGCGCGGTTTGGGGCGGTGGGGAATACGTGGCACAGCCGAGCACGAGCAGCGGGAGCGCGATTCGCAGAGGCGACATCGTCCGTCTCGGTGAGAGTCGGCACATAGACTACGCCGCGCGTGCCGCCTCGGCTAGAAGCGGGTTGACGGCGGGCCGCGCGCTGTCAAAGATTCCGGCGTCTCCTCCGACAGGACCCGGCATGTCCGCTTCCGCCGCACCGCAGCGTCCGCGCGACACCTCCGGCGTAAAGGTGCCGCCGCCGCTCCTCTACTTCGCCGCCGTCGCCTTGGGTTTCTGGCTGCAAGGGCGGCGCGCCCTGCCGTTCGTGCCGGCGTCGCTCGCGCAACCCGTAGGCGTGGTCCTCGTGGTGGCGGGCGTGGCGCTCGCGATCGCCGGCGCCGTAACGTTCCATCAGGCCGGCACGTCGCCCAACCCCATGAAGCCCTCCACCGCGGTGGTGATGCACGGGCCGTACCGGTTCACGCGGAACCCGATGTATCTCGGGATGACGGTCATCACGCTGGGTGGCGCCGTGTGGTTGAACAGCGCCTGGGTGTTGATCCTGCTCGTGCCCGCCCTCGCGGTGATGCGCTGGCACGTCATCGCGCGCGAGGAGGCGTACCTCGAGCAGAAGTTCGGCGAGCAGTACCGCGAGTACGCGCGGCGCGTGCGGCGGTGGCTGTGAAAGGAGTCCCATGATCGACGACTTCGACGACGACGAGCTGGAAGACCTTGCCGCGGGCGACGGCACCGCCGACACCGCCACCGTCGTGACCTGCCCATACTGCGGCGAGCAGAACGAGATCGCGCTCGATCCGGGCGGCGGTGCCGTGCAACAGTACGTCGAGGATTGCCAGGTCTGCTGCCAGCCGTGGCGGGTCACCGTCCGTTACGACGACAACGGCGCCGCCGACGTGAGCGTGGAGGAGGCCGTCTAACTTCGCCTACTTCTTGCTCGCCGCCTGATATCGCTTGTTCACCTCGGCCCAGTTGACCACGTTCCACCACGCCGCGATGTAGTCGGGCCGGCGGTTCTGATACTTCAGGTAGTAGGCGTGCTCCCACACGTCGAGCCCCAGCACCGGCGTCTTGCCGTCCATCAACGGGCTGTCCTGGTTCGCCGTCGACAGGATTTCGAGCTTGCCCCCCGACCACACCAGCCACGCCCAGCCGCTGCCGAAGCGCCCCGTTGCCGCGGCGGCCAGCTGTTCCTTGAACTTGGCGAAATCGCCGAAGGTCTTCTTGATGGCGTCGGCCACCGCGCCGCTCGGCTCGCCGCCCGCCTTGGGCGCCATGAGTGTCCAGAACAGCGAGTGGTTGTGGTGGCCGCCGGCGTTGTTGCGCACAGCCGTGCGGATGTCTTCCGGTACCTGATTGATCTTCTTGAGGAGGTCCTCGAGCGTCCACTGGTGCAGCTCGGCGTGCTTGTCGAGCGCGGCGTTCAGGTTGTTGACGTACGCTTGGTGATGCTTGTCGTGGTGGATCTGCATCGTCTGCGCGTCGATGTGCGGCTCGAGCGCGGCGAAATCGTAGGGCAGGGGAGGCAGCGTATGCGGCATAAAGCAATCGCTCCTTGGCGGTGGTGAGATCGGTCGTCGCCGAATAATGCATCGGCCCGTCGGGGCCATCAACCGCAGGAACGCGCGAGGGTTGCCCGGGGTTCCGCGGATGGTGACATTGTTGGCGCAAGGAGGATCACGGTGATCGCCCCGAGCACGCTCGCGATCGGCGCACCCGCGCCGGATTTCACGCTGCCGTCCACGTCGGGCAAGGATGTGAGCCTGTCGAGCTTTCGCGGCCGGCAGAACGTCCTGCTCGCCTTCTTCCCGCTCGCCTTCACGAGCACCTGCACCGCGGAGGTGTGCGCGTTCAGCGACGACTTCGCCCGCTTCGCGACCGCCGGGACCGCGGTGCTCCCGATCAGCGTGGACTCGGTGCCGACGCTGAAGGAGTTCAAGGCGAAGCACGAGCTGGACGTGGACCTGCTGTCGGACTTCAAGCGCGACGTGTCGCGCGCCTACGACGTCCTCCTGCCGGACAAGTTCTTTGCCAAACGCGCCTATTTCCTGATCGACAAGCGGGGCGTGCTGCGCTGGTCGCACACGGAGCTCGAGCTGGGCCACAAGCGCGAGGATGGCGAGCTGCTGCGCCAGATCGCGGCCCTTGACGGCTAAGCTGCCCCCCCGGCCGGACAAGTGGTACTTGGGCGCGGGCGACGGCCTTCTCTGGGCGCCGCCGTTCCCCCGCTGGCTCGACGTCCCGGGCTTCTGGGACGAGGCTCACCTCTATCAATACGCCGTCCAGCCGCTGTTCACGCTCAGCTTCCTCGCGGGCGGCGAGGTGCTGCCCGCGCGCTGCCGCGCCCGGCGCTGGACGCCCGGCACGCTCACGCTCGACTACGCGCTCGGGCGCTTACGCGCGCGCGAGATCCGCGCCGTGGCGGGCGGGGCCCTGGGCTCCGCGTGGGAGATCACGAATCCCAGCCGGCGCCCCGTTACGCTCGACGTGATCGTGTGGACCGCCGTGGATGGCGACACGCTCGCGGCGGCGGACGTGACGCGCGAGGGCGCGGCACTGCGCTTCGTGCGGACCATCACCGACCGCCAGGGACACCACGCCCGGATCGCGCACCAGTTGGCGCTGTCGCCCGCGGCGCAATCGTTCGCCGCTCATCGCTCCGAAATTGCGACGCCCGTCCTGCCGCCGCAGTTCGAGCTGACGCCGTTCTCCGACCGCTGGAGCGGCCGGCTCGAGAACGTGTTGCGGCTCGACGGACTCACGCCGCAGGGGTTGGTGTACCTGGGCTTGCATCGGCATGTGCGGATCGCACCGCGGAAGACGGTGCCGTTGGACGCAACGCTGCGTTTGGAACTGACAGGCGACGGACGGACGGCAAGACGAAATGGGGTTGCGAAGCTGGCGGAGCAGTCGTGGCGCTCCTACTTCGCCTCCCTCCCCGTCTTCCGCTGCTCCGACGCGTACCTCGAGCGCTATTGGTGGTACCGCTGGTATGGGCTGAAGCTGCTCGCCTTGGAGCCCGGGGCGCCGAACTACCGCCACCGCACAGTGACCGAGGGCATCGCCTACTTTCACGTGCCCATCTCCTACAGCGCGCCGTGTCACATGCGCGAGCTGCGCTGGCTGGCCGATCCGGCCTGGGCGCGCGGCGTGCTGCGCACGTTCCTCGACCACCAACAGCCGGACGGCTCGTTGCACGGCCGCATTTACGCCGACCATCTCGTGGGCACCGACTTCTATCACGCCGACTGGGGCGGCGCGCTCGAGGCGCTGGATGCGGTGCACCCCGATCCCGCGTTCACGGCCGAGGTCTATCCCGCGCTCGCCCGCTACGGCGCCTG
>JBGPOE010000022.1:0-44310 GCA_041487875.1 Gemmatimonadota bacterium | reverse complement strand
TTCAAGATCATCAAGCTGAACAAGCGGCGTCGCAACATCGTCGTGTCGCGCCGCGTGCTGCTCGAGGCCGAGCGCAAGACCAAGCGCGACGTTCTGATGAAAGAGCTGCAGGTCGCACAGGTGCGCAAAGGCGTCGTGAAGAACATCACGGACTTCGGCGCGTTCATCGACTTGGGCGGCGTCGACGGCCTGCTGCACATCACGGACATGAGCTATGGCCGCGTGTCGCATCCGTCCGAGATGCTGCACATCGGGCAGGAGCTCGAGGTGAAAGTCCTCGACATCGATTGGGAGCGGGAGCGCATCAGCCTCGGCTTGAAGCAGCTGCAGACGTATCCCTGGCAAAACGTTGCCGCCAAGTTCCCGGTGGGCACCCGCGTTCAGGGCAAGGTGGTCTCGATCACGAATTACGGCGCGTTCGTCGAGCTCGAGCCGGGGATCGAGGGCCTGGTGCACATCTCCGAGATGAGCTGGACGCGCAACGTCCGTCATCCGTCCAAGGTCGTCTCGATCGGCGAGACGATCGAGGCGGTGGTGCTGAAAGTGGACGAGACGGAAGAGAAGATCTCCCTCGGCATGAAGCAGACCGAGGAAGATCCGTGGATGGCGCTGCCCGACAAGTATCCCGTGGGCACGCGGCTGCGCGGCAAGGTCCGCAACCTCACGTCGTTCGGCGCGTTCGTGGAGATCGAGCCGGGCATCGACGGCTTGATCCACATCTCCGACATGTCCTGGACCAAGCGGGTGCAACACCCCTCCGAGGTGGTCAAGAAGGGCGACGAAGTCGACGTGCTGATCTTGAACGTCGATGCCGAGAACAAGCGGATCTCGCTCGGTCTCAAGCAGGCGCAGGAAGATCCGTGGCTGCGCATCGGCGAGACGTACCCCGTGGGTACGGAGCTGCGCGGCCGGGTGCTGCGGCTCATGGACAAGGGCGTGGTGGTGGACATCGGCAACGACATCGAGGGCTTCGTGCCAATGTCGCAGCTCGGGATCCCCGACATCGTCCAGCCCGCCGACGCCGTGAAGGAAGGGCAGGCGGTCGAGATGAAGGTGCTCGAGGTGGATCCGATTCATCATCGGATCGTCCTCGCGGCGACCGGATTCCCCAAGGAAGACGTGCCGGAAGCGCCTAAGGTCGACGTGTAGGCGCCGAGGCGCTTGGGCGTCTAGATTCTGTCCATGCGCGACAAACTGGAATCGCTGCAGGCGAAGCGCGCCGAGGCGGAGCTCGGCGGCGGGCAGGAGCGTATCGACGCCCAGCACGCCAAGGGCAAGATGACGGCGCGCGAGCGGCTCGACGTGCTGCTCGACCCCGCGAGCTTCGTCGAGCTGGACCGTTTCGTGACCCACCGCGCCACCGATTTCGGCCTGGCCGATCAGAAGATCCTGGGTGACGGCGTGGTCACGGGCTACGGGCGGATCGACGGGCGCCTGGTCTACGTATTCGCGCAGGACTTCACCGTGTTCGGCGGCTCGCTGTCGGAGGCGCACGCCGAAAAGATCTGCAAGGTGATGGATCTCGCGCTGCGCAACGGCGCGCCGGTGGTGGGCCTCTCGGACTCGGGCGGCGCGCGCATCCAGGAAGGCGTCGCGTCGCTCGGCGGCTACGCCGATATCTTCCTCCGCAACACGCTCGCCTCCGGCGTAATCCCGCAGATCAGCGCGGTGCTCGGCCCGTGCGCGGGCGGTGCCGTGTACAGTCCCGCCATCACCGACTTCGTGTTCATGGTGCGGGGTGTGTCGTACATGTTCGTCACCGGGCCGAACGTCGTGAGGACGGTGACGCACGAAGAGGTGGACTTCGAGAGCTTGGGGGGCGCCGACGTCCACGGCGGGACGTCGGGGGTGGCGCATTTCGTGCACGATTCCGAGCTCGAGTGCCTCACCGCCGTGCGAACGCTGCTGTCGTACCTGCCGTCCAACAACCTCGATGACCCGCCCCTGCATCCCACGGACGATCCGGCCGATCGCCGCGACGAAGAGCTGCTCGACATCATCCCCGACAGCGCCAACAAGCCCTATGACATGCACGACGTGCTGCGGCGTGTGGTGGACAAGGGCGAGTTCTTCGAGGTGCAGCGCGATTACGCGCAGAACCTGATCGTGGGGTTCGCCCGCCTGGGCGGGCGCGCGGTGGGCGTCGTGGCGAACCAGCCGGCGGCGCTCGCCGGAGTGCTCGACATCAGCGCGTCGCTCAAGGGGGCGCGCTTCATCCGGTTCTGCGACGCCTTCAACGTGCCGCTCGTCACCTTCGAAGACGTGCCGGGGTTCCTGCCCGGTGTGGCGCAGGAGCACGGCGGCATCATCAAGCACGGCGCCAAGCTGTTGTTCGCCTACTGCGAGGCGACGGTGCCGAAGTTGACGGTGATCACGCGCAAGGCGTACGGCGGCGCGTACGACGTGATGAACTCGAAGCACATTCGCGGCGACTACAACGTCGCCTGGCCGTCGGCCGAGATCGCGGTGATGGGGCCCCAGGGGGCCGTGGAGATTCTCTACAAGGGCGAGGCGACCGAAGAGCGGATCGCCGAGTATCGCGACAAGTTCGCCCATCCCTACCAGGCTGCTGCGCGCGGCTATTTGGACGACATCATCGATCCGCGCGACACGCGGCCGCGCCTGATCGACGCGCTCACGACGCTCGCCGGCAAGCGCGATCGCAACCCGCCCAAGAAGCATGGCAACATTCCTCTCTAGCGTCCTCGCGGTCGCGGCCGTGCTGCAGGCGCCGGCGCCCGGGGACTCACTCGACGCGCTGCGGGCGCGCGTAGCGGCCGACTCGGGCGACGCCAAGGCATGGTTCGCCTTGGGGCAGGGCTTCGTACGCCTCTCGACCGCGTACCACTCGCACCGCGCGCCGGGCGACACGGCCTGGGCCCGGGCGATTCTCGATACGGCCGATCAGGCGTTCGCCAACGCGGCGGCGCGTTATCCCGGTACGGCGGCGGCCGATTCGGCGCGCGTCTTCCGCGTGTTCACGTGGGCGGACCGCGCGTTGCTGGCGTGGGAGCTGGGCGGCATCGAGGCTGCCGCGCAAACCTGGACGACGCTTCCCCCCGACTTGAAGCTGCCGCCCGTGCTCGAGGAGCTGGGCGAGAACCTGCTGCGCGCGTGCCCGCGCGAGGGTGTGCTGATCGCTGGGACCGACGCCGATGCCTATGCCGCCTGGTACCTGCGCTTCGCGCGGGGTCTGCGCCCCGACGTGCTCATCGTGCCGCTGGCCGTGTGGCGGAGTGACACCGTATTCCAGGACCGCGTCCGGCGCGAGCTGAAGCTGGACCGCCGCCCGCGCGGCGACGCCGCCAACGACGGTTGGATGCGCGTGCTGGCCAGCCGGCGCCCGTTGTGCGCCAGCATGGTGTTCGACCGGCCGCCCGGCGCGCGGGCGCGCGTGAGCTGGAGCGTGCGGCCGCTCGTGTGGGTGGCGGGCC
Source organism: Gemmatimonadota bacterium (assembly GCA_041487875.1). GTDB lineage: Bacteria > Gemmatimonadota > Gemmatimonadetes > Gemmatimonadales > GWC2-71-9 > DATLWA01. The sequence continues at coordinate 40,876 of JBGPOE010000022.1, read as the reverse complement.
CGGAGGCGAAGCAGGATCGCGTGCCGCCGCGGGACTTTGTCTTCGCCGCCCTGCGGCTGGCGCTCGACCAACACGATACCTGGGCGGCGCCGGCCCTCGACGTCTACCGCCGCGCGGCGGCGCTCACCCCGGCGCTGTGTGACGCGCTCGCGACGTTCCAGTTGCAGGGCGAGGTGGGGTGCCGTCGGTGAGCCATCAGCCGTCAGCCATCAGCCATCAGTCAACGGCTCACTCCGCAACCACTCACGGCTGACGGCTGATGGCTGACGGCATTCGCCGCGTCCTCGTCGCCAACCGCGGCGAGATCGCCCTTCGCATCATCCGCGCCTGTCACGAAGAGGGCCTCGAAGCCGTCGCCGTCTATTCCGATGCCGACCGCCTGTCGCCGCACGTGCGCGCGGCCAACGCCGCCGTGGCGATCGGCGCTGGCCCCGCCGCCGAGTCCTACCTCGACATCGCGAAGCTGGTCGCCGCGGCGCGGCAGAGCGGCTGCCAGGCGGTCCACCCGGGCTACGGGTTCCTGTCCGAGCGCGCGGCGTTCGCCCAGGCGGTGCAGGACGCCGGGCTCGTCTTCGTGGGCCCGCCGCCAGCGGCGATCCTTTCGATGGGCGACAAGACCGAAGCGCGGCGGCGCATGCAGGCCGCGGGCGTGCCGATCGTCCCCGGCCTGACCGAGCCCGTGCGCGACGCCGCGCAGGCCCGCAAGGACGCCGCGCGGTTGGGCTATCCCGTGTTGGTGAAAGCGGCGGCGGGCGGCGGCGGCAAGGGCATGAGGTTGGTGCGCGCCGAGGGGGAAATCGAGGCGGCGTTCACCGCCGCGCGCAGCGAGGCCCAGAAGGCGTTCGGCGCCGACGCGGTGTACCTCGAGCGCTATGTGGACCGGCCGCGCCACGTGGAGATCCAGATTCTCGCGGACACGCACGGACGGGTGGCGGCCCTGGGGGAGCGCGAGTGCAGCATTCAGCGCCGCCATCAGAAGCTGATCGAAGAAGCGCCGTCGGTGGCCGTCACACCGGCTCTGCGACGGCGCATGAGTGAGGCCGCGACCGCAGCCGCGGGCGCGGTGGGGTACGTGGGCGCCGGGACGATCGAGTTCCTGCTGGCACCCGATGGCGCCTTCTACTTCCTCGAGATGAACACGCGCATTCAGGTGGAGCACCCCGTCACCGAGCTGGTGTACGGCGTGGACCTGGTGCGGGAGCAGCTGCGTATCGCCGCGGGGCGGCCCCTCAGCGTGCGCGCCGGCCAGCTCGAGCCGCGCGGGCACGCGATCGAATGCCGCATCACCGCCGAGGATCCCTTCAACGATTTTCTCCCCGCGACAGGCACCGTGCGCTACCTGCGCGTGCCGGGCGGGCCCGGCGTGCGGTGGGACGGCGGCGTGGAGGCGGGCAACGAGGTGACGCTGTTCTACGATCCGCTGCTCGCAAAACTCATCGTCTGGGCGCAGTCGCGCGAGGCGGCGATCGGCCGGATGCGCCGCGCGTTGCGGGAGCTGGTCATCGTCGGTCTGCCGACGTCGCAGGCATTTCATCTGCGCGTGATGGACGATGCGGCGTTCCAGCGCGGCGAGCTCGACATCACCTACTTCGAGCGCCGTGGGCCCGAGCTGCTGCGGCGCGGTGTGACTGAGCCGCTGGGGCGCCCGCTGGCGGTTGTGGCGGCGCTGCTGGCCGACGAGCGCCGGGCGGCGGGCCGGCCCCGGCTGGCGGCGGATGGCGCGGCGGTCCGCCTGGCGTGGGTGCTGCAGGCCCGGCGTGAGGGACTGCGCGATGAATGACGTCGTCGCCATCACGGGAATCGCGGCGGGTGGTGACGGCGTGGGCCGGCTGGCGGATGGCCGGGCCGTGTTCGTGCCGCGGGCGGCTCCCGGTGAGCAAGTGGAGCTGAAGCCCAAGTCGCTCAAGCTGCATCGCAATTTCGCGCGCGCCGAGGTGGGCGCGATCGTCGCGGGCGCGGCGGCGCGGGTGGCCCCCGCGTGTCCGCACTACGAGCGGGATCACTGCGGCGGCTGCCAGCTGCAGCACCTCGCCTATGACGCCCAGCTCGCGGCCAAGCGCGCCATCGTGGGCGACGCCCTGCGGCGCATCGGCAAGTTCGCGATCGCAGACCCCGAGATCGTGGAAGCGGTGGACGAATGGCGTTACGCCGCGCAAATCACTCTGGCGGTCGCGCGATCGCGCGGCGCGGCGGGCGGGGCGACGCTGGGCCTTCACCCCTACGACCGACCGAACGGCGTCTTCCCGCTCGCGGATTGCCACATCACGGATCATCGCTTGATGGAGCTGTGGCGCGAGCTGCGCCCCCACCTGGAGCTGCTGCCGCCGCGGCTCGAACGGCTGACACTGCGGCTCGATCGGGAAGGGCGGCGCCACGTGATCGCCGAGGCCGCGGGCGAGCCATGGCTCGATGCCGAACGCGTGCGCGCCGCGGTCTCCGATGGCGCGACCGTGATCTGCTGGTGGAAGCCCGTGGACGGCGCGGCGCGCGTTGTGGCCGGACCCGCCACTGGCTTCCCGGCGACGGCGCTGGAGCGGCTGAATCCCGAGATGGACCGACTCGCGCGGCAATGGGCGGTGGAGCAGCTGGGGGACGTCCGGCGCCAGGCGGTGTGGGACTTGTACGGCGGCATCGGCGACACGGCCGCGCTGCTCGCCGAGCGTGGCGCCCAGGTGGTGAGTGTGGATGCCGATGAAGCCGCGATCGACTGGGCCCGCCGGCGCGACATGCCGGCGGCCGTGCGTTTCGTGGCTGCGCGCGCGGAAGACATTCTGCCGACGTTGCCGCCCCCGCAGGCTGTGGTGGTCCAGCCGCCGCGGGCGGGGTTGCACTGGAATGTGACCCTGCGACTCACTGGCGAGCCCGTGCCGCACCTGAGCTACGTGTCATGCGATCCCGCCACCTTGGCGCGCGACTTGAATCGGCTGGCGGCGGTCTACCGGCTGGTCGCGGTACGCGCGTTCGATGTGTCGCCGCAGACCGCCGGGGTCGAAACCGTAGCGGTGCTGGAGGCGGCGTGAAGTACTTCGTGCGGACGCCCGAGCGCGCGTACGAAGTCACGGTGGACGGCGGCCGCGTGACGGTGGACGGGGAGCCGTTCGAGGCGCATTTCGCCGCCGTCCCCGGCACGCCGCTGTACCACCTGCTCCTCGGCGGGGAGTCCTGGACCGTCGCGGCGCAGGAGCTCACCGGCGAGGCGGGCGGGGCGCGTTGGGCGCTGGGCCTGGTGGGCGAGCGGGTCGAAGTCACGGTCGTGGACGAACGGACGCGACAGATCCAGGCGCTCACCGGGCAGCGCCTGAGTGTGTTGAGCGGCGGCGTGGTCAAAGCCCCGATGCCAGGTCTGGTGGTGCGCGTCGAGGTGCGGGAGGGTCAGCGGGTGGAGGCGGGGGCTGGGCTGGTGGTGGTGGAGGCGATGAAGATGGAGAACGAGCTGCGCGCCGTGCGGCCCGGGATGGTATCGCGGGTGCACGTGACACCCGGCCAGACAGTGGACCGCGGCACGCCGTTGGTGACGCTCGAAAGCGTGGAACCCTCGGGTTGACAGCCCCTTACGGCCTTGGTACAATTGCCGACTGCGACAAAACGGGCATCAGAGGAAATGAAGACGTACACGCACAGGACTGAGGACATCGAGCATCGCTGGTTCGTGGTTGACGCCGCCGGGCAACCGCTCGGCCGGCTGGCGAGCCGCATCGCTCAGATTCTACGGGGCAAGCATAAGCCGACGTTCACGCCGCATGTGAACGGCGGTGATTGCGTCATCGTGGTGAACGCCGAGCGCGTCAAGCTTACGGGGCGCAAGATCGAGCAGAAGCGGTATTTCCGGCACACGGGCTACATGGGCCACGAGCGGTTCGCGCCGGTGAAGACGGTGCTCGCCAAGCACCCGGCGCGGGTGATCGAGAAAGCGGTGTGGGGGATGTTGCCGAAGACGACGTTGTCGCGCCAACACGTGAAGCAGATGCTCAAGGTGTATGCGGGCCCGACGCATCCGCACGCGGCGCAACAGCCCGAAACGCTCGTGCTGGCGGAGGCCGAATGAGCTCCGCGTTGACGCCGGAGCTACGCTGGCACGCGATCGGGCGCCGCAAGGTGGCGGTGGCGCGCGTGTACCTGACGCCGGGCTCGGGCAAGTGGAACATCAACGGGCGCAACCTCGGTGACTATTTCCCGCGGCCGTCGCTCGTGTCGCACATCCAGCAGCCGTTCACCGCCACGGACACGCTCGGCGCGTTCGACGTGCGGGCGCTGTGCCGCGGTGGCGGCGTGACCGGCCAGGCCGGTGCGGTGCGGCTGGGGATCGCGCGGGCGCTGGTGCTGGCCGACGAGCGGCACCGCAAGAAACTGCGCGAGAACGGCCTGCTGACGCGCGATCCGCGCGCGGTGGAGCGGAAGAAGCCGGGCCGCGCGGGTGCGCGGAAGCGGTTCCAGTTCAGTAAGCGTTAACCGTTGTCCGTCGTCCGTTGTCCGTGGTTCCGACGGATAACGGACGACCGAGAACGGATAACGCAACTCTCACGCCGTCCGATCCGCTGGTGGGTCCCTGCGGCGCAGGGTACCAGCGGAGATGAAGACGGCGGACGAGCAAAACCCGGAAAGGGAGTGCATGGCGCAGCCTCAGTTGCAGGAATTGCTGGAAGCGGGGGTCCATTTCGGCCATCAAACGCGCCGATGGAACCCGAAGATGCGGCGGTTCATCTTCGCCGAGCGTTCCGGCATCTACATCATCGATCTGCAGAAGACGCTGCGCCAGCTCGAGCAGGCGCAGGAGCTGTTGCGCGCGGTGGTGCTGCGGGGCGAGGGCATCCTGTTCGTGTGCACCAAGAAGCAGCTCAAGGCGGTGCTCGAGCTCGAGGCGCAGCGCTGTGGCGCGTATTACGTCACCGAGCGGTGGCTCGGCGGCACGCTCACGAACTACCAGACGATCAAGAAGCAGATCAAGCGGTTGAAGGAGCTGGAGCAGGGGTCGGCCGAAGGTGAGTTCGAGAACTACACGAAGAAAGAGCAGCTGCAGTTCGAGCATCACCGCGTGAAGCTCGAAAAGAACTTGTCCGGCATCAAGAACATGGGCCGCCTGCCGGGCGCGCTGTTCGTGGTCGACGCCAAGAAGGAGCGCATCGCGGTCGCCGAAGCGAACAAGCTCGGCATTCCGGTGGTGGCGATCGTCGACACGAACGCCGACCCCGACCTGATCACCGTGCCGGTGCCGGGCAACGACGACGCGATCCGTTCGGTGTCGCTGATTACGACGGCGCTGGCGGATGTCATCGGCGAAGCGCGGCGGCAGGTGCCGCTGCACGACGCCGGGCAGGAAGGCGAATCCACCACCTACTCCACCGAGACGGGTGTGGAGGCGGAGGTCGAAGGGGATAAGAAGAAGAAGCCGGCGCGCCGCAAGCGGCGGCCCAAGCCCGAGGCGATCGCGGCCCGGATGAAGACCGAAGAGGCACCGGCCGCGGGCGAGCCGGCCGCCGGGGGCGACGCCTAGCACCACGTCGCGGGGAGTCGTCGGACACATTCACCCGCCGCCCATCGAGCCGCACGGCTTGTGAGGGCGGCGTTTTCACACCGAGGAAGGGAACCGTGGTGAAAGAAATCAGTGCCAAGCAAGTGGCCGAGCTCCGCGCCAAGACCGGAGCCGGCATGATGGATTGCAAGCGGGCGCTCGAAGAGGCGGGCGGGGATTTCGCGAAGGCCGAGGAGATCCTGCGCGTGAAGTACGCTGCCAAGGCGGACAAGCGGGCCGAGCGGGTGGCGAGCGAGGGCCTGATCGAGTCCTACATCCACTTCAACGGCAAGATCGGCGTGCTGGTCGAGCTGGGCTGCGAGACCGATTTCGTGGCGCGGACGGAGGACTTTCGCGCGCTCGCGAAGGACTTGTGCCTGCACATCGCGTCGGCGCGGCCGCTCGCGGTGAGCAAGGAAGACCTGCCGGCCGACGTGGTCGAGCGGGAGCGCCGGATTTTCGAGGCGCAGGCGGCTGAGGAGAAGAAGCCCGAGGCGATGCGCGAGAAAATCATCCAGGGGCGGCTCAAGAAGTTCTTCGAAGAGACCGTGCTGCTGGACCAGAAGTTCGTGAAGGACGACAAGCTGACGGTGGGGGACCTGGTCAAGGCGCTCGCCGGCAAGACGGGCGAGAACGTCAAAGTGCGGCGGTTCGCGCGCTTCGAGCTGGGGATGGACTGAGTGGCGAAGGCGCTCAAGTTCCGCCGGGCGCTGTTGAAGGTCTCGGGTGAGGCCTTCGCCGGCGGGCGCGCGTCGGGGATCGACTTCGGCGTGATCGAGCGCCTCACGGACGAGCTGAAGCGGGTGGCGGCGACCGGCGTGCAGCTCGGTCTGGTGGTGGGCGGCGGGAATATCCTGCGCGGCACCACCGCCAGCCAGCAGGGGATGGACCGCGTCTCGGCCGACTACATGGGGATGCTCGCCACGGTGATCAACGCCCTGGCGCTGCAGGACATCCTGGAGAAGAAGGGCGTGGACACGCGGGTGATGACGGCGATCCGGATGGAGGAGCTGGCCGAGCCCTACATCCGGCGCCGCGCCCTCCGCCACCTCGAGAAGGGCCGCATGGTGATCTTCGCGGGGGGAACGGGAAACCCGTATTTTTCGACCGACACGGCGGCGGTGCTCCGCGCCCTGGAGATCGAGGCCCAGGTCCTGATGAAGGCGACGAACGTGGACGGCGTGTACACCGCCGACCCGCGCAAGGACGCCGCGGCCCAGTTCATTCCCGAGCTCACGTTCCAGGAGGCGCTCGTGAAGGGCTATGCCGTGATGGACGCGAACGCGTTCGGACTGTGCAAAGAGAACAAGCTGCCCATCGTGGTGTTCAACATCAACCAGCCGGGCGCCACGGCCAAGATCCTGGCAGGCGAGCGCGTCGGCACGATCGTCCAATGACCATCGCGGACCACCTCAAACAAGCCAAGCAATCGATGGACAAGGCGGTCGAGGCGACCAAGCGCGAATTCTCGACCGTGCGCACGGGCAAGGCCACCACAGCCCTGTTGGACCTGGTGAGAGTGGAGGCATACGGCAGCGAAGTGCCTTTGACCCAGGTGGCGGGCGTCGCCGTGCCCGAGCCCAAGCTGCTCACGGTGCAGCCCTGGGATAAGGGCCTGCTCAAGGCGATCGAGAAGGGGATCCTCAGCTCCGACCTCGGTCTCACCCCTTCCAACGACGGCAACATCATCCGCATCCCGCTGCCGCCGCTCACCGAAGAACGTCGCAAAGAGCTGGTGAAAGTGGTGCACAAGTACGCCGAAGAGGGACGCGTGGCGGTGCGCCACGCCCGCGCCGACGCCATCAACAAGATCAAGAAAAGTGAACACGTGTCGGAGGACGAGAAGAAGCACGGCGAGAAGGACGCGCAGAAGCTGCACGACGACCATCTCAAGTTGATCGACGAGGTCCTGAAGGCGAAGGAGGCCGAGATCCTCGAGGTCTGATGCCCGACGATCTCCTCTCGCAGGTCAAGCTCAACGGCGCGGTCCCGCGCCACGTCGCCGTCATCATGGACGGCAACGGGCGCTGGGCGCGCGAGCGCCACCTGCCGCGGCCCCTCGGGCACCGCGCGGGCATGAAGGCGGTACGCGAGGCGGTGGAAGGCGCGATCGAGGCGGGCATCGACGTCCTCACCCTGTTCGCGTTCTCGGACGAAAACTGGCAGCGCCCGCCGAGCGAGATCTCGGCGCTGATGAGCCTGCTCGAGGAGTACATCGCCCAGGAAGTGCGCGAGCTGCGCGAGCAGGGTGTGGCGGTGCACGTGCTGGGCGACCGTACGCGTCTGGGCCCCGGCGCCCGCGCGGCGGTGGAGCGGGGGGAGCGCGACACGGCGAGCGGCACCCGCCTCGCGCTGAACTTGTGCATCTCGTACTCGTCGCGTGCCGAGCTGGCGCGGGCGGCACGTCTCTTGGCCGAGGAAGTCTTGAAGGGCACCAAGCGGCTCGAGGATCTCGACGAAGACGCGATCCAGCAGCACCTCTACACCGCGCCCTGGGGCGATCCCGACTTCCTGATCCGCACGTCGGGCGAGCAGCGCCTGTCGAACTTTCTGCTGTGGCAGTTGGCCTACACCGAGCTGTACATCACGCCCGTGCTGTGGCCCGACTTCACGCGGCGCCACCTGTTCGAAGCCATTCTCGACTATCAGCGGCGCGAGCGGCGGTTCGGTAACGTTACCGCCTGATGTCCAAGAACCTGATGCAGCGCATCGCCTTCGCGTGCGTGGCGATTCCCTTCACCGTCCTCGCCATCTGGTGGGGTGGCTGGGTGCTGGCCGTCCTGCTCGCCGTCCTGGGTGTGCTGGGGACACGCGAGGTGTACGACCTGGCGCGGCGTCAGGGAGTGGCGGCGCTGGCGTCGCCCGGGTACGCGGCGGCGGCCGCGATCCCGCTCGCCACGTACTGGGCCAAGGGCTCCGAGCTGCATTGGGCCGAACCCGCGATCTTCGCCGGCGCGCTGTGGCTGCTCCTGGTGCTGGGCGCCGCGCTCACGGCGCGCGCGCCCGACGCGCGCCCGCTCGCGGCGGTGTCGGTGACGGTGTTCGGCGCGCTGTACGCGTCGGCCCTGCCCGCGTTCCTGCTGGCGATCCGCCACGGGGCGGATGCACCGGAGCGCAACTGGCCGTTCGCCTGGCTCGTGCTGTTCCCCCTCGCGCTCACGTGGATCTGCGACACGGCCGCCATGGCCGCGGGGACGACCATCGGCGGCCGCAAGCTCGCTCCCATCGTCTCGCCCAATAAGACCTGGGCCGGCGCGGTCGGCGGCTTCCTGGGCGCGATCGCGGGAGCGTTCCTGATCGGTGCGCTGGTGCTACCGCGCTTCGGCTGGCATCTGTACGCCTGGGAGCTCGCGGCGACGGGCGCGATGGTGGGACTGCTCGCCCAGGTAGGCGACGTGGCCGAGTCCCTGTTCAAGCGCGAAGCCGGCGTGAAGGACTCCTCCAGCCTCATTCCGGGCCACGGCGGTGTGCTCGATCGGCTCGACTCGCTCTATTTCGTGATCCCCGCCTCGGCGGGCCTGTTCAAGCTGTTCGGCCTCATATGACCACCGGCGTAGCGATTCTCGGCTCCACGGGCTCCATCGGCTGCTCCACCCTGCAGGTGCTGGCGCGGCAGCGCGACCGGTTCCGCGTGGTGGCGCTCACGGCCCACTCCAACGGCGAGCTGCTCGCGCAGCAGGCCAAGGAGTGGCGCCCGGCGTTCGTGGGCCTGGTAAATGGCGGGAATGGGGAAGGGGGACGGGAGAAGGGACGGGAATCCCTGATCGCCGCCGCCACCCATCCCGACGCCCAGATCGTGGTCAACGGCATCGTGGGCGCGGCGGGGCTCGAGGCAACGCTCGCCGCGCTGCGCGCCGGCAAGCGCGTCGCCCTCGCCAACAAGGAAACGCTGGTGATGGCGGGTGAGCTGGTGCGCCAGGCGGCACGCGAGGGCGGGGGCGAGGTGGTGCCGGTGGACTCCGAGCACAGCGCGGTGCTGCAGTGTATCACCGGCCGGCGGCCGGCCGAAGTCGCGCGCCTGATCCTCACCGCGTCGGGCGGGCCGTTTCGTACCTGGGAAGCGGGCCGCACCGCCACCGCGACGATCGCCGAGGCGCTGCAGCACCCCACGTGGAAAATGGGCAAGAAGATCACCGTGGATTCGGCCACCTTGGTCAACAAGGCGCTCGAGGTGATCGAAGCCCACTTCCTGTTCGACCTGCCCTACGATGCGGTGGAGGTTGTGGTGCATCCGCAGTCGGTGGTGCACGCCTTCGTCGAGTTCGTGGACGGATCAGTGCTCGCCCAGGTGGGCTTCCCGACCATGGAGCTGCCGATTCTCTACGCGCTCACCCACCCGGCGCGCGTGGCCGACAGCGGTACCCGCCGGTTCGATCCGCTGGAAGTTGGGGCGCTCACGTTCGAGCCGCTGAATCCCGACCTCTTCCCCGCGTACGCGTTGGGCCGCGCGGCAGGCGTCGCGGGCGGGACGGCTCCCGCCGCCTTCAACGCCGCGAACGAAGTCGCCGTGGCGCGCTTCCTCGAAGGGAAGATCGCCTTCGGGCGCATCGCTCCCGTCATCGCCGCGGTGCTCGAGCGGTGGCAACCTGTCCCCGCGGTCTCGCTCGCCGCCGTTCTCGCCGCCGATGCCGAGGCGCGGCGGCTCGCCGAGGAGGCCGTGTGCTCCTGACCATCGGCGCGGTGGTGGTGGTGCTGGGCGTGTTGATTTTCGTCCACGAACTGGGGCATTTCATCGCCGCCAAGGCCGTGGGTGTGCAGGTGCTGCGCTTCTCGCTCGGCTTCGGCAAGCCGCTCCTGAGCATGCGCCGGGGTGAAACGGAGTACTGCATCTCGGCCCTGCCGCTGGGCGGCTACGTCAAGATGGCGGGGATGGAGGAGCAGGAGGGGATCGCCGGAGACTTGGAGGGCGGCCGGCCCACCGACGCCGTCGATCCCGCGCGCGCGTTCGATCGCAAGCCCGTCTGGGCGCGACTCGTCGTGCTGCTCGCGGGGGTCACGATGAACGTCGTACTCGCGTTCTTCATCTACAGCGGCATGATCGCGACCATCGGCTCGCCGGAGCTCGCCACGACGCGGATCGACTCGGTCACCGTCGCCATGCTCCCGCCCGGCGCCGAGGCGCTGGCCCAACTGCATGCGGGCGATCAGATCCTGCGGATCAACGGCGACAGCGTGCGCAGCTGGGACGCCATTCTGGAGCACATTCTCGCAAGTCCCGGCGAGCTGCGCTTCGACGTGGCGGGCCGTGCGGCGCCCCTGGTCGCGCATGTCGCCGGGGGCGAGGCCTCGCGCCTGGCGTTGATCACCGCGCTGGTGCGGCTCGAGCCGCCGCGCATCGGCATCGTGGAGCCGGGGCTGCCCGCGGGCCGCGCCGGCCTGCGTCCGGGCGACCTGATCGTCCGCGCCAACGGCGATACGATCCGGTCGTGGAACGCGGTGCTGCAGGTCGTGTGGCACCACCCGGAGCAGTCGGTGGCACTGGACGTGCTGCGCGGCGACTCGGTGCGGCGCCTGGACGTGATTCCCAAGCGCCAGGTCGAGAGTGACTCGACGTCGCCGCGGCCGAAGTTTTACGGGCAAATCGGCGCGGGCCAGGACCCACCCATCCTCCACGTGCGGGAGAGCCTGCCGCGGGCGGCACTACTGGGCGTGCAGGAGACGGTGGCACGCGCGGGTCTGGTGGCCGGCACGCTGAAGGGCCTGTTGTTCGGCCAACTGTCGGTGCGAGAGGTGGGCGGGCCGATTCTGGTAGCGCAGATCTCGGGGCAGGTCGCCCGGCTCGGCCTGGAGTGGTTCCTCAATTTTATGGCGTTCTTCTCCGTGAATCTCGCCTTGCTCAACCTCCTCCCGATTCCGCTGCTCGACGGCGGGCAGGTCGTGTTCGTGCTGGCGGAAGCGGTGCGCCGCCGGCCCCTGCCGCTCAAGGTGCGCATGCGATTGCAGCAGGTCGGATTCGTGTTCCTGGTGGGCCTGATGGCGCTCGCAATCGGCAACGATGTCGTCCGCACCCTCTTCCATTAACGGGGTGCTCGCCGCCTACGTCGCCGGACGCGTGAAGGCCGATCGCGTCGTCGCGGCGGTGGCGGAGGCGTATTATCGGGAAACGGGAAAGGGGAAGCGGGAAGGGCTGCGGCCGGTGATGGACGTCATCGAGCGCTCCGCGCCGGGCATGGTCGAGCTGATCGGCACCCCGGGCCGGCCGGGATTCGAGATTCGACTGGGCCAGCGAGAGTTTCCGAATGCCTACGAGACGGAGTTGAAGCAAGCGGTAGAGGCGGTACTGAGGGGAATGGGGACAGGGGAACGGGGAAGGGTGGCGGCGGCTCGGACCACGGACCACGGACAACCGAAGACGTCTTTCGTCTCACGCCTCGTCGCCGCCGTGCGCCGCCTCTTCAGCGCATCAGCTTGACCACGAGACCGATCAGGAGCAGCAACGCCAACCCCAGTCCGCCGATCACGAGCCAGGGAATCCGGGCGCGCGGATGCAGCTGTCCCGTGATCGCGAGTTGTTGCTTGGTGCCGAGTGGCGGCACGCCGATCTCCACCGTGGCGCGGTGCTTCGCCTCGACTTCCTCCAGGTCCACCAGCAGCTCAGCCGCGTTCTGGTAGCGGTCGTCGGGGTGCTTGCCGAGACACTTGAACACCACACGTTCGAAGCGCTTCGAGATCTCGGGACGCTTTTTGCGGAGCGAAGGCGGCGGCTCCTCCACGTGCATCCGGGCGAGCTCGAACCAGTCCTGGGACGTGAACGGCACCTCGTTGCTCGCCGCCTTGTACAGCGTCACGCCGAGGGCGTAAAAATCGGCGCGCGGATCGACCACGCGGCCTTGGGCTTGCTCGGGCGAGAGATAGTGCGGCGTGCCGATCGTCATGTTGACGCCGGTGGAGGCGACGTAGCCCGACACGGCGCGCGCGATGCCGAAGTCGGTGATCACGGCGCTGCCATCGGAATGCAGCAGGACGTTGTCCACCTTCAAGTCGCGGTGGATCACGCCCTGGGCGTGGGCGAACTGCAGACCTTTGGCGATGTCCTGGGCGATGCGCAGGATTTCGTGTTCGGGGAGCGGACCTTCGCGGGCGATCCTGCTACCGAGACTCTCGGCGCACAGGTCCATGGCGAAATAGACGTGCGCGCCCGTTTTGCCCACCGAGCGGATGCGGATGATGTTCGGATGCTCGAGCTTGGCGGCCGTCTCGCTTTCGTTGCGAAAGCGCTGCTCGAACTGGGGATCGCCGGCATAGCGCGGCTTCAGCACCTTGAGGGCGACCGGCGTACCGTCGGCCTCCCGGGCCACGAACACCCAGGCGAACCCCCCTTGGCCGAGCAGGCGTTCGAGTCGGTAGGGCCCGAGGGTCTGGCCGACGAGATCGGTGGGTGCGATAGTCACGCTAGGGCTTTACAATGGCGTCGCGCCCGGGTAAGTTAGCGCGCTCACGACAATTAGGGAATCCGACGAGATGTACGACAAGACGACGCCGGTCCGGAAGTACGGGTTGCACGAAAATGACACCGGGTCCACCCGAGTGCAAATCGCGCGACTCACCGAGCGGATCAACTCCCTCACCGACCACTTCCGGGTGCACGCGAAGGACTACCACGGCCAGCGGGGCCTGCTGATGATGGTGAGTCAGCGCCGCCGGCTGCTGGAGTACCTCAAGCGGACCAGCCTGGACCAGTATCGGCAGCTCATCGAAGAGCTGGGTCTCCGCCATTAGATGGTCAAGGCGTCGCGCAGGGCGCCCCGGCAAGAGCACCGGGGCGCTCGGCGTATTCATTCACGCTCTAGACAGGTCCCATCATGAAGCACGTTGAACGGACGTTCGCGGGACGTCCCCTCCGCCTCGAGGCGGGCCGCCTGGCCAGACAGGCCGCCGGTTCCTGCCTCATTCAGTTCGGCGAAACTGTGGTCCTGGCCGCCGTTACGGTGTCCGAGCAGATCGCCAACCTTCCGTACTTCCCGCTGACCGTCGAATATCGCGAAAAAGCCTACGCCGCGGGCAAGATTCCGGGCGGTTTCCTGAAGCGCGAAGGCCGCCCCTCCGACGAGGAAATCCTCTCGGCCCGGGTCATCGACCGGACGCTGCGGCCCTTGTTCCCCGAAGGCTTCAAGAACGAAGTACAGGTCTTCCTCTACGTGCTGTCGGCCGATCAGGAGAACGACGCCGATGTGCTCGGCGTGACGGCGGCCTCCGCGGCCCTCACCATGTCCAAAGTGCCCTGGAACGGACCGGTCGCGGCGGTGCGTGTGGGACGTGTGGAAGGCGCCTGGATTCTCAACCCGACCTTCCAACAGCTCGAATTCTCCGACGTGGACATCATCGTGTCCGGGTCGGACGATTCGATCGTGATGGTCGAGGGTGGAGCGCTGGAGCTGTCGGAGGCGGAGATCGTCAAGGCGCTGGACGTGGCGCACAAGGGTATCCGCGAGCTGCTGGAAGCGGCGGGCGAGCTGACCGCGGAGCTGCGCCAGCCCAAGATGGAGTGGACCAAAGCGGAGCCCCCGGTGGGGCTCAAGGAGCGCGTGCACGCGCTCGCCGAACCGCGCATCTCCGAGGCGCTGAACCTGCAGGAGAAGACGGAGCGGGCGCAGGCGCTCGCGGCCTTGAAGGGCACGATCCAGGAGCAGCTCGCGACCGAGTTCCCCGACAACGCGCGGGACATCTCCCACGCCATCGAGGACATCGAGTATCACACGATGCGCGAGCAGGTTCTGTCGCGCGGCGAGCGGGTGGACGGCCGCGACTGCGACACCGTCCGGGCGATCAGCTGCGAGGTGGGCGTGCTGCCGCGGACGCACGGCTCGGCGCTGTTCACGCGCGGCCAGACGCAAGCGCTCGTGTCGGTAACGCTGGGCACGTCCCGAGACGAGCAGCGTATCGACTCGATCGACGTGGCGCAGGAGACCACCAAGTCCTTCCTGCTGCACTATAATTTCCCGCCGTTCTCGACCGGCGAGGTCAAACCCATCCGCGGCACCTCGCGCCGCGAAGTGGGCCACGGCGCTCTGGCTGAGCGCGCGGTGCAGGCGGTGCTGCCGCCCTACGATCAGTTCCCCTACACGATCCGCATCGTGTCGGACATCCTCGAGTCGAACGGCTCGTCGTCGATGGCCACGGTCTGCGGCGGCGCGCTGGCGCTGTTCGACGCGGGCGTGCCGGTCACGGCCGCCTGCGCGGGCGTCGCGATGGGGCTCATCAAGGAAGGCAGTCGCGTCGCGGTGCTCACCGACATTCTGGGGACCGAAGACCATCTGGGCGACATGGACTTCAAGGTTGCGGGCACGCGCAAAGGCGTGACCTCGATCCAGATGGACATCAAGATCGAGGGCCTCGACTTCAAGATCATCGCCGAAGCGCTCGACAAGGCGCGCACGGCGCGGTTGCACATTCTCGACATCATGGAGAAGGCGCTGCCGCAGCCGCGCTCCGAGCTCTCCAAGTACGCGCCGCGGATTCTCACGATCCAGATCCCCGTGGACCGCATTGGTGACATCATCGGGCCCAAGGGCAAGACCATCCGCTCGATTCAGGAGCAGACGGGCGCCGAGATCAACGTGGACGACAGCGGCCTGGTCACGGTGTCGGGAGTGGGCGAGGCGGGGGAGCGTGCCCGCGACATCATCGCCTCGATGGTGCAGGTGCCCGAAGTGGGCACCATCTACGAGGGCACGGTGAAGAGCACGACCGCGTTCGGCGCGTTCGTCGAGATCCTGCCCGGCGTGGAGGGATTGCTCCACATCTCCGAGCTGCAGCACGGCCGCACTGAGCGCACCGAAGACGTCGTGAAACGGGGCGACACGGTACGCGTGAAGCTGCTCGAGGTGGACGAGCGCGGCCGCATGCGGCTGTCGCGCAAGGCGCTGCTCGACAAGCCCGAGGGTGGTACCGGAGCCGTAGCGCGCGCGCGGTAATGCAGACCGTTCCGCTCGACCGGGAGGTCCACCAGACCACCGCGCCGAACGGCGTCACCGTGCTGACCGAGCGCGTGGCGAGCGTGCGGTCGGCCGCGGTGGGCATCTGGGTCCGTTCCGCGAGCGTGCACGAGCCGCGCCCTAAGATGGGCGTGTCCCACCTGCTCGAGCATATGGTCTTCAAGGGCACCGAGCGCCGCAGCGCGCAGGACATCGCGCTGGCGCTCGAAGCCCGGGGCGGCTCGCTCGACGCCTACACCTCCCGCGATACGACCGCGTTTCAAGCCCGCGTCCTGGACGAGGACCTGCCGCGCGCCGTCGACGTGCTCACCGACCTGGTGCGCCGGCCGATGTTGCGCGACGCCGATCTCGAGCTCGAGCGCAACGTGGTCTTGGAAGAGATCCACACGGTGGACGACACGCCCGACGACCTCGTCTTCGAGCTGTCGGCGCAGGCGCTGTGGCCCGCCCATCCGTATGGCTACTCCATTCTCGGCACGCGCGAGACCGTCGCCGCCTTGTCGGCGGACGACCTGAAAGCCTTGCACGGCCGCGCCTATTTTTCGGGCAACTGCGTGATCGCGGCGGCCGGCAACCTACATCACCACGAGCTGCTCGAGCTGCTGGAGCGCGAGGGCTGGTTCACGGGAGAGACGGTGGCCGCGGGTCCCCCGGGGCCGGCCCACGAGCCCGCCGTCCGGGGCGTGGAGGCGCGGCACCAGAAGGACACCGCGCAGACCCACATCGTCTTCGCCACCGACGCGCTGCCGTTCGCCGACCCGCGCAAATACGCGCTGATGGTGCTCGCCAACGTGTTCGGCGGCGGCATGAGTTCGCGGCTGTTCCAGCGAATTCGCGAGGAGTTGGGTCTGGCGTACGCCGTGTACGCGTACACGGCGTTCTATCGCGGCATGGGGACGCTCGGCACCTACGTCGGCACCCAACCCAAGACCGCCGCGCGGGCGGCGGAGGCGATCCGCGCGGAATACGCGCGGCTCGCGCGCGAGGGACTGGCGGACGACGTTCTCGCCGAGGCGAAGCGGCAGACCATGGGGCAGCTCGTGCTCGGTCTGGAGAGTCCCACGGCGCGGATGTATCGTTTGGCGGGCGCACCGCTCTACGGCGAGCCGTATCGCAGTCTCGACGATGTGCTCGCCACCGTGGAGCGGCTCACCCCGAACGAGGTCGGCCAGGTGGCGGCCGAGTTCTTCGATCCCGCACGCCAGACCGTCGTCTGGCTCGGGCCCCACTGACAGCAAACCGAGGCGGAGCGGCGATGATCGTCGGCGTACCGAAAGAGATCAAGAAGGAAGAGAACCGCGTGGCCCTGGTGCCCGCGGGCGCGGAGGCGCTGGCGAGCGACGGCCACACCGTGCTGGTGGAGCAGGGCGCGGGTCTCGGCTCGGGCTTCGCCGACGACGCCTATGCCGCGGCGGGCGCCGCGATCGTCCCGCAGGTCGAGGACGTGTGGGCCAAGGCCGAGCTGATTCTCAAGGTCAAGGAGCCGATCGAGCCCGAATGGCCGCGCATCAAGCGGGGCCAGGTGCTCTTCACCTACTTCCATTTCGCCGCGTCGGAACCGCTCACCAAGGCGATCATCAAGTCGGGATCGGTGGCCATCGCGTACGAGACCGTGCAGCTCGACTCAGGCGAGCTGCCGCTGCTCACGCCGATGAGCGAGGTGGCGGGCCGGATGGCGGTGCAGGAAGGCGCACGCTACCTGGAGAAGGTGGTGGGGGGCAGCGGCATCTTGCTGGGCGGCGTGCCGGGCGTGCTGCCGGGGGAAGTGCTGGTGATCGGCGGGGGCGTCGTCGGCACGAACGCGGCCAAGATGGCCGCGGGCCTGGGCGCGCACGTCACGCTGCTCGACGTGTCGCTCGACCGGCTGCGCTACCTCTCCGACGTCCTGCCGCCCAATGTCGACCTGTTGTACTCCAATCGCCACAACATTCTCGAGCTCCTGAAGAAGGCGGACCTCGTGGTGGGCGCCGTCCTCTTGCCGGGCGCCAAGGCGCCGCATCTCGTCAAGCGCGCCGACTTGAAGTTGATGAAACCGGGCTCGGTGATCGTGGACGTGGCGGTCGATCAGGGCGGCTGCATCGAGACGATCAAGCCCACGACGCACGACCATCCGACCTACGTCGTGGACGGCATCATCCATTACGCCGTGGCGAACATGCCGGGCGGCGTGCCGCGCACGTCGACGCTCGCTCTAACCAACGCGACCTTCCCGTACACCAAGCGGCTGGCCAAGCTCGGCTGGCGCGAGGCGTGCAAGAAGGATCACTCGTTATTCCTGGGATTGAACGTGATCGACGGTAAGGTGGTCTATCCGGGCGTCGCGGAGGCGTTCGGCCTGCCACTCGTGGACCCCAGGACGCTCGCGTGATCCCCGCATTCGGTTCGCTCCTGCTCTTGCTCCAGGTCGCGGCCAGTACGGAACTGGGCTATCGGTTCACGTTGCCGGATGGCTTCGTCCCGCTTCCCGCGGCACGCGCCCAGGCGGACGTGGTTGACTGCTGGACCGAGGGCTCCGGCGGGCTGCTGCTGTGTGTCCAGCGCTTGCATGGCACCTTGGGGCGCGAAGGGATGCGGCAGGCAGACCTGCCCGGGCCCGCGCAGTTGGTCCATTTCAAGTGGAGGGGTTTCGATCTCGACGGAGTGCGGACCGACACCGCGGAGTCCGGCAATCCGATCGTGATCTTCGCGGCGCAGGTGCCGCTCCGCCGGGAGGCGATCCAGCTGATCGCCAGCGGCCCACGCGATCAGGCGGCGCGTGTCGAGGCGGTCCTGACGGCCACCCTCACGTCGCTCGAGGGTGAGACCAACTGGCTGACGCCCGAGCAGCGGTCCGGGCGCATGGGCAACATCGTGGGCGTGGCCATCGGCCTTGGCTTGGTCCTGATCGTCGCGCGGATGCTGCGTGCGCGGCGGGCCGCCGCAACGTGACATCCGCCCCGGTGGTGGAGGTGCTGCGCCTGCCGCACCACGACGGCTTGCCGCTGCCGTCCCGCCAGACCGAGGGCTCGGCAGGCTACGACGTCTCCAGCGCCGATGCCGATTTCACCCTCCGGCCGTCGGAGCGGCGGCTGGTCCGCACGGGCCTGGCGTTGGCGATCCCCGCGGGGTTCGAGGCGCAGATCCGCCCGCGCTCGGGACTGGCCTTGAAGCACGGGCTGACGCTCCCCAATACTCCGGCGACGATCGATTCCGACTACCGCGGCGAGTTGATGATCGCCATGATCAACCTCGGCACGGAGCCCGTGACCGTGGCGCGGGGCACGCGGATCGCGCAGATGGTATTCCAGAGAGTGGAGCACGTGGAGCTGAAGCTGGTGAGCGCGCTGCCGCATTCGGAACGGGGCGCGGGCGGGTTCGGCAGCACGGGAACCTGAAGAGGAGACACGCCACGATGAAACTGCTGTTCGGCATCATTGTCGCCACGGTCGGCTGGATCTTCATCGCCCAGAAGGCGGGGCCGCCGCTCGCGAAATGGCTGTACGACCGGCAAGTGGCCCGCTTGCGCGCCGACCGAGTCAAGTTTCCCAGTCCCGACGTGGAGAAGCGCTGGCAGCAGGACACCACGAGCCGTTCGCTGAATCAGGCGTTGATCATTCTCGCGGTGCTTATGGGAGCGCTCGCCGGCCTGGCAAACTTTCCCCTGATAGGGTTCAGCCCTTCGCTGAAGGGCTGGAGCTGGATACGGGTGGGGATTCTGACGGTGACCAGCTGGATTGTGGTGGCCCTCGTCTGGGGACTCTGACGTGCCACCGGTGCTGTGCTACCATCGCATTGGCGGGCCGCTCGAGCTGGGCATCACTCGAGTGGCCCGTTCGGTTTTCGCGCGCCAGATGACCGGACTCGCCCGGGCGGGCTGGCGCACGATGACGCTGGACGAGGTCGCCGCCGTCGGCACCCACGCCCCACGCCCCACGCACCGCCTTTTCTTGACCTTCGACGACGGCTACGCGTCGCTTGCCGAGATCGCCTACCCGGTCCTTGCCGACCTCGGCTTCACCGCCACCACGTTTCTCGTGACCGACTTCGTGGGGCAGACGAATACGTGGGACGTGCGCTACACGTGGCGCCGCCTGGCGCACCTCGATTGGCGGACGATCACGCACTGGCGCGCGCGGGGGTTCGACTTTGCGTCACACACGGCGAGCCACGCGCGCCTCACGTGGCTGTCGGACGGCGCGGCGGCCCGGGAGCTGGGCCGGTCGCGCGCGACGCTGCTCACTCGCCTGGGGGCGCCCGCGGGCCGGGCCGTGGCGTATCCTTTCGGAGCGGTAGACGAACGAGTAACGCGGCTGGCGCGCGGCGTGGGCTATGAGATGGGGTTTGCGGGCGTCCGGGGCGATCCCGCTGACCCGCTACGCCTGCCGCGGACCCCGGTCTACGCTTGGGATTTCGGGACCACGCCGCTGGGCCTGCGGACGGGAGGGTGGGGGGCCGCCGGCCGCTTCGTGGCGCACGTGGCCAATCGGTGTGCAGTCGGGACGGCGGTGATGAACGTTATCCGTCAACCGTCATCCGTTGTCCGTTAAGTCGCGACGGAGAACGGACGCCGGACAACGTCTTACAACAGATTCCCCGCACTAACCGCCACCCCCATCGCATGGTATCCCTTGTCCACGTAGATCGTGGCGCCGGTGATGCCGCTCGCGAGGGGACTGCAGAGAAACGCGCCGACCGTGCCCACTTCCCGGGCCGCCAGCGTCTCGGGTAACGGCGCGTTGGCGGTGTAGTACTCGACCATCTTCTGAATCTTGCCGATCGCGCTCGCGGCTCGCGAGGCGAGCGGGCCCGCCGAGATGGTGTTCACTCGCACGCCGTACTTGCGGCCCGCTTCGTATGCGAGGGTGCGCGTGTCGCTCTCGAGCGCCGCCTTGGCCGACGACATGCCGCCGCCGTAACCCGGCACCACGCGCTCACCCGCGAGATAGGTGAGGGAGAGGAACGCACCGCCGGGCCGCATCACGGGCGCCAGCCGGCTCACGAGCGACACCAGCGAATACGCGCTCACACTCACCGCGGCGAGATAGCCGGCGCGGCTCGTGGCGAGCAACGGGTTCTTCACTTCAGGGCCGTTGGCGAGTGAGTGGATGACGATGTCGAGCGCCTTGTCGCCGAAGTCTGCCACGAGACGCTGGCGCAGGCCCTCCACCGAGAAGTCACCCACCTCCTTGTAGCGCTTGTTGGTGCGGATCTCTTCCGGCGCATCTTGCAAAGCATCATAGGCTGCATCAAGGGGATAAATTCTCTCGAACTGGAGCAGCGAGCCGTCCGCGAGGGTGCGCGCCTCGTCCATCTTGCCGCGCTCGAGCAGGTTGTTGAAGATGTTCAGCGCCGGCGGCCACGTGCCCGTGCACACGGTGGCGCCGGCCTCGGTGAGCGCTTTGGCGATGGCAAAGCCGTAGCCGGCATCGTCGGCGACGCCAGCGACCAATGCACGCTTGCCACGGAGATCGATGCTCAACATGAAGTCCTCGTTGTCCGTTGTCCGTAATCCGTTATCCGTTGTGACGTTCTGAGAACGGACAACGGAGAACGGAGAACGCTACAGGAAGAACCGGGCTGCCACTGGAATCAACTGCGGGTGCTTCACCAGCGCATGCGCGAACACGCGGCCCAGCGTCCGCTTCTCGCGCGGGATGCCGTTCACGGTGCGGGCCAGGCCGTTGAAGAACGCGTCGTCCAGATTCTCCAGCGCCTGCTTGATGCGGTAGTACGTGAGGTGGTCGTCGCCCAAGAGCGTCATCCAGGCGTAGTGATACGCCGCCAGGCGGCCGGCGCTCGTGTCGCCCGCGGCGATCGCCTCGGCCGCCGTGCGGCCCGCGAGGCGTCCCGCCTTCATCGCGTTGACGATTCCACCGCCCGAGAGCGGGTTGATCATGTGCGCCGCGTCACCCGCGAGCAGCACCCCGTCCGCGTAGGTCTGTTTCACGGTCGTGTGGACGATCACTCCGCCCACGGTGTATCCGGTGCGAGCGCCGCGCGGCCAGCGCCGGCCGACCCAATCATCGAGATACTGGCGGGCGCTGCGGCCGTCCGCCTTGAGCGCCACGATGCCGAGCCCGACGTTCGCCACGCATTCGCCCTTGGGGAACAGCCAGGCGTAGCCTCCGGGGGCGATGCGGTCGCCGAACTGCAGGTAGATCGCGTCGGGATCGAACGGAATGCCCTGGACGACGTACTGGGCGCAGGATTCCATGTCGCGCGCGGGCACGCGCGTATCGAGCCCCGCCCAGCGGCCCACCATCGCCTCCACGCCGTCCGCGCCGACCACGACGCGGGCGCGATAGGTGGTTTCCTCCCGGCCGCCGCGGGTGCGCACCAGCCAGCGGCCGTCGGGCGCGCGCTCCATGCCCGCGGCCTCGGTGCCCACCAGGAGCTCAGCGCCCGCGGCCCCGGCACGCGCCGCGAGAAAGGCATCGAAGCGCGTGCGATCGAGCACCCAGCCGACGTCGCGTTCGGCGACCTGTACTTCGGTGTCGTCCGGGGCCCAGAACACGACCCGCGTGATCTTGCGGGCGACCCAGTCGGCGCCCGCGGGGTCCGCGAATTCGCGCAACCCCGCGTCGCCCACACCCTCGGCGCACCGTACCGGCGCTCCCACCGCGCGGTCGCGCTCGAGCAGCACCACGTCCAGCTCGGGGCCGGCGCGCTTCGCCTCCCAGGCGGCCACCGACCCCGCCGGGCCGGCGCCCACCACCAGTACGTCGACGTCGTGCGGGATCACGCGGTCACGCCGGTGTCATCGCCAGCGCGCCCACGGGGCAGGGCGCGATGCACTTGCGGCAGCCCGTGCACGTGACCGCGTCGATCACGAGATCCGCCAGCTCCAGGTGAATTGCCGCGGGCGGGCACAGCGGCAGGCACAGGCCGCAGCGGTCGCAGACCTCCAGGTCCACGACGGCGACAGCGGCAGCGGGGCGAGCGCGCGACATGCGGCGAACGGTAGCGGCCGGGCCAAAGCGCGTCAAGCTTCACTATTGCTTGGGGTTACGCTTTTCGTTAGCTTCAGTCGCTCGTGCTGCGCCCGCCGCTTGCTTACACGCGACTGATCGAGCCGACATGCGCTGGCCGAATTGGAAACTCGGGGCCTGGAGCCCGGCGAACGAAATTGCCGTCGATCTAGGCACTGCAAATACGCTGGTGTACGTCAGAGGCGAGGGCATCGTGCTCAACGAGCCCTCGGTCGTGGCCATCGAAAAGGCCACGGGTAAAATCTTGGGCATCGGCCTCGAAGCGAAGCGGATGCTCGGGCGTACGCCCGACGGCATCCTCGCCGTGCGGCCGCTGAAGGACGGCGTCATCGCCGACTTCGACGTGACCGAGAAAATGCTGCGCTTCTTCCTCAAGACGATCATCGACCGCCATCTCTTCCGCGTGAAGCCGAAGGTCGTCGTGTGCGTGCCTTCGGGCATCACCGAAGTGGAGAAGCGCGCCGTGCGCGACTCGGCGCAGTCGGCCGGGGCGAAGGAGGTCTACATGGTGGCCGAGCCCATGGCGGCGGCGATCGGCGTGGGCATGCCCGTCGAGACTCCCACCGGCAACATGGTGATCGATATCGGCGGCGGCACGACCGAGATCGCCGTCATCGCGCTCTCGGGGATCGTCTCCGACACGTCGATCCGCACTGGCGGCGATGAGCTGGACCAGGCGATCGTGCAATTCATGCGCAAGAACTACAATCTTCTGATCGGCGAGCCCACCGCGGAGCAGATCAAGATCCAGATCGGCTCGGCGGCGCCGGTGGGCGAGGAGCGTGAGATGGAGGTGAAGGGCCGCGACCTCGTCTCCGGCATCCCCAAAATCGTGCGCGTGCATTCGAGCGAGATTCGCGAGGCGGTGCAGGAGCCCATCCAGCAGATCGTGGATGCGGTGCGCCGGGCGCTCGAGATCACGCCCCCCGAGCTGGCCTCGGACATCGTCGACCGCGGCATCGTGATGACCGGGGGCGGCGCCTTGATTCGCGGGCTGGACGTGTTGCTGCAGCAGGAGACCGGCCTCCCGATCCACCTCGACGAGGATCCGATGACCTGCGTGGTCCGCGGCGCCGGGCGCATCCTCGACGACCCGGAGAAGTACCGCAACGTCCTGACGACCTGACCCGATGGCGCTCGGAGCCGATCGCTATGCGTCGCGGGCCGACGCGCTGGTCTTCATCGCCTGCGTCGTCTTGTCTCTCGCCGCCATGAGTTTGCCGGAAGGGTGGCGCCAGCCCATCGCCCGTGGCCTGCGCGCGACCGTGCTGGCCCCGTTCCTCGCCCTGCAACGGCAATCCGAAGAGCTGCGCACCTCGCGGGCGCGCTACGATCAGGTCGTGGCGCAACGCGACTCCACCGCGCTCGCCGCGGGCTTCGTGCCGGAGCTGCGCAACGAGAACGCCCGGCTGCGCGGCTTGCTTGGCCTGGCGCAACGCCTGGGAGGCGGCTTCGTCGCAGCCGAGGTGCTGCATCAGCCGGAGCCCACGAACCCGCTCACGTTCGTCCTCTCGGCCGGCCGGCATCAGGGCGTGCAACCGCTCGCCGCCGTGGTGAGTCCCGATGGCCTGTTGGGATTGGTGAGCGCGGTCGACCCGAACACGAGCGTCGCGGTGACGTGGGCGTACCCTGAGTTCCGCGCCAGCGCGATGAGCGAGGACGGCAGCGTCTACGGCATCGTGGCGCCCCACGGCACCGAAGGGCCCGGCGTCTGGCTGCTCGAGCTGCGGGGGATCGCGTACCGCCAGCTGATCCCCGACGGCACGCGCATCGTGACCTCGGGGCTCGGGGGAGTGCTGCCGCGCGGCATTCCGATCGGCACGGTCATCGGGCTCGCGGGCGAGGCCGAAGGATGGGAGCGCACGTATCTGGTACGGCCCGCCGTGCATCCCGCCTCCGTCACGCACGTGATGATTCTCACGGGCCCGGCCGCGCGCACGGGCGACCTGCATTCGGCCTTCACCGCGATGGGGGAGGCCCCATGAGGCGGACCGACCGCTATCGCTTCTATGTGATCCTGCTCGTGCTGGTGGCGCTGCAGTTCACGGTTCGCAGCCGGCTGGGCGACGACCGCGTGGCGCCCGACTTCCTGCTGCTCGCTCTCCTCATCTATTCGATTCGCGCGCAGCCCGGGCGGGGCGCCGCGGCGGGCTTTCTGGTCGGCCTGCTGCGCGACGCGCTCACGCCGGCGAGCTTCGGCGCGGGTGCGCTGGCGCATACGCTCGTGGGCTATCTGTCCGCGTGGGGCAAGGTGGTGTTTTTCGCGGAGAATCTGTTCGTGAACGGCTGCCTCTTGTTCGCGGGGACGTGGTTTCGCAACCTGGTGCTGGCGCTCGCTTCCGGACAGATGAAGGGCGGCATGCTGGGTTGGGAGATGCTCGTGTGGGCGCCGCTGCAAAGCCTCACGACGGCGGCCGTAGGCGTGGTGGTGCTGTGGGTGTTCCGCCGGACCATGTCGCTGCGGCTGAGCGACGCGTGACGTCCTTCCATCCGCACCTGCTCGACCAGCGCCTGCGGGTGGCGCGGGTGGTGACGTGGGCCACGTTGGGCGTCATCGTGGTCGCGTTCTTCCGCACGCAGATTTTGGGGCACGGCCGCTTTCAGCTGCAGTCGGAAAACAACCGGCTCCGCCCCATCACGCTGCCCGCGCCCCGCGGCATCATCACCGACCGCAACGGGAAAGTCCTGGCGGACAACGTGCCGGGCTACACGGTGGCGCTCCTGCCCGACGACACCACCAACCTGCGCGCCACCCTCCGGGTGATGGCGCCGATCGTGCGGCTCGACGACGCCGCGATCGATCGCGTGCTGCAGCGCTATCACCGCGCACCGTATCAGCCGGCGTTGGTCCTCCCCAACGCGTCGTTCGCGGTCATCTCCGCACTCGAGGAGCGGCGCGTCGAGATCCCCGGGCTCGTGATCCAGACCGAGCCCAAGCGCTACTATCCCGACTCGGCGCTCGCCTCGCACCTGGTCGGCTACGTCGGCGAGGTGACGGAGCAGGAGCTCGCCGCACCGCGCGGCATGCCGCTGCGGCCGGGGGCGCAGGTGGGCAAGGACGGCCTGGAGCGGCAGTACGACGATTCGCTGCGGGGGTCGGACGGCATCCGCTTTGTCGAGGTGAATGCGACGGGCCACGTCGTGCGGGAGGCGGGTGCGGCGCCGACGTTGCAGCCCGTGCCGGGCACCTCGCTCCGCACGACGATCGACGTCGACCTGCAGCGCTACATCGCGCGCATCTTCCCGGCGGGGCAGCGCGGCGCCGTGGTGGCGCTCGACCCCGCGACCGGCGAGGTCCTGGCGCTCTACAGCGCGCCCGGCTACGAGCCCAATGCGTTCGTGGGCGGCGTGGATCCCGATTACTGGCGCCAGCTGAACGAGAACGAGGCGCACCCCCTGTTCGATCGCGCCATCCAGGCGCGCTACCCCCCCGGGTCCACCTGGAAGCTGGCCGTGGCTGCCATCGCGCTGCGCCGCGGCATCGTCACGCTGCACAGCCGCATGCCGATCCCCTGCCGCGGCGGCTTGCAGTACGGCAACCGCTACTTCCGTTGCTGGCAGCCGAAGGGTCACGGCGACCTCACGCTGCAGGAGGCGATCACCCAGAGCTGCGACGTCTACTTCTACCAGTTGGGGCTCAAGGTCGGCCTCACGTCGCTCCTCGAGGACGGCAACAGCTACGGCTTCCGCACCCGCACCGGCGTGGACCTGCCCGGCGAGATCCCGCCCGACTTCCCTTCGGGTACGGAATACTTCGATCGTATCTACGGCCCGCGGCACTGGACGTCGGCGGTGACACTCAACCTCGCGATCGGGCAGGGTGAGAACGCGCAGACGCTCATCAACATGACGCAGTTCTATCAGATGCTCGCGAGCGACGGCCAGGCGCGGACGCCCTATCTCGTGCATCGCCAGGATCGTCCCGGCATCAGCCTCGAGCTGTCGCCTGAGCAGCTCGCGGGGCTGCGGCAGGCGATGATCAGCGTGGTGGAGCGGGGCACGGCGCGCGGCTCGCGGCTCGCCTCGATCAGCATCGCGGGCAAGACAGGCACGGCGCAGAACCCGCATGGGCCGGCGCACGGCTGGTTCATCGCCTTCGCCCCGGCCGAGCACCCGACCATCGTGGTCGGCGCCATCATCGAGTTCGCGCGCGAGGGGCCCTACGTGGCGCCGCTCGTCGCGCGGGTGATCGCGCGGTTCCTGGGCGCCGATTCGACCGAAGCGGCGAACTTCCGCATCGTGCTCCCGACCGACACGGCGCCCACGCCCCTGCAGGTGCTGCCGGGCCCACCCGCCGACTCGACCCACCCCGACACCATTCCCGTGGACACGACGCGTGACCGCCCGCATCCGCGAGCTCGATAAACCACTGGTCGCGGTGACGCTGCTCCTGGCCGCGTACGGCCTGGCCACGCTCTATTCCGCGGGGCAAACCGACGTGCCGAGCTTCGTCACCACCATCTGGCTCAGGCAGCTGATCTGGCTCGGCGTGGCGCTCGTCGCGGCGTCTCTGGTGTTCCGCGTTTCGCCCCGGCTGCTCGAGTGGGCCACGCCGTTCGTCTACGCGGGGGCCGTGGTGGTCCTCCTGTTCACGCTCGCGTTCGGCACGGGTGGCGGCACGGCCGCCAGCAGCAGGTCGTGGATCACCATCGCCGGGCATCGCCTGGGCCAACCCTCGGAGCTCGCGAAGCTCGCGGTCGTGCTGATGCTCGCCCGCTGGCTCGCGGAACGGCGCGCGGCACCCGCCACGCTGCGCGAGCTGGTGCCGGCCTGCCTCATCGCCGGCGTGCCGTTCCTGTTGATCGTGGCGCAGCCGGACCTGGGGAGCGGCCTGGTGCTCGTCGCCATCCTGTTCAGCATGCTGTACTGGGCGGGGACCAAGCCATCGCTGCTGCTGCTGCTCGCCTCGCCCGCCATCGGTCTGGTGCTGGCGTTCTCCACGATCGTATGGGGTGCGTGGATCGTGGCGCTGTTCGCGCTGCTCCTGTGGTGGCGGCCGTACGTCTGGGAAGGCCTGACGGTGATGCTCTTGAACGTGGCGATGGGAGTGGTGGCGCTGCCGTTCTGGCGCCACCTCGCGCCCTATCAGCAAAACCGGCTCCTCGCGTTCCTGAATCCGGACGTGGATCCGCGCGCCACCGGCTGGCACGTGATTCAGTCGCGCGTGGCGGTGGGGTCGGGGGGGTTCCTGGGAAAAGGGTTCACCCACGGCTCGCAAAAACGGCTTGCCTTCCTGCCGGCGCAGCACACCGACTTCATTTTTTCCGTGGTGGGGGAGGAATTGGGGTTCGTTGGGGTGCTGGTGGCGTTGGGCCTGTTCGCGGCGCTGATCCTGATCCTCTTCCGGATCGCCCGGCGGGCCACGGACCCGTTCTCGGGGCTCGTTGTCTTCGGCATCGCGGGGATGCTGTTCACCCACATCGTTGAAAACGTGGGCATGACGGTGAATCTCCTCCCCATCACGGGCATCCCGCTGCCGTTTTTCTCCTACGGCGGCTCGTTCCTGCTCGCCTGCGCGGTGGCGATCGGCATCAGCCTGCGCATCGCCTGGGAGGCGCGGCAATCGGGTTACGCGGAGCATTGACAACGAGTTAGGCGATCGGGACTGGCGCCACCCGTCGCCCAATCCCACATTTGTCGCCTTCCTGACGCATCCCATGGCGCGAATGGCCTGGTTCAAAAAAGAGCGTAAGCCCCGCACGTCCGCCGAGCGCGTGAAGCTGGAGATTCCAGCCGACGCCTGGGAGAAATGCGACGAATGCGGGCATATCGATATCAAGGACCGGTTCGTCCGCGCGCTCAACGTGTGTCCGAACTGTGGACATCACCGGCGGATCTCGGCCCAGGACTACATCGACCTGCTGGTGGATGAGGGCTCTTGGCACGAGCTCGATCCCAAGCTCCGCTCCGCCGACCCCCTAGCCTTCGAGCACTACAAAGATCGCCTGGCCGCCGCCTACAAGAAGGCTGGCCCCTACGACGCCATCCGTACGGGCTACGCCCGTCTCGAGGGCATGCCGGTGGACCTGGCGGTGATGGACTTCAACTTCATGGGCGGCTCGATGGGCTCCGTGGTGGGCGAGAAGATCACGCGCCTCGCCCGGCGCTCGATCGACAAGAAGATCCCGCTGATCATCGTCTCCGCGTCGGGCGGCGCCCGGATGCAGGAGGGGATTCTCTCCCTGATGCAGATGGCCAAGACCTCAGTGGTGTTGGCCGAGCTGGCCCAAGTCCGCATTCCGTTCATCTCGATCCTCACGAACCCCACCACCGGGGGCGTGTCGGCCTCCTACGCGATGCAGGGCGACGTGATTCTGGCGGAGCCGGGGGCGGTGATCGGGTTCGCGGGTCCCCGGGTGATCAAGCAGACCATCGGGCAAGACCTGCCCGCGGGGTTCCAGACGTCGGAATTCCTGCTCGAGCACGGCATGGTGGACGCGGTGGTCCCGCGCTCCGAGTTGCGGGGCACCTGCGCGCAGCTGCTGCGGCACGTGGCCGGCCGCCGGCCGGCGGAGGCCGCCGACTGACCCGGCTGTCCTACGCGGACGCCTGCCGGTTTCTCTTCTCCCGCCAAGCCGGTCGCATCAAGTGGTCCCTCGGTCCTACCGAGGGGTTGCTGGACGTCTTGGGGCATCCCGAGCGGCACTTCCCCTGCATCCACGTCGGCGGGACCAACGGCAAAGGCTCGACCTGCGCTTTCCTGGCGGCCGATCTTCAGGATCGGGGCTTCCGGGTCGGTGTGTACAGCTCGCCGCACCTCATCTCGGCGTGCGAGCGGATCACGGTGAACGGCCAACCGATTACGGAAGACGCCTTTGCCGCGTGGACCTCGCTGCTCGAGCCCCACATCGAGCGGCTCGAGGCGAGTTTTTTCGAGGCCACCACCGCCATCGCGTTCGCGGATCTGGCGGCGCGGGGCGTGGACATCGCCGTGATCGAGGTGGGACTGGGGGGGCGACTCGACGCGACCAACGTGGTGAGCCCCTTGGCCGCCGTCGTCACGAAGATTGCGCTCGAGCACACCGAGTACCTCGGCACGGACCTCGCGAGCATCGCCCGGGAAAAAGCGGGAATCGCGAAATCCGGGCGGCCGTTCCTGACGGGCGAGCAGGATGCCGCCGTCCAGGACGTGCTCGTGGCGGCGGCG
Source organism: Gemmatimonadota bacterium (assembly GCA_041487875.1). Lineage (GTDB taxonomy): Bacteria > Gemmatimonadota > Gemmatimonadetes > Gemmatimonadales > GWC2-71-9 > DATLWA01. The sequence goes on along the minus strand of JBGPOE010000022.1, from coordinate 11,317 downwards.
CGCGCCCGCGGGGCGACCCCGATCACCCTGGTGGACAGCGCGCGTACCCCGCCCCCCGATGTCCGGCTGGGCCTCCTGGGCCGCCACCAGTGGGCCAATGCGTGGGTGGCGCTCGCCGCCCTCAACGCGCTGCCGCCGCCGTTTGGACGGGCAGGCACGGCCTTCCCGCAGAGTTTTGGGGCGGCGTACGTGCCGGGCCGGCTGGAGGTGCGGGGTGAGTGGGTGTTCGACGTCGCGCACAACCCCGACGGCATGAGCGTGCTGGCCCGTGGCCTCCTGGACCTGGCGCCGCGACGGCCATTGCACGCGCTGGTGGGCGTGCTGGGAGACAAGGACTACCTCGGGATGATCGCGCAGCTCGCGGCGGTGGCCGACCAGTTCGTCTTCACCGTGCCGGCCAGCGCGCCGCCGGAGCGGCGCTGGGATCTGGCGCGGCTCGAGCGCGAGCTGGCCGGCGGCACCGCGGCCGCGCGCGCGCGTTTCGAGCCCGACTTCGACCGTGCCCTCGCGCTGGTGCAGGAGGGCGCGGCGACGGTGGTCGTCACCGGCTCGTTTCACACCGTGGGCGATGTGCTCGCCCGCTTGCCCGGGTTCGCGCCGGTCGGCTAAATTGTTGTGATGCAAGGGAAACCGCTGCCCGGCTTCCGCGATTTCTACCCCGAAGAGCTGGCCCTCAAGAATCACATTTTCGCCACGTGGCGCGCCGTGGCCGCGCGGTATGGTTTCGACGAATACGACGGGCCGCCGCTCGAGCCGCTCGACCTGTACACGCAAAAGAGCGGCGACGAGATCGTGCAACAGTTGTACAGCTTCACCGACAAGGGCGACCGCCAGGTGGCGCTGCGGCCTGAGATGACGCCCACGCTCGCCCGCATGGTCGGGGCGCGGGCGCAGGCCCTGAAAAAGCCGATCCGCTGGTTCTCGATCCCCCAGCTGTTCCGCTACGAACGGCAGCAAAAGGGCCGGCTGCGCGAGCATTTCCAGCTCAACATGGACCTGATCGGCGAAGCGAGCCCGCTGGCCGACGCGGAGCTCGTGGCGGCGGCGATCGACATCATGCGGGCGTTCGGCTTGGGTGCGGGCGACGTGCAGGCGCGGATTTCGGATCGCCGGGCGCTGCGGGCACTGCTCGCGGGGCACGGCGTGACGGACGCCCAGCTGCCCGCTGCCTACGCCGCAATCGACAAGAGCGAGCGTGACCCGCGCAACGCGCTGGCCGGCAAGCTGCGCGAGGCGGGGCTCGGCACCCGTGAGGTGGACGGCGTGTTCGCCGTCGCGGCGCTGCGGGGGCTCGACCCGCTGGTGGCGGCGCTCGCCAACGTCAAAGGGGGGGAGGAGGCGGGAGAGCCTCTCGTGACGGCGGTGCGCGCGCTGACGGCGATGGGGTTGGGGGATTTCGTGCAGGTGGACTTGTCCATCGTGCGCGGGCTCGCCTACTACACGGGAGTCGTGTTCGAGCTGTTCGACGCGCAGCGCAGCCTGCGGGCCATCTGCGGCGGCGGCCGCTACGACGGACTCCTCAAGGCGTTGGGCGGGATCGATCTCCCGGCGCTCGGCTTCGGCATGGGCGATGTGGTGTTGGGCGAGCTGCTCAAGGAACGCGGGGCGGTGCCGAAGCTCGGTGGGCGCCTGGAAGCGTTCCTGGTGGCCGTATCGGGAGAGGACGTGCCCTTCGTGCTGAAACTGGCGCACGATTTGCGCGACAAAGGCGTCGCGATCGAGTACGGCCTCAAGCCCAAGGCCGTGCGCAACCAGCTCGAGCTGGCCGCGGCGCGCGGCGCGGCGCGCGTCGTGATCGTGGGCCCCGACGAGCGGGCCAGCGGCCAGCTGGTGGTGAAGGACTTGCGCACGGGCGCCGAGGCCAAGGTGCCCCACGCGGCCCTCGTCAGCGGCTATTTCGATGGGATGCTGGGGTGAGCGCGCCCGAGAAAGTGCGGCTAGCCGAGAAGCTGGCGCAGTTCTCCGAATACTGGAGCCCGAAGATCGTGGGCGAGCTGAACGGCCAGCTCGTGAAGCTGGTGAAGTTCCACGGGCCGTTCGTGTGGCACCACCACCAGCAGGAGGACGAGCTGTTCTACGTCGTGCGCGGCCGCTTCCGCATGGAATTCCGCGACCGCCACGTGTGGGTGGAACAGGGGGAGTTCATCATTGTGCCGCGGGGCGTCGAGCACCGGCCGGTGGCGGACGAAGCGGTCGAAGTGATGCTGTTCGAGCCCGCGACGACCCTGAATACGGGCAACGTGCGCAACGAGCGCACGCGAGACACGCTGGACCGGATCTGAGAGGACGCGAAGCTCGCCTCATGGCTCAAGCCCAAAAGATCACACCCCGTGCGCAGGACTTCAGCGCGTGGTACAACGACGTCATCATGCAGGCCGAGCTGGCCGATTACTCGCCGGTCCGGGGCTGCATGGTGATCCGCCCGCGCGGCTACGGCATTTGGGAGCTGATGCAGCGCGCCCTGGACGACATGTTCAAGGCGACGGGGCACCAGAACGCCTACTTCCCCCTGTTCATCCCGATGAGCTTCCTCGCCAAGGAAGCCGAGCACGTCGAGGGCTTCGCCAAGGAAGTGGCGCTCGTCACGCACACGCGTCTCAAGGCAACGGGGAAGGCGGGTACCGGCGCGGTCATGGTGGATCCAGCGTCGGCCCTGGAGGAGCCGCTGGTGGTGCGGCCCACGTCCGAGACGATCATCTACGCGATGTTCGCCAAATGGATCCAGAGTTATCGCGACCTGCCGATCCTGATGAACCAGTGGTGCAACATTGTCCGCTGGGAGCTGCGCACGCGGCTGTTCCTGCGCACCACCGAATTCCTTTGGCAGGAAGGCCATACCGCGCACGCCACCGAGGCGGAGGCGGAGGCTGAAGCCCGCCGCATGCTCGGCGTGTATCGCACGTTCCAGGAAGAGTGGATGGCGATGCCCGTGCTGACGGGTGTGAAGACCGATGGCGAGAAGTTCGCCGGCGCCGTGCGCACCTACGCCGTGGAAGCGCTGATGCAGGACAACAAGGCGCTCCAGGCGGGCACGTCGCACTTCCTCGGTCAGAACTTTGCCAAGGCGTTCGAGGTACAGTTCCAGACCGCGGCGGGCGGACTCGACCACGTCTGGAGCACGTCGTGGGGGGTGTCCACACGGCTGATCGGCGGCCTCATCATGACCCACTCGGACGACAACGGGCTGATCTGTCCGCCGCGGCTCGCGCCGCTGCAGGTCGTGATCGTGCCGATCTGGAAGACCGACGATGAGAAAGCGCAGGTCCTGGCCGTGGGCGAGAAAGTCCGGGCCGACCTTGCGCGCGCCGGCGTGCGCGTGCAGCTCGACGCGCGCGACACGGTCAAGCCCGGCGCGAAGTACTTCGAGTGGGAGGCGCGCGGCGTACCGGTGCGCCTCGAGATCGGGCCGCGCGATGTGGCGCAGGGGCAGGCCATGGCGGCGCGCCGGACCGGCGGCAAGGCGCCGCTCAAGCTCGACGGGCTGGCCGCCGCAGTCACGAGTGCGCTCGATGAGATCCAGGCGTTGTTGCTGGCGCGGGCCACCGAACGGCGCGAGCAGCATTCGGTGCGCGGCGTCACCCGCGAGCACCTGGTGGCCCTCATGAAAGGCGACGGCGGCTTCGCCTACGGCGGCTTCTGCGGCTCGGCGGAATGCGAGGCCCAGATCAAGCAAGAGACGGGCGCCACCGTGCGCGTCCTGCCCGACGCCGAGTTCCGCTCCACGCAGCAGCCCAAGACCTGCGTGTGGTGCGGCAAGCCCAGCGTGGCGGAGGCCGTGTGGGCGCAGGCGTACTAGGCTTCGATCCGCAGCTGCTCCAGGCCATCGCCGATCGGGTCGGGACCCCCGCCTACGTGTACGGCGCCAACTTGATCCGCGCCCAATACCACGCGCTGGACGACGTGCTCAAGGATGTGCCTCATCGGATCTGTTACTCCGTGAAGGCGAACAGCAACGTGGGCGTGCTGCGGGTGCTGCGCGCGCTCGGCGCCGGCGCCGACATCGTATCGGTGGGCGAGCTGCGTCGCGCGCTGCTGGCGGGGTTTCCGCCCGAGACGATCGTCTTCTCGGGCGTGGGAAAGACCGGGCCGGAGCTCGAGGAGGCGATCCGCGCGGGCGTCGGCTCGATCAATGTCGAATCGCCGGCCGAGCTGCACGCCCTGATCGCCGCGGCGGAGCGGGCGGGGCGGCCGGCCGGCGTGGGCATTCGCGTCAATCCGGACGTCGCCACGGATACCCATCCTTACACCAAGACGGGCGACAAGACAGCAAAGTTCGGCGTGCCGTTCGACGAAGTGGTGGCCGTGGCGCGGCGGATCACGGAGCACGCGCTGCTACGCCTCCACGGCCTCGCCATGCACATCGGCTCTCAGATCACCGACGTGGAGCCCTATCACCGCGGCACGGTCAAGCTGCTCGAACTGGTGACGGCGATCCGCGCGTCGGGCATGAGCGGTATCGAATGGCTCGACGTGGGCGGCGGACTGGGTGTGCGCTATCACAATGAGAAAGTCCCGAGCCTCGCGGAGTGGGCCGCGGCGGTGGCGCCAGCGATCAAGGCCGCGGGGCTCGGGCTGCAGTGCGAGCCGGGCCGGTTTTTGGTGGCCAACGCCGGCGTCCTGCTGATGCGTGTGTTGTACCGCAAGCGCGCGGGCGCGCGCGAGTACGTCATCGTGGACGCCGGGATGACGGATTTCGTCCGGCCCAGCCATTACAACGCGCATCACGAGATCGTGCCGCTCGCCGACGGCCGCCGCGCCGAGCAGGTGATGAACGTGGTGGGCCCGATCTGTGAGTCCGGCGACTTTCTGGCGCTCGACCGCAAGCTGCCCGAGGTGGCCCCCGGCGAAGTGCTGGCGCTGCTCGGCACGGGTGCCTACGGCTTCGTGATGAGCAGCACCTATAACGCCCGGCCGCGTCCGCCCGAGGTGCTGGTGGACGGCGATCGCTTCTCCGAGGCGCGCCAGCGCGAGACGCTGGACGACCTGCTGCGGGGCGAAGTGCTCGAGCCCACCACGTGGTACCAGACGTGAACAAGATCCTGATCCTCGATTGCGGCTCGCAGTTCACGCAGTTGATCGCGCGGCGGGTGCGCGAGGAGCACGTCTACTGCGAAATCCATCCCGCCGCGCGCGGCACCGATCTCGCGTTCGTGCGCCAGTTCGCGCCGCAGGGGATCATCTTGTCGGGCGGTCCCAACTCCGTGTTCGAGGCGGGCGCTCCCACGGTCGATGCCGGCCTCCTCGATCTGGGTGTGCCGGTGTTGGGGATCTGCTACGGTATGCAGCTGATCGCCCACCTCACGGGCGGCAAGGTCATAGCGTCCCAGGCGCACGAGTATGGCCGCGCTGAGATCGCGGTCAAGGAACCGGCGGGATTATTCGCGGGCTTCGCCGCGGGCACGAAGCTCACCGTCTGGGCGAGTCACGGCGACAGGATCGCGGCGCCGCCACCGGGATTCCGTGTGATCGCCACGAGCGACAACGCGCCGGTGGCGGGGTTCCGCCACGAAGCCAAGCCCGTGCACGGCGTGTTGTTCCATCCCGAAGTGGCGCACACGAGCCGCGGCGGTGAAATCATCGCCAATTTCCTGTTCGGGATCTGCCACTGCACGCCCGATTGGACGCCCGGCCAGTACGTCGAGCAGGAAGTGGCGAAGATCAAGGCGACTGTGGGCGAGACACGGCGCGCGATCTGCGGCCTGTCGGGCGGCGTGGACTCCTCGGTGGCGGCAGCGCTGGTGCACCGCGCCATCGGCGACCGCCTGACGTGCATCTTCGTGGACCACGGCTTGCTGCGCCAGAACGAGCGCGACCAAGTGGAGCGCACGTTCCGCAAGCACCTGGGGATCGACCTGCGCGTGGTGGACGCGTCGGACCGATTCCTGACGCAGCTCGCAGGCATCGAAGATCCCGAGGAAAAGCGCCGCCGCATCGGGCACACGTTCATCGACGTGTTCGAGGATGCCGCCCGCCACGTGCCTGGCGATGTGGGGTTTCTGGTGCAGGGGACGCTGTACCCCGACGTGATCGAGTCGGCGTCGCCGCGCGGCGGTCCGTCGGTCACCATCAAGACGCATCACAACGTGGGCGGGCTGCGGCCCGACCTGCCGTGGAAGCTGATCGAGCCGCTGCGCGAGCTGTTCAAGGACGAGGTGCGGCAGGTGGGGCGGGAGCTGGGCCTGCCGGAAGAGATCGTGGGGCGGCACCCGTTTCCCGGGCCGGGCCTCGCCATCCGCGTGCTCGGTGCGGTGACCGAGCCCCGGCTCGATCTGCTGCGGCTGGTGGACGCGATCTACATCGAGGAAATCCGGGCGGCGGGGCTGTACGATCAGATCTGGCAGGCGTTCGCCGTGCTGCTGCCGATCAAGTCGGTGGGCGTGATGGGTGACGGCCGCACCTACGACCACGTCGTGGCGCTGCGCGCGGTGACGAGCCGCGACGGGATGACCGCCGACTGGTTTCCCTTCGCGCCCGAGGTGCTGGCGCGCATCTCCAACCGGATCATCAATGAAGTGCGCGGCGTGAACCGCGTGACCTACGATGTGAGCTCGAAGCCACCCGCGACGATCGAGTGGGAGTGAGTCGCGTCGCCCGCTAGATGTTCTTCTGTTCCAAGAGCTGCAGAAACTCCGGGGGTGCCTTGAGCTTGGCGAGCCGATCGGGCACGTCCGCTTCCTTGGCGAATTGCGCGATCTTGCCGAGCACCGGTAGGTACTGGTTGGAGACTTCGAGCGGTGGGGCGACGATCAGGAAGAAGTAGTGCACCGGCCGGTCGTCGATCGCCTTGAAGTCGACTCCTGCCAAGCGGCGCCCGAATGCCACCCGCAGCTTCGTCACGACGGTGGAGCGGCAATGCGGGATGGCGATCCCCTGGCCGATACCGGTCGACCCGAGCGTCTCGCGCCGCTTCAACATCTTGAAGAGCAGCGCGTCGGACTTCTCGTCGAGCTTGAGCAGGCCCACGAGCTCTTTGAGCACGGCGTCTTTGTCGTCGCTCTGGAGCTCGAGATTGATGGCGTCTTCAGCAAAGAACTCTCGTAACCGCACGGCCACCCCGTTTGTCTGTTCGTAACGCGCGCGAAACCTAACGGCCGGTTGCCCGCGGCGCAACGCGCCATTACGTTGTCACGCATGGAGTTCCCCTACCGTGTTGCGGCGGCGACGCCACTGTTTCTCGCCCCGATGGCGGGCGTCTCGGAAGCGCCCTTCCGGCAGGTGTGCCGGCGCTTCGGGGCGGACGTGGTCGTCACCGAATTCATCTCGTCGGTGGGGGTGTCGCGCGGCATCGCGCGGGTGCTGGCCGACGGGCGGTTCGAGGAGGTCGAGCGGCCCATCGGCATCCAGCTCTACGGCGCCGAGGCCGAAACCATGGCCCGCGCGGCCGCGCTCGTAACCGAGCTGTTTGAGCCCGACTTCGTGGACATCAACTTCGGCTGCCCCGTGAAGAAGGTGGTGCGCAACAACGGGGGATCGGGGTGCTTGAAGGACCTGGGCACGGTGCAGCAGATCATTCGCGCCGTCCGCGGTGCCACGCACCTGCCCGTGACCGTGAAAATCCGCAGCGGCTGGGACGAGACCCAGCGTGACCCAGTCACCATCGCTCTGCGCTGCCGCGAGGCGGGGGCGCAGGCGCTGACGCTGCACGCCCGCACGCGCACGCAGATGTTCACGGGACGGGCGGATTGGGACGAGATCGCGCGCGTGGTGGCGGCCGTGGACGTACCGGTGATCGGCAACGGCGACGTCAACAGCGCGGCGGATGTCGCAGCCATGCACCGGCACACCAACTGCGCCGGCATCATGATCGCCCGGGGATCGTTCGGGAATCCGTGGATCTTCGAGCAGGGGCGGGCACTCCTGGCGGGACTGCCCCAGCCGCCCGCTCCCTCGCCCGGAGAGCGGTTCGCCACGGCGCTCGAGCACGCGCGGCTCGCGCTGCGGCTGCAGGGCGACACGCGCAAGACCGCCCTCGAATTCCGCAAGCACTTCGGCTGGTACACGAAGGGCGTGCCCGGTGCGTCGCAGCTGCGGGAGCGGCTGTTCCAGATCGAGTCGATGGCGGAAGCGGAAGCGGTGTTCGCCGACTATCTGGCGAACCGCGAGGTCGAGGCCGCCGCGTGAAGTTCGACGAGCTGGAGCGGCTCATCGAGCATCTCCCGTTCGCGCAGATCGACCACCTTCGACCGGCCACCCAGGGCCACCAGGAAATCATCTTCTGCCTCGGCAAGACGCCCGAGCAGGTGGCGGGCATTGCCGAGCGGCTGGCAGCGAAGAGCGGCAGTTTCCTCGCCACGCGGGCGGATGAGCCGCAACGCCTCGCCCTAGCCGTCCGCTTTCCCCGCGCCGAAGTGAACGAACTCGGCCGTACCGTGTATCTGCCGCCCGATCCCGAGCCTGCGCCCACGGGGCGGGGCACGGTGCTGATTGTGACGGCGGGCACGAGCGACCTGCCGGTGGCGGAAGAGGCGGCGGTGACCGCCCGGGCCCTCAAGAACCGCGTGGCGCGGTTGACCGACGTCGGCGTCGCCGGAATTCACCGTATCATCACCCAGACCGACCTGCTGCGCGAAGCCGCCGTCGTGATCGTCGTCGCCGGAATGGAAGGCGCGTTACCGAGCGTGGTAGGCGGCCTCGTCAAGGCGCCGGTGATCGCGGTCCCGACGAGCGTGGGCTACGGAGCCTCGTTCGGGGGCGTGGCGGCCTTGCTCGGCATGCTCAATTCCTGCGCCTCCGGCGTGACCGTGGTCAACATCGACAACGGGTTCGGCGCCGCGGCGGCCGCGAGTCGCATCAACCACACATGACCGTCTGGGCGCCTCTCGCATTCGCGGGCGGGCTCGGGCTGGGTTGGCTGCTCGGCGCGCGGCGCCGGCGGGCACCGCGGCGGGGGCCGCCGCCACGGCCGGCCGATTTCTCCCATACGCTCGATCTGCTGCGCCGCGCGTACGGCGGGCGGGCCGCCTGGGCCGTGGGCCTCGCCGCCGGGCCGCTCACCGCGATCGATGCGAGCGTGCCCAGCGACGCGCGCCGGCGGGGCGACGCGCTGGTGCAGCTCGCGTGCGTGGACGGGCGCGTGCACGTGGTGCGCGATCCCGATGGCACGTACGTCGCCGTGGGCGACTTCCCCTTCGGGGCGGGCGTCCTGTTGGCGCCCGGGACCGACCCGGCGGCGGCGGGCGACGATCTGCGCCGCGTGGTGGCGAGCATGCGGGTCGCCGAATCGGCCGAGCTGCAGAGTCTCGAAGGGTCGGACCGCCGGGTAGCGAAACAACTCACCGCGGCACTCGCTCTGCGCGAGCACACCGTCGCGGGCATCACCAGCGCCGTGCTGGAGCTGGTGCAGCGCCTCACCGAACGGGGTGCCGTGGTGGTGCTGCAGGATGAGCCGTCGAGAGAGCTGCGCGTGATCGCGCGTTCCGGGGCGGCCGACCAGCGCCTCGAGCGCGTGGTGCTGTCGCCGGCGTCGCCCGTGGCGCGCGCGGTCACGTCGGGTGTGCCGATTGCCACCGAGGGGCGGGAGGACATTTTCGGCCCTGGCGTCCCCGAGCGGCGGCGCCAGGAGCGGGCTGGCACGGCCTATCCGCTGCTCGACGGGCATTTCGCGATCGGCGCCCTGGTGCTGATCGGAGCACCGCTGGACCCCGAGACGACGAAAGCGGAGCAGGTAGGGCGCCTCGTGGCGGAGCTCGGTCCCCGCCTCGCCGCGGCGCGCGCGGTCGAAGCAGCCGAGCAGCGGGCCGTGCTCGATCCGTTGACCGGCTTGTACAACCGCCGGGAGTTCGAGGCGAAGATCGATGCCTTCAGGTCGGGCGAGGGTGGGAGAGGGCGGGGGGCGGCGACGTTGGTCTACGTCGACATCGATCACTTCAAGAAGTTGAACGACTCGCTGGGCCACGCGGCCGGGGACAAGGCGTTGCAACACGTCGCCGAAATCCTGCTGCGCCAGGTGCGCGATCACGACACCGTCGCACGCATCGGCGGCGAGGAGTTCGCGTTGTGGCTGCCGCACACGCCGGCGCCGCTCGGGATCGAGGTGGCCGAGCGCGTGCGCGGTGCGATCGAGACCACGATCTGGCACTGGGACGGAGCGCCGCGGCCGCTGACGGCGTCGTGCGGGGTGGCGAGCTATCCGGAATGCGCGCCCGATAATTTGCGCGCACTGGCGGACGCCGCGCTGTATCGCGCCAAGCAGGCGGGGCGCAATCGGGTTGAAAAGGCCGCCGCGCCGAGCTAGGTTGCTGGTGTTGGGGGCGACAGGCTTCGACGGGTTTGGTGAGGCTATCGCTGCGTGCCCAGGTGCTCAGCGTCCTGGTAAATCCTGCTGGGAAGACACAAAAGCCAACTCTGAACTGGCTCTGGCTGCGTAAGCTTCGGCTTCACGCACCTGCGTGAGTGGCAGCCCGCCTGAGGCGGCGCTCACGTATCGCAAAGTCGGGCTGGCGTGACCCGGGGTCCCAACGGGACACGTGAGAGTTGCAGGGGCTTGTCGTGGTCGAGGCCGGCGTTGCGCCGAGTCCGCGAGACTAAAGAAGCAGCGCCTACGCACGTAGGGGTGGTAGCGGAATCATGCTCGGACCGGGGTTCGATTCCCCGCGCCTCCATGGAAAAACGACGGGGAAGGGGGAAGGGGACGGGGCAATGGTCCCCACCCTTCCCCCTTCCCGTTTCCCCTTTCCCGGGTTTCGCCTTGTTCATCGGCCATTTCGCCGTCGGCTTCGCCTCGAAGCGTGTTGCTCCTCGGACCTCGCTGGCGCTGCTCCTTGCCGCTCCGTTACTCGCTGACATCATCTGGCCCGTCTTGATCCTCGCGGGCGCAGAGCAGGTGCGCATCACCGGCGGTCCCAATCCGTTTCTCACGCTCAGCTTCGATTCCTACCCCTGGTCCCATAGCCTGTTGATGCTGACGGTGTGGGGGTTGCTGCTCGGCGGCGGGTACTATGCCATCACGAAGTACCGCGCGGGCGCGGCGGTCCTGTTCGTGGGCGTGCTGAGCCACTGGATACTGGACGTCGTGACGCACGTGCCCGATATGCCGGTGGCGCCTGGCGTGCCCATCAGGGTAGGACTCGGCCTGTGGCAGTCGGTGGTGGGGACGGTGCTCGTGGAAGGCGCGATGTTCGTCGTGGGCGTGTGGCTGTATACCAAGAGTACGCAGGCGCGAGACAAGGTCGGGCGTTGGGCGTGGTGGGGATATGTCGCGCTCCTCGTAGTGGCCTATCTGAGCCAACTGGTGAGCCCGCCGCCGCCGAGTGTGTCGGCGCTGGGGTGGGTGGCGATCAGCATGAGCGTGGTGATGGTGGTGTGGGCGTGGTGGCTG
>JBGPOE010000021.1:0-45409 GCA_041487875.1 Gemmatimonadota bacterium | reverse complement strand
TTCATCAGAACGTCGCGCTTGGTCTTGCGCTCGGCCTCGAGCAGCACGCGGCGCGACACGACGATGTTGCGACGCCGCTTGTTCAGCTTGATGATCTTGAATTCGAACGACTGCCCCAACAGCTCGTCGATGTTCGGCACGCGCCGCAGCGCGATCTGGCTGCCCGGCAGGAACGCGTCCACCCCCATCAGGTCCACCACCACGCCGCCCTTGATCTTCTTCACCAACGTGCCCTGCACCCCTTCGTCTTTCTCGAACGCCTCGCGGATCTTCTCCCACACCCGCATGAAGTCGGCCTTCTTCTTGGAGAGGACCACCGCGCCTTCCTGGTCCTCCAGGTGCTCGAGGAAGACTTCGACTTCGTCGCCTTCCTTGAGGCTCTTGGCGTCCTTGAACTCCTCGATGGGTACCGCGCCCTCGGACTTGAACCCCACGTCCAGGATCACGGCCGTGTCGGTGACGCGCAGGACTTTGGACTTGACGATTTCACCCTCTTCGATGTTGGAGAGGGTGCCCTCGTACAGGTCCGTCATCTTCGCGATTTCGTCCGACGAGTATTCCTCGTGCAGATCGGAGCGGACGCGCAGCGGGGAGTGGCGAGGCTTGGTGGGGCGCTCGGCCGGCGAGTCTTCTTGATCCTGCAAATCGGCCAGCATGCTTGACACCGGTTCGGGTTGTGGGTCTGGGGTTACCCCCGGGACCAACGCCCGGGGCGGAACGCGGACAGAAGCTACCCAGGCCAGCGCACCCGCGCCAGCGCCACGATGCGCCGAACCTGTTCGTCCAGCGTGAGATGGGTCGTGTCGAGAATGACGGCGTCGGACGCGGGCTTCAAGGGGGCCACGGGGCGGTTGGAGTCGGCCGTATCCCGCGCGGCGAGCGCTTGGCTTTCCCGTTCCAGGCGCCGCTCGTCCATTGCCTCTCCCCGCTGCGTGATGCGGCGGCGCGCCCGCTCGTCCGGCGTGGCAGTGAGGAACACCTTCACCGGGGCATCCGGAAACACCACGGTCCCGATGTCGCGGCCGTCCACCACCACCCCCACGGGGTGTTCCGCCGCGGCGCGCCGCTGCTGGGCGTTGGCCCACGCGCGCACTTCGGGGATCGCCGCCACCGCCGACACGCGCGCCGTCACCCGTTCGCCGCGGATCGCTATCTCCACGTCCACGCCGGCCACCTCGGGGATGTAGCCGTCCCGCGACAGCACCAGCCGGACGGGCAGCTCCTCCGCGAGCGCGACGATGCGCTGTCCGCTCCACCCTTCCTCTTTCCCCCTTCGCTCTTCTCCGATGTTGTCCAGCGCCGCCAGCGTGAGCGCGCGGTACAGCGCCCCCGAATCGAGGTGCGCCCAGCCGAGGGCGCGGGCCACCGCCTGCGCCGTGGACGATTTGCCGGATGCCGCCGGCCCGTCAATCGCGACGACGCGCACCGATCCTCTTCAAGTCACGGAAGAAGCCGGGATAACTGATCGCCACCGAGCGACGCTCGGACAAGGCGACGGCCGCGCCCTCGACCGTGCCCAGCACAGCGAACGCCATCGCCAGGCGGTGATCCCTCGCGGTCTCGATCCGCCCACGCGGCGGGCGCGACGAACCCTCGACGTGCAGGTCGTTGCCGCGTGCCTCGGCGGATACGCCCACCGCTCGCAAGTTGGCCGCGACCAGCTCGAGGCGGTTGCTCTCCTTCACCCGCAACTCGCCCACTTCGCGGAACACCGTGGCACCGCTGGCCCGGCTCGCGAGCACCGCGAGCACCGGTACTTCGTCGACCAACGTGGGCACCTCATCGGCTGCTACCTCCGTGCCGCGCAACGCGGCCGGCCGGACGAGCAGATCCGCCACCGGCTCGCCACCCGCGTCGCTCAGGTTCAGACGCTCCACGCGGGCTCCCATCCGCTCGAGCACCACCAAAAATCCGGTTCGCGTCGGGTTCACGCCCACGTTCGCGATCAGCAACTCGCCTGCTTCCGCCAGCAGGGCCGCCGCCACCAGAAACGCCGCCGACGACACGTCCCCGGGCACCGCGAGCTCGAAGCCGGGCAGCTTGTGGCTGACGGCTGACGGCTGAAAGCTGACGGCTCGGTCCCGCACGTGCAGATCGCATCCCAGGTGCGCCAGCAACCGCTCGGTGTGATCGCGTGAGCGATAGGGCTCGTGCACGGTCACGGCCACCCGCCCGGTGAGCCCCGCGAACAACAACGCGCTCTTCACCTGCGCGCTCGCCACCGGGCTCGTGTACTCGAACGCGTGCAGCCGCCCGCCCCGGATCGTGACGGGGAGCGTGTCGTCGGCCGCCGCGATGCGGGCGCCCATCGCGCGCAGCGGCTCGGTCACGCGCCGCATCGGCCGGCGGCGCAGCGACCCATCACCCGTGAGCGTCGCCGCGAAGCGCTGCCCCGCGAGGATACCGAGCAGCAAGCGGGCGGTGGTCCCCGAATTGCCGCAATTGAGACGAGCGATGGGGGACCTGAGCCGTGAGCCCCGCACGCTCACGCGGTCCTGCCGGACGGCGCCGATCGCGACTCCGAGCTGCCGCAACACGCGGGCCGTGCTCTTCACGTCCTCACCCGTGAGCAGGCCGCTCAGCTCGCTCCTGCCGCGCGCCAGTGCCGCCAGCATCAGGGCGCGATGCGAGATGCTCTTGTCGCCGGGCGGCCGCACCACCCCCTGGACCGTCACCACTCGAGCGCACGCCGCCACTCGGACGGACGCGCCAGCCAGGCACACACAGCCGTGGCATCGCCCGCTTCGAGCGCCCGTTCCAGCGCACCGAGCGGCTCCTCCAAGGCGCGCAGCGCGGGCAGCACCTGATCGCGGTTGAGCAACAGGATCTCCGTCCACAGTTGCGGGTCGCTCGCGGCGAGCCGCGTCGTGTCCTTCGCCCCCGGTCCTAACGCCGCACCCGCCGGCAGCTGCGTCGCCAGAAACCGCGCCAGCAGCGATGCCACGACCTGCGGCACGTGACTCGCGAGGGCGAGCTGGGCGTCGTGGGTCGCGGCCGGGAGCATCACGGCGTGCGCCTCGCAGACCGACTCCCAGAAATGCGCGACTTCCCGCGCAACGGACTCGCCGCCCCGCGTGGGCGTAACGTAGACGATGGCATTGGTGAACAAGTCGCTGCGCGACGCGTCGAAGCCGCTGCGGTGGGTCCCCGCGAGCGGATGGCTGCCGGCGAAGCGCTCCGCCAGACGCAGCATTTCGGCGCGGGCTACGATGGCCCGCTTGACGGAGCCGGTGTCGGTCATGATCGCGCCGGCCGGGAGCCGGCCCCGGAGCCGGTCGAGCAGCGCGAGATTCGCGGCCGGGGGCGCCGCCAGCACCAGCAGGTCCACCCGCGCGGCGACCTCTTCGGCCCGCGCCGGTGCATCGTCCACCGCGCCTTCCTGCACGGCACGCACGCGCTCGGCCGGCTCGGGCGACCAGCCGAGCACGACGGGCACGCCGGCACGCTTCGCCTGGCGCCCGATCGAGCCGCCGATCGCCCCGAGTCCGATGATCCCCAATCGCGTGGGTCGCAACCCTGTGCTCTTGTCGTGGTCGGCAGGAAATGTAGGTATAGGTCGTGGCCCGGGACAGGCGGAGGCCCGCATGGCGACCATCGTGATCGTGGAAGACGAACCGGCGACGTTGCGGCTGCTCGCGGCGCTGCTCGGCGCCAAAGGGCATCGCGTGGTCACCCTGCCCGACGGCGGGGGACTCATCGCCACCGTCCGCGCTGAGCGGCCGGCGCTCGTCCTGCTCGACCTGCAGCTGCCGGGGAAGGACGGCTTCGCGTTGCTGGGGGAGTTGCGCGGCGCCAGCGACACGGCGGCCACGCGGGTCGTGGCGCT
Source organism: Gemmatimonadota bacterium (assembly GCA_041487875.1). Lineage (GTDB taxonomy): Bacteria > Gemmatimonadota > Gemmatimonadetes > Gemmatimonadales > GWC2-71-9 > DATLWA01. The sequence goes on along the minus strand of JBGPOE010000021.1, from coordinate 41,583 downwards.
CACCGCGTCGAGCGGGGCGACTGACCGCGATCAGGTAGCGGCGGCGGGATTCGACGGATTTGTGGCGAAGCCGATCTCGCCGGCGAGCTTCGCCGGCGAGATCGCGCAGCTACTTGGGTAAGACGACCTTCTTGATGTCGATCGAGCCGTTGACCGTCGTCAGATTGACCGTGGCCCCGCCCAAGCCCACCCGGCCCTCCAGGTGCCGCCCGAGCACGCCCGACTTGACGGTCATCGGAAACTCGCTCTCGACGCTTCCGGAGACCGCTTTGGCATTCACGTCGGCATCGAGCTTCGCCGGCAGGGTGGCGGTGATCGAGCCGTTGACGGTCACGATCTTCACTTCCGAGCCGGGCGGCAGCGCCTTGGTGGTAGCGCGCACGTCACCGTTTACGGTCACCGCATTGATCCCGCCGCTCGCGGTCGCCGCCTCGATCGTGCCGTTGACGGTGATCAGATGCAGGGCCGCCGCGGCACCCGTCACGTTGATGCCGCCGTTGGCGCCCAGGACGTCGAGCCGCACACCCTTGGGGAGTTGCACCGTCAGCTGGACGCGCACATCCGACGAATTACGGATGCCGTGCATGGTGTAGTGCCCGTTGGCACCGCAGTCACCGGTGCGGCCGGCCCACAACGCGCAGACGGTGGCACCGCTGTCGCCCGGGACGGCGATCACCTGCACCTGAGCGGGATCGGCCCGCTGCCACGTCTTCACCGCGTGCACGACAGCGACGTCACCCGGCGCGGCCGTCACGGCAATGTCGCCGTTGACGTCCCGCAAGAAGAGCGACTGGCCCTTCGCGAGCTTGCCTTGCCAGTCGAAGGTGGTCTCGGATTGAACGGGAAGGCGCGACGTGACGTTGAACATGTCCTCGTGGCCGTGGCCGTGGCCGCGCCAGAACAGGAGCGCGCCCACGACCACCATCGCCACACTCACGCCGAGTAACCCCAGCCAGACGCGCATCGTTACCTCCGGACTTCGAGGGCCCGATGCGCCGTACGGCCGCTGGGCGCGGCCGGTTTCGCCCGGGGTCAGTTCAGCACGGCGCTCCGCGTACCAGCCGCCGTCGCCGCCGGCTGCGTCGTGCTTTTCAAGCTACGCGCGGGCTCCCGCTCTGCTTCCACCACGATCGGCGCCAACATCCCGCCATAGTAAATGGGGAGATTTGCCGTCGCCCGTGGCGCGCTCCGGACCGCAGTGGCATCGCACTCCGCGGCGCGCGTAGTGTGCGCCAAATAGCCGACGGCGAACGAGGTCACCAGCACCAGCCCTAGGATCCGCATACCTGCCTCCACTCTTCAAGGGTGCGACGGCTTCGAAGAGTTAGACGCAGGAACGGGGCAAATAGTTGCGGCGCGGACCGCCCCAAGTGTCCGGGTTCGGTGGCGATCGATGCCCGGGAGAGGACTCGAACCTCTACAGGAGTTGCCTCCCAAGGGATTTTAAGTCCCTTGCGTCTACCAGTTTCGCCACCCGGGCCGACCGCCTAAACCTACACCCGCTCGGCCCGCGCGCCCCCGCCCGTACGCACGGCCGTAATCGCGGGTTCCCGGCCGTGCGCCTTGCTGAACGCGCGCCGAATGCCGTCGGTCACGGCCTTCTCGTTCTTCCCCGGGAGGACCAGGACCGCGCCCCCCCACCCGGCGCCGGTCAGCCGCGCTCCCCACGCCCCGCCGCGCTTCGCCGCCGCGACCACCGTGTCGAGCTCCGGCGCGCTGCACTCATACAGCCGGCGACCCGATTCGTGCGACTCATAGAGCAGCTCCCCGAAGCGCTGGATCCGGCCGCGCGCCAGCAGCTGCGCCGCGAACCGGGTGCGCGCGGTCTCGCCCACCACGTGCAAGGCGCGGTTGCGCAGCGGCTGCGGCAGGGCGCGCCGCAGCCGGCCCAGCCACGACATCGGCCACGCGGCGAGCCACAACAGCTCGGGCAGCTCGAGCTTGAGTCGGGCGACGGCCTCCTCGCACTCCGCCCGGCGTTGGTTGTAGGCGCTCGCGGCGAGGGCGTGGCGCACGCCCGTATCCACCAGGAGCAAGCGGCCGCGGAACGGGATCTGCCTCACGGCGAGCGACGCCGACTCGATGAGCAACGCGTGGCCCGGCCGGGCGAGCGCGGCGATGGTCTGATCCATCACGCCGCAGCGCACACCGACGTAATTGTGCTCGGCGCGGTAGGCCACGCCCGCCACTTGGCGGGGGGTAAGGCGTGCGCCCGCGAGGCCCAACAGCGCACGCGCCGCAGCCACCGTGAGCGCGGCCGAGGAGGAGAGGCCCGCCCCGACCGGGACGTCGCTCGCCACGGCTACGCGCACCCCCGTCTCCCACGAGAGCGCCCCGGCGCTCTGCAGCTCCGCCACGACGCCGGCCACATACGCCGGCCAGTCAGCGGCGCGCCCTTCCTTATATAGGTGGCGCCAAACCCGACCGTCACGCTCGGATACCGCCTCGAGCACCCCCGGCTCGCCAGAGCCCACGGCCACGACCGTGCGTTGCGCGAGAGCGATCGGCAGCACCGGACCGCCGTTGTAGTCGGTGTGCTCGCCGATCAAGTTGACCCGTCCCGGCGCCGATGCCGCCGCGCCGGGCGGCGCGTCGAAAGTCGCGCGGAACAATGCGGACGCGCGCGCGCGCGCGGGTTTGACAAGCATTGGAGCCAATGCTACCGTATCGCAGCCGGTTCCACCATCTCCCCATTTGCCTTCCGGAGACACACGTATGCAGCGGTTTGCCCGCTCTGTGTTGTTGTTGCTGTTCGCCGGCGTTCCCGCCGCGCTCCGGGCTCAAGGCTTCGCCGTCAACGAGCTCGGCATCTGCACGATGGGCCGCGCCGGCGTCTCCGCGGCGAGTCCCTGCCCCGACGGGTCGGCGATCTGGTTCAATCCCGCGGGCCTCACGAATCTGGCCGGGACGCACATCAGCGTGTCGGCGACGCTAATCCGGCCCCACGGCGGTTTCACCGAGGACTTTAGCGGCATCACGACCGACATGCCGAGCCAGAGCTATCTGGTGCCGAGCGCCTATGTGACGCAGCGGCTGGGCCACGGCCTCACGGCCGGCATCGGCGTATTCGCGCCCTACGGCCTCGGAACCAAGTGGCCCACGACGTTCATTGGACGCTTCGACGGTTACCACACGTCGGTGAAATCGATTTACGTGCAACCCACCCTCGCCTATCAGGTCACGCCCCGCTTGAGCCTCGGCCTCGGCGTCGCCTACATCCATAGCACCATCGAGCTGCATCAGCGGGTGGACCTGTCGCAGCAGATTGTGACCGGCCAGACGTTCACGTTCGCGGCGCTCGGCATCCCGACCTACACCGACGTCGCCGATGTGGCGCTCAAGGCAACCGGCACGGGCGTCGCGTTCAACGGCGGCATCACGTTCAAGGTGAACGATCAACTGACCGTGGGCGGCCACTTCATCACGCGCAAGACGATCAAGTACAGCGGCACCGCGACCTTCAATCAGATCCTGACGAATCTCGTGCTCCCGGCCGGTAACCCGATAACGGGAAGCGTGCTGCCTGTTGATGCCCTCGTCGGCCCGGAGTTCGTACCCGGCGGGCCGTTGTCCACTGGCGCGGCGTCGACCGCCATCACGATGCCCGACCAGGGCACGATCGGCTTCGCGTACAAAGTCCGCCCGCAGTGGACGTTCATGGCCGAATACCAGCAGATCGTGTGGGGATGGTTCAGCTCGCTGACGATCGACTTCGCGAACCCGCTGACGCCCGATCGCACGCTGTATGAGGGCTACAAAGACAGCCACGCCATTCGCACCGGCCTCGAGTACGCCCGCGCCAAGTCCACGTTCCGCCTGGGGTACCTCTACCACACGGCGGCGGCACCGGTGCAGACCGTCACCCCGCTCTTGCCGGAAGGGCCGCGCAACGAGTTCACGATCGGCTACGGCGCGGACCTGACGGGCGGACTGCACGTGGATCTCGCCTACCAGTTCATCAAGCAGCAGGATCGGCGCGGCCGCGCGTATACGACGTTCAACAATGGTCTGTACCAGTTCGGCGCCAATCTGTTCGGCGCCGGCCTGTCCTACACCTTCTGAGCGAGAGGCACTGACCGCTATGCTGCGCACCACCAAGCTGATGGGTACGGCGGCGCTCGGGCTCCTGCTCGGGGTCGTCGCGTGTCACAATGACGAGCTGTTCCGGCCGGTGTCCATCCAGCCCATCGATCCGCTGTTTACGCGATACGTGTCGATGGGCAATTCCATCACGGCGGGCTTCCAGTCAGCCGGCATCAACGACAGCACGCAGGTGCAATCGTACGCCAACTTGCTGGCCGGTCGCATGCAGACGCCCTTCTTCATGCCGCTGATGAGTCGCCCCGGCTGTCCTCCGCCGCTCATCAATGTCTTCACGGGGAAGCTCGTGCCGCCCGCGGTGCCGAACAACTGTGCCCTGCGGAAGCCCCAGCCGGTGCCGCCCCCATACCTCAACGACGTCGCCGTCCCGGGAGCGGCCGTTGAAGACCTGCTCTCCAACCTTTCGGGCGCGGCCGGTCCGAACGGCCTCACGACGTTCTTTCTCGGGGGATTGACCCAGACAGAGGCGATGTTGAAGGTCGATCCCACTTTTGTCACCGTGTGGATCGGCAACAACGATGTCCTCGGCGCCGCGACGGACACTGGGAATGGCGGCAATCCAGCCAAGGTCACGGCGATCGCCACGTTCAACGCCCGGTACGATTCGGTCCTGGACGCCATCGACCAGACGCCTGCGAGCGGGAAGGGCGTGTTGATCGCCGTCGCCGACGTCGCCACCATCCCGTACTTCTCGTACGGGCACATCTACCTCGGCGCCAAGCTCGCAGGAAAGCTTCCCGCGACCATGACGGTTGCCCTCAGCTGCGCGCCGCGGGCAAGCGGCGGCGTTGGCGACACGACACTGGTGCCGTTCCGTTACGGCGCGACACTGCTGGCGAAGGCGAGCGCCGGCATCCCCGATACACTCGATTGCTTGAACGATCACAACATCACCCCGAGCGAGCTCGCGAACATTCATGCAGCCGTCGCGGGGTACAACGCGCAAATCTTGAGCCAGGCGACCGCACGCGGGTTTGCATATTTCGACCCCAACGTCGCGCTCGGCCAGCTGCGCGCGGATACGTCACAGATCGTGATTTTCCCACATTTCCCCGCGACGCCGACGGACACCAGCGCGGGCGTGCAGCAGCGGCCATTCGGGTTTGCATTCTCGCGGGACGGTGTCCATCCGAGCCAGGCGACGCACAAACTGATCGCCAATGCGCTGATCGCGGCCATCAACGCGAAGTACGGCACGTCGCTCGTCGCGATCCCCTGACGAACGCGCGCCCGGCTGTGGGGTAAGCGAAACGGCACCCGGACACTCCCGGGTGCCGTTCTGCTAATGCGACCCGTGCCACGACCGCTGCCCTACCTGCTCGCCGCGCTCGCCGCGGCCACCGCGCTTTCCGCGCAGGCGGTGGAGCGCGCCGACACACCCCCGCTCCACGCCCTGCGCCTCAGCTTCGACCCCAAGGTCGAGACCTGGGACGCCGCGTTCTGGAGCGGGACGCGGCGGCCGCTGGGATGGTTCCTCACGGGCGACAGCGTCGGCGGCGCGATCCCCGCCGTGAGCCGGCTGCAGCAGGACATCCGCACGGCGGGCGCTCTGCCGGGATTCATCGCCAGCCTCGGCCGGGGGCAGCTCGTGGCACTCGCCGAGCGACGCACGCTCCCGATCACGGCGGACTTCGGCATCACGCGCCGACTGGCGATCGGCGTAATGGTCCCCGTGGTGCGGGTCGAGGTGCGCGAGCACTTCCGGCTCGACAGTGCTACCGCCAACCTCGGCGCCAACCCGCGCTGGAGCGATGCCACCAACGATACGCTGTATGCGAACTTCTTCTCGGAATTCGATACGTCGCTGACGCGACTGGACCAGAACATCAACACCGGGCATTACAACTGCCCGTCGAGCCCCGAGTGCGCCCAGGCGCAGGCATTATCGGCGCAAGCGCACGCGGTGCACGACGCGCTGTATCGCTCGGTCTACGGCGCGGCCGGGGTCGGCTATGCGCCGTTCCTGCCCACCGATTCGTCGGACGGCGGCAAGGCGGTCGCCGCCAACATCGCCCAGCTCCAGCAGGCGCTCGCCGCCGACACCGTGACCGGCTTCACCCACGGCTTCCTGCTACCGAGCCAACGCCTCGACGGTGCGACGTTCGAGAGCCTGTTGCTCGACCCGTCGCTGGGCTTCAGCACTCACGCCTTGGAGGACACGCCGCGGTTCTACCGCTGGTGGCTGGGCGACGTCGAGCTCTCGGCCACGTACCGGGCCGTGGTGCTGGCGCACTACGTGGCTGCGGTGAGCGGCGTGGTGCGACTGCCGACCGGCCACCTCGATTCGCCACGCGATCCCCTCGATCTCTCGACGGGCGACCACCAGCGCGATCTGGAGCTGCGGCTGACTCAAGAGTTGAGCGTGGGACGTCTGTGGCTCAATCTGTCGCTGCGGGGGGCGCAGCAGGCGGCGGGCATGCGCGAGCGCCTGGTGGCGCCGGCGACCGCCTTCTTCGCGCCAGCAGCCGCCGCCGCGCCGTTGCGCTGGGATCCCGGCGACTACGTGGCCGCGGACTTCGCCCCCCTCTATCGGTTCAACCGGTTCTTCGCGGCGGGCGTCACGGCGGGGTATTTCAGGAAAGCGCGCGATCACTACTCGTTCCGCACGGCCCAGGACTCCGTGGACCTCGCCACGCGGCTCGGCATGCCCACGGCCGCAGGGGTACTCGACGCCGGTTCGGAAGTGCGCTACGCGCGCCTGGGCGTCACGGCGACCTATACGGGCCCCCTGCTCGAGGGCGGGGCGTCAATCGAGCGAACGACTAGCGGCGCGGGCTCGTTCGTCCCCGCGGCGACCGTGTTTCGGCTGGTGCTGCGGACTTCGCACCGGCTGTTTTGAGCAGCTCGGCGGCGTGCGACAGGGCGGTCTCCATGTCGGGATCGCCCAGCATACGCGCCACCTCGCGGCGGCGCGCCTCACCCTGCGCCACGGCGACGTCGCTCGTCGCCACGCCGCGATGCGCGCCCTTCGCCACCACGAGGTGGTGGTCGGCGTAAGCGGCAATCTGCGGTAGGTGCGTGATCACGAGCACCTGCCGGCCCGCTCCCCGCGCCACCGTCGCCAGAGCTTCGCCCACGCGCCCGCCCACTTCACCGCCGATGCCCTGATCCACCTCATCGAAGACCAACGTCGGCACGGCATCGTGCCGGGCGAGCACCACTTTCAAGGCAAGCATCAAACGCGACAGCTCGCCACCTGATGCCACGCGGGCGAGCGGCCGCGGGTCGAGGCCCGCGTTCAGCTGGATCTCGAACACCACGTTCTCACTCCCAAATGCGTGGGGAGTGGGGAGTGGTACCAGACGGCTCGTGAAGTCTCCCGCGGACATGCCGAGCGAGGGCAACAGTTGGGTGACGGCGTGGGAGAGCTGCACCGCCGCGCGGCTCCGCTTGGCGGTGAGCGCCGCGCACGCCCGCTCGAAATCGGCCGCGGCGCGCGCCCGCTCCTCGGCCAGATTGCGCAGGTCCAAGTCGGCGGTGTCGAGCACATCGAGCTCGGCGGCGGAGCGGTCCCGCGTCGCGAGCACGTCGGCGAGACTGGGCCCGTACTTCTGCTGCAGCCGGAACAACACGTCGCGTCGCTGCTCCAGCGCCGCCAGCCGAGTGGGATCCGCCTCGATGGCCGTGGCGTAGTCGCGCGCCGCGGCGGCGAGCTCCTCGACGTTGGCAAAGGCGCCGTCGAGCAGCTCCTGCCAGCGCGCCACCGAGGCGTCGAGCTTCTGCAGGCCCGCGAGCAGTTTCGTGGCCTGGGCAAGGCCCGCCGTGTCGAGCGCCTGCTCGAGGTCGCGCGCCAGCCGGCCGAGCTCGTCGGCGTGGGCCAGGCGCTTGGCGTCGATCTCGAGCTGCGCCTCTTCGCCGAGCTTCGGTGCCGCGCGCTCGATTTCCTGTACCACGTGGCGCAGGTAGTCGGCCTTGCGGCGGACCTCTTCCTGCTTCGCCTGGAGCGCCGTTTCCTGGTCCACGAGCGCGCGCCAGCGCTCGTGCGCATCGCGCACGGCGGCGCGTTCGACGTCGGCGACCGCGAACGCGTCGAGCATGTCGCGTTGCGCATCGAGCCGCTGCAGCGACTGCGTCTCGTGCTGGCCGTGGAGGTCCACCAGTAGCGCGCCGAGCTGCCCCAGCACACCGACAGTGGTGGGGCTGCCGTTTACCCAGGCGCGCGACCGGCCTTCGGGATAGACCTCGCGCTTGATAATCAGGGCACCGTCGCCGACATCCAACCCCAGGTCGGTCAAGGTCGGGCGCAGACGGGCGAGGACGGGAGCCGCAAGGTCAAACGCCCCTTCAACCACCGTCTTCTCGGCGCCGGGGCGCACCGCGTCGGCCGACGCGCGCTCACCCAGGAGCAGCGCCAGCGCGTCCACCAGCATGGATTTCCCGGCACCCGTCTCGCCGGTGAGCACGTTGAGGCCGGGCTGGAGGGGTAAGGTGACGTCGGCGATGACCGCGAGATCCCGGACGCGGAGCTCGCGCAGCACTAGCGGCGCTCGCGGTCGGTGAGATCCCCCCACTGCAGCTTGCGACGCAGCCGCGCGAAAAATCCTTCGGGCCCGAGGCGAACCAAAAGCACCGGGCGCTCCGCGCGCTTCACCACCAGGCGCTCGCCCGGTTCCATGGTGGTGCCCAACTGGCCGTCGAAGGACACGAGTACCTCGTCGGTCCAGGGCGGGATCGGCTCGATCGTCACCGTCACCGACGCCGGCACGACCAGCGGGCGCACGGCGAGCATGTGGGGGCAAATCGCGGCGACGACGAGCGCGTCCACGCCGGGCACGACGATGGGCCCGCCGGCCGACAAGGAGTAAGCGGTGGAGCCCGTCGGCGTGGCCACCACGATACCGTCGGCCGAGTATTGCCCGACTTCGTCGCCGTCCACGGACACGCGGAACCGCACCACGCGGGCGACGCCGCCCTTGTGGATCACCACGTCGTTGAGCGACGTCGCCTCCCGCCGGACCGTACCGTGCTTGTCCACGATGGTCGGCACGAGCGCCAAGCGGGCCTCGGTGCCGTAGGCGCCGCGCATCAGCGTGTCGAGCGCCCACTCGAGGTTCTGCACTGAGGCGGTGGTGAGAAATCCGACCCGGCCGAGATTGACGCCCAGGATCGGGGTGTTGCCCCCTTGGAGGCCGCGGGCGCCGCGCAGCAGTGTGCCGTCGCCGCCCAGCGTGATGAGGCAGTCGAGGCCGACCGCGCCGTCCAGCGGCTCGGGCTTGGGCGCGGGCCACAGCTCGCGCAGCCGGTCTTCGGCATAGTACGTGAAGCCGTGCCGCGGGCCCGCGGCGGCGAGCTGCGCCAGGATGCTCCCGAGGTCGCGGTAGCTCGGATTCCCGACGACCCCGACCTTCATGGCGCGGTGAGGGATTCCTCGGAGGCGAGGGCGCGCACGCGCGCGGCGATCCCCGCGCCCGTGAGCCCCACGTCGGCGAGCTGCTGCGCCCGCGGGGCGTGCTCGTAGGTGCGATCCGGCGCGCCCAAGGCGATCACCCGGACGTCGGGCGCCGTGATCTGCACCACGGCCGCGACCGCCGCGCCGAACCCGTTGGTGACGACGCCGTCCTCGATGGTGACGAGCCGCTTGTGGTCGCGTGCCAGCGTCTCCAGCAGGGCGCGATCCATCGGCTTCAGGAAGCGGCAGTTCACCACGGTGACGTCGAGCCCCTCGGCCGCGAGCATCTCCGCCGCCGCGAGCGCGGGCTGGCACATCACGCCCACCGCCAGCAGCGCGCAGTCCTTGCCCTTGCGCAGCACCTCCCACGACCCGTAGGGGATCGGCGCCACTTCGGCCGCCGGCGGTGCCTCGGCGGGCGCCTTGTCGCGCGGATAGCGCAGCGCGAACGGCCCGTCGGTGTGTTGCAACGCGCACCGCAGCAGGCCGATCAGCTCGGCGCCGTCCTTGGGCGCGGTCACGGTCATGTGCGGCACCGCCAGCAGGTACGCGATGTCGTACAGACCCATGTGGGTTTGGCCGTCTTCGCCCACCATGCCGGCCCGATCGAGGCAGAAGATGACGGGCAGCTTCTGGATGGCCACGTCGTGGATGATGCTGTCATAGGCGCGCTGCAGGAACGTCGAATAGATGGCGACGACGGGCCGGATGCCCTGCGTGGCGAGCCCCGCCGCGAACGTGGTCGCGTGCGCTTCGGCGATGCCCACGTCGAAGAAGCGCTCGGGCCACTTCTTCTGGAAGATGTTGGTCCCGGTGCCCGACGGCATCGCCGCCGTCACGGCCACGAGCGCGGGATACTCCGCGGCGAGCTGCGTGATCGCTTCGCCGAACACCTTCGTCCACTGCGGCGGCCCGGGCTTCACCGGCTTGAGCTGGCCCGTGACCGGATCGTAGGGCGCGCGGGCGTGGTACTTCTCGAGGTCGGGCTCGGGCAGCGGGAAACCCTTCCCCTTTTGGCTGATCACGTGGACCACGCGCGGACCCTTGAGACCCTTCACCAGCTCGAACGTCTGCACCAGCTGGTCCATGTTGTGCGCGTCGAGCGGCCCGAAGTAGCGGAATCCCAGCTCCTCGAACAGCATGCCCGGCGACCACAGGTTCTTGATGCTCTCTTCGAGGGTGCGCGCGAACTCCACGAGCTTGGGCCCGCCCACCAGATGCGACGCCTTCTCGATCATCGCCTTGACGCGCTCGCGGATGCGCACCGTCACCGGGCTCGCGATAATCGAGCCCAGGTACTTGTTGATGGCGCCCACGTTGGGCGCGATCGACATGCCGTTGTCGTTCAAGACGAGGATGATGTCGCGGCCGGAGTGGCCCGCGTTGTTCATCGCTTCGTAGGGTAACCCGCAGGTGAAGGCGCCATCGCCCACCACGGCCACCACCTTGTAATCCTCGCGCTTCAGATCGCGCGCCGTGGCCATGCCGAACGCGGCCGAGAGCGCGGTGCCGGCGTGGCCGGCGCCGAACTGGTCGTGCGGGCTCTCGCTGCGCCGCAGGAAGCCGGACAGCCCGCCGGCCTGGCGCAGCGTCGGGAACTGGGCGTTGCGCCCCGTCAGGATCTTCCACGGATAGCCCTGGTGACCCACGTCCCACACGATCTTGTCGCGCGGCGACTCGAAGGCGTAGAGCAGCGCCACGGTCAGCTCCACCACGCCGAGCCCCGCGCCGATGTGGCCGCCCGTCTGCGAGACCACGTCGATCAGCCGCTGCCGCACCTCGTCGGCGAGCGGCTGCAGCTGCTCGCGCGAGAGGCGCTTCAGGTCGTCTGGTCCGTGGATGCGATCGAGCAGCGCCATGTCAGTTCGGCCGGGTCACGATGTAGTGGGCGAGTCCCACGAGCGTAGGGGAACCTAACCCCCCGGCCCGCAGTCGGTCTACCGCCAGTGCCGCCAGCCGTCCGGCTTCGGCCCGCGCCCCGCCCACACCCAGCAGCGTCACGAACGTGGACTTGGCGAGCGCGGCGTCGCGGCCGGCGGTCTTCCCGAGGGTTTCCGACGTGCCCGTGGCGTCGAGCACGTCGTCCGCGATCTGAAAGGCGAGCCCGATGGCCCGGCCGTACTCGCGCAGCGCTGCGACACGGGCGGCCGGCGCGTCGGACGCCGCCAGGCCGCCGATGACGCACGACGCCGTGATCAACGCTCCCGTCTTGCGCGCGTGGACGCCCTCCAGCTCGGCCCGCGTGAGATCGCGGCCCTCCGCCTCGAGGTCGAGCGCCTGCCCGCCGATCATGCCGCCGGCGCCGGCCGCGCGGAACAGCTCGAGCGCGATGTCGCGCCCGCGCGCCGGCGGCAGATCCAGCTCGGCGAGACCGCTCGCCAGCACGCGCGCCGCCAGCGCCACCATGTGATAGCCCGCCCGCGTGGCGGTGACGACATCGAACGCGCGGTGCGTCGTAGGCCGGCCGCGCCGCAAGTCGTCGTCGTCCATGCATGGGAGATCGTCGTGCACCAGCGAATAGGCGTGAACCACTTCCACCGCCGCCGCCAGCTCGGCCACGGCGGGCGCCGTGCCGCCCAGCGCTTCGAAGCTCGCAAACACGAGGGTGGGGCGCAGCCGCTTCCCCGCGCTCAACAAGCTGTAGCGCACCGCCGCGGCGACGGGACCGGGCCACCACTCCTCGGCGCGTGTGCCCCAGCGTCCCAGCACGGCATCCACGCGCGACCGGGCGAGGCCGAGGTAGCGCGCGAGCCCGGGGTCAGCCGTCGACGTCGTCAAGCCGGACGCGCCCTGCCTGGTCCGTCAGCACTTGTTTGACTTTGAGCTCCGCGGCGGCCAACCGGTCGCGCGCCTCGCGCAAACGCTCCACGCCTTCCTCGAATAGTTTCAGCGCGCCATCCAGGTCGAGGTCCTCCGACTCGAGCTGACGCACGATCTGCTCGAGCCGCTCGAGCACGGCGCCGAAATCCGCGGGCTGGGCCATTACGCTTTGCGCACTTGCGCCGGCACGTCGCCGTCGGTGACCCGCAGGCGGAACGCGAGGCCGAGGGTGAACTGGCTCACGCGGCGCAGCACCCGGCCGCCGCCGTCCCGGGCCACCGCGTAGCCCCGCTCCAACACTTTGAGCGGCGACAGCGCGTCGAGCCGCCCGGCGAGCTCCGCCACGCGATGGCCCAGACGCTCCACGCGCCGCTCGAGGGCAGCCGTGAGGCGATCGCCGCTGCGGGCCAGCCGTTCCCGCGCCCGTTCCGAGCGCCCGGCCAACCCGCGCGCCAGGCGCGCGCCCAGCTGGTCCGTGTGGCTGAGCAGCTCGAGACGATCGGGTGTCGCAGCCTCCGCTGCGGCCGACGGCGTGGCGGCACGCGCATCCGCGACCAGGTCGCACAGCGTCACGTCGGTCTCGTGCCCCACCGCGGAAATCACGGGCACGGGCGCCGCCGCGACGGCGCGGGCCAGCCGCTCGTCGTTGAACGCCCAGAGGTCTTCCTTGCCGCCGCCGCCCCGCCCCATGATCGCGACGTCCACACCCGCGATCCGGCCGAGCAGCGCCAGCGCGGCGCGGACTTCGCCCGCGGCGTTCTCGCCCTGGACCTTGGTGGGCAGCACCAGCAGCTCGGCCACGGGCCAGCGGCGTCCCACCACGGCCATGATGTCGCGCAGCGCCGCCCCGTCGAGGCTCGTGATCACGGCGATGCGGCGCGGATAGAGCGGCAGTGCGCGCTTGCGCGCCGGGTCCAGCAAGCCGTCCTTCGCGAGCGCCGCTTTCGCTTTCTCGAACGCCACTTGCCACAGCCCGCCCGCGGCGGTGGAGAGCAGATTGAACACCGTCAGGCGGAACTCGCCGCGCTCCTCCCACACGGTGGGCCGTCCGAACACGAATGCCTGCAGCCCGTCGTCCGGCGGCGCGGGCAGGCGGCGATTCTCGCGCGCCCACATCACGCAGCGGAGCTGCGCCGAGGCATCGCGCAGTGTGAAATACCAGTGGCCGCTCTGGTACGCCTTGAACCCCGTGATCTCACCGCGCACCCACAACGGCGGCAAACCCGCCTCGATCACGTCGCGGGCGCGGCGCGTCAGCTGCCCCACCGTCCACGCGCCCTCCGCGGCGACTGCGGCGCCGAAGTCGAAGCTCAAGCCGCGGCCCACTGCTCCGCCGCCTGCACCGTGTTGTACAACAGCATGGTGATGGTCATCGGGCCGACGCCGCCCGGGACCGGGGTGATCAAACTCGCGACTTCCTTGGCCTCGGCGAACTTGACGTCGCCCGCGATGCGGTAGCCGCGCTTGGCGCTCGGGTCGTCCACGCGGGTGGTGCCGACGTCGATCACCACGGCGCCCGGCTTGACCATGTCGCCCGTGACGAACTCGGGCTTGCCCATCGCAACGATCAGAATGTCGCCCGAGCGCGTGACGCTTTTGATGTCGCGCGTGCGGGAGTGACAGACAGTCACCGTGGCATTGCCGCCGGGGCCGTCTTGGAGGAGGAGGGCCGCCATCGGCCGGCCCACGATGTTCGAGCGCCCCACCACCACCGCGTGGGCACCCTTGGTCTCCACGCCGCTGCGCATCAGCAGCTGCTGCACGCCGTAGGGTGTGGCCGGGCGAAACCCGGTCGGGTCGCCCACCGAGACCTTGCCCACGTTCTCCGGATGAAAGCCGTCCACGTCCTTCCCCGGATGCACGCGGCGCAGGACCTTCTGGGTATCGATCTGTGACGGCAGCGGCAGCTGCACCAGAATGCCGTGGATCTTGGGGTCGGCGTTGAGCCGGTCCACGAGCGCCAGCAGGTCGCCCTCGCTCGTGGCGCGCGGCAGGACGACGGTGTCGTGGTAGAGACCCGCTTCTTCACAGGCCTTCCCTTTCATCTTCACGTAGGTCGCTGATGCCGGATTGTCGCCCACCAGCACGGCTGCGAGCCCCGGTGTGACGCCCCGCGCTTTGAGCTGGGCGATCCGGCCCGTGAGCTCGGCCCGCATGCCGGCGCCGATCGCCGTGCCATCGATGAGCTTAGCGGGCATATCCCACCGCCCGCGTTTCCCGGATCACCACCACGCGGATGTGGCCGGGATACTGCAGCTCGTGCTCGATCTTCTTGGCGATTTGCTCGGACAGCTCCGTCGCCTTGGCGTCATCCACCGCCGTGGGCGTCACGACCACCCGCACCTCCCGGCCCGCTTGAATGGCGAATACCTTCTCGACCCCCGGGAACTCCCCGGCCAGCTGCTCGAGCTGCGCCAGGCGTTTCACGTACGTCTCGAACGACTCGCGCCGCGCCCCGGGACGCGATCCAGACACGGCGTCGGCGGCCTGCACGATGACGCTGATGGGTGAGTCGTGCGGCACGTCGTCGTGGTGCGCGGCGATGCAATTGATCACGATGGGGTGCTCACCGTACTTGGTCGCGACCTCGACGCCGAGCTGCACGTGCGTACCGTCGTGCTCGTGCGTCATCACCTTGCCGATGTCGTGCAACAGGGCACCCCGCTTGGCCAGCTGCACGTCGAGCTTCAGCTCGGCCGCCATGATCCCGGCGAGCCAGGCGACTTCCTTCGAGTGCTCCAGGATGTTCTGGCCGTACGACGTGCGGTACTTCATCCGCCCCACCAGCTTGATCATTTCGGCGTGCAAGCCGTGAATCCCGGTCTCATAGGCGGCCCGCTCGCCCGCCTCGAAGATGCCGGCGTCGATTTCCTCGCGCGCCTTGGCGACGATGTCCTCGATGCGACCGGGATGGATGCGTCCGTCGGCGATCAGGCGCTCGAGCGACAGCCGCCCCACTTCGCGCCGCACCGGATCGAAGCATGAGACGACCACCGTGTCGGGAGTGTCGTCGATGATGACGTCGACGCCCGTCGCGGCCTCGAACGCGCGGATGTTGCGGCCCTCGCGCCCGATGATGCGGCCCTTCATCTCATCGGACGGCAGCGTCACGGTGGACACCGACATCTCGGCCGTGTATTCGGCGGCCATGCGCTGAATCGCGAGCGCCACGATCTTCTTGGCCTCGCGATCGGCGGTCTTCTTCGACTGCTCCTTGATGTCGCGGAGCAGCGCGGCGGCGTCGCTCTTGGCTTCGTCCTCGAGCCGCCGGATCAGCTCCTGCTTCGCCTCGTGGGCGGTGAGCCCGGCCAGCCGCTCGAGGCGCGAGCGCGCCTCCTGTTCCGTGGCGGCGAGCGCGTTCTCCCGCTCCCCGAAGGCGCGGGTGCGGCGCTCCAGCTCCCGTTCGCGGTCGTCCAGGGTGGTGAGCTTCTTGTCGAGCGCGGCCTCGCGCCGCTCGACGTCGCCGCGCCGGCCGGCCAGCTCGCGGTCGAGCTGCTCGCGCGCCGCCAGCCACTCTTCCTTGGCCGTGAGCGCGAGCTTCTGCTTGGCCGCCTCCAGCACACGCTCGGCTTCACGCGCGGCCGCCGCCGCCGCGGCTGCCGCGGCGCGCCGCTCCACCCAGCGTCCGACGATATATGCAGCCGTTCCCGCGGCCACGCCGCCCGCGACAACGGCCCCGATGAGTCCGATCCACCCGGGCATGTGATCTATACTCCGCAGCGCCCATTGCGGGCGCGATGAATTCCAGACCGACGCTTACCCCGTCACTGCTTTCCGCCGCCCTGGCGGCAGCATCTTCTGCAGATCGTCCGCCAGAGCCGCGAGGCGCGCCGCGACCTCCCGCTCGCCCTTGCGCGCCTGGAACAACTCGTTCGTAATGTCGAGCGCCGCGAGAATCGCCGCTTTGTGCGTCTCGACGATGGCGCCCTGGCTGAGTACCGTCTTCAACGCGCGGTCCACGTACGCCGCGACCTCGCGCGTGTATTCGGGCGGCAGGTCGGAACGGACCGTGTACTCCTCGCCGCCGATCATCACTTTGACCGCGTGTTTTTTGGCGCTCACCGGGCGCTCCCCCGGCGTGCGCCGTTGCCTTCGGCTTCACGCGCCTGATCCTCGAGGAACGTCAGGCGGGCGAGCAGCCCCTGCACCCGCTCCCGCGCCGCGCTCACGTGCTGACGCAGATCGCGGTTCTCGGCTTCCAAGTCGGCGACGCGGCCGCGCGCCTCCGCGTCGAGCCGCACGCTCGCCCCGCCCGCGCGCCCGCCCCCGTCCCGCGCCTGCGCCTCGGCCTTCAGCGCGCGCGCGCGCCAGCCGGCCAGCTCGTCCGCCACCTCGCGGAGCACGGCCTCCAGCTGGTCGAGTGCCAGCGCATCAGCTCTCTCGCCGTCGTACGCCAAGCTCTGCCTCCACTGCCTCCAGCGCCCCCCGCACGAGGTGCTCTACCTCCGCCTCGCGCAACGTGCGATCCGGCGCCCGGAACACGAGATGCCACGCGACGCTCCGGGTCCCCGCCGCGATCCCCGCCCCACGGTATTCGTCGAACACCGTGATGCGCTCGAGCAATGCCCCGGCGGCCCGCCGCACCACCGCCGCCACCGCCGCCGCGCTCACACCGTCCGGCAGGACGAGCGCCACATCCTGCTCCACCGGCGGCGTGGTGGGCAACGGCTGGTAACGCGCGATCGGCGCGCCGTCGGTCACCAACCGCGCTTCGTAGCCGAACAGCGGCGCCGCCCATTTCGGCGCATCACCCTCGAGCGGCCCGGCCCAGCCTACAACCGCGCCAGCTCCGTCTACCGCCTCCCAACCCAGTCCATCAGGCGTCTCCCGAAGGGTGGCGCCGCTGTTCGCCAGCCCCAGCGCTAACTCAAAGTGCCACTTGAGGTCCCATAAGTCCATATCAGGTACTTTCGCACCATCGGACCAGTGCGCCGGCCGTCGCGCGCCGGTCAGCACCGCGGCCACAGAGACGTGCTCTTGGGGCGGAATGCGGGTCCCGCCGCCCTCTGCCGTCGTCCCCTTACTGAAGACGGTGCCGACCTCGAACAAGCGGACGTCGCGCACCAGCCCCGCCCAGTTGTGCTCCACCCGCCGCACCAGCTCGGGAAGGAGACGGCGGCGCAGGTGCGCCTCGGTGGACGACAGCGGATTGAGGATGGGCACCGCGTCCGGTCCATCCGGCGGCACGAGCGCCAGGGTGCGCGCCTCGTACAGGCCAGCGCGCACCAGCTGCTCTCGCACTCGGCCTTTCGCTTGCTCCAGCGGCGCGTCGGGGACCGTGCCCGGACGGTAGGGGCGCAGCTCGTCGGGGAACGCGTCGTAGCCCTTCAAGCGAGCCACTTCTTCGATCAGGTCCACTTCGCCCGTCACATCCGGTCGCCAGCCCGGCACCTGCACCGCCAGCCGGTCGTCCTTGGGGGCCACGACGAATCCCACCGCGATGAGCCGCTTCTCGATCTCGGTCCGCTCCACCGCCACGCCCAACACCTGCGCCACCCGCGCGGGCCGCACGAACACCGCGCGCTCCTGCTCTGGCTCGGGCCACAAGTCGATGGCCGGCTCGCGCATCGTTCCGCCGGCGACGGTGACGATCAGATCAATGGCGCGCCGCAAGGCGTCCGGCAGGGCGAACAGATCGATGCCCCGTTCGAAGCGATAGCTCGACTCGCTCGAGAGCTCGAGGGCCCGCCGTGTGCGCCGGATCCGTGTCGGCTGGAAGTACGCGCATTCGAGCACGATATCGGTCGTGGCGGCGGTCACCTCCGAGTCCGCACTCCCCATCACACCCGCCACGATCGTGGGGCCCTCGGCGTCGCAGATCGCCGTCATCTCAGAGGTCAGCTCCCGGGTCACGCCGTCGAGCGTCTGAATCCGTTCCTTGGGCTTGGCGCGCCGCACCACGACCGCTGGGCCGCGCAGCTTGGCCAGATCAAAGGCGTGCAGGGGCTGATTCAGCTCCAGCAGGATGTAGTTGGTAGCGTCGACGATGTTGTTGATGGCGCGCTGCCCCACCGCCTCGAGCCGCTGAGCAAGCCAGCGCGGGCTCGGACCGACGCGGACCCCGCGAATCACGGCGATCATGTAGCGCGGCGCGCCCTCCGGATCGTCGAGCCGCACGGTGACGGAATCGACCTTGGCCTCTCGCCCCTCCCGACGGGGCGACGGCATAGCGACGCCGGGCGAGCCTGGGAACGCGGGCAATTTCACGACGGCGCCGAGCGACGCGGCGAGCTCGCGCGCCACGCCCTTGTGGCACAGCAGGTCCGGGCGGTTGGCGGTGACGTCGAACACGATCTGGTCGTCGGCGATCGGCTCGACGTCCAGGAACCGGGTCCCCGGCGCGGCGTCGGTCGCAAGCTCGAGGATGCCCGCATGGTCGTCGCCGAGGCCAAGCTCCTTGGCGGAGCACAGCATGCCGTTCGACTCGACGCCGCGGATCTTGCGGCGATCGAGCTTGAGCCCGCCCGGGAGCACGGCGCCCACGGGCGCGAAGGGATAGCTCTTGCCCGCTTGGACATTGGGCGCGCCGCAGACGACTTCGAGCGGTCCGCCGGCGCCGCCGGCGCCGCCGGCGTCCACGAGGCAGAGCGAGAGGCGATCGGCGTTGGGGTGGCGCTTCACTTCCAGCACGCGCGCGATGAGGACGTCCCCCAGGTCGCGGTGGCGCGGGATCACCGCGTCGACCGGCACCGCCGCCATCGTGATCCGCTGGGCGACGTCGGCCGCATCGAGCGCCCGGCCGAGCAGCGCCTCGAGCCAGCGGCGCGAGACGATCATCGAATCGGCCCGGCGAACTGCGCCAGGAAGCGCATGTCGCTCTCGAACAGCAGGCGGATGTCGGGGATGCCGTGGCGCACCAGCGCGATGCGCTGCGGCCCCATGCCGAAGGCGAACCCCGTGTAGCGCTCAGGGTCGAGCTTGACGTTCCGCAGCACTGTCGGGTGCACCATGCCGGAGCCCAGAATCTCCATCCACCCCGTCTGCTTGCACACCGCGCACCCCGACCCCCGGCAGATCTGGCAGCGCACGTCCATCTCGGCCGACGGTTCGGTGAACGGAAAGAACGACGGGCGGAAACGGACCTGCGTATCGGGCGTGAAGAACTTCCGGGCGAACGCCGACAGCGTCGCCTTCAGATCGACGAAGCTGATCCCCTCGTCCACCACGAGACCCTCGATCTGCTCGAACATGGGCGCGTGCGACGCGTCGAACGGATCGCGGCGGTAGACGTTTCCCGGAATCACGACCCGCACGGGCGGCGGGTACGTCTCGAGCGTGCGCACCTGCACGGGCGAGGTGTGCGTGCGCAGCAAGATGTCGCCGCCCAAATAGAACGAATCCTGGGCGTCGAGCGCGGGATGGTCCTTGGGGAAATTGAGACTGTAGAAGTTGTACCATTCGGTCTCGGCTTCGGGGCCGACGGCCCGGGTGAAGCCCAGCTCTTTGAAGATGTCGCAGATCTCGTCGACCACCTGTGTGACGAGGTGCAACGCGCCCGTCCAGTGGGCGCGGCCGGGCATCGTGCGATCGACGCCGCCCGGCGCGCGGGTGGCGCGGGCGAGCGCCTGCTCGCGGGCGGCGATCGCGGCCTCGAGCTCGCGTTTCAAGGCGTTGGCGGCGCCGCCCACCGCTTTGCGCTCGTCCGGTGCGAGCCTGGGGAGGGCTTTGAGGATCTCGGTCAACGCGCCGGCCTTCCGACCCAGGAGCTCGGTCTTCAGCTCCTGGAGTCGGCGCGCATCCGCCTGCGGAATCTCGTCCAGACGCTCCCGCAGCGCGTCGAGGGCTGCCGGGAGGTCGCGCATGGATCAGAGGGCCTTCTTCGCGACCTCCGCCAGCTGTTCAAACGCCTGGGGATCCCGTACGGCGAGATCGGCCAGGATCTTGCGGTTGATCTCGACGCCCGCCTTGCGGAGCCCGTTCATCAGACGGCTGTAGGACAGCGCGTGCAGCCGCGCGGCCGCGTTGATGCGCGTGATCCAGAGGCGGCGGAAGTCGCCCTTCTTCCGGCGGCGGTCGCGATAGGCGTACTTCGCCGCGCGCTCCGTGGCCTCCTTGGCGGCCTTCCACAGCTTGCTGCGCCCGCCCCAGTAGCCCTTGGCGAGCTTCATGACTTTGTTCTTGCGCTTGAGGCGCGCGACGTTACTGGTGACGCGAGGCATGGGTCGTCTCCTTACGCCATCAGCAGGCGCTTGAGGCGGCGTTCATCGGCATGCGAAGCGAGCGTCGCCTTCCGCAGGTGACGCTTCCGCTTGGGATGCTTCTTGGTCAGGATGTGGCTCTTGTAGGCGTGCCACCGGCGGACCTTCCCCGTGCCGGTGAGCTTCACGCGCTTACGGAGCGCACGCTTCGATTTTTGCTTGGGCATCAGTCGTTATCCGCCGTTCACTTCGGTGCGATCACCATGAACATGTTGCGGCCTTCGAGCCGCGGCTCCATCTCGATCTTCCCCACATCCTTCAACTCTTCGGCCACCCGGTCGAGCACCTGGCGGCCCAGGTCGAGGTGCGCCATCTGCCGGCCGCGGTACATCATCGTCACCTTCACCTTGTTGCCGTCCTGCAGGAACTCGCGCGCGTGGCGGGTCTTGAACGCGAAATCGTGCTCGTCGATCCCGGGGCGGTACTTCACTTCCTTCAGCACAATGATGTGCTGCTTCTTCTTCGCCGCCCGTGTGGCCTTGGCCTGCTCGAACTTGAACTTCCCGTAATCCATGATCTTCACGACGGGGGGCCGGGCGAGCGGGGCGACCTCCACGAGATCGAGCCCGCGCTCTTGTGCCGCGGCTATCGCTTCGTCCACCGACAGAACCCCGAGCTGCGCACCGTCTTCCGCGATCACTCGCACCGGGCTGATGCGGATCTGGCGGTTCACCCGGATGCGCGGCTGTTTGCTGTTGCTGCTGCTCTCGATTGCCAGGTGCCGTACTCCCCTGTGACGAGGAATGAAAAAGCGGACTCCCGCGCCGGGAATCCGCTTAGAGCCGTCAGCTCTCAGCCTACAGGCGTCAGCCCTGAAGGCTGACCGCTGATGGCTGACGGCTTGACTCCACCGGAACCCTGCAGCACTCCCATCCTGCCGGAGGCTCGTGGGTGAGGCGCTGAGCGCCCGCTTACCGTATTGTGGACTGCAACTTAGCCGAGCCGGACAGGGTCCACAAGTCCGACGCCTTTGCCGTCCCGCCCGAGCCGGCCGCGCACCACCACCGGGTCGTGCTCAAAGACGAGCAGCCACCCTTCCGCCTCGGCCCGCCGATACAGCGCGCGGCGGCTCTCGAGGGTGACGAGCGGCTCCAAGTCGTAGCCCATGATCCAGGGCAGCGGCAAGTGCGCCGACGTGGGCACCAGATCGGCCACAAAGCAGGCGCGCTCCCCGGCGCTTTCCACCAGCACCGACTGATGGAACGGCACGTGGCCCGGCGTGGGCAGGCAGCGGATGCCCGGTAGCACCTCGATCTCCCCGTTGATGAGCGTGAAGTCCACCGGATCGAAGTTGGGGCCCAGGTAGCTCGCGGCGGTGCGCTCGTTGGTGTGGCGCGCGAACGCCAGCTCCGCCTGCTGCACGACGTAGCGCGCGTGCGGAAAACTGATGCGCACGGCGCCCGCGGCGTCATGATAGGTATTGCCGCCCGCATGGTCGAAATGCAGGTGTGTATTGATCACCCAGCGCACGTCGTCGGGCACATGGCCCAGCTCGGCCAACGCGTCCTCGAGCTGCGTCGGACCGCTCTGGCCGGCGTTCTCGACGCCGTAGATGTCTTTGAACTTATCCGTTTCCTTGTTGCCGAGCCCCGTATCGATCAATACCAGGCCGGCGTCGTGCTCCACCAGCAAGCACCGCAGCGCGAGCGGGATGCGGTTGCGCGCGTCGGGGGGAATGCGGCGCTCCCACAGCGGTTTCGGCACCACGCCGAACATGGCGCCGCCGTCCAGGTGCTGGCGCCCGCCCTCGAGCGTGTGGCAGGTGAGGCGGCCGACCTGAAACGTCGAGTGGAGACTCATGCGGCGGTGCGTGGCGCGTGGTGCGTGGTCAGATCCGCGAGCGTGCGAGCGCCGCGTTCTTGAGCGAGCCCCAGGAAGCGAACCAAGATCTGCGCCGTCGCAATGGCATCGCCGGCGGCGCGGTGTCGCGCGGTGATCTCGACGCCACAGTGTTCCGCGACATGATCGAGCGCTCGACTCTCCATCGGCGGCAACAGACGGCGCGCCAGGCGTACCGTGCAGAGGCGCGGGCCCTGCAGCTCGAGGCCGCGGCTGCGGCGGAACTCGCTGGTCAGAAACGCCCAGTCGAACCGCGCGTTATGCGCCACGAACACGGTGCCACCGAGCACGCCCAACAGCTCATCGGTCACTGCGGCAAAGCTCGCCTGCCCCGCGAGCATCGCCGGCACGATGCCGGTGAGCGCGGAAACGCGCGCCGGCAGCGGGACGCCCGGGTCGAGCAGCCGGTCGTACACCAGCTCGCTGGTGCCGTCGCGCACGGCCACCACGGCGATTTCGATCACACGGTCGCCGCGACGCGGGCTGCACCCCGTCGTCTCGACGTCGACCACGGCAAAGCGGCACTGCGCGATCGTGGGACTCAGGGTCGACACCGCCAGCGTCCAGCGACCGTCAGCGGTGCGGACGACGCGCGGGTCGTCCCCCACCAGGGCCGCCGCGAGGCGCTCGGCAGCGATCTTGGGCGTGCGCGACAGTCCCAGCACGTCGCGCGCCAAGGCACCCGAACTCGCCGGCCCCGCCTCGAGGTAGGAGCGGGCGCGCTCGGCGAGCGTCGTGTAGGGCAGCGCCGCCAGGCCGATCAGAGGTCGTCGCGCCGCAGCGGCAGCGTCATGCAGCGGGGCCCGCCGCCGCCGCGCACCAGCTCGCTGCCTTCGATCGTGATCACGCCGCGCTCGCCCTCATTCAAGGAATCCTCGCCGGTAAGGAGGTTCACGGCCGAAATCATCTGGAACCCCGCCGTCTCGAGCTCCCGCAGCGTGGCTTCGTTGCGGGCGTAGGTGAGCACCACGCCGGGCCGCACGGCGAAGAAATTGCACGCCGACGACCATTGCTCGCGGTCCTGCAGCGGCCGCTGACTGCCGCCGCAGAACACCGGCTCGAGCGGCTGGTCCACCGCCTGCATCGCCGCGAAAAAGTTGGGCATCTCCTTCACGCCCTTGGCGCGCTTCTTCCGGTGCAGCACCGCGAGACGCTCAGGACCGATGAAGTGCGGCGGGTAGACGCAGCATATGTCGCGGTCGAGCTGGGTGAAAATCATGTCGAGATGGATGGCCGTCCGCTCATTCGGCATCACCACGATCACCACGTCCGTCACGCCGCAATGCTCGAACACCAGATCGCACAGATGGTCGAGGGCCGCGGGGCTCGACCGCTCGCTGAAGCCCAACACCAGGAGATCGGGTCGGATGGGGTGTACGTCGCCACCCTCGAGCGTGTAGTTGTTGCGCTTCTCCTCGGAGCCGTCGTACAGGATCCCGGCATTCTCGAGCTTCTCGTGATAGCGAAACAGCGCCTTGACCAGCAGCTCCTCGGTCCAACGCACGCCGTAGCGCATGGAGCCAATGATGGAGTGCTCGCCGATCACGATGCCCACGTCGCGGGTGAAGAAGAGATTGGGCAATGGCGGCAGCGCGTAGCCCACCTCGTTCAGCGCGCGCGCGATGGGCCCCGATTCCTCGCTCGCACCTTCGATCATGCGCCCCACCAGCTCGTCGGGGCCCAGGCGCGCCAGCGTCTTGGCGAGCGCGTCGGACGGGACGACCTCCAGCGCGCGCGTGGTGAGGAACTCGCGCACGTCGGCCCGGCTCACGAGCTCGGTCAGCAGGTCGCGCACCTCGTGCACCTCGGCGAAGCGCTCCAGCACGGCCACGAGGCGGCGGTGCTCGCGCTGCGCCAGATCCAAATCGATGATGTCGTCGTAGAGGTAGTCTTCGCGGTTCTCCGGCGTGACCGCGACCAGCTCTTTGCCGGGGGTATGCACGAGAACGGCCCGCAGGGGGCCGATTTCGGAGGTGACGTGGACGCGCGGCATGGGCCGAATCTAACCGGGCGCTGGAGCGCCGGCTAACCTGCGGACGCAGTGAGAGTTACGGACGCCAGCAAGCGAACGCTCTTATCGGTTCGCCAACGCGAAGCTGAGCGTCTCGAGCTCCAGCGCCATGTTCACCGACTTGAGCGTCACGTCCGCCGGCACGTTCAGCTGCACCGGCGCGAAGTTGAGGATCGCCTTGACGCCCATCTTCACCAGGCGGTCCACCACACCCTGTGCGGCCTCCGCCGGCGTCGAGACAATCGCGATGTCGGTCGGCTCCTTCTTGAGATCGGCCTCGAGGTGGCGGATGTCGCGCACCACGAGCCCAGTCCAGCGAGCGCCGATCTTCTTGGGGTCGCGGTCGTAGATCGCGGCGACATTGAAGCCGCGCTGGCGGAAGCCCTGATACGCGACGAGCGCGCCGCCGATCTTCCCGGCCCCGACGAGTACGACGCGATAGTTGCGTTGCAGGCCCAGGATGTCGCGAATCTTCGTGCCCAACTCGGCGACCGAGTACCCCAGACCGCGTTTGCCGAAAGAGCCGAAGAAGGAAAGGTCTTTGCGCACCTGCGCGGAGGTGGTGCCGCCGCGCCCCGCCAACTCCTGCGAAGAGATGGTGGCGAGCCCCTGGCCCTCCCACTGCTCGAGGTAACGCAGGTACAGGGCCAGCCGGCGCACGGTGCTTTCGGCGATCTTCCGCATTATGTGAACTATTTCACAATGTAGCCCCCCAGCGCAAGAGTCGCACGAAATCGGCGGGCGCGAGCGTTTCGGGCCGCGCCATGGGATCGAGGCCCAGCGCCACCAGCCCCGCCGCCACGGCCGCGGGCGCGCGGCCCAGCGCGCCCGCCACGACGTTGCGCAACTGCTTGCGCCGGCGGCTGAAACACGCGGTCACGAAGCGGCGAAAGGCGGGCACATCGCCCGGCGCGATCAGGGGTTCCGCGAGCGGCGTGAGCCGCACCACGGCGCTGTCCACCCGCGGTGGCGGTTGGAACGCGCCGGCGCGGACGCCGAACAACCGTTCCACCCGTGCCTGCGCCTGGACGCCGACGCTGAGGGCGCCGTAGGGCTTGCTCCCCGGCCGCGCCGCGAGCCGATCCGCGACCTCCGCCTGGACCAGGAACACGATGCGCTCGGGGTAGGGCGGCGTGAGCGCTTTCTCGATCAGTGGGGTGGTGATGTTGTAGGGGATGTTGCCGATGATCTTCCATTGCGGAACGCGGAATGCGGATTGCGGATTGATGAGCCCATCCCAATCGACTCGGAGCGCGTCCCCGTCGATGATCTCCACTCCCGTCAATCCGCATTCCGCAATCCGCAATCGGCATTCCGACGCTAGCCGGCGATCCGCTTCGATCGCGATCACCGTGCGTACGAGCGGTGCAACGACGACCGTCAGGCTCCCCTTCCCCGGCCCGATCTCGAGCACGACGTCGTCCGGCGCCGGGTCGAGCGCGGCGGCGATCTTCCTTAATAAGCCGGGATCGGAGAGGAAATGCTGGCCGAGGCGCTGCCGGGGCGTCACGCCCGGAGCAGGACCACGGTGCGGTCGTCGCCGGCGGCCGCGCCGTCGGTGAACGCTTCGAGCTCGCTGAAGATCGCCTCGAGAATATCACGCGTGGGGCGTCCCTGGAGGCGCCGGGCGTGGCCGAGGATGCGCTGTTCGCCGAACCGCTCGCCACGCGGGCCCAGGGCCTCCGCCACGCCGTCGGTGAAGAGGCACAGCAGGTCGCCGCGGCGACGCCAAGGCCGCTCCTGGTCCGGCCCTTCCGCCGTGCCGAAGCCCAGCGGCGGGCGCGTGGCGGCGAGGCGCACCGGCTCGCCGTCCGGCGGCACCAGGAAGGCGTGGGCGTGGCCCGCGTTGGCGTAGGTGAGGCGCCCGCGGATCGGATCCACCACGGCGTAGAACAGGGTGAGAAACATCTCGGTGCGCGACAGCTCGGTGTCGAGCGATTCCTGCAGCCGGTCGAGCACCGCGGCGGGGCTCTCGGCCGCCTCGGCGTGGATACCCGACGCCGCCATCGCCAGCGCCATGATGATCGCGGCGCCGAACCCGTGACTCGACACGTCGCCGATCATGATGCCGAGGCGGTCGTCGTGCAGGCGCAGCAGGTTGTAGAAGTCGCCGCCCACCGACTCCGCCGGCACGCAGCGGGTCGCCACGTCGGCTTTGGCGGCGATCACGAGCGGCGACGGCAGGAGCTTGAGCTGCAGGTCGTGGGCCAACTCGAGCTCGTGGTGCAGCTGCTGCTGTGCCACATCCTTGGCCACGAGCCGGGCGTTCTCGATCGCCGCGCCGATCTGATTCGCGATGGCGGCGACGAGCTTGCGGTCGCCCGCGGTGAACGCATCCTCGCCTTCGCGATCGGTCAGGTTGATCACGCCGATGGGCCGCGGCGGCTGGCCGGGAGATGCATACATGATGGGCACCGAGAGGAACGCACGACCGCGATACGACCGGTCGTCGCCGCAGCTCGGGTTGTCGGCGCCCGGCACGGTGGGGTCGTAGCTCACGATGCGCCGCTCGCGGAACACGCGCGCGGCGACCGAGCAGGGATCGTCCAGCTCGACGGGCTCGATCTCCTTCACGTCGAGCCCGAGCTGGGCCACGAGATTCAGGACGCCCCGCTCCTGCTCGTGCACCAGGAGGGTGGCGCGGCGCGCCCCCACCACCGTCGACACTTCCTGGAGTATGCGCTGGGCCGCCTCGTCGAGGCGAATGGTGTGTCCCAGTATCTCGCTGATGGTGTAGATCAAATCGATTTCTTCGTACCGCGCCGACAGCTCCGCCGCCACCTGCACCGCCTCGCGCTCGGCCGACAGCACCGCGCCCGCGATGCGCGCCAGGTCGCCGGCGCGCTCGCCGGCCCGCGCCCCGCCGAGCTCGAGCCACACGCCCGCCACGTCCGGCACCGGCTCGAACCATGCGGGCCCGGCGGGCGTGTCGAGCGCGCGACCGGCGGGCTCGCCGGCGCCGTTCAGACGCGGCGTCCACGGCGCCGCTGTTCCGTCGAGCGGGCGGGCAGCGCCATCCTCGGCCCGCCACAGCCGCACCGGCGCGCCAGCCAGGCGCTCGAGCGCCGGCTGCAATGCCTCGAGGCGGGTCACTGCGTGCGGAACACGAGGCACAGCCGGTTGCCTTTGGCGTTGAAGGTCACTTCGTCGGCCAGGTGACGGATCACGTAGAGTCCGCGTCCCTGCTCGCGATCGACGTTCTCAGGATCGGTGGGATCCGGCAGCGCGTCGGGGTCGAACCCGTCGCCCGCGTCGGTCACTTCCACGCGGACTTGATCGCTGCCGACGTGGATGCGCACCTCCACGTCCTTGGCGGGATCGAGCCGGTTGCCGTAGATGATCGCGTTGGCGAGCGCTTCCGCCAGCGCCGTGCGGAAGTGGAACCGCAGCTGGCGGGCCGACAGCGCAGTGCGGCGCTCGCGCTCGGTTTGGGCCGCGAGCAGGTCCACGGCCTCCCCGACCAGATCGAGCCGGCTGGGGACGTGAAGCCAGAGTTCGATGTCCGGTTCCGGCCCGTCGGGCCGGCGCACGCCGACGCGCAGCGGGGACGTCACGTCGGCTAGAAGGCGGCCAGCGCCTCCTCCGGCGTGCGGGTGATGGAGAACAGCGTGTCCAGCTTGGTGAGCTCGAAGAGGGTCTGCAGGTCTTCGTTCAGCCCGGCGAGGCGCAGATCGCCGCCCAGCTCGCGGATCTTCTTGGAAAGCGAGACCAGCACGCCGAGACCCGAGCTGTCGATATAGCCTGTGCGGGTGAAGTCGATGACGAACTTGCGTCCGCCCTTCTCCAACGCGTCGAGGACCTTCTGTTTCAGCTCCTGGCGGTTGCCGACGATCAACTGTCCTTCGACCGCCACCACCACCACGCCGCTTTTGTTCGTCGTCACCGTGAAGGCCATGTCTCCCCCGCTTGCAGGACCGCGATCGCTGCTGTGTCCACAATATCGTCGGCGGTGGCGCCACGCGACAGGTCGGACACCGGCCGCGCCAGTCCTTGCAGGATGGGCCCGATCGCGTCCCAGCCGCCCAGCCGCTGCACCAGCTTGTACCCGATGTTGCCGGCGTTCAGGTCGGGAAAGACGAGCACGTTTGCCCGGCCAGCGACCGCCGAGCCGGGCGCCTTGCGCGCGGCCACCTCCGCCACGAGCGCCGCGTCGCCCTGCAGCTCGCCGTCGAACGCGAAGTCCACAGCGCGCGCGCGCAGCAACGCCACCGCCAGTTGGACGCGCTCGACCGCCGGCCCGGCGGCGCTGCCGCGCGTGCTGTAGGAGAGGAACGCGACCACCGGCTCGTCGCCCACCAGGCGGCGCCGGTCGCGCGCCGCGGCGAGCGCGATGTCCGCGAGCTGCGCAGGGGTCGGCTCGGGCACCACGGCGCAGTCGGTGAAGGTCAACACGCGGTCGTCCTTCACCATATAGAACGCGCCCGACAGCGTCGCGATCCCCGGAGCCGTGCCCACGCCCCACAGCGCCGCGCGGATCGTGTCGGCCGAGGGATAGTCCGCGCCCCCCACCATGGCGTCGGCGGCCCCGATGCCCACGAGGCAGGCGCCCAGCGTCAACGGATGCGCCAGCGCCGCGAGCGCCGCCGCTTCGGTCGGGAAGTGATCGGGGCGGCGCGTCATGAGGTGACGGGCGCACTCGGCGCGGCGCGGGTCCTGGGCCGGATCGCCCAGCACCTCGACCGTGGCGAGCCGCTCCTTGGTCAGGCGCTCAGCCGCGGCGCGCACGCGCGGGTCCTGGCCTTCGGGCAGCACGACATGGCGCGCCGCCTGGCGCGCCCGCGCGTAGAGCTGTTCCCGGAACGTCACTGCTTGAACTTCTGGTGCAGCGCCTGCTGGACGGCCGGGTGCACCAGCGCCGAGACGTCGCCGCCGAAGCGGGCGACCTCGCGCACGAGGCTGGAGCTCAGGTAGGTGAGATCGAACGCGGGGACCAAGAAGACCGTCTCGAGCTTGGGGGCGAGGGTGCGGTTCATCAGGGCCATCTGGAACTCGTACTCGAAATCGCTGACGGCGCGCAGTCCGCGCACGATCAGCGTGCCGCCCACCGAGCGCGCGAAGTCCACGAGCAACCCGTCAAACGCGCGCACCTCGATGGCCGCGTCGCGTACGGTCTGCTTGATCAGCGCGACGCGCTCCTCCAGCGTGAACAGCGGCTGCTTCGTGACGTTGACCGCCACCGCCACGACCAGCTTGTCCACGAACGCGAGCGAGCGATGGATGAGATCCTCGTGACCCTTGGTGATCGGGTCGAACGAGCCGGGATACACGCCGATCCGCGTCATGGGGCGTAGATGAACGTGACGGCCGAGTCGCCGTAGCGCCGCGTGTCGTCGCCGGGAATCGCTTCGTCCGCCGAGTGCTCGATCGAGAGGATCCGCCCGAACGGATTGATCCGGAAAATGGCGACCAGCCGGGCCGCGAGATCGCCTGCGTACGGCGGGTCCGCGAACACCACGTCGTACTGGCCCGGCTGCAGCCGCTCCGCGAAGGCGAGCGCGTCGGCGCGGTGCACGGTCGTGCGATCTTCCACCTTGAGCGCCTTGATGTTCGCCTTGAGGGCGGCGAGCGACGTGCGGTGGTTCTCGACGAAGTCGGCGCTGACGGCGCCGCGCGACAACGCCTCGAGGCCCAGCGCGCCCGACCCCGCGAACAGATCGAGCACACGCGCCCCGCGCATCGAGCGCTGCAGGATGCTGAACCACGCCTCCCGCACGCGGTCCGCGGTGGGCCGGACCTTGGCGGTCGCGGGTGTCTTGAGGCGGCGGCTCTTGAAGTCGCCCGCGACGATGCGAATCATGCGGCCGCCCCGCTCGGCGCGATGGCCGCAACGCGGGCCTGCAACCGCGCCCGGCCCTGCCATTCGTCGCGCTCCAGCCGGAACGCCACGTCGAGCGGGTGCTCCAGCCAGTCTGGCGGGACGGCGTCGGCCCACTGGAAGCCGATCGCCGGCAGGATGCCGGAGCCGTCGTCGAGCGTGAACTTCAAGTGATTGACGCCCACGCGGCGGGCGTCCACGGCGCGGGCGCCGCGCACGCCGAACACCGGCGCGGGATTACCGGGCCCGCAGGGCTCGAGATAGCGGATCAGGCGCTCCAGCTCGTCGCTTACCAGACGCAAGGGCAGCTCCAGGTCCACCCGCTGGGCGGGTACGAGGTCGTCGGGGCCCAGAAGGTCGCCCGCCACCTGCAGAAACGCAACACGGAACTCCTCGAACCGCTCGCGCCGGATGGTGAGACCCGCGGCCATCGTGTGTCCGCCGTACTTCTCGAGCAGATGGCCCACGCGGTGCAGCGCCGCGTGCAGGTCGAACCCCGCGATGCTGCGGCCCGAACCGCGCCCTTGCTCGCCCTCCCAGCCGATCAGGAACGTCGGCCGGCCGTAGCGCTCCACCAGGCGCGAGGCCACGATGCCGATGACGCCCGGATGCCAGTCGTCGGCGGCGAGCACGAGCGCGCGGTCTTCGGGCCGCAGGACGGCCTCGGCCCGTTGGACGGCCTCTTCCAGGATGCGCTGATCGAGCGCCTGGCGCCGCGCGTTGAGGGTCTCGAGCTCGCGCGCGAGGCGCGCCGCCTCGGCCGGGTCGTCGGTGAGCAGCAAGCGCAGCCCGTCGTTGGCGTCGCCGATGCGGCCCGCGGCGTTCAGGCGCGGCGCGAGAATGAAGCCGACGTGGCCCGCGCGCAGCGGCTTGCCCGCGAGTCCCGCGGCGTCGACCAGCGCGCGCAGCCCCGTCCAGCGGGAGTCGGCCAGCATCTTGAGGCCGTGGCGCACCAGAATGCGGTTCTCGCCGGTGAGCGGCACGACATCCGCCACCGTGGCGAGGGCCACGTAATCGAGAAAATGCAGCGGCAGGTTCTCGGAGCGGCCCAGGGCCTTGACCACGGCCTGCGCCAGCTTGAACGCGACGCCCGCGCCGCACAGGTCCTTGTCGAGCGACGGACAATCGGAGCGGCGGGGATCGAGCACCGCGGTCGCAGGCGGCAGCTCATCGCCCGGCAAATGGTGGTCGGTGACGACCACGTCGATCCCGGCGGCGCGGGCGGCACGCACCGCGTCCACGGCGGTGATACCGCAGTCGCAGGTGATGATGAGCCCCGCGCCCACGCGCTGCGCCTCCGCCAAGCCCGCGGGCCCGAAGTCGTAGCCGTCGCGCAGGCGGTGCGGCACGAAGGCGTGCGCCGTGGCACCCGCGGCGCGCAACGTCCGCGTGAGCAGGGCCGAGGCGCACTGGCCGTCCACGTCATAATCGCCGTGGACCAGGATGGGTGTGCCCGCGCGAATCGCGCGGACGATCGCATCCACCGCCGCGCCCATGCCGGCCCAGGCGCCGGGATCGGCGAGCGCCTCCAGTCCCGGCCGCAGGAAGGCGCGCGCGATCTCCGGTGCGCCCAAACCGCGCTGGATCAAGAGGGCCGCGAGCGCCGCCGGCACGCGCAACGTTTCGGCGAGCAGTCGGGTGCGCTCCGGATCGGGTGGCGCCGCGAGCGCCCAGCGGGCGGGAATCATTTACCGCGCGTAGAGCAGGACGCCGCAGGCCTCACACGCTTCGATCGTGAGACCGCGCTGGATGAGGGACCGGCGTTGCGTGGGGACCGCCGTAAAGCAGTGACCGCAGGCATCGCCGTGCAACGCGTACAGCGCCAGCGGCGCCTTGCCGCGGCGGATGCGCTCGTACCGCGACAGAAACGCGGCCGCCACGGCCGCCGCCGCGCCGTCCCGCGCCGCCACGGCGCGCTCGCGCTCGGCCAGGATCGCCTCGCGCCGACCCACCAGCGCTTCCCGCGCCGCCGCCTGCGATGCCCGCATCTCTTCCAGCGCCTGCTCCGCCTCCGCCGCCTTGTGCTCGGCCTCGGCCACGGCGTCGCCCGAGCGCATGAACTCGGCTTCTTCTTTCGCCAGCACCGAGCGCGCCAGGTCGAGCTCGGCCATCAGCGTGGAAGCCTCCTTGGCGCCCTTCACCCACTCGAGCCGCTGTCGCCGCTGCTCCTGCTTGTCGCGATAGCTCGCGATGTTGCCCTCCAGCTCGTCGCGGCGCCGCAGCGCGTCCTGCACGCCGCGGCGCGCCTGCTCGAGCGCGCGCTCGGACGTTGCCAGGGCTTCGTCCAAGACCAGCAGCTCGGGCTGCAGCTGCGCCAGCGCCTGGTCCGCCGCCGTGACGGACATATCCTTCTCTTGCAGCGTCAGCAGACTCTCAAGATCCTGATGCACCTCGCCCCCTCGCGGTAATCTTGTAACGCGGAACTTTGGCGTTCCGCTCGGCACTGAGCCGCTTCTTCTCCATCACCAGCCGCACCTGCTCGTCGCCCTGCGCCAGCGGGATCTCCCGCTCCAGCCGGTCGAGCTCCCGGTCCAGGTGCCGCGCTTCCATCCAGTTCACCGCTTGCGTGAACGCGGCGTCCGGCTCCAGTGCGCCCAGCCCGTCCGCCTTGAGCCGCTCGTAGACGCGCGCCGCCGTGTCGTCCAGCCGGTCGGGCGCGTCGTCCAGCACCGCCTCGTACACGGTGCGATACGCCGGGAACTCGAAGTCCTCGGGGTCCACCACATCGCGCACCCGCGCGCGCCAGGGATCGCCCTCGAGCAGGAGTTGGAGAAAGACCTTCTCCGCGTTGGCTGGCAACGAGGGAGCGGGGAGCGGGGAGCGGTTGCTCCCGGGGACGCGGCTCGCCCCCGCTCCCCGTTCCCCGCTCCCCGCTCCTGCGGTCTCTCGCTCCAACACGTCTTTCCGCACCCCGGCCACCTCGGACGCGCGCGTCAAATACAACTCGCGGGTAATCGGATCAGCGGCGGCCCGAATGGTGGGCAACAGGCGGTCGAGCGCGCGGCGGCGGCCGGGCAGCGTGCCGAAGAAGCCGCGCCGCTCGAGGATCTGGATCTTCCGCTCGAACACGTCGAGCGCGTCGCGCAGCAGCGCTTCGATCGCCTTGGCGCCCTGGGCGCGCACCAGCGTGTCGGGATCCTCGCCTGCGGGCAGGGTGGCGACGCTCACCCGCACGCCGTGGCGCAGCAGCTCGTCGCCCGCGCGGAACGTGGCACGCAGCCCCGCGTCGTCCGAGTCGTAGAGCAGGACGACGTGCGCCGTGTGCCGCTTGAGCAGCAGGGCCTGATCGCCCGTGAGCCCGGTGCCGAGCGGCGCCACCACTTCCTCCACTCCGGCCAGCACCAGGCGCACGACGTCGAAGTAGCCTTCGACGAGAATGGCGCGCTCGGCCTTGCGGATCGCATGCTTCGCCACGTGCAGGTTGTAGAGCAGCTGCCCCTTGTGAAACACCGGCGTGTCGGGCGAATTCAAATACTTGGGCTCGCCTTCTCCCAGGATGCGCCCGCCGAAGGCCACCACCCGCCCGCGCAGGTCGTGTATGGGAAACAGCAGCCGGCCGCGGAAGCGTGGCAGCAGCGTGCCGTCCTCTCTCTTATGGAGCAGGCCCGCTTCGAGCAACACTTCTTCGCGCAGGCCCAATCCTTTCATCGCATCGAGGAAAGCGCGGCTCCGGGGGGCGTAGCCCAGGCCCAGGACGCCCGCCTGCTCCTGGTCGAGGCCGCGCGACGTGAGGTAATCGCGCGCGATTTTCGCCTCGCTCGCCTCGCCTTCTTCGCGCAGCTGGCGGGCGAACCAATCGGCGGCGGCCGCGACGGCGGAGAACAACGGCTCGCGCGGGTCGGGGCCGGTGGGGCCGCGCTCGGGGATCGTGATGCCCACACGGCGCGCGACTTCACGCACGGCCGTGGGATAGTCCATCCCAAAGCGCTTCATGAAGAACGTGAAGACGTCGCCCGCCTCGTGGCAGACGAAGCAGTAGAACATCCCTTTGCGCGGGATGACCGAGAAGTTGCGATGGGTGCCGCCGTGGAAGGGACAAGGACCGCGGAAGTCGGCGCCGGTGCGCTTCAGCTCGACGTGCTCGCCGATGATCCCGACCAGGTCCGCCGCCTCGCGCACCTGCTCGATCACGTCGTCGGGGATCAAGCTCATCCGCGAAACTCCACCACGGTGACGCCCGAGCCACCCTGATTCGCCGCCGCGAGCCCGAAGCGCGCCACGCGCGAGTCGCGCTCGAGCACCGCCTGGACGATGTCGCGCAACGCGCCCGTCCCTTTGCCGTGAATCACGCGCAGGTACGGCAGGTCGGCGACGACGGCCGCGT
Source organism: Gemmatimonadota bacterium (assembly GCA_041487875.1). GTDB lineage: Bacteria > Gemmatimonadota > Gemmatimonadetes > Gemmatimonadales > GWC2-71-9 > DATLWA01. Next base: position 7,086 of record JBGPOE010000021.1, on the reverse strand, counting down.
CCAAGGCCTGCACCAGAGCCGCCTCGGCTTCGTCGACGCGGAGGCCGCGCAGCGACACCTCGCTCGAGGCGGTCTCGGTGAGGGGTGCGGGGTGCGTGGTGCGGGGTTGCGGCGCTGCCTGCGCGACCCGGCGTTGGCGCAGGTCCTCCAAATTCACCCACCCTTCCCGCTTCTCCGTTCCCTCTTCCCCGGTTTGCTCGATCGCTTGCTCGACGATGCGGCGGGCTTCCCTGGCGGTCGACTCCGTGACGGTCGCGCGCGCCTGCGCGAGCGCCGCCTCCACGGTCTTGCGCGCCTCGAGCAGGTAGGCGCGCGCCCGCTCGCGCGCGGCGACATCGAGCGTACGCTCTTCGCTGCGCAGTTTCTGCTCGCGTTCGCGCAACGCTGCCGCGAGCGCTTCCAGTTCTGCCGTCCGCGCCGCCAGCTCCGCCGCGAGCGTCGTCACGTCGCGCTCGCGCACGGCGAGCTCGCGATCGCGCTCCTCCAACTTCGCGAGCAGCGCGTCGAGACTGCGCTCCACGTCGGGCACGTCGCGCTCGGCCTCGGCGAGCACGTCCGCGGCGATGCCCAAGCGGCGCGCGATCGCGAGGCCGTACGAGCGGCCCGGCATGCCTTTCAGCAGGCGATAGGTGGGCCGCAGCGTCTCCGCATCGAACTGCAGCGACGCATTGACTATGCCAACCGTCTCAGCGGCAAGCCGCTTGAGCGCGCCCAAGTGGGTGGTGGCGAGCGTCACGACCCGGCGACGCGTGAGCGCGCGCAGCGCCGCGCCCGCCAACGCCGCGCCTTCGGTGGGATCGGTGCCGCCGCCGATCTCATCCAGCAGCACCAGCGAGCCCGGGCCCGCCGTCTCGAGGATGTCCTTGAGGGCGGCGGCGTGGGCCGAGAAGGTGGAAAGGTTCGCGGCGATCGACTGATGGTCGCCGATATCGGCGAACACCTGGGCGAAGATGGGCAGCCGAGACTCAGGCCCCAGCGGCGGGATGACGCCGCTCTGGGCGAGCAAGCAGATCAGGCCGACCGCCTTCACCAGCACCGTCTTGCCGCCCGTATTGGGACCCGAGATCAGGACGGTCCATTCGTCGGCCACGAGCGAGAGGTCGAACGGCACGACCACCGTGTCGCCCGTTTCGAGCAGCGGGTGGCGGCCCTGCCGGATGACGAGCGGCCCGTCGCCGATGGCGGGAGCGAAGCCGTTGACGGTCACCGCGTAGCGGGCGCGGGCGCAGAGGTCGTCGAAGGCGATACACATCTCCCACACCGCCGCGATGGCGTCGCGCTGCGGGCGCAGCAGCTCCGTCAGCTCGCGCAGTACGCGCAGCGTCTCGCGCTGTTGCTCGGCTTCGCACGAGCGCAGCTCGTTGCCCAGCTCGATCACTTCCGGCGGCTCGACGAAGACCGTGGCGCGCGTGGCGGACTCGTCGTGCACGATGCCGCCGATTTTCGCGCGGGCGGTGGTGCGGATCGGGATGACGTAGCGGCCGCCGCGCACGGTCACGGCGGCATCGCCCGAGCGCTCGAGCGGATCGAGCGCATTGAGAATGGTCTCGAGCCGCGCCACGAGACGCTGGCGGGCCTCGCGCACCGCGCGGCGCGCCTTGGCCAGGCCCCGCGACGCCGCATCGAGCAGCTCACCTTCGGGATCAAACGACGCGCCCAGCCGCGTCTCGATCTCCTTGGGAACGGCCGCCGCCCGCAAGAGAGCGGTGCGCGGTGCCGCGGCCGCCAGCCGGCCCAGCTCGGCACCCACCAGACGCGCCGCGGCGAGCGCCTGGTGCACGCCGACCAACTGCGGGCCTTCGAGCGCGCTGCCGGGCACGGCCAAGAGCTCCAGCGTGGCGGCGATGTCGGGGACGGCTGCGGCGCGGACGGCGTCGTCGGAGAGCATCCGGGCGGCGAGCTCCGCCACCTGGGCGAGCGCGGCGCGAATCACGTCCGCGTCGGTGCCGGGCCTGCGGGCGCGCACCCGGGCGGCGCCCAGCGGGCACACGGCGTGCGCCGCGACCCGGTCGAGGGCGGCAGGAAACTCGAGCGTCTCCAGTACGGGAGGGGCGGGCCCTGCCCCGAGGCTCATACGGTCGCCGCCAGCTCCTCGCGGACGATCTGGTTGATGACTTTCCCGTCCGCGCGTCCCTTGAACTGCGGCATCACTTTCCCCATCACCTGGCCCAGGTCCTTGGCGCCGGCCGCGATCGCGGCGCGCACCACGGCGCGGATCTCGGCGTCGGGCGGGGCCGGCGGCAGGTACTCCTCCAGCATGCGCGCCTCGGCCAGCTCGTTGTCGGCCAGGTCCTGGCGCGCCGCCTTGGTGTACGCCTCCGCGGCCTCGCGCCGGCGCTTCAGGGCGCGCCGCAGGATCTCGATCGTGTCGTCGTCCGAGGGGGGATGGTGCAGCTCGAATTCGCGGTTCTTGAGTTCGGCGAGGGTGGTGGAGAGGAGCAGCGTGCGCGGCTGATCGCGGCGTTTGCGGGCCTCCGTCATCGCGGCCTGCAGCCGCTCCGGCAAGCTCGCCACGGTCACGCGTACCGCGGCGGTCGCCGATTCTTGCGGCGCGCAGCGCTCATCGTGTGTTGCTTCCGTTCATCGTCGGAAAACTTAGCCGCGCCAAAAAACCGTCGCAAGGCCTCAACCCGGGGGCCAATTCATCACCCGCCCCCCCAACACGTGAACGTGCAGATGGAACACCGTCTGCCCGCCGTCAGGGTTCGTGTTCAACACGATGCGATAGCCGCGCGGCGCGATCCCGGCCTCCTGCGCGATTTCGCGCGCGAACAGCATGAGCCCGCCGAGCAGGGTGGGATCCTTCACGTCGTTGAGCGAGCCGACGTGGTGGGTGGGGACGACGAGCACGTGCATCGGCGCCCTGGGATCGATGTCCCGGAAGGCGACGAAGCGATCGCTGCGCTTCACGATCTGCGCCGCGGTTTCTCCCGCCACGATCTTGCAAAACAGGCAGTCGCTCACGCTTCCCTCCCGAACGCCTCGCGAATCTGATCCCAGAACCGCTTGCCCGCGCCCTCGACGGGCGGCTTGCCCTCCACCGCCGCGAGCTCGTGGAACAGCTTCTCCTGCTCCGCGCTGAGCTTGGCGGGCGTCCACACGAGGACCCGCACGTGCAGGTCGCCGTGGCCGCTCTCCCCCAACCGCGGCAGGCCCTTGCCGCGCAGCCGGTACAGCGTGCCGGTCTGCGTGCCGTGCTGGACTTTCAGCATGGCGAATCCGTACGGCGTGGGCACCTGGACCTCGGCGCCCAGCGCGGCCTGGCTGAAGGAGACCGGCAGATCGTACACCAGGTCGTCGCCATGGCGCTCGAAGCGCGGGTCTTCCTCGATCGCGATGGTGGCGATCAAGTCGCCCGGCGGGCCGTTGCGCGGGCCCGGCACGCCCTGGCCCCGCATCGTCAGGTAATGATGATCGGCCACGCCCGCCGGCACGTCGATCTGCACCGTCTTCTCGGCCTTCACGCGGCCCTCGCCGCGGCAGGTGGCGCAGGGCTGCGCGATCACCGTGCCGTCGCCGGCGCAGGTCGGGCACGGCGATACGGAGACGAACTGCCCGAAGATGGACGCCGCCTGGCGCCGCACTTCGCCCGAGCCGCCGCACGTGCCGCACGTGGTGGCGTGACTGCCGGGCTTCGCCCCCGTGCCGCCGCACAAGGTGCAGGGCTCGAGCGTGCGCAGCCGCACGCTCTTGGTCGTGCCGCGCGCCACTTCGTCGAGCGTCAGCTCGAGTGCCACCTTCAGGTCCTGGCCGCGGCGGCGATCGCGTTGGGCGCGCTGGCCGCCGCCGAAAAACGCGTCGAAGCCGCCCAGCCCGCCGAAATCGCGCATGAAGACGTTGAGCGCTTCGGACAAGTCGAACGGCGCATACCCGGCGCCGCCCGCCCCGCGCAGGCCCGCTTCACCGTAGCGGTCGTAGGCGGCGCGCTTATCGGCATCGCACAACACCTCGTACGCCTCGGTGATCTCCTTGAATTTCACCTCGGCCGCTTGCTTGTCGCGCTCGTGCACGTGGCGGTCGGGATGGTACTCCATCGCGAGCTTGCGGTAGGCCTTCTTGATCGCGGCCACCGACGCATCGCGCGAGACTGCCAGCACGTCGTAGTAGTCGCGGGCCATTACTGCTCCAGCAGCTCGCCCACGAGCCGGCTGGTGTGCTCCACGAGGGAAATGATCTTGTCGTAGGGCATGCGCGTGGGGCCGAGCACGCCGATCACGCCGGACAACGTGCCGGAATGGTAAGGCGAGGTCACCAGCGTAAACGGCGCCAATCGCGGATCGCTGTGCTCGCTGCCGATGGTGATGGTGGGTCCGCTCGCGTGGCGCTCGGCCAGCGCGCGGCGCAGCAGGTCGCGCTGGTCCGTCACCTCGATCAGGTCGTGCAGCCGCGCGCTGCTCGCGAACTCGGGCTGTCCCGCGAGCGGCGTCGTGCTGCCGAGGACCACGCCCGCCCCCCCGGTCGCGGCCGCCGGCACGTCGAACAGCTCGTCCGCTTCCTGCACGAAGATGTTGAGCAGCTCCCCCGCGCCCGCGGCCGGCGCGGCATCGCGCAGCCGCTCGGCCAGCGAGCTGCGGATCTCACGCAGGGTCAGGCCCGCCAGCCGATCGTTCAGCACCACGGCCACCTGCACCACCGCCTCGCTCGCCATGTGCGCCGGCACTTCGACGAAGATGGTCCGCACGAGGCCGCTCTTCAGCGTCAGCGCCAGCAGCAGCCGCTCGGACGACACCTGGATCAGGTCGAGCCGCTCGAGCAGCGCGTCCTCGATGAAGGACGGGCTCATGGCCACGCCCAACTCCTTGGTGAGGACGCCCAGCACCTGCGCCGCGCGGCTGAGGATCTCTTCGATGGCCGCGCCGTGATCGCGCAGCTCGTCGCGCAGCTGTTGGGCCTGCGTCGCCGGGACCGCCGCGGGGCGCATCAGCAGGTCGACGTAGACGCGGTAGGCGAGGTCCGTGGGAATGCGGCCGGCGGAGGTGTGGGGATGGTAGAGATATCCCTTTTCCTCCAGATCGCTCATCGTGTTGCGGATCGTGGCGGCCGACAGCCCGAGACCGGAGTGCCGGGATATGGTCCGACTCCCCGCCGGTTCGGCGGTTTGCACGTAGGTCTCGATGACGGCTTCGAGAACCTGGCGCTCGCGGTCACTCAGAGGTGTGCGTTGCATCGTGGCAACTGCTTTGTGCGAAACAATTTACGCGGTTTCCTGGGCGCCGGTCAAGTCACGCACCAGGGCATCGAGGCGAAGCCAGCCCTCCGCTGTGCAGACGACGCGGCCGTCCCGCTCGGTGATCCACCCGGCGGAGCGCCAGGCGGACAGGCGGGACGGCGGGCAGGCGGCCCGATCCAAGCCGCGATCGGTGCGCAGCGCGAGGTAGACGTCCTCGATGCGACGTTGCGCGCTCGTGAGGAGCTCCTCGGAGTCGACCGGCGAACGGCCGGCCGCGATGGCGCGGCGATACGCTTCCCAGGCGGCGAGGTTCCAGCGCCGGGTGGTGCCGTCAAACGAGTGGGCCGCCGGACCCAGGCCGCGATAGGGGCGGCCCGACCAGTAGGCCGAGTTGTGGCGCGAGCGGCGATCGTCGCGCGCCGCGTTCGACACTTCATAGAAGGCATACCCCGCCCGGGCGAGCCGCTCGTGCGCCAGCAGATACTCGTCGGCGTAGCGCTCGTCGTCGGGCGCGCTCGTGGCGCCGCGCGAGATCCAGCGCGCCAACGGCGTCCGCTCCTCGACCGTGAGGCCGTACAGCGAGAGGTGCGCGGGCGCGAGCGCGATCGCCTGCTCGAGGTCGCGCGCCCAGTCGCGCTCGAGCTCGGCCGGCAGCGCGAAGATCAGATCGAGCGAAATATTGTCGATCCCCGCGCGGCCGAGTACGCGGACCGCCTCAGCGATGCGCGCCGCGTCGTGCGTGCGATGCATCCACTGCAAGGCGCGATCGGCGAACGATTGCGCACCGAGCGAGATGCGGTTCACGCCGGCCGCGCGCCAGACCGAAGCTCGGTCCAGCGTCACGTCATCGGGGTTCGCTTCGAGCGTCACTTCGACAGCGTCAAGCAGGGGCGTCGAGCGAGCGACGTCGCGCAAGACCGTGGCGATGGCGTCGGGCGGCAGCAAGGACGGGGTGCCGCCGCCGAAGTAAATCGTAGCGAGGGGGTCAGCGGGCTCCAGCGGCAGCAGCGTCAGCTCGCGACGGATGCAGTCCACGTACTGTTGGACGGGCAGGCGTTTGCGTACGGCGATCGAAAAGTCGCAATAGGAGCAGCGGCGGACGCAAAAGGGACTGTGGATGTATAAGTGCACAGCTAATAGCTAGTAGAGTTCAGAAAAGTTTCCAGACGCCAGAATAGTTCCCAGACGCCAAGTTACCAGTGGTTGCAAGAGGCAGGTGGCAAGAGGATGCGGTGAGTCCTCTGGCAACTTGCGTCGTGGAACCACTGGTAACTTGGCGTCTGGCAACTTCACTGGACTCTTGTGAACTGCATACCGGGCTCTTGCCGGATCAGTCCGCGCAACTCCAGCTCCGTCAGCGCCGTCAACACTTCCGGCGGCGCCGCCTGCGCCTGGATCGCCAGGGCATCAATGTGCCGCCGTTCGGCGAGCGCCTCCCACAACGCACGCTGGAGCGTGGTGAGGTCGGGAGGCGGAGTCGCGGCCGCGTCACCCCCGGGGCGTGGCCCCGGGGTGAACCCACCCAAGCCGAGCTCTTCGAGAATGTCGCCGGCACAGAGCGCCGGCTTGGCACCCTGCTGAATCAGCTTGTTTCAGCCCTCCGACGTCGCGCTCGTGATGGGGCCTGGCACGGCGAGCACCGCCCGGCCCTGCTCCAGCGCCGCGTCCACGGTGATCAGCGCTCCCGAGGTGACGCGCGCCTCGATCACCACGGTGGCGAGTGCGAGGCCCGAGATCAGCCGGTTGCGCCGCGGAAATGCGCCGGCGTGCGGCCGCTCGCCCGGCGGGTGCTCGGTGATCAAGCAGCCGTGCGCCAACATCCGGTCATACAGCGCCCGATTGGCCGCGGGATAGATCACGCCGAAGCCGTTGCCCAAGACGCCCACCGACGCCCCGCCGGCGTCGAGTGCCGCGGC
>JBGPOE010000020.1:0-45993 GCA_041487875.1 Gemmatimonadota bacterium | reverse complement strand
CGTCGATCCGATCGCCGTGCACGACATTCAGACGATCGTCGCGAGCCTGCGCCATCGCGGCATCGGCGTGCTGATCACGGATCACAACGTGGAGCAGACGCTCGATATCGTCGATCGCGCCTACATCATGTTCGAGGGCAAAGTCCAGGTGTCGGGCACGGTGCGCGAGCTCGTGTTCAACGATCGCGTGGCCGACGTCTACCTCGGACCCACGCTCACGGCGCGGCTACGCGCACGCATGTCCGAGGCGGCATGAAAGGCGGCATGCAGCAGCACCAGTCGATGCGCCAGGAGCTGCGGATCAATCCGCGGCTCTACCAGGCGATGGACCTCCTCTACATGCCGCTGCTCGATCTGCAGCAGCACTTGAAGCAGGAGCTCCTGTCCAACCCGTTCCTGGAGCTGATCGAGCCCGACGAAGAGGAAGAGACGCCCGCCGCGCCGGACAAGCAGGCGGAGCAGGAGAAATCGGACCAGGACGAGCCCGACTGGGAGAATATCCTGCTCGACGACGGGGCGGAGAAGCTCGCCGCGAGCGCCGACCTGAGCGGCGTGGCCGATTACGTCGAGCCCACGCCGGTCGAGACCAAGGACCTGATCGATCACCTGCGCGAGCAGATGCAGATGCTCGAGCTGACGCCGCGCCAGCAGCTGCTCGCCGAGGAGTTCCTGGGCAACATCAAGGAGGACGGCTACCTCACCGCCAGCCTCGACCAGGTCGTCGCGGGGGCGAACCAGCTCATCGCCGAGCACGCCGACGAGATCGGCAAGGACGGCGGCGTGCCGTGGTTCACGCTGCTCGAGGTCGAAGAAATGCTGCGCGTCGTGCAGAAGCTCGATCCCCCGGGCACGGGCGCGCGCGACCTGCGGGAGTGCCTGCTGCTCCAGCTCGAGGACCAGAAACAGCAGGACACGCTGGCCTACCGCCTGGTGAAGGAGGCGTTCGACGACCTCATCGCCCACCGCTGGAGCGACCTCGGCAAGCGCTTCGGCATCGAGCCGGCGGAGGTGCAGCGCGTGGCCGACGAGCTGGCGCGGCTCGATCCCAAACCGGGCCTGCAATACGCCCGGTCCGACGACCACTACATCATCCCCGATCTCGTGGTGGAGAAGGTCGACGGGCACTACCACGTGTTCCTGAACGACCAGGGCCTGCCCCGGCTGCGCATCGCCCGCGCCTATTCGGACCTCGCCAAGGACAAGAAGCAGTTCCAGGGCGAGAACAAGGAGTTCGTCAACCAGCGCTTGAACAGCGCGCACTGGATGATCCAGGCGATCGAGCAGCGCCGCCAGACGATGCTCAAGGTCATGAACTTCATCGTGGACCGGCAGCGCGACTTCTTCGAGAAGGGCGTCGAATTCCTGAAGCCGTTGACGCTGCGCGAAGTGGCCGATGTGATCAGCATGCACGAGAGCACGGTCAGCCGTGTCACCAACGAGAAATACGTGCAGACGCCGCGGGGGCTGCTGCCCCTCAAGTTCTTCTTCTCGAGCGGCCTCACCACCACCACCGGCGAAGACGCGAGCGCGCGTTCCATCAAGGCGCAAATCGAGAAGCTCGTGGCCGACGAGGACCCCAAGAGCCCCCTTACCGACCAGCAGATCGTGGAGCTCTTCGCCCAGCGCGGCGTGAAGATCGCGCGCCGCACCGTGGCGAAGTACCGCGACCAGCTGAACATTCTCCCCGCCCGCATGCGCAAGCGCCTATGAGTCTCGCCACCGCCAACGCGACCCCCGACGTGAGCGTGCTCGTGCCCGCCAAAGACGAGGCCGAGAACCTGCCCGAGCTGGTGCGCTTGTGCCGCGAAGCGTTCCTGTCGCTGCCGTACGCGTGCGAGGTCGTGGTGATCAACGACGGCAGCACGGACGCCACGCCCACGGTGCTGCGCGACCTGGTGCAGAAGCACGCCTTCGTGCGCGCCGTGACGCACCGCGCCCAGCAGGGCATTGCCGAGGCGCTGCGCTCGGGCGCCGACGCGGCGCGCGGCCGGGTGCTCGTGTTCTATCCGGCGGATCTCCAGTATCTCCCCGCCGACATCCCGGCACTGGTGGCGCCCGTGCTCGCGGGCGAGGCCGACATCGTCACGGGCACGAAGCAGGGGCATTACGACAAGCGCTTCGTCTCCTGGGTGTACAACGGCCTGTGCCGCCTGCTGTTCGGCGTGCGCGTCACGGACTTGAACTCGGTCAAAGCATATCGCCGGGAAGTGATGGAAGCCGTGCCGATGCGCCCCGACTGGCACCGCTTCATGGTGGTGATCGCCGCGGCGCGCGGCTTCCGGCTGGCCGAGCGGCCCGTGCCGCTGCATCCGCGGCGGGCGGGGAAGTCGAAATTCGGCTTGGGGCGGATTCCCGTGGGCGCGCTCGATCTCCTCTCGGTGTGGTTCCAGCTGCGCTTTGGCCGCAAGCCGATGCTCTTCTTCGGGCTCTCGGGCGCTCTCCTGTTCCTGCTCGGCTTTCTGGTGGGCGTCGTCGCCTTGTGGCTGCGTTTCGGCCCGCCGCACGTGGGGTTCCGGCCGCTCCTGGACCTGATCATGGTGCTCGTCATCTCGGGCATCGCACTGTTCGGCTTCGGCTTCGTAGGCGAGCTGGTCGCCGGCATGCGCGAGGAGGTGGAGACGCTGCAGCGCACCGTTGACCACCTGCGCGCGGCGACGTCCGAGCAGGGCAGTGCCCCGGGAATCGCGGCGCCGTCTCGAGATCTGACCGACACCCATCGCCAGCGCGCGTAGCCGGCCCGCGTGCGCGTCCTGTTCCTCACCCATGCCTTTCCCCGGCACACCGGGGACGTGGCCGGGGCCTTCCTCCTGAAACTCGCCCGTGCACTCGTCGATGCCGGCACCGCGGTCCAAGTGCTCGCACCCGCGAGCGCCGGCCTGGCCGCGCGCGAAGTGATCGACGGCATCACGGTTGAGCGAATGCACTACGCGCCCCGCCACTGGGAGACGCTCGCCTACACTGGCACCCTGGCGGAGCAGGTCACGACGTCGTTCAAAGGCAAGGCGGCGCTCGCCGGCCTCCTGGGGTTCGGCGCTTTGGCCGTGCGGCGGGCGGCGGCGGCCTACGCGGCGGACCTGGTCCACGCGCATTGGTGGATCCCGGGCGGCGTGAGCGCGCGGTTGGCCCGCCTCGTCGGTGGTCCGCCCTATGTCGTCACGCTGCACGGCTATGACGTGCTAATGCTCAAGCGGTCGCGCGTGACACGCATGGCGGCGCGCGCGGTGCTGCGCGGGGCCCGCGTGGTGACGGCGGCGTCGTCCTACCTTGCCGACGAGGCGGCGCGGGCCGCGGGGCTCGATCGCGAGCAGATCGTCGTGCGGCCGATGCCCACCGACGTCGGCACCGTGACCCACGAGAGTGCCGGCGGCGGTGGCGTTGTGACCGTCGGCCGTCTCACACCCTTCAAGCGGGTGGATCTGTTGATCGACGCGGTGGCACGGCTCAAGGAGCGCGGGACGCCGGTGCGTCTGACCATCGTAGGCGACGGGTCGGAGCGTGCGGCCCTCGAGCAACGCGCGCGGGATCGGGGCATCGCCGCCATGACGACGTTCCGCGGCGCGGTCACCCCCGATCGCGTGGCCGCCGCCATCGCCGACGCCGATCTCTTCGCCTTTCCAGCGGAGCACGAGGGCCTGGGCCTGGCCGCCGCCGAGGCCTTGATGCTCGGCATTCCCGTCGTCGCGGTCCGCAGCGGTGGCGTGCCGGACATCGTGCCCGCCGAGGGGGCAGGGCGCCTCGTTACGCCGGGAGACGTCGCGGGGTTCGTCGCCGCCATGGCGGAGGTGTTGGCCGACCCCACGGCCCGCCGCCGCGCGCGGGAGGTCGGCAGAGGTTTGCGCGAGAGACTCGCGCCGCATGCAGCCGCGCGCGTTTTCGCCGACGTGTATCGGCGGGCGCTCGCGCCGATGGTCTAACCCCGTGTGAGTAACTATCTTTGAAGATGCCCCTTGCTCGGCGCTTGCTGGCCCATCCGGTGACTCTGTTCGGCGCCGCTTGGGCCGCATTGCTGGCGGTCCTGTTCTTCCCCCTCCTGGCCGGCGGCGTCATGGTCAATCCGCTGAGCGACGGGAAAGACGGCTACGCGACCCGCCATTTCGCGGCCGCGGTCCTGCAGCGGTGGCACGAGATCCCCCGCTGGGACCCCTACATCTTCGGCGGTCTGCCGTTCCTCGGCGCGATGCATGGCGATCAGGCATACCCGATCTCGATCGTGCTCCGCGCCGTCTTCCCGCCGGCCCTCGGGATCGGGCTGGGCATGGTGTTCCACCTGTGGCTCGCCGCCGTCGGCATGCTTGTGTTCCTGCGGCTGCTCAGGCATGAGTGGAGCTCCGCGATCGTGGGTGCCACGGCCTACGGCCTGGGCGGCTCGCTGATCGGCCTGCTATTCCCCGGGCACGACGGCAAGATCTTCGTGCTGGGCCTCCTGCCGTGGGCGCTCAGCGCCATTCTCCAGGCGGCGCGGACCGCGCGGCCGCAGTATTTCGCGGCTTGGGGCACGTTGCTCGGCCTCATGCTCTTGTCGCCGCATTTCCAGATGGCGTACTACTCGGCGTTGCTGCTCGCCGCGTTCTTGCTCTTCATTCTGTTCACCGAGACGCCCCGCGCCATGCGGTGGCGCGTCATCGTCGGGATGGCGTTGGGGAGCGCGGGTGGACTGCTCCTCGCCGGCGCGCAGCTATTCCCGTTCGTCGAATACCTGCCGTTCAGCCCGCGCACTGCCGCAGGCTCGACGTCCAGCGGGTGGGAATACGCGACCAGCTACTCGATGCACCTGGGAGAATTGATCGGCGCATTCTGGGGCGGCTTCAACGGCTGGCTCGCAACGTACTGGGGCAGCAACTCGCTGAAGCTCAACTCCGAATACGTCGGCCTCCTGGTGGGCGCCCTCGCGTTCACCGCGGTGTGGAAGCGCCCCACCGGCCCGGAACGCCGCCAGGTCTGGTTCTGGGCGGCCGCGTTCATCGTCGGCACGCTTTGGTCGCTCGGCGCCGACACACCGTTCTATCACCTCCCCTATGCGCTGCTCCCCGGGATCTCGAAAACCCGCGCCCCCGGAATGATGTGGGGACAGGTCTCCTTCGTCTTGGCGGTCCTCGCGGCGATCGGCTTCGCACGCATCAAGGCCATGACGCCGGAGGAGCGGAAACCGTGGGCTCTGCGCGTCGGCATCATCACGGGCGTGGCGGCGGTGTTCCTCGCCGCGGCGAGTGGTGGCTTGCTGCCGGCGGTCGCCGGACCGTATGCACGCGGCGTGGCCCTCGCCGCCGTGCCGGGGGCGCAGGGGGGCATCGTGCTCGGCGCATTCACGGTGATCGCGTTCGCCGTCGTCGCCGCGACGACGCCACGCTGGTTGCCGGTCGCGGCCGTAATCCTGCTCGCCCTCGATCTGGGGATCCAGGATCACCGCTTCATCGTGATCGACCCCAGAGGCGACGCGCTCTTCGCCCCCGATGCGGTCGTGCAAGCTCTGCAGCGGGATGCTGCGGGCGCCACGCAGCCATGGCGCGTGCTCCCCTGGCATGACAACCAGCGCTTTGCGTACCTAGACGACTACCTCATCGAGCATCGCATTCGCTCAGTGTTGGGGTACCACGGCAACGAAATCCATCGCTACGACGAGTTGTTGGGCGGTAAGGGCAACTGGGGCCGCTTGGGAAACCCGCAAGTGTGGCGTCTCCTGGCCGTTCGCTACGTGCTCCTTCCCGGGCCGATCAACATTCCCGGCTTTGAGAGAGTGGCGGGACCGGTCGCCAGCTGGCTGGGCGATTCGACATGGGTCTTCCGAGTGCCCAATCCGGCGCCCTGGGCCTGGGTGGTCCCGCTCGCTCTTCGGGTTTCTGATGAGCAGATAGATCCGACCGTGCTTTCGCCGGGCTTCGACCCCACCCGCATCGCGCTCGTGCCGTCGAGCGCGCCGTTCGGCGCCACCATCGTGCCGCGCCAGCTCCCCGTCGCCATCAAACCGCCGGTCGCCATCCAAGTCACCGAGCGCCAGCCCGGCGTCTACGTGCTCGCCGTCGACAGCCTGCTGAGCGATGCCGTGCTGATCGTCAGCGAAAACTGGCTGCCGACCTGGACGGCGCGCGTCGATGGCCGCGCCGCTCCGGTGGCGCGCGCCAACGGGACCTTCCTGGCCGTGCCGCTGCCGGCCCACAGCAGGGAAGTGGTGCTGGCCGTGGAATCGCGCGGCGATCGGCGCGGCCGTTATGCGTCACTGGCCGGCTGTGGCGGCCTCCTGCTCCTGGGCCTCGCCGGCATCCGCAGGAAGCGGGCGGCAACGCCCGCACCGCCGGCCTGAGAGCGCGTGATGGCGGTCGAGATCATCCCGTTTGACGTGCAGTACCTGGACGAAACGCTGGCGCTGATGCGCAAGTGGAGTCCGGACCACCCGGAGCTGGCCGAGCGGTCGCTCTACGAATGGCAGCACTGCACGCGGTATTTGGCCCTGGCCGGAGGAAGGGTCGTGGGCCACATCGCCCAGGTGGCCCACGAGTTTCGTCACGCCAACGGACGCCCGCCGGTAACGCTCGGGTGGGGGATCACACTGGTCCTCGACATGTCCGACGACGCGACGCGCAAGGCCGCCGGCCGCCAGCTGCTGGCGGCGTGTGAGACGGCGCCCGGCCTCAAGTACGCGGCCGTGGGGGTCGTCCCGGCGATCGAGCCGGCATACCTCCGCCGCGGGCACCAGATCATCCGGCACGCCAACAACTACTACGCCAGATTCTTCGCGCCCGGCAAAGCCCTGGCCTATTGGAAGAAGCCGGCCGCCCTGGCGCCCGTAATGATGCTCGCCAACGCCGTGCGGCGCCCACAGACACGCGTGCGGTTCGGGACAATCGAGGCGATCGCGCGGTTTCTGCCGGAATGGGATCACATCTGGGACCGGTTGCTGCAGGAGCAGTACCAGCTGTACGGCGTTCGCAACGCGACCTTCCTGAATTACAAGCTCGCCCAGCCCAACCGCACGTATCATGCGTTCTTGCATCGCGATGGTGCAGGAGCGATTGACGGTTTCGTCGTCCATCGCCGCGCCAAGCATCATGTCAAGGATATGGACCTGGTGAAGGTGTGCGCTTTGGTCGGCTCCAAAACGGCACGACAGGACTTGCTGGCGGAAGCCATGCGTTTCGCCGTCACCGCCGCGCGCGGGACCTACGGCATCGTCGGGCTCGGATCGGTGCGGGAGGCGGACGCGTTCCGCTCATGCGGCATGTACGTTACGCGCCCCTATCCGGTGGTCCTCGCCGCGGGCGTCGAGGGAGACATTCGGGTCGACTTCTTCGACTCCGATCTCGACGACTTGTGGTGAGGCGCACGGCCGGGCGCGCGGTGTACATCGTCATCGGCTGCGACGTCGACCCCGACCGCGCCAGCCTGCTGGAGGGCGTCAGCCCCGCCGAGCTCGCGTGGCGGGGCGCCACGGAAGGTCTGCCGGCGGTCAAAGAAGCGGTGCGGGGCCTGACGGACAGCCGCGGCCGGGGGCCGGTGTTCACGTGGTTTCTCCGTGCTGACGACCAGGTCCGGCAGATGTGCGGGACGTATAGCTGGTTCGTCGCTGCCCACGGGCCGCTGCTGCGGTCCGTCCAGGAGGGCGGGGACGAGCTCGCGTGGCATCCGCATTTTTGGCGACGCGCCCGAGCGAACGGTGCATGGATCCAGGAGATCGCAGACGTGGATTGGCAGGTGGACATGCTGCAGCGAACGCATCGCGAGCTGGCCGCGGGGTTTCCCGGCCCGCTCACGAGTGTGCGCATGGGGTGGGGATATCACAATGACCGCACGTTCGCCGCGCTCGAGAACCTGGGCATCACCGCCGATCTGTCGGCGGTGCCGGGATTCCGCACGCTCACGGGCCGGCGTCCGGCCAAGTGGGAGAATCTCTTCGACTGGCGGATCAGTCCGCGTGCCCCTTACCGGCCGTCACGGTCCGACTACCGGCGTCCCGCACGGGGGGAGGAGCGCGCCTTCCGCTTGCTCGAGGTGCCGGGCTTTGTCTCGACTTCACGGATGTGGGGCCTGGTCAGCGGGCTTCAGCTCGGGCGCAAGACGAGAGATGTAGCGCAACTGTGGGATGCGCTGCGCCGCCCGACCTATTGCATCAACGTCAGCGGCCGGCCTCCATTCTTCGCTCCCCTCGTGGCGCAGCTGCGCAAGACGCTGCGGAGCGGGGAAGGGGATCCCGTGTTCTTCGTGACGCACTCTCATGCCGACGAGTTCGTGCCGAACCGCAGCCCGCTGTACAGCTTGGAGAGCGTACGGGCCAACCTCGAGGCGCTGTTGCGCGCCTGTGACGCAGCGGGCGCGCGGGCGGAATTCATCACCGCGCGCCAACTGCCAGCCCTGTCGCCGAACTAGCGTGCCGATCGACCCGCCCGCCACCAACGGGATCCAGATCGAGCAAGCCGGCGAGCGTCCCGCCGGACCTTCCCGACGCGGCCGGCGCTGGCTGTGGTGGGCCCTCCAACTCGCCGTGGCGGCAGTCGTCGCCCGCCTGGCGTGGAGTGCGATCGTCCGGAACTGGAATGAGTTCCGCACGCTCCATGTGTCTCTGACCTGGCACCCCTGGTGGATCGCGCTCTCGGTCGTCGTCGTCCTCACCAGCTACGGCATCAGCGTCGAAGCGTGGCGCCGGATTCTCGCCGGCTGGGACCAGCGCGTCCCATATTGGCAGGCGGTCCGCGTATGGCTGGTGGCGAGCCTGGGTCGCTACGTCCCGGGGAAGGTGTGGACCGTGGCGGGATTGATCGTGCTGGCGCAACGGGCCGGCGTGGAACCGTGGGCGGCCGGAGCCTCGGCCTTCGCCATTCAGGCGGTGGCGGTCGGGACGGCCATCGCGCTGGTCGCCGCCGCCACGCCGGGTGCGGCATCGGGCCTACGGCTGGGCGCGGCCGCGTTGGTGGCCGTGGCGACCATCGGTCTCCTCGCGTGGAGCCGCGCGGTACGGGTCTTCGCACGCTTGATCGGCGGCAGTGCGCAGGTTCGGGCGCTGCCGCTCATGGCCGTCGCCGAGAGCGCGGCGCTCGGCATCGTGAGCTGGATCGCTCACGGCACGGCGTTTTGGCTCCTGGCCCGGGGCCTCGGCTTGCCCGGCACGCTGCCCATCGCGACCGCCCTCGGCGTCTTCGCCTTGGGGTACGTGCTGGGCCTGCTGGCCCTGTTCGCGCCGGGGGGCGTGGGAGTGCGTGAGGTGGTGTTGATCGGCCTGCTCACGCCGGCCTTGGGCGCGGGCGGGGCGGTGGCCCTGAGCGTCGCTTCACGTGTGCTACTGACTCTCACGGAGGTTGGCGCGCCGGTGGCGGTACTCCTGTTTACCCGAGGCACGCCCCGTGGCTGAGCGGGCCCTCGTCATCATCCCCACATTCAACGAGGCGGGGAACCTCCCCAACCTCGTGCCGCAGGTGCTCGCCCAGGACCTGCGACTTGAGATCCTCGTGGTGGACGACAATTCGCCGGACGGTACGGGCCGGCTGGCCGATGGCCTCGCCCAGATGAACCCGCGTGTCCACGTACTGCACCGAGAAGGGAAGCTCGGCCTCGGCACTGCCTATTTGGCGGGGTTTCGCTGGGCGATAGAGCGGGGCTACGACTACGCGTTCGAAATGGACGCCGACTTCTCGCACGACCCGGCCCACCTCAAGGACTTTCTCAGGGCCATCGCGTCGGCCGACGTGGTCCTCGGCTCCCGCTACCTGGGAGGCCGCGTCACCGTGGTGAACTGGCCGATGGGCCGCCTGCTGTTGTCCTACTGCGCCAACATCTACGCGCGCTGGATCACGGGTCTGCGCATCTGGGACCTGACGGGGGGGTTCAAGTGCTTTCGCAGGCACGTGCTCGAGGCTCTGGACCTGTCACAGGTCCGGTCCAACGGCTATGCCTTCCAGATCGAGATGAGCGTGCGGGCCTGGCGCAAAGGGTTCAAGCTCGCCGAAATTCCCATCGTGTTCGTGGACCGCACCGAGGGACAGAGCAAGATGAGCAAGGCGATCGTGCGCGAAGCCGTGTGGATGGTGCCGCGCCTACGGTGGATGTCATGGTTCGGCCGGATCTAGTCGGGCTGCCGATCTACAAGATGACGGGGTCGGGGAACGACTTCGTCATCGTGGACGGCCGCCTGTCGCAGCCGGGCGACTGGCGCCCGGAAGAGATCCGCGATGTGTGCGCCCGTGGTACGGGCGTTGGCGCCGATGGTCTGGTGTTTGTGAGCCCCGGCGCGGAGCCGGGCGCCGCCCGTATGGTTTACTACAACAGCGATGGTTCGCACGCGGCGATGTGCGGCAACGCGGCGCTGTGCAGCGCCCGGCTGGCCGTGCAGCTGGGCATCGTGCGGGGGCCGGCCTTCCGGCTGGAGACCGACGCCGGCGTCTCCGAGGGACGCTACCCAGGCCAGGGGGAGCGCGCAGAGCTGCGCCTCGCAGCGGTGGCGCCACCGGCTGACGTGCCTGGCCTCGCGACCGCCCACCTCGAGAAGAAGGCCGCCTTAGCGCTCGTGGGCGTGCCGCACCTGGTCATCCTCATGGATGACGTCGAGCAGCTCGACCTCCCGGTTCGCGGCAAAGCGCTGCGGTTCGACCCGGCGGTCGGTCCGGCCGGCGCCAACGTCAACTTCATCTCCAAGAGCAATGGCGGCTGGCGCATGCGGACCTACGAGCGCGGCGTGGAGGCGGAGACGCTGGCGTGTGGCACCGGCTCGGTGGCCGCGGCGTGCGCGTTGGACCGTTGGGGGGTCTCGAAGCTCCCAGCAGCGATCCACACCAGGAGCGGCCGAACGCTCGAGGTGAAGGCCAAGCGCGGCAAGGACGGCCGATACGACGATGTTTGGCTGGCGGGGGAGGCTCGAGTGGTGTTCCGGGGGGTGCTGACATAGGCGAGTTGTCCACACTTCTACACGCCACTACTTAACATAACATCTATTATACGAAGTTAAACACGACCCAAGAAAGACGGGGCCTAGGCTTCCAGGCCCCTTACTTGGCTGGCGCCTTCCACGCACCCTGGGTCAGCTCCCCCAAGCGCACCTTCGCCTCGGTGGCAGTACCCAGCGAATCGTACTTCGTGACGATGGACTGATAGGCGGCAACCCCCTTTGCCGTATCCCCCGCCGCCACCCAGGCGCGCCCCGCATCAGAGAGAAACTGCGCCCGCAGGAAGTCCATCTGGGACGCCGCCGCGGCCTGCTCGTAGGCCGCCGCGGCCTCCGCGGGATGGCCGACGTTGTCGTAGGCCGCACCGAGCAGCCCGTACGCCTGGCCGCGGTACGCGGCATCCGCCTTCGGAGCGAAGGCCTTCAGTTGCTCGATCGCCTGCTGGCTCTGGCCCTGTAGCAGCCGAATCTGCGCCAGGAGGATGGTGGCCTCCTGCGCGGCGCGTGTACCGGAGTAATTCTCGGCCACGCGCGACAGCTCGCTTGAAGCCAGTGGGTAGTTCTTGGTCTCGAACGCGAGACGGGCTTCGTTCAACGCTGTGCCGGCGCGCTCCTCGCTCTGCCGCGTCGAGATGTGATTCCACCACAACAGCCCCGCGACGGCCACGATCGCCAAGCCGCCGTACGTGCTCGCCTGACGGTGGCCCTGAATCCACGCCCACCACCTGGCGGCCAGATCCTGGTCGTCACCGATCCGCGCCGTCGTCGCTCCGGTTGCCGCCATTGCCGTCCCAGATCCTTTGCATGCCTGCGGGTTTCTTACCGCGTCGTTCGACAACCCCAGTGCCCCTGGGGTGACTCGAACACCCGGCCAACGGTTTAGGAAACCGCTGCTCTATCCACCTGAGCTACAGGGGCTAAGCGTTTAAGAATAAGGGGGTTACGCAGCATGGTGCAAGGTCTGATTGTTTCCCCTGATTCCGTGGGTTGCGCGTCAATCATCTGATTTCAAACGAATTACCAAGGTCTGTCTCGTGTGGATACTCTGCTTTCTCCACATGCGTGACGTGCGCGGCGGGAGGGCCACGTCGCAGCGCCTGCTCCAACTCACCGAGCCGGCTCGTGTCGCCAGCCGCCACGACCTCCACACCACCGTCGGGTAAGTTCGCCACCCACCCGATCAGCCGCAGTAGCTGCGCCGTACGCGAGACGAACCACCGGAACCCCACACCCTGGACGCGCCCCTGCACCAGGTAGCGGGCGGCGTGGCTCACGGCGCCTTGGCCCCCGCGCGGCGCTGCCTCCAGGCGTAGATGATCACGGTGACGATGAGGGCTGGAATCAGGTAGGCCAACGCGCGGCTCACGTAACGCTGCACCTCGACGTTGCTGAGGACGTCCTCATGCTGTCCCAAGACGTAGCCGATGCCCGCCAGGATACTGCACCACAGAAGGGCGCCCAGCCCCGTGAACAGCACGAACCGCGGCAAGGACATGCGGGCGATCCCGGCCGGGATGGAGATGAGATGACGGATCACGGGCAGCATGCGGCCCAGGAGCGTGCTGATCTCGCCATGGCGGTCGAAGAATCGTTCCGCGCGATCGAGCCACTTTTCGCTGATCAGCAGGTAGCGTCCCAGCCGCCGGATCACCGCGCGGCCGAGCCACCAAGCCAAGCCGTAATTGGCGAGGGCCCCCGTGACGCTCCCGAGCACGCCGCACGCGATGGCGATGAAGAGATTCATCTCGCCCTTGGCCGCGAGGTAGCCGGCAGGCGGCATCACGAGCTCGCTCGGCACCGGCAGGACGGACGATTCCATCGCCATCAGGACGATGATGCCCGGGTAGCCGAGGTCGCGGAACCGCTCCAGCAGCCAGTGGACGAATGAGTCAAGCATCGAAGCCGTGTTCTCCGAGGAGCGGGACGAAGCGCGCGCCGTCGAGCGGCGTCTGGCGTATGCCTTCGGGGGCGCGCTCGACGAGCGTCAGGACCTGCGTCCCCCGTTCGCCCAGCGGGATGAGCATGCGGCCGCCCGGCGCCAGCTGCTCGACCAGCGGCGGCGGCACTTGGGGCCCGCCCGCCGCGACGAGGATGGCGTCGTAGGGAGCGTAGGCGCTCCAGCCGAGCGTGCCATCGCCCACCAGAATCGACACGTTGGCCACCGTCGCGGCGCGCAGGGCGGCCCGGGCGGCCTCGGCGAGGGCGCGCACCCGCTCGATGGTGAACACCTGATCCGCCAGCGCGCCAAGCAACGCGGTTTGGTACCCGGACCCGGTGCCGATCTCGAGCACGCGCTCGCGACCCGTGAGCCGCAGGGTCTCGAGATAACGGGCCTGCGTATAGGGCCGGGAAATGGTCTGTCCGGCCCCGATCGGCAGGGCGCTGTCCTCATACGCGCGATGGCGCACGGCTTCCGGCACGAACAGATGCCGCGGCGTTTCGGCGAACGCCTTGAGCACCGCGAGATCCTGGATGCCCCTGCCCCGCAGCGTTTCCACCAAGCGGGCACGATAGCCGCCGAAGGTGTCGGCCGTGCCGCTCAGGCGCCGAGATTCCACGAGCGCACCGCCTCGAGCAGAGCGTAGTTGGTCAGATCGACGTGCAGCGGAGTGACGGAAATGTAACCATCGTGCGTGGCGCGGACGTCCGACTCGTCACCGCCCGACCACGTGACCTGGCCGCCCCCGATCCAGTAGATATCGCGGCCCCAGGGGTCTTTCATGCGCGCGATCTCCTCGTGGAACACGCGGCTGCCGAGGTGTGTCACGCGGATGCCCTTCACTTCGGCGCCGTGGACGGGCGGGAGATTGACGTTGAGCAGCGTATTCTTGGGGAAGTCCTTGAAGCGCACGATGCCTTCGACGAGCCGCTTGAGGCGGTCGCGGTGGCTCTCGAGGTACTCGAGGTCGAAGCTCCCGTAGGAGACTGCGACGCTGGGAATACCGGCGGCGAGACCCTCCATCGCGGCGGCGACGGTGCCCGAGTACAGCACGTCCTCCCCCATGTTGGGGCCGTGATTGATCCCCGAGAAGACGAAGTCGGGCTTCTCGGGCATCAGGGCGCCGACGGCCAGGAGCACGCAGTCCGACGGGGTGCCGTCCACCTGATAGGCACCGTCGGCCCGCCGGGTGGCGCGCAGCGGCCGGTGCAGCGTGAGCGAGTGCGACGTGCCGCTCTGCTCGCGGTCCGGAGCCACCACCGTCACGTGGCCCACCGCCGCGCACACGTCGGCGAGCAGGGCCAGGCCGGGCGCCAGAATGCCGTCGTCGTTGGACACCAGAATGTTCATCGCGCCCCGAACAAGATGTGCCGCCCGTAGCGGGCGAACACGCGCGCCTGCCCCCAGGTATCGCTCCACCGGCGGAAATGGCTGCGTGCGCCCTGATAGATGGTCGGGATGGGCGCCGTCTGCACGCGGAATCCCCCCGCCAGCGCGGCGAGCAAGAACGCCGTCTCGAAATCGTAACCGGTCTGGGAAGGCCGCACGGCCTCGGCGAGCCGCCGGGAGATGGCGCGGAAGCCGGATTGAGCATCGGCGACGGCCGCGCCGCCGATGCGGGAAGCGAGCGCCGCCGAGAGCCAATTGGTGAGCCGGCGCGGCCAGGGCATGTCCCCGCGCCGGGCGCGCGCACCGAGGACGAGATCGGCGACACCCGCCGCCACGGGGCCCGCCACCCGGGGAATTTCCGAGGCGGGATGCTGCCCGTCGGCGTCGAGCGTCACGAGCACGTCGCCGTGGTCCGCGAGGGCACGGGCGAACCCGGTCGCGAGGGCGGCGCCCTTGCCGCGATTGCGGGAGTGTCCGAGCACGGTGGCGCCGGCCGCCGCCGCGACGGCGGCGGTGGCGTCGCGCGAGCCATCGTCCACCACGTACAGGGCGGCACCGGGCACCGCGGCGCGCGCCGCCGTCACCACTCCCGCCACCGTCGCCGCGGCCTCGTAGGCCGGGATGATCACCGCGAGCCGCGCGTCAGCGCGCGCCGGCATCGGGTGGGGTCTCCCCCTCGAGAATCCCGAGAATCGCCTGCAGCTCCGCGCGCAGATCGTTCACCGTCTCCGTAGCGAGCGCGCGCCGCGCTTCGGGCTTGAGCTCGCCCGAGCGGCGATACTGCTCGATCTTCTGGCGTGCCCCGTCGATCGTGTACTTCTCGGTGTACAGCAGGTGCTTCACGAGCATGATCAACTCGATCTCGCGGCGCTGGTACACGCGGTTGCCGGAGCGGTTCTTGGCGGGGCTCAGGAACCGGAACTGGCTCTCCCAGTAGCGCAGCACGTGCGGCTTCAAGTCGGTGAGCTGGCAGACCTCGCCGATCGAGAAGAACTCCTGCACCGGATGGGGAGAGCTCATCGCCATTGCTCCGCTTTGAGGTCCCGCTCCATCAGGTCGGCCACCGCCTGGCGCGGGGGCTTTCCCCCAAACAGCACGGCGCTCACTTCGCGCGCGATCGGCAGCTCGACGTCGTGCCGTTCGCCCAGCGCCACCGCCGCCCGCGCCGTCTCCACACCCTCAGCCACCGTCTTCTTGCCCTTCAAGGCCGCTTCGAGGGACTCGCCGCGGCCGATCGCTTCCCCCAACGCGCGATTGCGCGACAGCGGGCCCGTGGCGGTGAGAATCAAGTCGCCCATCCCTGCGAGCCCCGCGAACGTCAGCGGGCTCGCGCCCCGCGCCACGCCGAGGCGGGTGATCTCGGCGAGCCCTCGCGTGATCAGCGCGGCCCGCGTGTTGTATCCCAGTCCCAAGCCCTCGAGTATCCCGGCCGCGAGGGCGATGACGTTCTTCAACGCCCCACCGAGCTCGACCCCGGTCACGTCGGTGGAGGAATAGACGCGGAACTGCGGCGTCGAGAGAATGTGCTGCGCCTCCCGCGCGATCTCCTCGGTCTCCGCCGCCGCCACCACGGCCGTCGGCTGGCGCTTGAACACCTCCTGCGCGAACGACGGACCGGACACCACCGCGACGGGCGTGCCCGACTCCAGCGCGTCGCCCAACACTTCCGTCATGGTCGCCAGGCGCTCGGGCTCGAGCCCCTTGGACACGCTGATCACCAGCGCGTGGCTCACCATCCCCTTCCCTGCCTCGGACATGACCGCGCGCACCGCGTGCGACGGCGCCGCGGAGACGACCACTTCAGCATCCCGCACGGCCTCCCGCAGGTCGCCCGTGGCGCGGAGCTCCGGGGCCAGTTTGCAACGCGGCAGGAACATCCTGTTGATGTGCCGGCGGTTGATGCCCTCCACCACTTTGGGCTCGCGCGCCCACAGCATCGTGGTCATGCCCTTGTGGGCGAGCAGATCGGCAAGCGTGGTGCCCCACGCGCCGCCGCCGATCACGGCGACGCGCGTCACGCCGCCACTCCCTTGTGCGTGCCGAAGCGATTCTCCGTCCCCGCGACCAAGCGCTGGATGTTGGCGCGGTGGGCGAACACGATCAATGCGGCCACCACCACGCTGGCCCAGAACGTATAGGGCTGGCCCGGCTCGAGCAGGCGCACCCACACGGGGAACGTCGCCGCCGCGATGATCGAGCTAAGCGACACGTAGCCCGTGATCCACAACGACAATCCCCACACCGGGACCGCAGTCAGGAGCGGCAACGGCGCGAGCGCGAGGAACACGCCCGCCGCGGTCGCCACGCCCTTGCCGCCGCGGAAGCGCACGTACGGCGAGAACATGTGCCCCAGCACCGCCGCGACGCCCAGCGCCAGCGGCAGCCACTCGGGGCCGCCCGCCCACCGTCCGAACAGGACCACGGGCACCGCCCCCTTCGCGACGTCGATCACACCCACCGGAATGGCGTACTTCCAGCCCAACAAGCGGTAGACGTTCGTGGCGCCGAGGTTCTTCGAGCCGTGCGCGCGCAAGTCGATGCCGCGCCCCAGCCGCCCGGCGATGTAGCTGGTGGGCGTGGCGCCCACCAGGTAGGCCGCGAGGAGCCACAACACGGTGCTCACCGCCGCTCCTTGCGCTTGCGCCGCAGCTTCACGTTGACGGGGGCGCCGGTGAACTCCCAAGCGGCGCGAAAACCGTTCACGAGGTAGCGCACGTAGGATTCCGGGATCGCCTCGGGCCGGTTCGCGATCAGCGCGAACTTGGGCGGTGCGGTACCGATCTGTGAAGCGTAGAACACGCGCACCGGCTCCCCCACGGGCTGGGGCGGTTGCTGACGATTCAACAGGTCCTCGAGCACGCGGTTCACTTCCGACGTCGGCACGCGCTTCTCGCGCTCAGCCGCCACCGCGACGATCAGATCGAGCAGCCGCGGAACGCGCTGGCCCGTCTTGGCCGACACGTAGAGGAACGGGATGAACTCGAGGAACGGCGCCCCGGCTTTGAGCTCGCGCTCGCCGCGCACAGCCGTGTTGGTTTCCTTCTCCTCGATCAGGTCCCACTTGTTGACGGCGATGATGACGCCGGCGCCGCGATCCCACGCGTCGTTCGCGATCTTCAAATCCTGCGCGTGCAGGCCGTCGGTCGCATCGACCACCAGCACGCACACGTCGGCGCGCTCCATGGCGCGCGCGGTGCGCAGCGTCGAGTAGAATTCAATATCGTCCTGGACCTTGCTGCGCTTGCGCAGACCCGCCGTGTCGATGAACACGAGCGTATGGCCGGCGTGCTCCAGCGGCGTGTCGATGGAATCGCGCGTGGTGCCCGGCTCGGCGGCCACCACCAGGCGGTCTTCCCCCAGGAGTTGGTTGACGAGCGACGACTTGCCCACGTTCGGCCGGCCCACCACCGCCACGTGAATCGCGTCGGTCTCCGGCTCGTCCGCCGCCTCGGGCAGCGCGGCGACGATGCGGTCGAGCAGGTCGCCGGAGTTCTTCCCCACCGCGGCCGAGATGGGGAACGGGTCGCCCAGACCCAGCTCGTAGAAGGCGAGATGCCGCGTGTCATTGGGCAGCTGGTCGGCCTTGTTGGCGACGAGCAGCGTCGTCCGCCGGGCCTTGCGCAGATATTGCGCGATTTCCAGGTCGGCCGGATGCACACCCGCCGCCACGTCGACGAGGAACACCACTACGTCGCTCGCGGCGATCGCCTGCTCCACTTGCGCCCGAACGGCGCGATTCAGCGGGTCGGTGGCTTCCGGGACGAGTCCGCCGGTATCCACCATCCAGAAGCGCCGGCCGTTCCAGTCGGCGGCGGCGAAATTGCGGTCGCGCGTGACACCGGGACGGCCGTCCACGATCGCCTCGCGGCGACCGATCAGCCGATTGAATAGCGTCGATTTCCCCACGTTGGGACGTCCGATGATCGCGACGGTGGGCGTCTTCATGCGGGCACACCCTCTTCCACCAGCGCATCGGCGAAGTCGTAGGACAGCCGCACGGGCATCGGCAACGAGGCCGCGAGGGCGTGGGCCTCGATGTCATCTATGAACAGCAGGTCGTCGTTCACCGCTTCGGCCGGCAGCAGCGCCAGATCGAGATCGCGCCGGCCCCGCAGCGCATCCTGAATGGCGCGGCCCGGCAGCAACCCGGCCGTCGTCACGGAAGTGCCGTACAGCGGGTTCTCGAGCGCCAGCACCTCGAAGCGCGCCCCCGTCTCAGCCGTAAGCGGCTCGAGCACGTGTGCCATCAAGCCCCCCATGGCCGTTCCGGTCACCACACCGATGCGCTTCCCCGCGAGATCCGGGTACCGGCCGCGGGCCGCGGCGATGCGGCCCTGCAGATACCGCACCGCCCCCACGCCGTTCTCACGCTGCTCGAAATCGCCGTACCACTCCGCGGGCGGCAGCGCCTCACCCGCGCGCAAGTACAGCTCGTCCGCGCCGTAGCACCACGGCACGCCACGCTCACTCACCGCGCGGGTGGCGAAGCGATCCACCGTGGCGAGCCCCGCCCGGCACTCGTCGCGGGTGAGCTCACGCACCAAGTGGCGCTTGCTGAACTCGGTCAGCGCCACGGGCACCACCGATACCGACAGAATCGGCTCGCCCAGACTCCACAGGTCCGCCAGCGTGCGCTCGAGCTGCCCGCCGTCGTTCACCCCCGGAACGAGTACCACCTGGGCGTGAAAGTCGATGCCCCGGCCCGCCAGGTCGCGCAGCTGCGGCACGACGTCCGGCGCCTCGGGGTTGCGCAGGATCCAGCGGCGCACGACGGGATCGGTCGCATGCACCGACACGTACAACGGCGACAGGTGATATTCCACGATGCGCTCGACGTCCCACGGCTTCAGGTTCGTGAGCGTGGCGAAGTTGCCGTAGCGGAAGGACAGACGGTAATCGTCGTCGCGGATCCACAGCGCCTCGCGCGCCCCCGCCGGATTGCCGTCCACAAAGCAGAAGTCACAATGGTTGGCGCAGCGCCGGATACGCGGCGGCTCCAGTGTCACGCCCATCGGCAGACCCTCCGGCCGCTCGATGTCGTACTCCACCTCTTCCCCGCTCGGCAGGCGCGCGCGCAACAGGAACTGCTCGTCCGCCGTCAGGAACTCCCAGTCGAGGAAGTCCTCCAGCGGCCGCTCGCCGATTGCGAGCAGCTCCGTTCCGGGGCTCAGGCCCAACTCGGCGCCCAGTGTACCGGGCGCAACCGCTTGCACGCGAATCACTCCCGCCGCCTGGTGGTTCAAGGAGTTTCTGAAGGCGGAGGTCGCAACTGCAACTGCCGCCCCAACTTCCGAGGACCTAATATCGCCTAGAGGGCGCGATAACGCCAGCCGACGACCCCCTTGGCCGCGGCGTGGAGCTGGGACTGCTGGCTCTGGCCCGGCGGCAGGACGGGGATATCAGCGGTCTGGGCGCTCAAGACAGCGCCCTTGGCGTCCAGGAACTCCACCTGCAGGCGCAGGGGCTTGGAGGGGGTGGTGGTGCGAAGGTTGGCCGCGGTGAGACTCAAGGCGGCCCCGGTGGAGTCAGGAGCGAAGCTCGTGACGGTGACTTCGACCCCGACACCGCTGTCGACCAAAGCAAGGTACTTCGCGACGGAGTCGCGGCGGCCCCGCAGCTCCCAGGCGGCCGCAACCAAGCGCACGGAGGCGCGATTCAGGGGGTCGAGCGCCACCAGCCGTCGCGCCGCCGGCAGGGTACGCGCCGAGTCCCCCAGCCGGTAGTAGCCGAGCGTGAGATCGTACAGCGCATCCCGGACCACGGGAGACTGATCGACCCCACGACTGAGCACCCGGGTGCCCGCGAGGAGGAGGCCGGTTCCGAGGATGCGGCGCCCGGCGTCGATCACGACGCTCGGCGCCAGCCCGGCCCCCGCGTACAGCGAATCGAAGAATCCCGCCGCCTCAGCGTCGCGCCCGCTTTCGGCGTAGATATTCGCCAGTCCGGCCGCGACGTCCACCGCTTGGGGAGACGCGCTCACGAGCTCGCGGTACGCGGCAATGGCGGGGGCGAATGCCGCCTGCACCGCGGCGCTGTCCGCCGCCACCCGGGGCGCGAGCGCTCCGCGGTCCGCCCGCCCTGCCTCGACCGCCTGAGCGCGGGCGGCAGAATCGCGGCTGAACGACGCCTGATCGGCTGGGGCGAGCCGGGCGCCGCGCGCGCGGCGCGACGCGGCGGAGGCGAGCACCCGCGCCAGCACGCCGGAATCGACGGCGACGGCGCGGTTGATCGAGTCGCGCGCGGCGCGCGTGCGCTCCCAGGTCTGCACCGCGGGATCCTGCTCCGCTCTGGCCTGATACAGGCGCGCGAGTGTGGCGAGGCCGTCACGGCGGCGCGCCGCCCAAGCCGTATCTCTGCCCGCGCGCTCGATGCCCCGGCGCAAATAGGCGGCGGCGGAATCGAGCTGGTTCTGGCCTGCGTATAGGTCGCCCAGCCGGAAGTAGACATCGGGGTTCTCGGGGAGGAGCCGCTGGGCCAATCCGAGCAGGGCGACGGCGCTGTCGGCCTTGTTCTCCTGCCAGGCGCGGAGGCCGTCGTTCAACGTGGTGGTCCAAATTCGCTCGCGCTGGCCGTGAATATCCGCCGCGCATTGGGGCGCCAGGGCCTCCGCCTTGCTGAACGCCGAATCGGCTCCGGCCGCGTCGCCGACCTCCACGTAATAGCGGCCGAAGTAGTACCAAGCTGCGGGATTCTTGTCCTGCTTGTTCTGGACGATTGCGCGGGTGAGCACGTCCTGCGTTTGCCTCAAGAGGTGATCGCGCTGCGTCGGCTGCTCGGCGGCAATCTTCAGATTCAGGGCGGCCGTGGAGACCTGAAAGTGGCCCGGCTTGATGTCGCACGGCGGTTTCGGACCGACCCAAGCGTTCTGCGCGGCGAGACACGGTGCGGCGAGTACCACGAGGCTGGCGATCCACGGACGGACGGTTGGCATGGCGCTTCCTCCCGCCGCGTAATCTCCGCCCGCCCGGCGCGGTGTCAACGACGCCCGTTCAGGCGGGCGGCGGCAGGTGTCCCGCCGTCAGCAGCTGGCGCGCCGCGGTGAGCTGCGCCGGCTGCCCGGCGATCAGGAGCAAGTCCCCCGCCGCAAACGAGAGGCGCGGATCGGGCGTCGGCAGGTCCTCCCGGTCGCGCGTGAGGCATAGCACGAGGGCGCCCGTCCGCGTGCGGAGCTGCAAGTCCGCAAGGCTCCGGCCCACGGCGTGCGCACCCGTCTCCAGCGTGAGGCGTTCCACGCCGAGTTGCGGCACTCCCGGCACGACGCGGCCGCCCGCCGGCTTCCCTTCCGGGCTCAGCAGGGCGGCGTAGTGTTCGGCCCGGACGTCCGTGACGAGCCGGTCCACCTCGGCGCGTGCCACGCCGTAGTGCCCCAGCACGCGGGAGAAGATTTCGATCGACGTCTCGAATTCCTCGGGAATCACCGCATTCGCGCCGAGGCGCGTGAGCTCAGGGATTTCCACCACGTAGCGCGTGCGGGCGATGATGTGCAGGCCGGCATTCAGGCCGCGGGCGATCCGGACGATGCGGCGGGTGGCCTCGGGATCCGAGATCGCCACCACGAGCAGCCGCGCCCGCTCGATGCCCAGCGTCCGCAAGATTTCCTCGCGCGTCGCATCGCCGTAGAACGCCGCCTCACCGCGGGCGCGCGCCTGCCGCACGTTGGCGGCGTTCACGTCGACCACGAGGTGAGGCACGTTGATCGAGCGCAGGGCGGTGGCGAGGTTCGCTCCGTTGAGCCCGTAGCCGACGACGATGACATGATCGGCGAGCGGTTCCGCCTGCCCTACCTCCGCCAGCGCCGTTCGCCCAGGCAGCAGCCGGGTGAGCCCGCCCAGCCGGTCCACCAGACGCGGGCCCGCGGCTAACGCGAACGGCGTCACGAGCATGGTGAGCACCGCCACGGCGAGAAATGCCTGGTACGCCTCGGTGCCGAGCAGGCCGGCGGAGCGCCCTTCGCGCGCCAGCACGAACGAGAATTCGCCGATCTGCGCGACCGCGATCCCGGCGAGCAGCGACACGCGTCCCGCATAGCCCGCGAGTGCGGGTCCCGCGCTCGCCAGCAGCGTCTTGCCGCTCATCACGGCGGCGACGCCCGTGGCGACGAGCACCGCGTGGTGCCGCAGGTAGCCGAAGTCCACGAGCATCCCGACCGTGACGAAGAACAACGAAATGAACACGTCGCGGAATGGCAGCAGCTCCGCCAGCGCCTGGTGTCCGTAGTCGGACTCCGACAGCACGAGCCCCGCGAGAAATGCGCCCAGCGCGAGCGATGCGCCCGCCGCCGCCGTGCCCAGCGCCGTGAGCGTCCCAACCAGAATCACGGCGATGAGAAAGAGTTCCCGGCTGCGCGTCGCGAGAATGGCCGCCAGCGCGCGGGGCACGAGGGCCCGCGCCGCCACGATCGTCCCGACCACCACGAGCGCGGCCTTACCCATCGCGAAGGCCAATGCGCCCACACCCCCGCTCGCCTGGCCTGACAGGAAGGGCAGGACCAGCATCATCGGGACGATGCAGAGGTCCTGCAGGATCAGGACGCCGGTCGCGACCCGGCCGTGCGGCGCGTCGATCTCGCCGCGGTCGGCCAGAATCTTCAAGACGATGGCGGTGCTCGAGAGCGCCACGAGGAACCCGACGAACAGCGCCGTCTGCCATCGCGCCCGCAGCGCGAGGGACGCGGCGGCGGCCACCAGCGTGGTGAGCACGACCTGCGTGAGACCGACCCCCAGTCCCCGCAGGCCCAGGGCCCGCAGGCGCCCGGCCGAGAACTCGATGCCGACGGTGAAGAGCAGGAGAATGACGCCGACCTCGGCGAGACGATCCACGCTGCCGACGTCGCCCACCAACCCGAGCGCGTTGGGTCCGAGCAGGACGCCCGCGACGATGAAGCCGGGAACCGGCGGAAGGCGAAGGCGATGGAAGACGAGGACGACGACCAGCGACACCGTGAAGATGATCGCCAGGTCTTCGAGCACGCCGAGTTGTTCCATGCTCATCCTCAGCGAGTCAAAGAGAGCGGGCGACCGGATTCGAACCGGCGACGTCCAGCTTGGGAAGCTGGCATTCTACCACTGAATTACGCCCGCGAACTGCGCGAAAAATGCCCCGACCAACCCGGAGCGTCAACTCGAGATTTTGTACCGCCAGGCGACGATGCCAGCCCCGATCGCCTTCGTCTGGAACTGGTAATTCCCACCCGCGTCGATGGCGGGAACGTCCACCGTCTGCGATGCTATCACGGCGCCCTTCCCGTCCAAAAAGTCGAACGTGAGCTTGAGCGGCGTGCTGGGTTTGGTGTGGAAATTCGTGATGAGCCCAGTAATCGCGGCGCTTTGCTCGTCTGGCGCAAAGCCCGACACGGTGACCTCGACCGGCATCAGCGAATCGACGCGCGCCAGGTAGTAGAGCGCCGAGTCGTTCTTTTGCCGCAACAACCAAGCTCCCGCGATCAGGCGCACAGTGCCGCGATTCAGCGGGTCCCCCGCGTACAACCGCGTTGCGACGGGGAGCATCTGGTCGCCGTCCTTGATGATGTAGTACGTGTTGGCGAGGTTGAACAGCGCATCGCGGTAGGCCACGTTGCGCTGCAAGCCAGACTCGAACGCCCGCGCGGCCAATTGATACTGGGAGGCGACGCTCGCGTCGTAGCCTTTCATCGCCTTGGCGGTGACCGAGTCGCAATGCGCCTTGACGCGCGCCAGCGTCATGGTGCGATCGCGTCGTGCATCCGTACGGCACTGGCCGCCCGTGGCGGCTGTGTCGGGCGCGGCCGGCACCGCTTCGAAGATCTTCACGCCCGCCTCGAACACGTCGAGCGGGTCCGCCGAATCCGCGTGGGCGATGATGCCGTTGTAGATGCCGAGCGCTGAATCGCGCAGACCCAGCTCACTATAGGCCCCCGCCAGCGCCGCCGACGCCTTGGGATCGTTGGGATAGAGCGCGAGGTAGGCCTGCAGCGCGACTTTCGCGTCGGCCCAGCGCTTCGCTTGAAACAGCACGGCGGCGCGATTGAACATCGCTTCGCGCTTCTGCTTCGCGAACGCCGGATCGCTCGCGGCCCGCGCGGCGAGATCGTAGTAGTAGGCTGCCGAGTCGAGGTGCTCCTGCGTGGCGAAGACCGTCGCCAAGTACTGGAAGCTGTTCGGCTCGGCCGTGAAGATGGTGTTGGCGAGCCGGAAATTCACGATCGCCGAGTCCAGCTGGTCGTGCTGCCATTGCTTGACACCCGCGTTCAGCACGGGCACCCACATCGCGCGCCGCCAGAAGTTGATATCGTCCTTGCACCCGGGCTGCATCGTGGCCGCGCGCGTGAAGGCCGAGTCCGCGCCGCCGTAATCGTTCGTTTCGACGTAGTAGCGGCCGAGGTAGTACCATGCGGCGCCGTTCTTGTCCTGCCCCTTGCTCGTGATCGCCTGCAGCAGCACGTCCTTGGCCTGCTTGAGGTCCTTGTCACGCTGATCAGGGAACTTGGTCTCGGCCGCCGTTTGCAGGTACAACACGGCGCTGTTGACCAGGAAGTGTCCCGGCTTGATGTCACACTTGGCCTTCTGCCAACCGTGCGACTGGGCCACAACGCGGGGCGCGAGCGCCACCGCAGCGAGCAGCACCAACGAAAGCCGACGCAGTATCATTCGGGCTCCTTGAATTTGGCGACGAGCGCTTCCGCATCCCGCTCGGCGGCGCGCGCCACGTCCAACGGTGGCTTCCCCAGCGCCGCAGCGGCGGCGAGCACGTCGTCGTACTCCGGTTTCACGCGGACCCCGGTACCATCGGCCCGCTCCAACACCTTGACCCGCACCGTCACATCCGGCCCCATCCGCACCGTCACTTGGCGGCGCGGCAACGTGGCGCGTTCCGCATCCCACCGCCGCACCCCGGCGGTGGTGCTGTGCTGGAACAGCGCGGCCGTCACGGCTTCGGCCCGCTCGGGCGGCGCGAGCGCCTCCACACGGAAACCCGTCCGGCCCTTCTTCATCTGCACGGGCCACAATTCCACGTCGAGCGCGCCCGCCGCCATCAGCGCCTGCCGCAGCGGCTCCACGTACTCCGGGCTCATGTCGTCCACGTCCGTCGCCAGCACGCTCACCCGCGCGGCCTCCGCGGCCTGCTCGGCGACGAGGATGCGCAGCGCATTGGGGTAACCCTGCGGATCACGCTGCCCCGCCCCCCACCCGCTCGCGGCCAGGCGCCAGTGCGCGGGCGGCCGCCCTTGCGACAGCACCCGCACCAGCAC
Source organism: Gemmatimonadota bacterium (assembly GCA_041487875.1). Classification (GTDB taxonomy): domain Bacteria; phylum Gemmatimonadota; class Gemmatimonadetes; order Gemmatimonadales; family GWC2-71-9; genus DATLWA01. The sequence continues at coordinate 20,574 of JBGPOE010000020.1, read as the reverse complement.
CGCGCCGGTCGGCGTCGTCGCTTCGCCTTCCACCGGGCCGCCGTGCGCGGCGTCGACGCCCTCGAGCAGGATGGCGGTTGCTGGCGCCGGCACCGGCAAGCGCCCGTGCTCGGCCTCTACCCACCCGCTCCCCACCGCGACCGGCAGGTTGTAGATGGCATCGACGCCGAGCCGCTCGAAACCCTCGATCCCGCCCACGATGTCGAGCACCGCGTCAACCGCGCCCACTTCGTGGAGGTGCACCTTCTCCGGCGCCACCCCGTGCACGCGACCTTCCGCCTCGCCGACCAGCCGGAACGCCCGCACCGCCCGCTCCCGCACCCACGGCGACAGGGGCGCACGCTCCACCAACCGCACCAACTCACCCACGTGCCGGCCGTGCGGCTGCTCCGGAATGGCGAACTCGATCTGCTTGCACCCGACACCGCAGCGCCGCACGTCGCGGATCGTCACGGTCACGCCGTCCAAACCCAGCCGGGCCGGCAACTCCTCGAGCCACGCGGACGGCACCCCGAGTGCCAGGAGCGCACCCAGCGTCATGTCACCGCTGATACCGGCGGACGGATCGAGGATGGCGATGCGCATGGGCCGAAGTGCCGCAATATAAACGGCTTAGGCCTGGTACAGCCACCCGGCGCCGGTATTGAAGACGACCACGTGATCGTCCGCGCGCAGCGCGCCACTGCGCCGCAGGGCCACCGCAGCGGCCAACGCGGCGCCGCCTTCGGGCGCCGCGTCCACTCCCTCGAACGCCTGTAACTCGGCGGCCGCGGCCGTCAGGACGTTGTCGGACACCGCCACGGCGCCGCCGTTGCTCTCCCGCAGCGCGCGCAGCATCAGGCGGTCGCCCAACGGTCCCGGCACGCGCAGTCCGGCAGCCACCGTTTCGGGGTTGGGCCACGGCTCACACCGGTCAGCGCCGTTCTCGAACGCCTGCACCACCGGCGCGCAGCCCGCCGCTTGCACGGTGTACATCCGCGGCAACGCGCCATGCACCCACCCGGCGGCACGCAACTCCTGGAAGGCCTTCCACATCCCGATCAAGCCCGTCCCTCCCCCGGTGGGATACACGATCGCGTCCGGGAGGGTCCAGCGCAGCTGTTCGGCGAGCTCCAAGCCCAGTGTTTTCTTGCCTTCGATGCGATACGGCTCGCGCAGCGTCGAAACGTCCACCGCGCCCGTCGCCGCGGCGAACGCGCGGGCCGCCTTGCCGCAGTCGCCGATGTGGCCGTCGATCAGCTCGAGCTCGGCGCCGTAGCGCGCGATCTGGTGGAGGATCATGCGTGGCGTGCTGCGGGGCGCGTACACCCGCGCCCGCGCGCCGGCCCGCGCGGCGTAGGCCGAGAGTGCCACACCCGCGTTGCCCGCCGTCGGCACCACGAACGTCTTGGCGCCCGCGAGCGCCGCGCGCGTAACCGCGGCCGCAAGCCCCCGTGCCTTGAACGAACCGGTGGGGTTCAGGCCCTCATCCTTCACGACGAGGCGCTCGAACCCGTACTTCGGGCCGAGCCGCGCCAAGCGCAGCAACGGCGTGGCGCCCTCGCCCAGGCTCACAGGGACCTCGCCCTCGGCGAGCGGCAGCCACTCGCGATAACGCCACATGGTCCAGCTCCGCTCGCGCAGCAGCGCCTTGGCCTCGGGGCCGGGCGCCGCGGCATAGCGCACCAGGTACGGTTGCCCGCAGTGCTCGCACACACCGGGCAGCCCGTCGGCCCCGCGGGTCTGGCCGCAGGCGGAACACTCGAGGGTCCAGGACGGCGTCACCGTTGCTCCTTCAAGCGATCGAGGATGCGCTCCGCCAGCGTCGTCGAGAAGCCGGGGAGCGACGCGATTTCGGCGGGCGTCGCGGTCTTCACGCCCGCCAGCGATCCGAAGCGCTGGAGCAGCGCGCGTCGGCGATTGGGGCCGATGCCCGGAATGGTGAGCAGCTCGGAGCTGATGACGCGGCGTGACCGGCGCTTGCGGCTGTAGCTCACCGCAAAGCGATGCGCTTCGTCCCGCGCGCGCTGCAGCAGCTTCAACGACGGGCTGCGGCGCGACAGGCGCAACGGCTCGGGCTGGTCGGGCAGATAGACTTCTTCCTCTTTCTTGGCGAGACTCGCGAGCGGCAGCGTCTCGAGTCCCACGGCACGCGCCGCGTCCCGCGCGGCACTCAGTTGGCCTTTGCCGCCGTCGATCACGATTAGGTCGGGCAAGGGCTTCTGCTCCTCACGACGCCGCGTGAGGTAGCGGGTGACGACCTCGTGAATCGCGGCGAAGTCGTCCTGCTGGCCCGGGCCCTTGATCTTGAAGCGCCGGTACTCGGCCTTCTTCGGCCGGCCCGCTTCGAACCAGACCAGCGAGCCGACCGTGTCGCGCCCCTGATTGGTCGAAATGTCGATACAGATAAAGGCGCGGGGCACGACCGCGAGACCCAGGTCCCGGCCCAGCGCGTACACGGGATCGGCGGCGCGCTCGTCGATGTCGAACGTCTCGATCTTCAGGCTGTCGAGCAAGTGACGCGCGTTTTCGTCGGCCAGCTGCGCCAGCTTGGCGTTGGTGCCGCGCTGCGGGACGAGCCAGTCCACCGCGGGCGCGAGCTGCGCGAGCAGCTCCACCTCCGCGGGCGCGAACGGCAGCAGGACGCGGGACGCGCGCCCGTCCAGCGGCAGGTAGAAGCGCACCAGGAACGCGCTCAGCACGTCCGCCTCGCCCTCGTGCTCCACGTTCTCCAGAAAGCGATGCTCCCGCGCGAGCACCCGCCCCTCGCGCACGCGCAGGATCACGCCGCAGGCGTCGTCGCCGTCGCGCGCCAGCCCGATCGCGTCGGCGTCGCCACCACCCACCATCTCGACCGTGGGCGGCTGCTCCACCTGATCGAGCCACTTGAGCGCGTCGCGCAGCTGCGCCGCGCGCTCGAACTGCTGCACCCGGCTCGCCTCGTGCATGCGCTCGCGCAGGCGGCCCCGCACATCCACCGTCTTGCCCTCGAGGAAGAGGAGGACATCGTCGATCATGGCGCGATAGTCCGCTTCGCTCTGGTACCCGACGCACGGCGCCCGGCAGCGGTCGATGTGATAGTCGAGGCAGGGGCGGTCCGGCGCCTCGCGTGGCAAATCCCAGTGGCACGAGCGCACCGTGAAGATGCGACGGATGATCTTAAGCGTCTGACGCAGCGTGGCCACGTCGGTGTACGGTCCGAAGTAGCGGGCGCCAGGCAGGACCACCCGCCGCACCACCAGCACACGAGGGAAGGGCTCGGCCAGGGTCACTGCGATGTGCGGATACGACTTGTCGTCGCGCAGCCGGATGTTGAACCGCGGCTGGTGCTCCTTGATGAGGTTGTTCTCGAGCAGCAACGCCTGCGCCTCGGTGGCCACCACGATGGTCTCGAGGCCCGCAATCTGGCGGACCAGGGCGGCACGTTCGGGGCTGAGCTCCGCCTCCGGGCCGAAGTAGCTGGGCACGCGCGAGCGCAGGCTCTTGGCCTTGCCGACGTAGAGAATCTCACCCGCCGCGTCCTTCCACAGATAGACGCCCGGCGTGTCGGGAAGCGCCTTCAGTTGTCGGGCAATCAGCGCAGGAACGTCCACAGGCGACGAGCGTCGGGGTGCCGCAGAATCATGGTGCCGGCGAAGTACACGACTCCAAAGATACCCAGGGCCGCCACGCCTGCGAGGAACGCCCCGGCGCCTGCGGCGAAGTGGGCGGCGCCGAGCCCCGCCACCGCCGCGACGCCCGACGTGGCGAGGCTGACCGCGAAGGCCCGCCATTCGGTGGGGCCGAGGATGGCCCCGACACGGGCATCGAGATCGCGCAGGTGGAACACCACGTTCACGGTCGCGCCCAACGAGGATCCCAACGCGATCCCCGCGGGTCCGAAACGCCGCATCAGCAGGTAGGCGAGCAGGCTGGAAAGAGCGAGCGAGGCGGAGGCGATCTTGACGGGTGTCTTGGTGTCGCGCAGCGCGTAGAAGCCCGATTGGAACAGCTTCACGCACGCTTGGCCCAAGAGCCCCACGCCGTAGGCGGCCAGGACGCCGGCCACCAAGTCCGTGTCGGCGACGGCGAAGCGCCCGGTCTGGAACAACGGGCGCACGATCACCGGTGCGAGCGTCACGAACGCGAGCGACGACGGCAGAATGAAGAACACGATGCGCCGGAACCCGATCGCGATGCGCGCCCGCAGCTGTTCGTTGGGCGTGGCCCCCTGCGCGTCGCGCGACAGGTCGGGCAGCGACACGGCCGCCACCGACGTGCCGAACAAGCTGATGGGGAGGACCTGGAGCAGCTGGGCGTACTGCAGGCTCGAGGCACCCCCCTCCCCCGCCAGTGTGCCGAGCAGCGTGTCGATCAGCCCCGAGATCTGCGCCACACCCGCTCCCAACACCACCGGCAGCCACGCCACCAGCACGTTGCGCACTCCCTCGGTGGCCAGGCTCCAGCGCACCGGCAGGCCCTGCAGCGCCTGCCAGCAGGCGGGCAGCTGCACGGCCACCTGGAGCACGCTGCCCGCGACCGTCCCCCACGCCAGGGCGAGCGCGAGGCGCGTCAAGACCACCGTGGTGGGCAAATCGGGCGCCACGAACCACGTGCCGGCGGCGACCAGCGCGGCGATTCCCGCGACGTTCCACACGGCGGGCGCGGCGTACGGCAGAAAGAACCGCCGGTGGGTGTTGAGAATGCCCAGGCACCAGGCGGACACCACCATCAGGCCCGACATCGGAAACAGCAGGCGCATCAGGCTGACGGCGAGCGTGCGCGACTCGCCCGAGAGTCCCGCTCCGAAAATCGTCGTGAGCGCGGGCGCAAAGCCGATCCCGATCAGAGCGAGCACGCCGGTGGCGAGCAACAGGAGGCCGAGAATCGCGCCGGCGAGCGCGCGCGCCGCGGTCTTGTCGCTACGCTCGTTGAGCGCGGCGTAGACCGGGATGAACGACGCCGACAGCGTCCCCTCGCCCAGGAGATTGCGGATGGCGTTGGGGATGCGCTGCGCGACGCTCAGGGCGTCCGCCGCCCAGCCGTTGCCGATGTAGTAGGCGATGGCGCGCTGGCGCACGTAGCCCAGCACGCGGGTCAGCAGGATGCCGGCGGCGACCTCGGCGGCGTGGCGTCCAGCCCGCCCCGCCGTGCCGCTCGTGGCCCCGGCGTCCGCCACGCTCAGGAGGGCTTCTGCTTGCGGTTGGGGTCGTCCAACAGCCGCTGGACGAACTGCACCTCCTCGCGGAGACCCGTCAGCTGGCGCGTCAGGTCCTCCACGTCGGTCTCAAGCAAGTCGACCTTCCGTTGCAGTTGCTGCACGTTGCCGGGGGGGCCGTCCCCCGCGCCTTCCAGGCGGCGCCCCAGCGCCCGGCCGACGGGCGAATCGATCAGAATCGCCACGATCGGAATCATCAGCGCCACCACGAGAATGAGAGCCAGCAGTAACATAGGCGGAACCTACGAAACCCCCGCCCACCGCGCCACCTCGGCGTCGAGACCGTCGAGCAGCTCGGGGCCGTAGCGGATCAGGAACGACGCGAGCGTGAGCGCGCGCTCCTGCGGCTCGCCCAGCGGGGCTACGCCGGCGCGCGCGCGCGCCACCTGAGCGAGCAGCGTCTCATTGCCGCGCTTCAGGCTGGCGATCAGTTTCTTCTCGAGATCCTGCGTGCCATTGAGCGCGCCGTGCGCGGCGTTTTCCGCCGTGCGTTTGAGCGTGGGGTCGAGCTTTTCCACGGCGGTGCCGAAGCGACCGTAGTCTTCCTCAAGGTGGCGGCGCAGCAGGGCCAGCGCGTCGGCGATGTCGGCGGGCAACGCCTCGCGCACCAGCCGCGCTTCCAAAGCGCCCGGCGGACCAAAGAATTCGTCCAACGCAATCCGCTGCCGCTCGATGATCTTGTCCACCTTCGCCTCGACCAGCACGCCCGACCACCGCGGCACTGCCGTCGGCGGCACGACGCCGTCACCCACGACGCCGCACAGCTCGGCCGCCTTGGACAAGTATTCGAGCTCGCCGGGCCCCGCGGCATACGCGACGGTCGGGAACAGCGCCGCCTCCACGGCGGGACGCAACAGCACGTTGGGCGACAACCGCTCGGGTTCGCTCGCGGCGATACGCTCGAGCTCCGCCCGCGTGAACCGCTCGCCGCTGCGGCGCGTGACGAAGGCGTCGCCGTCCGCGCGCAGCCGGTCGCGGCCGGCCCGCCCTTCCACGAACACGGGGGTAAGACCGTCCTCGAGCGTGGTGCCGAGGCCGCGCAGTACGTAGGGAGCCGCGGCGCGTTTGGCGGGCACGTCGTACGCCTTGAACACGGCGAGGCCGCGCGGGCCGAGGAGGGCGTGCAGCGCCTGGGCGAACGCGTCCGCCAGCGTCGCCTCCGGCCGGTAGGCCGCTTGCAGCCACTCCAGGACGCCCGCCTTGAACTCCGTTGCGGGCGTCCCCTCGCGCAGCCGGTCGAGCGCGGCGACGATCTCGGGGCCGCAGCGCTCCTGGGCGAGCGTGACGAGCGGCGCGTCGGGCGCGCGCTCGCGCAGCACGATGGTCTCGACGTCGCCCGTGGTGGTGATGAACGCGGTGTGATTGGCCTCGGCGAAGTCGTGATCGTCGCCCGCCACCCAGAAGACGGGCACGACCGGCACGCCGCGCGCGCGTTCCAACCGCCGGGCCAGCGCCATCGCCGACAGGGCTTTATAGATGGTATAGAGCGGCCCCGTGAATAGCCCCGGCTGCTGGCCGGTCGTGACCACCAGCGCGGGAGCCGCGGCCAGCCGGTCGCGACCGGGCCCGGGTATGACGCCAGCGAGCACGTCGGCTGCGAGGCGCCGCGGCGTGCCCGCGCGCGGCTCCGGCAGCTTCGCCAGCGGGGTGGCGGCGATGCGCGGAATCACGGCTTGATCGCAGTCATTCGCCGAACACCTCCGCCTGGAACGTCAGGACTTCAGTTCCCACCTCACGCCACGCACTTGCCGGAAGGCCTGCCTTGCGGCAGGCCGCTTCCAAGAACGCCTGCGGGTTCCAGCCCCACTCTGGGGCGACCTGGGGCAACAATAGCGCTTGCCGTCCCGCCCCCCGCACGATCAAGCCATCGCGGCCGATCACGATGTGGGCGGGGTCCGGCGGCGCCACTGCCGTGGGCTGGGTCAAGACCGACACCTCCACGCGCAGGGTCACCACTTCGTCCGCGCGCAGCGGCGGGAAGCGCGGATCCTCGAGTGCGGCCGCGAGCGCCATGGCGGGAACGAGCTCGGCCAGCGGCCGGCTGGTCTCCACCCGCCCGATGCAGCCGCGCAGCTCGCCGTCGCACTCCAGCGTGACGAACACGCCGCGTGTGACGCCCGCCGCCGGCGTGGCGGCGGGAGCGGGCGCGGGCCGCCCACACAGGTGCGCTTCGATGGCCCCGCGGGCCGCGGCAAGCAGGGCCTGCCGGTCGGCGTTGCTCAGCTCAGTCGCCCCGATGGTAGGGCTCCCCGCGGCGAATGGTATGCGCGCGATACAACTGCTCGTACACGATCACCCGGGCCAGCTCGTGCGGCAGCGTGAGCGGCGACAAACTCCACACCCGCTCCGCGCGCGCCAGCACGGCCGCGGGCAGCGCATCGGCCCCGCCAATCGCGAGGATCACGTCCCGCGCCTCCAGCTCCCAGCGCGCGGTCTGCTCCGCGAGCGCGGTCGAGCTCCAACCCTCGCCGCGGCGCGACAGCGCGACGAGGCGCGAGCCGTCGGGAATGGCCCCGAGGACCCGCGCCTCGTCCTTGACCTCCTGCTCCTCGACCTTCGCGTAGCGGCGCAACCGGCCGAGATACTCGTCACACGCCGCGCGGAGCGCCGCGTCCTTCACGCGGCCCACCGCGACGACGCGATAGCGCATCAGGCATACATCCCGCGGAGCCGGTGCATGGCCGCGACCCGGTCGATGGCGACGATGTAGGACGCGATGCGTGTGTTGACCTTGTACGTCTCGGCTTTTGCGATCACGTCCTGGAACGACCGCACCATGATGGTCTCGAGGCGGCGATTCACCGTCTCCTCGTCCCAGAAGTAGCCGCCGCGGTCCTGCACCCACTCGAAGTAGCTGACCGTCACGCCGCCCGCGTTGGCGAGGATGTCCGGGATCACGAAGATGCCCTTGTCCTCCAGGATCTTGTCGGCGCCCGCCGTGGTCGGACCGTTGGCGCCTTCACAGATGATCTTCGCCTTGATCTTCGTAGCGTTCTTGCTCGTGATCACGTTCTCCAGGGCAGCCGGCACGAGCACGTCGCAATCACACGCGAGCAGCTGCTCGTTGGTGATGGCGTCGCCTCCAGGATAGCCGGCCAGCTGGCGGTGCTCCTTGGCCCAGGCCATCACGGCGGTGACGTCCAGTCCCTTGGCGTTGTAGAGACCGCCGCCCTTGTCCGATAGCGCCACGATGGTGGCGCCGTGCTTGGCCAGGAGATCGGCCGTGACCGATCCCACGTTGCCGAATCCCTGCACCGCCACGCGGGCGCCTTCGACCCGCATGCCCAGTTTCGCCAGGGCCTCGCGCGTGACGAAGCCGCAGCCCCGCCCCGTCGCCTCGCGTCGTCCCAGCGACCCGCCCATCTCGACCGGTTTGCCGGTGACGACGGCGGTGACTGTGTGGCGGTGGTGCATGGAGTAGGTATCCATGATCCACGCCATCACGCGCTCGTTGGTGTTCACGTCGGGCGCCGGGACGTCGGAATCGGGCCCCAGCATCTCGATGATGCTCGACGTGTAGCGGCGCGTCACCCGCTCCAGCTCCGCCATCGACATGGTACTCGGATCGCACACCACGCCGCCCTTGGCTCCACCGAACGGGATGTTCACGAGCGCGCACTTCCACGTCATCCACGCCGCCAGCGCCTTCACTTCCTCGAGCGTCACATTGAGGTCGAACCGGATGCCGCCCTTGGCGGGCCCGCGCGACGTGTTGTACAGCACGCGATAGCCCGTGTACACCTCGACCTCGCCGTTGTCACGGAGGATCGGTACGGACGTGATGACCTGTTTCTCGGGGTGGCGCAGGACCTTGTACAGGCCCTTGTCGAGATTCAAGATCTTGGCCGCGTGATCGAAGCGCTCCATCATCGCTTCGAAGGGATTCTCCTCGGCAAGGAACGTGTCCTTGTCGCGGCCAATGAGAGGCCGCAGCGCGTCGCCTTTGGTAGCGATATCGGTCATAAGAGAGTGTCGAGAGCCCGCACGACGGCGGCCTCGTTGCGTTCCCAGTGGACGTCCAGCTCGGCCACGAGCGGCTCCGGCGCATCGGCAGGCCAGTGCGCCCGGAGCTTCACCGCGTCCTTTTCGGTGACCACAACATAATCCACTCCGGCCGCCGCCTGCACCAGCCGCGCCACGTCGCGCTCGTCGTAGGCGTGATGATCTTGATACGCCGCGAGTTGCACGTTCGCGCCGGAAGACCGCACCTGCACGGCATAACTCTCGGGGTCCGCAATGCCGCTCACCGCCAGGACGGCGTGCCCCGTGAGGGCGGTCACCGGGCGGCCCCGGCCACTGACCATACCGCGCAGCCGCACCAGCGCGAGGTGCGCGACTGCTACCGGCGTGTCGGGCCAGCGCCGCGCCAGCCGGTCGGCCAGGGCAAGAGCTTCGGCCGCCGGCGTGCGCTTGCGCGTCACCACGATCAGGTCGGCCCGCGCGAGAGCGGCGAACGCCTCGCGCCACGGACCCGCCGGCAGCAGCCACGGCACCCGGCGGTACTGCTCGGTGCTGGCCACGAGCACGTTGAGGTCGCGCGCTACACCGAGCAACTGAAAGGCATCGTCCAGTACGAGGACCGCCGCACCCTCGGCCTGCGCTCGCGCGGCGCCCGCCACCCGGTCCGGGTTCGCCACCACCACAGCCTGCGGGACCAGCCGCCGGTGCACCTCGGGCTCGTCGCCGCCGTAGCCGCGCAGCAGGATCCCCGCGCGCCGGCCCCGCGCCAGATAGTGGCGCGCCACCCACGCGGCGAGCGGCGTCTTTCCCGTCCCGCCCACCGAGCGGTTGCCGATCGCGACCGTCGGCAGCGGCAGGCGATGCGTGCGGAACAGGCCCCAGCCATATGCCGCCGCCCGCAGTCGCATCACCACCCCGTAGAGGGCGGCGACCGGCAGCAGCGCCACGCGCGCGGCGCGGGCTGGCAGCGAACGACGTTGCCACAGCCAGTGGACGATCCGATACTGCGTGCTGCCGCTCATCGGCCGTGCGTGACCTCCTGAAGGACTCGCTGCAGCGAGGCGACACCCGCGCGGACCGCCTCCTTCCCCGCGCCCACCGTGAACGGAGTCCCGTACGCCACGTCGATCCGCGCGAACGGCTTGGGAATGAGGAAGCCGTCCCACGAGCCCAACCGCCAGGCCGCCGAGGCGCGCGCGCCGATGCAGAGAATCGGCACGCCCGCCAGCTGCGCCGCCGCCACGGCCCCGGGCTTCACTTCTTCGGCGGGTCCCCGTGGCCCGTCCGGCGTGATGGCCACGACGGCTCCGCCTTGCAGCGCGCGCACGACCCCCAGCAACCCGACCTCCCCACCCCGCTGCGACGATCCCCGCACCGTGCGGTACCCCCAGCCGTGCGCCAGATCCGCGAGGTAACCGCCGTCGCGGTGGCGCGAAATCAACAGGACGACGTTCTCCGCGCGGTGCAGGTACAGCAGCGGGAGGATGCGGCTGTGCCACAGCGCGTACACGTATGCCCGCCCGCGCAGCGCGTCGAGATGCTCGCGCCCGTGTTCGCGGTAGCGCCACGTCGCGGCCAGCGCCCGCACCAGCACCGCCGCCACGCGGGTCACCACCGGGTCGGCCCAGCGCAGCTTCACCCGAGCAACTCCGCGGCCAAAACGGCGACACGCTCTGCAGCGCCGGGGGGACCGAGCCGCTCGCGCACTAATGCCAAACCTTCGCGCTGACGCCGCACCTCCGCCGAGGCGGGATCGAGCAGCGGCAGAACCCGCTCAGCCAACGCGCGCGGCGTCGCCGCCCCCTGCAGCAGCTCCGGCGCCACCTCGCGCTCTGCCACGAGGTTCACGAGCCCCACCCACGGCACGCGCAGCAACCGCTGCGCGATGAAGAACGACAGACCGTTCGCCCGGTACGCGATCACCATCGGCACGTCGGCCAGCGCGGCCTCCAATGTGGTCGTGCCCGACTTGCACAGCCCCGCGTCCGCCGCCGCAAACACGAGCTCGGGGCTGCCGATGGTCACGCGCATGGGCCCCGCGTCGGGGTATTCGCCCCGCTCAGTGCCCGCCACCAACACCTGCACGTCGGGCCGGGCCGCCAGAATGCGGCGCGCCGCGTCGCGGAAGACCGGCCAGATACGCCGCACTTCCTGGCTGCGGCTGCCGGGAAAGACGCCCAGCACCGGCCGGTCGGGCGCCACGCCCAGGGCGCGCCGCGCGTCGGCCTGCGCCGGGAGCGCTGGCCGGTCCTTGAGCGGGTGTCCCACGAAGGTCGCAGGCACGCCGCGGTCGCGGAAGAACTTCTCCTCGAAGGGCAGGATCACGGCGAGTCGGCGCACCGCGGCGGCCAGCCGGCGCACGCGCCATTCCCCCCATGCCCACATCTGCGGCGCGATGTAGTAGAGCACGGGGACTCCCGCCGCGGCCGCGGTGGTCGCGAGCCGCAGATGGTAGCCGGGGTAATCGACCAGAATCACAAGATCGTAGCGGTGCGCCCGCAGGGCATCGCGCACCCGTCCGTGCAGCCGCCAATGCGCCGGGACCTTGGCGAGCGCCTCCACGAACCCGACCACCGAGAAGCGCTCCATGCGGTCGAGCACGCGCGCGCCCGCGGCTTCGAGGCGCGGCCCACCGAACGCTTCGAGCGTCGCCTGCGGCAGCCGGCGGCGCAACGCCGCCACGACGGCGGACGCGTGGGCATCTCCCGACGGCTCGCCCGCCGAGAGGTAGATGGCCGGCGGCCGGGTCACGGGCGCGACAGCGCGGCGAGCGGCGACGCCTCGATGGCGTCGGCCACGCGGAACGCGAGCTGCAGGGCCCGCAGGCCCGCGGCGCCCGACACCACCACCTCGCCCGCGCCGCGCGCCGCCTGCAGGAAGCTTTCGAGCTCGAGCTCCAAGGGCTCGGCCTCCGGTGCCTCGAGGCGCATCGGCTCCACGATCTCCTCGATCTTCTTGGCGCCGAGGGCCTGCCACCCCTGTTTGAGGCGATAGAATTGCCCACTCCCCGCGGCGAGATCGAGGGAGAAATAGCCCGTCGGCTGGAAGATGCGCAGCTTGCGCGTGCGGTCCCGCGAAATGCGGCTCGCGGTCACGAGCGCCACGGCGCCGTTGTCGAACTCCACCCGCGCGTTCGCGATGTCGACGTGCGGGGTCAGGACCGCGACGCCGGTCGCCCGCACTTCGTGCACAGGAGCGCTCACCAGCTCGAGCACGAGGTCGAGGTCGTGAATCATGAGGTCGAGAATGACCGCCACGTCGGTGCCACGCGGCTGGAACGGGGCGAGCCGCTCCGTCTGCAGGAACCGCGGCTCGTCGAGGTACGGCGCGGCGGCGCGTACCGCACGGTTGAACCGCTCCACGTGCCCCACCTGGAGCAGGGCTCCCGTCTCGACCGCCTTGCGCACCAGCGCCTCGGCGCCAGCCACGGTATCGGCCAGCGGCTTCTCGATCAGCGCCGCGAGGCCCCGTGACAGCACGGCCAGGCCGACTTCGGTGTGGACGGAGGTCGGCACCACCACGCTCACCGCATCCACGCGATCGAGCAATGCTTCGAGCGAGGGATGGGCGATCGTTTCGAGCTCGCGCGCCACCTGGGCCGCGCGCTCGGGGTTCTTTTCGTAGATCCCGGCGAACTCGGCGCCCGGCATCCGCCGCAGCAATCGCGCGTGGTGATAGCCCAGCGCGCCGGTGCCGATCACCCCCACGCGCACGGGGGCAGCGCTCACACCAGGACTCCCCGCTGCGACCCTTCGATGAAGCGGAGGAAGGTCTCGACCTCCGGTGTCTGCGGCAGGTCGGCGCGCGCCCGCGCAATGCCCTGGCTCACCGTCAGATCGGAGTTGAACAACAGCCGGTAGGCGCGCTTCAGCGCGAGCTTCACGTCCGGCGAGAAACCGGCGCGCTGCAGCCCGACCGAGTTGAGGCCGTATAGGTGGACCGGATTGCCGACCGCCTTGGTGAAGGGCGGCACGTCCTGGTTCACGCGGGAGCCGCCGCCCACGAAGGCAAACGTGCCGATGCGCACGAACTGGTGGATCGGGGTGAGCCCCGAGATGATCGCCCGGTCGTCCACCGACACGTGCCCCGCCATCTGCACGCCGTTCGCCATGATCACGTCGTTGCCGATCACGCAATCGTGCGCGATGTGGACGTAGGACATGAGGAAGCAGCGCTGGCCAATGGTGGTGTGTCCCGTCGCGGTCGTGCCGCGGTTGATCGTGCAGTACTCGCGCAGGATCGTGCCGTCACCCACTTCGACCCACGTCTCCTCACCCTTGTACTTGAGATCCTGCGGATCGCCCCCGATCACCGTGCCGATCCCCACCTTCACCCCCACGCCCAGCCGCACGTTGCGCTCCAGAACGGCGTGCGCCGCGATGCTCGAGCGGTCGCCCACGGACACGCTCGGCCCGATGATCGCGTACGGGCCCACCGACACGTCCTGTCCCAGGCGGGCGGTGGGGTCCACCAGAGCCGTTCGATGGATCACCGGTCCACCACCATCGCCATCATGTCCGCCTCGGCCACGAGCTGGCCGTCGACGTAGCCCGCCCCTTTCATGCGGCACGTCTTGCCGCGAAACTGCACCATGTCCAGCTCGAAACGGATCTGATCGCCCGGCACCACGGGCCGCCGGAACTTCACGTTGTCGAGTGACATGAAGTAGACGACCTTGTCGTCCACGTTTTGCCCCTCGAAGTGGCTCATCAGGAGCATGCCGCCCACCTGCGCCATCGCCTCGATGATGAGCACGCCCGGCATGATCGGGTGGCCGGGGAAATGCCCCTGGAAGAACGGCTCGTTGATCGTGACGTTCTTGATGCCCACGATCCGCTTGTCGCCTTCGATCTCGATGATCCGGTCCACCAGCAGGAAGGGATAGCGGTGCGGCAGCGTGTCGAGGATGCGGCCGATGTCCATCGCCACGGCACCGGTGCGCTTGCCCGCCTGCAGCAGGGCCCGCGCCAGCGCGATGTTGCCGCTGTGCGAGGGCCGCGTCGCGACGATGTGCGCGCGAATGCGCGCTCCCGTGAGCGCCAGATCGCCCACGATGTCCGCCGCCTTGTGCCGCACGAACTCGTCGGGCCAGCGCAACTGCCCGCCGTTGGCGAGCCCGTGCTCGTCCAGCACGATCACGTTCGCGGCGGAGGCGCCCTTGATGAGCCCCTTGGCCTGCAGCGCCGCTACTTCGCTGGTGAAGCCGAACGTCCGCGCCGAGGCGAGCTCCCGGCCGAACGCTTCGGTGGTGACGTCGTACGTGCCCGCCTGGCGGCCGATGAGGGGATGCGGCCATTCGACCGTGACGGTGAGCGTCAGGTGCTTGGCGGGCGCCACGATGTAGGTCGAGTCGCCTTCGGTCACCGTGAACGGGGCCTGAATCGTGAGGACGGTGGGCTCGCCGCCGACCTCGACCGGCTGCGCTTTGGCGAGCGCCGCGAAATACGGGGCGATGCTGCCGTCGCCGATCGGCGGCTCGGGGCCCGAAAGCTCGATCGTGAGGTCGTCGATTTCGTGTGCCGCAACGGCGGCGAGCAGATGCTCCACCGTGTGGATCGTCGCCTCGCCCTTGCCGATGGCGGTGCGGCGCTCGACGGCTTCGACCTCGGTGAGCCGCGCCTTGATCTCGGGCCGCGAGGCGAGGTCCGTGCGACGGAACACCACGCCCTGGCCCGCCGGCGCGGGCAGGAACACCACCTCGGTGGTGGCGCCGGTATGGAGCCCCGTGCCTTTCACCGACACGCGCTCCTTGATTGACCGCCTAACGTTCTGCGCCATGGGCCTCATGGACCAGAGATTCGAGCTCGCGTACGATCTTGGCGAGCCGGTACAGCGCCGCCTGCGCCCGCATGAACTCGCGGTGGTCGCGCGCCGGCATGCCCGTCACCGTGACGCCGTCAGGCAGGTCCCCGATCACCCCACCCTGCACCGTCACGATCACACCGCTGCCGATCGTGGCGTGATCCGCGATGCCGACCTGGCCCCCCAAGAACACTTCATCGCCCACGTGCGTGCTGCCGGCGATACCCGCCATCGCCGCGATGAGGCAGCGCTCCCCGACGTGCACATTGTGCGCGATCTGCACCAGGTTGTCGATCTTCGTGCCCGCGCCGATCACCGTGTCGTCCACGCTGCCGCGGTCGACGGTGGTGTTGGCGCCGAGCTCCACGTCGTCGCCGATCAGGCAGCGCCCCACCTGGGGGATCTTGCGGTGCGCCCGGCCGTGGCCGCCCGGTACGTAACCGAAGCCATCCGAGCCGAGCCGCGCGCCCGAGTGGACGATCACGCGGTTGCCCAACACCGTCCCGCTGTAGCACGCGACCTGGGGGAAGAGCTGCGTCTCGTCGCCCAGCACCACCCCGTCGCCGAGCGTGCATCCGGCGCCGATGCGCACGTTCTTGCCCAAACGAACGTCCTGGCCCAACACCGCGTGGGGACCGATGGCCACTGGATCGCTCCAGGTGGTGCCGCGCCCGATCACTGCGGTGGGGTGGATGCCCGGCATCCAGGCGGACTCGGGGTAGAGCACGGGCAGCAGCGCGAGCAGGGCCACATGCGGATCAGCCACCACGACACGAGTGGCCGGGCCCGGACCGTCCACGAACTCCGGCGTGCACAGCACCACGCCCGCCCGGCTCTGCGCCAGCGCGTCGCGGTACTTCGCGGTGGCGACGAACGACAGGTCGCCCGGCTGCGCCCGCTCGAGCGGCGCGATGGCCGTCACCCGCGCGCCATCGGGTCCCACGAGGCGGCCGCCCGTGAGCGCGGCCACTTCCGTCGCGCTCAGCTGTCGCGGACCGCGGCCCTCCGCGCCCACCGGTGTCGCCCGCTCAGTTGCTGCCGCTGTGCGTGAGGCGCTGGATGACCTTCGCCGTGATGTTCAGGGACGGGTCCCAGGCCACGACGCTGCTGCCGGGCGCCGCGATGTCGAACACGAGCGCGTAGTTCTCCTCGGCGCGGACGCCTTCGATCACGGCGCGGATGCGGTCCTGAATCGGCTGCAGCAGCTCCTGCTGGCGCTGCTGGGCGCGCTGCTGCAGCTCGTCCTGGCGCTGCTGGATGCGCTGCTGCTGCTGCTGCAGGTCTTTCTGCTTCGCCTGCTTGGCCGCGGGTGAGAGCGCGATGGACTGCTGGTCGAGCGCCGCCACGGACGAGTCGAGCTGCTGCTGCAGGCGCTGCAGCTCGTCGCGGAAGCCCTGCACTTCTTTATTGAAGGTGGACTCCGCCGCGGCGTATCCGGGCGTCGCCTGCAGGATGTCCTGCGAGCTGATGTAGGCCACCTTGAGGCCGCGCGCCTGGGCCGGGGCGGGCTGCTGGGCACCCGCTCCCGCGGTCGGACGGGGCGCGGGCGGGTTCTGCGCCAGCACCGGAGTCGCGGCCAGGGCCAGACACACGAGAAACGCACGCTGCATGGAGACTCCTGAGAAAAAGGGCATCAGAAGAAGTTGCCGATCTTGAAGTGAAGTTTCCAGCCCGGGTTGGGCCGGCCCAGCAAATCGGTGCGGTCAAAGCCGTACGCGTAGTCGATCCCCAGGGGTCCCAGGGGCGAGATCACCGACACGCCGACGCCCGCGCCCCGGAACAGCCGCGTGGGGTTGTACTCGCCCGCGCGGGCCCACACGTTGCCCGCGTCGTAGAAAGTCGAGACGTAGAACATCTGGGAGAGACGGAGGCCCACCTCTCCCGTAAGCGTGAAGAACGCCTTCCCGAACGCGTTGGGGCTGGCCCGGCCGCCGCCGGCGGCGTTGGGGTCGTACCCCTGCGGCGTGATCGAGAACTCGTCGTAGCCGCGCAGCGGAATGCCGAACTGCGTGCCGCCCAGGGTGAACAGCTGGTCGAAGAACGGCGAGTTGCCGAACACGAACCCCGAGCGCGTGGACAGTCCCATCACGAACTTGAGCGGCGAGCCGCCGCCCTTGCCGCCGAGCTGGCCGAGCGGCGCGTACCAGCGGCCCTCCAGATCGACGCGCTGGAAGTTGCCGGTGCCGCCCAACGGCCCACCCGACTGCGACAGGCCGACCGACGTGTACGTGCCGGCGGTGGCGAACGGCAGGTCGATGCGCGTATCGCGCGTGACGGTCAGGCCAAGTGTCGAACGGAGGCAGTTCTGGCAGCTGAACGCCGAGTTGAATGCCACGTTGGACGCCGAGCCCGTGAACGACTGGTCGTCCAATCCGTACGACATGAACAGGCGCGTGTAGCGGTCGCGGAAGACCGGGAAGCCGAGCTGCACACTGCCGCCGCGGCGCCGCAGCTGCCCCAGGTCGGAGATGGTGTAGCGCAGCCGCGTGTTGTGCAGGTCGACCTGCGCCGAGATGCGCGATTCGCGCACCGCCGGGTCGTAGTAGGAGACGTCGAAGTCGTTGATGTTCTTCCCGAACTGCCACTGGAAGTGGCCACGCTTGCCGCGCCCGAACAAATTGGCTCGTCCAGCCCCAGGAAGCCGCCCAGCCCCGTGCCCTGCCCCACCGATGCGCCGAAATTGACGTTGCCCGTGCGCTTTTCGGAAACGCGGAAGATGACGTCCACGTCGCCCTGGTCGTTGGCGGGTTTGGTGTCGGGGAACGGCAGCGGCTGCTGGAAGAATCCCAAGTTGGAAATGTTCTGGTAGGAGCGCAGCACCATGTCTTGGCGGTACACGTCGCCCGGCAACAGGACGATCGCGTCGCGGATCACCCGCTCGTGCGTGACATCGTTGCCCGCGATCTCGATCCGGTTGACGATCGCCGGCTGGCCTTCGTTGATGAGCCAGCGCAGATCGACCATGGGCTTGCCGTCGGCGCCCATGCGGCGCGTGACGTCGGCGCGCACCGTCGAGTAGATGTAGCCGTTGTTCCAGTAGAGGGTGCGGAGCTTGCTGGTGGCGTCGTCCCACTTGTCCTGGTTGAATACCGCCGCCTTCGCTCCGCTGAGCGTCGGGAACGGATTGAAGCGCTGCACGTCTTCGGTGGAGAAGCGGCGATTCCCGACGATTTCCACGCCGCCGATCTTGTACGGCTCGCCCTCGCTCAGCCGCACCACCAGGGTCGCTTTGCCCGTCGTGTCGTTGACGATCAGCGTGTCGCCCAGCACCTGAAAATCGACGTACCCGCGCTCGCCGTAGAACTTGGGCAGCCGCTCAGTGAGATCGGTGCGGAGCTTGTCGTCGTCGTATTCGCCGCTCTTGAACCACCAGAACCCCTCGGGCCGCGTCTTCATGTCGCCCGCGATCGCCTTGGCGCGGAAGTGCGTGTTGCCTTCGAACCGGATCCGCGAGATCGCCACCCGCCGGCCCTCGTCGACGTCGAACACCACGCGCACCTGCGTCGAATCGTTGCCGTACACCCGTAGCGCGCGCACCTGGGCCAGGTAGAAGCCCGCCGCGCGATACACCGAGTCGATGCGGCCGCGCGCCCGCTCGACCGCGGCCGGATCGATCGGCCGGCCCTCGGCCAGCTCCACCTTGTCCTTGACCGTGCGCTCGGCCAGGTGGGTCACGCCGCGGACCGTCCACTTGAGCAGCACCGGCCGCTCGCGCACGGCCACGACCAGAATGGAGCGCCCGCCGGCGGTGTCGGCTTCGACCCGCACGTCGTCGAACTGGCCGGTGGCGTAGAGATCCAGGATCGCGCGCTGAATGTCGCGATAGGAGAGCGAGCGGCCCAGCTCCAGGCCGCTCGCCTGCACCACGGCGTTGCGGGACACGCGCCGGTTGTTGGCCACGGCAATGGAGTCGAGACGGCCGGACGCGGGCTCGCCCTGCGCCGCACACGGGCGCGGGACGAGCAGGGCGATTCCGATGACGACGAGGGGGGAGAGCCGGCCGATCACGCCTTCGTGCCGGAGAGCGCGCGGAAGGCGAGGCGCTCCTTGTCGGGCGCCACATCGACCTCGATCTCGTCGCCTCGGGCGAATTCCCCGACGAGGATCTTCTCGGACAACGGGTCCTCGACGTAGCGCTGGATGGCGCGCTTCAACGGCCGCGCGCCAAAGTGCTCGTCGTAGCCGTGGTCGACCAGGAAGTTGCTCGCGGCCGGAGTCAGCCGCAGCGTCAGCTCCTCTTCGCCCAGCCGCTTCTGCACCTCGCGCGCCAGGATGGCCACGATCAGCGAGATATGCTCGCGGGAGAGCGGATGGAACACGATGACGTCGTCCAGCCGGTTCAGGAATTCCGGGTTGAAGGTCTTGTTGATCTCGTCCTTGACCTTCTCGGACATGCGGTCGAAACTGGCCTTCGCGTCCGACTGCCCGAAGCCGAGCGACTTGTTCTGCACCATGTCCCGCGCGCCCACGTTGGACGTCATAATGACCACGGTGTTCTTGAAGTCGATCGCCCGGCCGTAGTTATCGGTCAGGTGCCCTTCGTCCAGCACCTGCAGCAGGATGTTGAAGACGTCGGGGTGCGCCTTCTCGATTTCATCGAGCAACACCACGGAGTACGGCTTGCGCCGGACGGCCTTGGTGAGCGTGCCCGAGTCCTCATACCCCACGTAGCCCGGGGGCGCGCCGATCAGCCGGCTGACGGAGAATTTCTCCATGTACTCCGACATGTCGACGCGAATCAGCGCGTTGGCGTCGGCGAACAGGAACCGCGCCAGCGCCCGCGCCAGCTCGGTCTTGCCGACGCCGGTGGGCCCGCTGAAGATGAAGGAGCCGATCGGCCGCTTGGGATCCTTGAGGCCGGCGCGGCTGCGCCGGATGGCGCGCGAGATCACCGCGATAGCCTCGTTTTGGCCCACCACGGTCTCGTGCATCTCCTCTTCCATCCGCAAGAGCCGCGCGGTCTCCGCCTCCTGCAGCCGCGTCACCGGAATGCCGGTCCAGCGCGAAACGATGAACGCGACGTTGTTCTCGTCGATGGTGGGACGGCGCGTCTGCCGCTCCTTTTCCCACTCCTCCTGCTTGCGCCGGATTTCCGACTGCAGCTCGCGCTCCTGGTCGCGCAGCGCCGCCGCGCGCTCGAAGTTCTGGTCGCGCACCGCCGCTTCCTTCTGCCCGTTGATCTGCTCCAGCTTTTCCTTCAACGCCTCGACTTCGGGCGGCGGCACTTGCGCGGCGAGCCGCGCGCGGGCCCCGGCCTCGTCGATGACGTCGATCGCCTTGTCCGGCAGGAACCGGTCGGTGATGTAGCGCTCCGACAGGCGCGCCGCCTGCTCCAGCGTCGCGTCGGGGATGATCACGCGGTGATGGTCCTCGTAGCGCTTGCGCAGCCCCTTCAAGATGTCGATCGTCTCGTCCACCGTCGGCGGATCGACGACCACCGTCTGGAAGCGGCGCTCCAGCGCGCCGTCTTTTTCGATGTACTTGCGGTACTCGTTCAGGGTCGAGGCGCCCACGCACTGCAGCTCGCCCCGCGCCAGCGCCGGCTTCAGCATGTTGGAGGCGTCCACTGCCCCCTCGGCCGCGCCCGCGCCCACCAGCGTGTGCAGCTCGTCGATGAACAAAATGATGCTCTTGTT
>JBGPOE010000019.1:0-47078 GCA_041487875.1 Gemmatimonadota bacterium | reverse complement strand
TGTGGCTGAACGACAGGTCACCGAACATGGATGCCTCTTCTCAGAAGAGCGACCGGGCGACGAAGTACGCGATCGCCACGCCCACCAGCGACAACAGGGACACATCGAGCCCGATCGGTCCGAGCGTGATCGACACGACGAGCAAATCGAGGTGCACCGGCCCCAAGGTCGGCGTCACGGCCGTCGTGAAAAACTCCTTCGCGGCGCTTTCCGGCAGAAACCGCCGCAACAAGAATTGCAGGAACCCGCCCAGCACGAATCCCGTGGCGAGCACTCCCAGGTAAAATAGCGGGCGGCGCGGACCGTGCGCCACGCGTTAGCTCCGCCGTTCCACGGCGTAGGCGATCGCGTCGCGCAGTGCATCGCGCGCCGGCGACGGCGGCAAGGCCTCGAGCTCCGTCTCCGCTTGCAGCGCCAGCTCGCCCGCCCGGCGGCGCGCGTAGTCGAGCCCGCCCGCCGCCGTGACGAGCTGGATCACTTCGACCACCAACTCATCGCCCGGATCGGCCGTGTCCATCAGGCGCGCCACGATCCGGCGCTCCCCGGGGGCCATTCGCCCGAGCGCGGCGATGAGCGGCAGCGTGACCTTGTGCTCTTTCAGATCGAGGCCGAACGGCTTGCCCGTCACGGCTTCCGGCTCGGTGTAGTCGAGCAGGTCGTCGGTGATCTGAAACGCCATCCCCAGGAGCATCCCGAAGCGGCCCAGTGCCTGGCGGTGGGGTGCCGCGGCGCGCAAGGCGCCGACTTCGCACGCGCCCGCCAACAAAGACGCCGTCTTGGCGCGGATGAGGTGGTCGTATTGCTCCTCGGAGTAGGCCAGTTTGTCGTGCGCCTGCAGCTGCCGCATCTCGCCGACGGTCATCTCATTGGTCACACGGGCGAAGACGGTGAGCGCCTCGAGGTCGGCCAGCCGCACCAGCTCGACGATGGCGCGGGAGTACAGATAGTCGCCCATGATCACGGCGATCTGGTGGGAGAACAGCGCGTTGATGGTCGGCATGCCGCGCCGCAGCACCGAATGATCGACCGAGTCGTCATGCACCAGCGTGGCGAGGTGGATCAGCTCCACCACGGCGGCGAGGGTCACGGCGCGCGGATCGGCCGCGCCCGAGGCGCGGGCGCTCAGCAGCAGTAGCGTCGGCCGGAACTGCTTGCCGCGCATCCGCAGCAGGTGGTCGTTCGCCTCGGCGATGAGCGGGAAGTCGGCGCTCACGATGCGGCGCAGCTCGCCCGCCACCTGGTCGAGCTCCGCCGCCACCGGCTGTTGAATGTCGCGGAGCGACACCCGTGTCAGTTGTGGGCTCACGTCATTTCGCCTTGGCGAGGGCCTTCACCCGCTCGCCCACGTCCATGAAACGAATGTTCACGGCGAACGCGCGGCCGTACAGCTCGCGCGCCTCGCGCGGCTTACCCTGCGCCTCCAGCGCCCGGCCCAGCCAGTAGAGGATGCCGAGGCGGTCCTCGTCGTTCTGGGCCGGCAGCTCGAGCCCGCGCCGCAGGATCGATTCCGCCACCGTGTACGCCTTCTTGTCGAAGAAGCAGGCGCCCAGCGCCTCCGACGTACGCAGCTTCCCTTCGGGTGCGCGCAGCGCCTTCTGGAACTCGGCGATGGCCTCGTCCAGCAACCCCATTTCCTTGAACGCGACTCCGAGATCGTAGTGCGACTGGAAATCCGCCTCGTCGATATTCTCGTCGATGCCCTGCTTGAACCGGGCCAGCATGTCCTGGAAGTCCTGCTGCTCGTCGCCCGTGGGCTCCTCGTCTTCGACTTTCATGCGCGTGTCGCGCTCGGGCGTGTCTTCCTCGAGCATCATCGCGCCGAGGTCGATGTAGTCGCCGCCGTCGTCTGCCTCGTCGCGCACCTTCATCTTGGCGTCCTTGGCGGCCACCTTCTTGTCGACCGGTGCGGCCGGCGTAGGCGCCAGCATGGCCAGCGCCGAGCGCGCCCGCTGGTTCTTCGCATCGTGCTCCACGACGCGCTCGTACACGGCCCGCGCCTTGTCGGGCAGGTCGCCGCGCAGCAGCGTGTCCGCCAGCTCGAGGTACGCGTCGATCAACTTCGATTTCTCACCCGACCGGAAGGCGAACTCGACCTGCTTCTGGCGGTGGCGCACGCTGTTGGGGTCGAGCCGCAGGATCTCGTCCACCAGATCCTGCGCCTGCTGCAAATTGTCGGCCGCCTCGAAGCCGGCGGTGGCGATGTCGAGCTCTTCCACGCCGCGGTCGCGCTCACCCGCCTCGATCAAGGCCTCGCCCAGCGCCTGGTGCGCTTCGGGATCGTCGGGGTTGTCGGCGCAGCGCCCCTCCAGCTCCTCGATGGTGTCGCCCGTGGCGGCCAGTTCGGGCTCGATATTGTCGAAGACGAGGGAGCCCGCCTGGTCATTCTGCGACACGATGCCCTCGACGCCCAAATCGATGTAGCCGGACCGCCGGCCGCCGGGCGCCAGCGACGTGTCGTCTTCGGTCTGGATGAAGTCGGGATGCGTCACACCGCCCTCGTCCATCGCGAGCGGCTGGTCGTCGAGGTCGTGGCCCGTGTCGGCCGTCGCCGTCTCGAAGTCGGGCTCCAGCTCGAGCGGCGGGATCTCCACCACCGTCTTGCGTTTCGGACGCTCGGGTGCGGCGGGGCTCGGCGGTGGCGCCTTGGCCGGCGGCTTGGGCGGCGACCCCACCTTGGGCGGCGACCCCACCTTGGGCGGCGACCCCACCTTGGGCGGCGACCCCACCTTGAGCGGCGGCCCCACCTTGGGCGGCGGCCCCACTTTGGGCGGCGGCCCCACCTTGGGCGGCGGCCCCACCCTGGGGGCGGGCGCCGAGGGCCTGACGGGCGGTTTGGGTGTGAACTTGGGCGTGAACCGCGGCGCGGGCTTGGGCGGTGGCGGCGGCTCAGGCTCGATGTCGATGAGTCCAAAGTCCGCGCCCGCGTCTCCCTCGTCCGCGGTGACTTCGGTGGACTCGAAGCCGGTCATCGGCTCCACATCCGGCTCCGGCTCTTCGTCACGCACGGACGGCGTGTCTTCCGCCTCGTCGAGCACGCTGCCGAAATCCGAGCTGGTGATCTCGAGGCCGTCGATCGCGCCGCCCGACGTGTCGACCGTCTCGTCTACGAGCGACGTGCTTTCGATCTCGAGACTGGTATCGGGCTCGGCCACGGGTTCTTCCAGGATCGACTCCGCCACCACTGGCTCGTGCGCCTTGGGAGGCGCCGCTTTGGGCGGAGCGGCCTTCGCGGCCGGCGCGGGCCCGGGCCCGGCGGGCGCGTCGAGATCGAGGAACACGAGACTCGAGGTCTTCCGCTTGGGTCCCTTGGCGGGCTCGATGATCGGCGGCAGCGTGCTGCTCGGGCGGCCCGACGCGGACGAGCGGCGCGCGTCCGGCGCACCGTACATCTTCAGGTGCTCTTCGAGCATCTTGCGGAGATCGTCGCTCTCCGGCGAGATGTCGGTAAACTCCTTGAGCGCCGAGAACGCCTGCTGAATCTTCCCACTCCTCTGCATCCGCTCGGCGTACTCGACGAAGTTCTGCTTGGCTTCCGCGATGAACCCTTTGGCCGCGTACAGCTTCGCCAGCTTGAGGTACACGGTGGGCCGGCCCGGCGCATTGCGCAGGACCTTGTTGCACATCGCGATGGCGTTGTTGTGGAGGCCCTGCTCGGCGTACTTGTCGACCGCCTTGTCGTAGTAGTCGGCCGCGTCGGAGGGGTTTTTCAGCTTGACGTAGAGATCGCCGACGCGATTGTAGATCGAGAGGTCGGCGTTCGGATCTTCTTCGCCTTCGTCCTGCATCGTGAGGACTTCCAGCCACGCCTCGACGGCCCCCTTCGGATCCTTCGCTTCGAGGGCCTTGGCCTTCTCTTTCAGCTTCTCAAGCTTCGACATGGAAACCCAAAGATATTCGACCCGGCGGGCGGGGACAAGCCGAACCCCCTGTCCAGACGTCGGTTACGAGGTTCGCACCCATCCAGTACGCCGCTTCCCGCCAATCCGTCACGGCCAGCGCCACCAGGTCGGCGCGGAACCCCGGCGCGATCTGGCCCCGCTCCGCCGCCATTCCCAACGCCGCCGCGGCGTTCACGGTCACGGCGAGCACAGCTTCGGCGTGGCGCAGACCCAATTGCGACACCGCGAGCGCCATCACCAGCGGTAGGGACACCGTGGGGGAAGAGCCGGGGTTGAAGTCTGTGGCGAGCGCGAGCGCCGCGCCGGCCTCGACCAGCCGCCGCGCCGGCGCCTGCCGCCCTCGCCCGAGGAAGGTCATCGTGGCGGGCAGCAGCACCGCCACCGTGTCGCTCGCCGCCAGCGCGGCGATCCCCGCGGCCGACACGGCGGCGAGGTGGTCCGCCGAGCGCGCGCCCAACTCGGCCGCGAGCTCGGCCCCGCCCGAGCCCTCCAGCTCGTCGGCGTGCAGCGTGAGGTCGAGGCCGTGGCGGCGGGCGGCTGTGAGAATGGTCCGCGTCTCCGCGACGTCGAATACCCCGGGCTCGCAGAACACGTCGCAGGCGCGCGCCAGCCCCTCGCGCGCCACCGCGGGCAGCATCTCCTCGCATACCAGTCGCACGTAGTCGCCCCGCCGCCCGCGATACTCAGGCGGCACTTCGTGCGCGCCCAGGAACGTCGGCACGAGCGTGGCGGGCAGCTCGCGGCTGGCCCGTTGCAGCGCGCGCAGCTGCTTCAGCTCGGCGTCGGTCGTGAGGCCGTAGCCCGACTTCACTTCGATCGTGGTGCTGCCGTGCCACAGCAGCGCGGTGAGCCGCTCGCGCGTGAGCGCCGCGAGCTGCTCCTCGGACCGGGCCCGCACGTCGCGCACCGACTGCAAGATGCCGCCGCCCGCCGCCGCGATCGCCTTGTAATCCTCCCCCAACGCGCGGCGCTCGTGGTCGTCGAGCCGCGGCGCGCCGAACACGCCGTGCGTGTGACAATCGATGAAACCGGGAAAGAGGACCCCGCGGACTTCCACCACGTCGATTGCGGATTGCGGATTGCGGATGGCGGATTGGGCGTCGCGGGCGTCGCGCCGCGGACCCACCCACGCGATGCGATCGCCGTCGATCAACACGGCGGGATCGCCGCTGAGCACGTCGAGCTGGGCCAGTGCGGGCCCGCGCCGCGCGCCCGCCACGCCGCGGCACGTGACCACCTGCCGCGCGCCGACGAGCAGGGTGCTCAGTCGGCGGCCTCGCGCATCGGCAGGCGAATGCCGTGGCGCTGCGCGGTGTCGAGCGCCGCGGGATATCCCGCGTCGGCGTGGCGAGCGACGCCGATGCCGGGGTCGTTGGTGAGCACGCGCTCGAGACGCCGCCCGGCCGCGGGCGTGCCGTCCGCGACGATCACCTGGCCCGCGTGCAGCGAGTTGCCGATGCCCACACCGCCGCCATGGTGGAACGACACCCACGACGCGCCGGACGCCACGTTCAGCAGGGCGTTGAGAATGGGCCAGTCCGCGATGGCGTCCGAGCCGTCGCGCATGCCCTCCGTCTCGCGGAACGGCGACGCCACGGACCCCGTGTCGAGATGATCGCGGCCGATCACGATCGGCGCCGACAGCTCGCCGGTCCTCACCAGGTCGTTCAGGGCGCATCCGAAGCGCGCGCGCTCACCCTGTCCCAGCCAGCAGATGCGCGCCGGCAAGCCCTGAAAGGCGACGCGCGCGCGCGCCAGCGCGATCCAGCGGCGCAGATGCTCGTTCTCCGGGAACAACTCGAGCACCAAATCGTCCGTGCGATGGAGATCCTTGGGGTCGCCCGACAGCGCCACCCAGCGGAACGGCCCGCGGCCTTCGCAAAACAACGGCCGGATGTACTCGGGCACGAAGCCCGGGATCGTGAACGCGTCCTTGACCCCCGCGTCGGCTGCGACTGTGCGGATGTTGTTGCCGTAATCGAACGCGACGGCGCCGCGACGCTGCAGCTCGAGCATGGCGCGCACGTGTACAGCAACACCCGCCACTGCCCGGCGCACGTATGCGGCCGGATCGTCGCGACGCAGCGCCGCCGCCGCCGCCAGTGAGAGCGCGGGCGGCACGTAGCCGTTGAGCGTGTCGTGCGCCGAAGTCTGGTCGGTGACGATGTCGGGCGCGAAGCCGCGGCGCACCAGCTCAGGCAGCACCTCGGCGCAGTTGCCCACCACGCCCACCGACAGCGCGGTGCCCGCGCGCCGGGCGGCGTCGCACCAGCGCAGGGCCTCGTCCAGGTCCGCGGTGGACTTGTCGAGATAGCGCGTCTCGAGTCGGCGCTGGACACGCGCCGGGTCCACGTCGACCGCCAGGCAGACGCCCCCGTTGAGTGTGGCCGCGAGCGGCTGCGCGCCGCCCATGCCGCCGAGGCCGCCCGTGAGCACGATGCGGCCCGCCAGCGTGCCGCCGAAATGCCGCTGCGCCACCGCGCCGAAGGTCTCGTAGGTGCCCTGCAGAATCCCCTGCGTGCCGATGTAGATCCACGACCCGGCCGTCATCTGGCCGTACATGATGAGGCCCTGGCGCTCGAGCTCGCGGAACACGTCCCACGTGGCCCAGCGCCCCACCAGGTTGGCGTTGGCGATCAGCACGCGTGGCGCGTCGGGGTGCGTGGTGAACACCCCCACGGGCTTGCCCGATTGCACGAGCAGGGTCTCGTCGTCGGCCAATGTGGTGAGGGTACGCACGATGGCGTCGTAGGCCGCCCAGCTGCGCGCCGCCTTGCCGGTTCCCCCGTACACCACCAGGTCCTGGGGCCGCTCGGCGACCTCGGGATCGAGGTTGTTCATGAGCATCCGCAGCGCCGCTTCCTGCACCCAGCCGCGGCACGTGCGGGTGGCGCCCCGCGGGGCCCGGACCACGCGCGGGCCGCTCACCGGGCCTCCGGCGCCGGATCGAAGGTCCCCGCGCGCACCCCCCGCGCCACCAGCTCGACCTCGGCACTCATCGGCCGGTCGCGGTCGAGCGCGGGCACTTCGCGCCGCAACGCCGCGTAGGTCGCCGCCACACCGCGCCCGGGGCGCAGCGGTTTCAGAAACTCGAGGCCCTGGGCGCCCGCGAGCAGCTCGATCGCCACGAGCCGGGCGGCATCCGCGAGAATCCGCTCCGCCTTCCACGCGGCCGTCATGCCCATCGGCACGACGTCTTCCTGGTTCGCCTCGGTGGGGATCGACTGCACGCTCGCGGGCGTGGCGAGCACGCGCGTGTCAGCCGCGAGGGCCGCCGCGGCGATCTGCGCCGTCATGAACCCCGACTCGAGGCCCGGCTCGTGCGCGAGGAATGCGGGGAGGCCCGACGAGAGATCGGGATTGACCACCCGTTCGAGTCGCCGCTCCGAGAGCCCGGCGAGCGTCGCGAGCGCGATGCCCAGCACGTCGAGCGCCAGCGCGATCGGCTGACCGTGGAAGTTGCCGCCCGAGAGCACGTCGTCGCCGAACACCAGCGGATTGTCGGTGGCCGAGTTGAGCTCGGTCGCCACGAGCCGGTCGGCGAAGGCGATGCCCTCCCCCACCGCGCCCAGCACCTGCGGCGTGCAGCGCAGCGAATAGGCGTCCTGGACCCGGGGGTCGTTCTCCCGATGCGACTCGCGGATCTGCGAATCGGCGAGCAGGTCGCGCAGCAGCGCGGCGGAGCGCTGTTGCCAGAGGTGGGGCCGCGCGTCGTGGATGCGCGCGTCGAACGGCACGGGGGTCCCCCGTACCGCCTCGAGACTCGCCGCCGCCGCGGCGTGCGCCGTGCGCCACAAGACCCACGCGTCGTGCACCAGCAGAGCCCCAAGCCCCGTCTGCGCCTGGGTGCCGTTCACGAACGCGAGGCCCTCTTTCGCCTCGAGCGTGATCGGCGTGAGCCCCGCGGCCCGGACGCGCGCGCCGTCGTCACCTTCGCCCACCATCGCGAGCGCCAAATGCGACAAGGGCGCGAGATCGCCCGAGGCACCGACGCTGCCCTGCGACGGCACCGTCGGATGCACGCGCCGATTCAGCATCTCCACGATCAGCTCGGGCAGCGCCGCGCGCACGCCGCTCGTCCCGCGCAACAGCACGTTGGCGCGCAGCAGCATCATGGCCCGCACCGCCTCGACCGCCAGCGGCTCGCCCACGCCCGAGGCGTGGCTGCGGATCAGATTGAGCTGCAGCTGGCGCAGCTGATCGGGCGGGATGCGCACGTGGGCGAGCTTGCCGAAGCCCGTGTTGACGCCGTACATCACGTCGCCGCGCGCGAGCGCCGCCTCCACCGCGCGGCGCGACGCGGCCACTCCCCCGAGCGCGGCCCGCCCGATGGCGACGGCAGCCCCGGCGCGAGCCACGGCAACGACGTCGGCGATGGTGAGGGAGCGGCCGTCGAGCGTGATGGATGGCGGCATGCCCAAACTTACAGTTGCCCGATGCAAGACGCCAAGTTGTCAGTGGTTGAGACACAGAAGTGGCCAGGTCAACAGCCCCTGGCCACTCCTCACCGGCAACCGGCGGCAGCTTGGCGCCCGGAAACTACTTCGCGCCTGTCACGATCCCACCCGTTTCGTGCGAAACGGGAAGCTTGCCGCGGAGCTGGAGCTCCGGGTTGCCCGGGTCGGTCTGGAAACTCCAGTCGAAGATCAGGTAATCACGGCCCACGTGCGTCACGCGCAGCGCGCCGTAGCGCACCGTCTGGCCCTCGATGATCTGGAACACGTACCCGTAGCCCGGCACCGCCTCGATCATGTCGCGCGTGTACCCGGAATCGGGCGCGAAATCGATGGACGTGAGGTCGGCGAGCGGCGACGACGCGTACGTGCGCACGCTGGTGCCCGTGAACTCGGGCACGATCCACAGCGACGAATCCTGCGGGTCGCGGTAGATCCAGAAGTCGATATCGGTGCGGTTGCCGTCGGCCACCACGCCGAGCTCGGCGGCCTGCGCCAGACCGTCGTGGTTGGCGTCGTTCCAGAAGCGGAAGCCGGACTGCGCCTGGTTCGCCTGGTAGGCCCAGACCAGAATGTTGCGGGCGTCGGGGCGCGGCGTGTCCTGACGCAGCGGCGACCACAGGCTCTCGTAGCCTTCGCTCGACACCGCCGAGACGCCGTAGCAACGCGGCACGCCGTTATCGAGGGCTGCCGCCAGGAACTCGGGCGCCACCGTGGTCCCCTCCAGGAACCAGGTCGAGCCGCACAGCCCCTGATCGAGGTTGTAGCCGGTGCTGTAGATGCGGTACCACTTGAACCGACCGGGGTCGGTCGAGTAGGCGTTGTCCGCCCACTGCAGGTCGATGGCACCGTTGAGCGAGATCGACGTGAGCGACGCGGGCCGTTCCAGCTGCAGCCGCTCGTCCACCGTCACGGCCGCGCTCGGGTCGCCCTCGTTGCCGCTCGCGTCCACGGCCGTGACGTAGTACTGCAGGTGCGGCACGCCATCGTCGTGGAAGGTGTTGGACGTGGTCTCGCCGCGCAGGCCCCAGCCGCTGCTGGTCGAGCCGCGCGAGTAAACGCGATAGCTCGCGAGCCCGGGATCGGTCACGTCGTCCCACACCAGCAGAATGCCGGCCGGCTGGTTGGGATCGCCGCTCGGCTCGAGCTGGTAGGCAAGGTTCGCCGGCGCGGGCAGCGTCGAAACGAACAAGGGGTTGGTGTCGCAGCCCGCCACTGCCAGAGCGACGAGCGATAGGGCCAACGAGCGCGAACGCATAGAGTCCTCGGGTTGCCTTTGAGGTTCTCTAATGCACGCTGTGTGCCTGGTTGCAAGTGACGGACTGATGGCTAGTTACGGGTTGACGCCGATGGCGGCCTTGTCCCTTGGGCTGGACAGTCACGGCCTGAAGTGGACAGACGACAGGAGAGTTCCCAGACGCCAAGTTGCCAGTGGTTGCCAGTCACGAGTTGCCCGTCTGGGCCGCGCGCCAACTGGCGCCTGGCGTCTTGAGACCACTGGGAACTTGGCGTCTGGGAACTTTACTGCCTGCTGGCGACTGCCGACTGTGGACCTAGTCTACCTGACGAAGGATTGCTGCTGATAATCGAACTTGATATCCGGCTGGTCGATCAGACGGATGAAGAAGGTGAAGGCGAAGTTGCCGGTGGCGCCTTTCGTGAACCCGAAGGTAGCGCGCCAGCGGTGGAGATCCCGCTCCAACCCCACGATCTGGTCGGCGAACTGCTGCGTGCCGAAATCGAACGTCGTGCGCCAGCTCGCGTTCCAGTGCGGCGTCGGGCTGAACGTGCCGCTCATCGTCAGCATCTGCTGGCCGGCCTTGGATAGCGGCGTTTGGCCGGGTGTGAGGGGCACGGGCCGGGTGCGCGAGCTCGAGAAGGACAACTGCATCGAGAACCCCTGCCCGCCACCCTGGCCGCCGTACGCGCCGCCCGGGCCGCCCAGCGTGGATCCCAACCGCGGTGGCACATCGGGGCCCCCGGCCGCGGGCGTCGCGGTGGTGGGAGGCGGCGCGTGGCCACGACCCAGCCCCACGAGTGCCGCGAGCGAGTGGATCGTCCGCGGCGTGACCGAGAACGAGGCGCTCACGCTCGTGAGAAACGGATCGAACCGCGCGCTGTCGGTGCCGACGGTCCCGCGCCACAGACTGTGCGTCACCGCCAGGCTGAAGCCCGGCAGCAGGTCGGACGCGAAGGTGTTGGACAAGGTGGACGTACTCCACCCCGTGCGGTGCGGCTGGCGCGCCTGCTCGAAATTGTATGAGATGCCGCTGGTCGAGATCGACAGCAGCCTGATCTTGCGACCGGGTTGGCCGCTCGTGTCGCCCGCCGCGGGCTTGAGCTTGCCCTCGAAGTTCTGCGACAGGCCGATGCTGATGGTCTGCTGCGGATCGCTCTTGGCGTTGAGCGTGGTGTCGGCCGGGTCGAGGGCGTGCGCGTACGCCGCCGAGACGCGCGCGCCCGGCGCGTACAGGTAGCTGATCGCGGGCGAAATCGAGTGCCGGATCCGCTCCAGCGGCCCCATGCCCGGGAAGAATCCGAACACGGTGGGCGCGAGGCTCGCGCTGAACGCCAGGCGCTTGCCTTGGGTCACGAACTGGCCGCCCGAAAACTGGTTGCGCAGCATGAACGGACCGCCGGTCGTGGCGTTCAGGATCTGCACGGCGGGCTGCAGCTTCCACGTCCCCGGGAACACGACCGGCAGATTGATCCCCGTTTGCCAGTCCACCTGCGTGCTGAAGGTGCGGCCGTACAGCACGTGCCGGACGCCGCCCAACGCCGTGGCATCGGGAATATTGAATTCGCGGCGCTGATTGGACGTCTGGTCCACCACCGACACGCTGTTCGACCAGTTCCACCGTCCCACGCGCAGCGGCGTGCCGATGGCGATGTTGGTCGCGCGGTTGTCGAAGAAGGTGGTGTCCGTCGCGAGCGGACCCACCAGCAGCAGCACCGGACCCTGGTGAAAGGACAGGGTGTTGTTGAATGAGAACGAGGGCGACCACGTGATGGCGTCCGAGATGTTCACGGCCGACGGCGTCAGGCTGACGTTGGGGAAGCTCTGCGTGACGAGGCCGTTGCCCAACTCCTGGCGCCGCGTGCCGCCGACGTTGAGGGTGCCCCAGTCGAACCGCTTGTCGAACGTCGCCGACGATTGCAGTGACGCCGTGACGAGGAACGGGTCGAGCGAATTGCGCTGCACCACGTTGGGGGCCGTGGCGTAATCGATGTTGGCGTTGAAGCCGGTGCGGCTCGAGAAGCGCTGCTGATGATACCATTGGATCCGGCTCGACGTCCCCGCGCCGTCGAGCTGGCTCAGCCGGCTGTACTGAAAGCCGCCCGAGACGAAGCGATCGAGCCAGCGGTAGCGCAGCTGGCCCCGCACCGACACGTTGCGCCCCGCGTACCAGTCCAGCGATGCGAGAGCGTCGAGGTAGTCGTTGATCACGACGTAGTAGCCCAAGTCCCGGACGTGGCGTTGATAGCTGCGCGTCGGCCGCACCAAATCGTTAAGCCCGAAACTCGGCACGATAAAGCCGCTGCGCCGCCCGACGCGGATGTCCTGGAACATGAACGGCAACCAGATGATCGGCACGTCGTGGACGTAGAGGATGGCCGGCCGGGCCACCATGACGTTCTTGTTGAGCCACTTCACCTGGTGCGTGGCGAAATGGTACTCCGGCACGGGCCAATCGGACGACGTAATCTCGCTGTTGGCGCCGTACACCCGCGTGGAGCCCGAGTCGATGGCGAGCGTGCCGCGCAGATACCACGTGGCCCCGCCCTGCTGAAAGTCGGTCAGCGCCTGGGTCACCGTGCCGCGGCGGATGCAGGTGTCGTAGCGCATGCCCTCCCCGACCAGCACGGTGTTCTGATCGAACAGGCGCGGCGCGCCGACCGCGTCGAGGCGGCAGCTGTTCTCCAGGTAATGAATCGAATCGGCCTCGAGCCTGGTGCTGTCGCGGTCCACGAACGCGCCGCCCCACAGCGACATCGCCTGGCTGTCGCCCCGCACGAGCAGCGTATCGGCGACGTAGCGCGTGATCTGGTAGCCTGACAGCCGCAGCAGCGAGTCGAGCACGGAGTCGGCGGGGGGAAAGGAGCGGCTGGGCCCCGTGGGCAGGCCGAGCCGGCGGGCGGCGGACGTATCGATGGGCTGGCCGGCGGCGGGCCCCCCGGGCGCGTGGAACTGGCGGGCCGCGCTGTCGGCGCGGGCCGTGTCCGGCGGCGGCTTCCCGACCTGCGCGGCGAGGCCGCCCGCGAGCGTCAGCAGGAGCAACAGCGTGGCGGCGCCCGCGGCTCCGCCCGAGCCCGCAGCCTGCCGCTCGCGCCGCGCGCGGCGCCGCGTCACCACCCACGCGCACCAGATGCTCACCTCGTACAACAGGGTCAGGGGAAGCAGCATCAGGAGCATCGACACGGCGTCGGGCGGCGTGAGCAGCGCCGCCACGACGGCCGAGAGTACCAGGGCGTAGCGCCGGTGGCGCGTCAGGAACTGCGGCGTCACGAGACCCAGCGACGCGAGAATCACCACGACGAGCGGCAGCTCGGTGATGATCCCGAACGCGATGCAGATCTGGGCCGCGAACCCAAAATACGCGTCCGCGGTGATGAACGGGGTCAGCACCGCGCTCTGAAAACCGAACAAGACGCGCAGGGCGCGCGGCAGCACCCAGAGGTACGCCACGCTCGCGCCCGCGAGGAACAGCACGATGCCCACCGAGAACGCGGGCATGATCACCCGCCGCTCCTTGGCGTACAAGGCGGGGGCGAGAAACGCCCACAGGTGATAGGCCACGACGGGGGACGCCAAGAGGCAGCCCACCGCGAACGCGAACTTCAGTGTGATGAAGAACGGCTCGGTGGGGCTCGTGAATACGAGCTTCTGGTCGTGCAGCAGCGGGGCGACCGGCCGCATGAGCAGGCCGATGACGTCCACGTGCTCGACCACGACCCACCCGACGAGCGTGCCGAGGACGATCGCGAGGAGACTGTAGAGAATCCGCCAGCGCAGCTCCTCGAGATGATCGAGGAACGGCATGTCGCCGCGGGCGTCGCGCTCCGCCATGCGCCCCGCGACCGGCTAGCGACCGAGGTGCTGCAGCTTGTCGCGCGCGAGATTGGCCTCGTCGGAGCGCGGGTAGCCGGCGATGACCCGGGCGTAGAACGTGCGGGCGGCCGCCTTGTCGTTCCGCTGCTCCGCGAGGAGGCCCAGCTTGTACAGCGCCGATGGCGCCCGCGGCGAATTGGGGAATTGCTTCACGACCTGTCCATACACCGCCGCCGCGGAATCGGGCGTGTCCTGAGCGAACGTCTCACCCACGTAGAACAACGCGTCGGGAGCGTGCTCGTCGGTGGGATACACCCGCAACAATTCCCGCAACGCCAGCCGCGCGGTGGAGTAGCGCCCCGCGCGGAACTGCTGCATCGACATGTCCCACATCTGGCCGGGTCCCGGTCCCGCCGGATTGCCCGACGGGCCCACCGGGGGCACGGCACCCGCCGCCGCCGGCTGCGCGCCCGCCGCGCTCACGTCCGGGAGCGGTTGCTGGGCACGTTGTTCGAGCTGCGAGCGCATTTCGGACAACCGCTGCTGGCTCTGGCCGGTCAGCTCCTGCACCGTCACCAGCTGCTGCTGCACGCCCAGCAGGTCCGTGCGCACATCGCCCCGCATCTGCACCAGATAGGCTTGCTGCGCCGTGAGCGCGCGCTGGAGGTCGGCCAGCACGCCGAGCACGGAATCAACGAGCTGGCGCTGCGTCGTGTCGGCCCGCGCCCGCTCGGCCTGCAACGCCTGCACCTGGAGCTCGACCTTCCGGACGTCGCCCTTCAAGGCGCATCCAGCGGGGAGCCCCAGGCACAGGTAGAGCGCGCAGCGTCGCAGCACCCGCACGCGACTCAGGGCTTGGTCAGGACATCGCCGCCCGCCGTGATCTCGAACTCGTCGCGGCGGTTCTGGGACCAGGCGGACTCGTCGTGACCCGGCGCCAGCGGCCGCTCTTCGCCGTAGGACACGGTCTCGATGCGCGAGGCGTCGATGCCGTGGCTCACGAGGTACTGCTTGGCCGCCGTGGCGCGGCGGTTGCCGAGCGCGAGGTTGTACTCGTCGGAGCCGCGCTCGTCGCAGTGACCGCTGATGCGGATGTGGACGTTGGGATTCTTCTGGAGAATCGTGATCTTCTGATCGAGCTGTTGCACGTCGTCGGGGCGCAGGACCGCCTTGTCGAAGTCGAAGTGGATCATCACGCCGAGCATCTGGCGCACTTCGTCCGTCGTCCGTTGGGCGGCGGCGAGCGAGTCGGCCGCGCGCTGCCGGGCGACGCGGTCATTCTCTTCTTGCGCGCGGCGGATCGAGTCCTGCCGCGCCGCCTCGATCGAATCCTGCCGCGCGCGCGCCTGGGCCGCCGCGATCGAATCCGCATTGGGTTGGGGCGCCGGCGCCGTCTGGGGCTTCGCTCCACCACACGCCGCGGACACGACGACGACGGCGAAGCCAGCGACCACGAGCATCGACAAGCGGTTCATAAGCTCACTCTCGCTAAGGGTTCACAACATTGGCGGCGGCGTCTTCGGACAACCGCGGCGACCACGACGGCAGCCGCGCGCCGCTCCGCTGCAACAACGGTCGGATTCGACCCGTCTCGAGATCGATGATCCAGAGCTGGCGGTAGCCCGCGCGGTCCGACACGAAGGCCAGGTGGCGGCTGTCGGGGGCCCACGTGGGATCCTCGTTACGCCCCACCGACGTCAGCTGCCGGACGGTACGCGTCCGGACATCCAGCACGAACACCTGCAGCGTGCCGCCCACGTCGCGATGGAACGCGACCGACTGCCCGTCCGGCGACCACTCCGGGGCGTTGGACGACCCCGTGACGCCGTAATCAAAGGGCGCGAACAGCTGCTGGTCGGTCCCGTCGGCCGCCATGACGTAAATCTGCGGCAACCCCGGGCGCGTCGAGACGAACGCAATGCGCTGGGCGTCGGGACTGTATGTCGGGGACAAGTTGTCAGAAAAGCGACCCACGGTCAAGCGTTGTAAGCAACAGTTTTCATTAAGGTTAACCGTGTAGATGTCGGTGCCTTCCTCCGTCGCGCGACTGAACGCGAGGGTCTTACCGTCGGGCGAGAAGGCGGGCGTGAAATCGAGGGCCTGCCCCGTCGAGAACACGGGCGTGCGCTTGGCCGCCGCCATGTCCTGCACGAACAACTGCCCGTGCCCCGCCCAGAACTCCATGTAGGAGAAGCGCCGGCCGTCGGTCGACCACGCCGGCGACATCGCCTCGCGGTCCGACGAGGACACGAGCGTCATGTCCGCGCCGTCCTGGTCGATGCGGTAGACCTTGCCCTCGAGCACGAACAGGACCCGCGTCGCGGCGATGCCCGCCGCGCCAAGCGTCGCCTGCACGATCTGATCGGACAGACGGTGCACGGCCAACCGGAAGGCCGGATCCCGCGCCGGCGGCAGCCGCACCCGCAGCGTGCGCCGCACGGCGGCGGCCGCGACGTCGTGCAACGTCACGACGGTCGTATCCCCCGCCGCGGCGACGTCCACGGCGAAGTCGGCGCCGAGTGCCTGGTAGAGCGGATAGTTGAGCCCCAGCGTCTGGGCGCCCCCACCGGCCGGCGCGTGCGTGCCGCTCCGCGGTGCGGGCGGGCGGGTGCTGACGCGCAGCGAATCGCCGCCGGGCAGCGTGATCTCCTCGAACCGATCGCCGTAGTCGAGATCGCGGGCGATGATGGCGCGAATCGAGTCCAGCGCCGCCGGCCGGCCCGGCAGCACGACCACCCCCGGCCGCACGCCGGGCCGATAAATGATGCCGATCCGGACGCCGCGATCGATGGTAGAGGTGTCTTGCGCGGACAGGCGGCCACACAGCGAGGCGACCAGTATTCCCGCCACCGCACCGAGCGCCCGCCTCACTGCCGTTGCCCGGAGAAATAGAATCGCACGAACAGCACGTCCGCGGCCCAGCCGTCGGGCAACGCGCCGAACGCGCGGAACCGGCCCGCTTCCTCCACCGCGCCTTGCGCCTCGAGATCGAACGCGAAGTTGCCCGAGCGCTTGATGAACTGGAGATCGGTGACGGTACCGTCGCGATGAATGAAGAACGAGACCTCCGCGTCCAGCGGTGAGCTCTGCACAGGCCGATGCCAGCGTCGCAGGACTTGCGACACGATGTTCTGCAAGAACTCCGGGTATGGGAACTCGACGCCCTCCGTACTCACGGTCGCGACGTCGTTGCCCGTGGACGGCGTCTCGCCCGGAAGCGGCCGCGTCTTGGGCGTCGTACGCGGCGCCGCCTCGCGCAGCGTCTGGTCCTGATTGGGCGGCGGCGCCGCCCTGGACGCCGTGTTCTTGGGCGCGGGCTTCGTCTTGACCGCCGGCGCCGGCTGGTCGGCCGCCGGCCGCGACACGGCGTCGGGTGCCCGCTTCTCGTCCACCGCGACGTCGGGCGCCGCCACCAGATGCACGGCATAGGTCGGCGGCAGCCGCACCCGCGCGCCCGAGGCCGCGACCAGGGCCAGCACCGCGGCGCCGTGCACCGCAAGCGTGCCGGCGAAGCCCAAACCGGGGCTGGTCGGCAGTCGCGGGCTGCGCCTCATTTCCCCGGTTCCTCGGGCTCGGCCACGAGACCGACGTCCGTGATGCCGGCGGCGCGGATCACCGCCAGGACCTGCACCACACTGCCGTACGGCACGCGTTGGTCGGCGCGGAGATACACCCCGTGCGGGTGTTTGGTCCGCACGAATGCCGGGAACGTCGCGCGGAAATCCTCGTAGGAGAGCCCCGCCTGATCCAGGTAGATCTTGCCGTCTTGCGCCACCGTCACGACCAGCCCCGACTGGGGCTCGAGCGGCCGCGCTTCGGCCCGCGGCAGCCGCACGTCCACGCCGCCCTGCATGATCGGCGCCGTGATCATGAAAATGATGAGGAGCACGAACGCCACATCGACGAGCGAGGTGACGTTGATGTCCGCATTGAGCGGCAGCTCGCCGTGCCCGCGCAATCCGCCGCCGCCGCCGCCCAGCAGGCCGCCCGCCATTACAGTCTCCCCTCGCGCGCCAGCGTGCCGATGATCTCCTGCGCGAAGCCCTCCAGCTCACCCGCGAACAGACCCAGCCGGTTGACGAAGATGTTGTACGCCATCACCGAGGGGACGGCCACCGCGAGTCCCGCCACGGTGGTCGTGAGCGCTTCGGCGACGCCGGGCGCCACCGCGCCGATGTTGCCCGAGCCGCCCACGGCGATCCCGATGAAGGCGTCCATCACGCCGAGCACCGTCCCCAAGAGACCGAGCAGCGGGCTCACCGAGCCGAACGTGGCGAGCCACGGAATGAAGCGCGCCGCGGCGTCGCGCTCGGCGCCGATCTCCTTGGACAGCACCATGCGCAGCGCCTCGAGCTGCGTCGCGGTGAGCGTCTCCGTCGCCACCGCCGTTTCCTTCTTGAGCGTGCCGGGCTTCAGCTCGGAGAAGAAATTGACGCCCTCCCGCAGCAGCCGGTTGTAGGGGGAGCTGGGCAGCCGCATCGCCACGTGGTAGGCGTCCTCCAGCCGCGGCGCGCGCTCGATCTCCGCCATGAAGCGGTCGGCGAGGAGCCGCATGCGGCGGAACTGCCACCACTTCAAGACGATCAGATACCACGAGATCACGGAAAACGCGGCGAGAATCGCGAGGACGAACTTCGTCTCGGGACTCGACGTGAGCACCAGCTCCCACGGAGTCGTGGGCACCGCCCGCCCGATTTGTAACAGCACGCCTCAAGCCTCCGCGACGGAAGAAGACAGCCGGTCAGGAGCTCCCATACCCGCGCGGATGCGCGCGGTGCCAACGCCAGGCGCTCTCGAGAATCTCCTCCAGCCCCGAGTGGCGCGGCGCCCAGCCGAGCACGGCGCGCGCCCGGTCGGCGGCAGCCACGAGCACCGGCGGGTCCCCGGGGCGGCGCGGCCGATCCACCGACGGAATCGGCCTGCCGGTGACGCGCCGCGCCGCCTCCAGTACCTGCCGCACCGACTGCCCCGTGCCCGTACCCAAGTTGATCGCGCGCGCGCCGTTCGCGGCGAGCCCCAGCGCCTGCACATGCGCGTCGGCGATGTCCACGATGTGAACGTAATCGCGCACCGCCGTGCCGTCGGGCGTCGCATAGTCGGTACCGTAGACGGGGACGGGCGGCCTGGTGCCGAGCGCTGCGCCGAGCACGTTGGGCACGAGGTGCGTCTCGTGATCGTGGTGCTCGCCCAGCCGCTCGGTGGCCCCCGCCGCGTTGAAATAGCGCAGGCTCACCACTCCGAGCCCACGCTCCGCCGCCGCCCGCTCGAGCATGCCCTCGAAGTCGAGCTTGGTCCGCCCGTACGGGCTCATGGGTGCCTGAGGCGTGTCTTCGGTGATCGGGGTGACGGCGGGATGGCCGTACACCGCGCACGACGACGAGAACACGAACTTGGCCACCCCCGCGGCGAGCGCGGCGTCCAACAGCACGCCCGCGGCGGCGACGTTGTTGGTCTGGTACATGGCCGGCTGCGCCACCGACTCCGCGACCAGGGCGAACGCCGCCAGGTGCATCACCGCCTCGATGCGGTGGTCGCGGAGGGCGGCGAGCACGGTGGCGCGATCACCGACGTCGCCGTGCACGAACGGCACGTCCGGCGGCACCACGGCACGGTGCCCGCGGCTGAGGTTGTCCAGCACGACCACCACGTGACCGCCCGCGAGCAGCCGCTCGGTGACCACCCCACCGATATACCCCGCACCGCCCGTCACGAGCACGCGCATGCTCACTCGCGCGGAGCCTCCAAGCCGAACAGCCGCCGCAAGGCGTCGAGCAAGGCGTAGCCCCGCCCGTCCTGGGCCGCCGTCTTGAGCGCCACGGTGGGCTGGTGCAGAAACTTGTTGAGCAGCGCCTCCGTGAGGCGCTCCACCTGCTCGCGCTCGGCGGCCGTGAGGTCGGGCAGGTGCTTCAGCGCGCGCTCCAGCTCCGCCGCCCGTACCGCCTCCAGCCGGCCGCGGAAGTCGCGCAGCACCGGCACGACGGCTAGGCCGCCGTACCAGGTCCAGAACTCCTCGACTTCCTGGTCCACGATGTGTTCGGCGCGCGGAATCTCGGTGCGTCGCCGCGCCGCCGCCGCCGCCGCAACCGTCTGCAGGTCATCAATGTCGTACAGGAACACGTTCTCGAGCTGGCCGACTGCCGGCTCGACGTCGCGCGGCACCGCCAGGTCGAGGATGCACAGCGGGCGGCGACGGCGCGCGTGGAGCGCGGCGGCCACGCGTTGCCAGGTGACGATGGCGTGCGGCGCGGCGGTGGAGCAGATCACGATGTCGACCGCCGCGAAATGCTCCCACGCCTCGTCCAGCGTCAGCGCGCGGCTCCCCGCCCCGAGTTGTTCGGCGATGGCGCGGGCGCGCTCGTAGGTGCGGTTGGCGACGAGCGATACCCGCACGCCCTCCGACACGAGGCAGGCCGCCGCGAGCTCCGCCATGTCGCCGGCGCCGAGAATGAGGGCCTCGCGGCCCGCGAGGTCACCGAAGATCTTGCCCGCGAGCTCCACCGCCGCGGAGGGCGCCGAGGCGTTCCCCATCCCCACCGCCGTCTCGGTGCGCACCCGCGACCCGACGGCGAGGGCGGATTGGAACAGGCGGTGCAGCACGGGGCCGGCGTGCACGCGGGACAGCTCCCACGCCTGCTTCACCTGACCCTGGATTTGCGACTCGCCGAGAATCATGGAATCGAGCCCTGCGGAGACGCGATACAGGTGGCGCACCGCGTCGCGATCGCGCCGGACGTAGCCGAACTCCGCCGCGCCGCGCCCGTCGGCCAGGCGCTCGCTGAGCAAGGACCAGACCGCCTCGGGCGCGACGCCGCTCTCCTCGGCCAGGTAGAACTCGGTGCGGTTGCAGGTCGACAACAGCACGCCACCCTGTGCGCCCGCCGCGAGGACGCGCTCCAAGGCTGCCGGCACCTCGTGGCCCGCGTGCCAGAACCGCTCCCGCACGTCGAGGGGCGCGGTGAGATGGTTCACGCCGAGAACGGTGATGCTCACGTCCTGGCCCGCACTCAGAGAAAACGCTCCGCGCCCGGCACGGCGAGCTTGAGCGCGAAGTACACGAGCAACACGGCGGCGAATCCGGCGATGCTGGCGAACGCCGCCCGCCGCCCGGCCCAATGCCGTACCACGCGGACCCACACGGCCCAGCCCAACACGACCCACGTGAACATCCCCCACACGACCTGCGCCTTGTCCACCTGGACGGCGCCGGCGAAATGCACCGCGTAGCCGATGGCG
Organism: Gemmatimonadota bacterium; assembly: GCA_041487875.1. GTDB lineage: Bacteria > Gemmatimonadota > Gemmatimonadetes > Gemmatimonadales > GWC2-71-9 > DATLWA01. The sequence goes on along the minus strand of JBGPOE010000019.1, from coordinate 26,442 downwards.
AGCAGCACGCCGAGTGTGAGCGTCGGAAACCCCACCACGAGGGCGAACTGATTCAGACGGTCCAAGCGCTCGAGCGGCGGGAAGTATTGAAAGACCTGCCCGAACCGCTTGGTCTTGAGCTGGCGGAACTGCACCAGGTAGAGCGCGGCCGCGATGAACGCCAGCGCGAGGAACGCGACGCCGAAGAAACTGAGCGCCACGTGCAGCAGCAGCCACGCGCCGCGCCCCGACGCCACTTCGGCTCCCGGCGCGAGACCGAGCAGCAAGGCGAGCCCCACCAATCCCGCCGCCAAGGGCGCCGTGAACAGCGCCACGGCCGACGCCCGCAACAACGCCTCGCTGGCGAGCTGCAGCAGCACGAGGCACAACGCCAGCAGCGACAGCGACGGGGCCAGCCCCACTACCGGAAGCTGCGATACACCGACCACGTGCAGCGCGGCGCCCGCGGCACTGACGGCCAGCATCAGCACGCGCCACGGGGCGCCCACGCCCAGAAAAGGCGCCAGCGCCAACGCCGTCGCTACGCCGTACAGCGCGAGCGCGATCAGGTGGAGAGAGAGAACCACGGAGCGGCACGCCGAGCCCCCGCAACGGAGGCTCGGCCGCGAGTCAGGACGGCATCTTCTTGATGAGCCGCGCCGGGAGCCCGGGTGCAACGTCGGGCCGCACCACGTTGAGCACCAGCCCGGAGGACGAGTGCTCGCGCGTGTGCACGATCATCAGAACCACCGTCACTTGCTCGCTCGGCCCACCCAGCCGGCCCGAGGCGGGCCGATACACCTCGAAGATGTCTCCCAGCACGACGCCGTCGGCCCGGCCGCGATCGAGGAAAATGATCTGCTGGGATCCGGTGATCTCGTGCGGGTCGCGCTGGTCGATGAGGTGCGCCTCCAGCCCCTGCTCGACCGAGGCCGGCCGCACTTCACCCGGATCCTTGAACGGCTCGAGCGGCAGGGCGAGATGCCCGTCGTGAATCCGCCCGAACTGGAGAATCACGTCGGCCAGCACCTGATTCGGCTGCACGGCTGTGATGCGGGCCACGCCGAGCGGCACGACGACCCCTCCCCACTTGGGCACGTCCCGGTCGATGCGCGCCACCAGCAGCGAGTCGCCTACATGATAGGACGCGTGCGACGGCGGGCGCACCGCGATCTGCTCGTACTGCATCGCCGTCGACCGTCCCGACAGGCTGGGGATCAAGGGCGCGGCCGTGCCGCCGATGACGCTCGCCCAAGGCAGTTCCTCCCGCTCCGTGAGGAAGCCGGCGGAGTAGAATTCGCCGCGCCGCAACGGGCGATAGGGCGGATGAGTGTAGGCGCGCAGCACGTCCTGCACGCGCTGTTGCTGCGTGCGGGGATGATCGAACACCGTCTCGTACGATTCGGTGGGCGGCGGCGGTGGCGGCGCCTCGATCACCGCCTGCGTCGTGTCGGGGGGCAGCGTGTCGGCCGCGTGCGCGTTCACCGTGTCGGCGGTGGGCGCTTGCTGGGCCTTGACCGTGTCGGCGGCCGACGGCGTCGGGTTCTGCGCGATCGTCGTCACGGTGTCCGCGCCCTGCGCGATCGTGGAGATGCCGCCGAGGGTCAGCACCTCACCGGGATAGATCCAGTGCGGGTCTTCGATGACGGCGGTGTTGAGCCGGTAGATCTCGGGCCACAACAGCGCATCGCCGAAGTACAACTGGGCGATGGACCACAGGGTTTCGCCCGCGACCACCGTGTGCTCCGATGGCAGCTGTGCGGTCAGCGCTGTGTCATGCGCGGCCGCGGCGAGAGAGTCCTGGCGGCGGGCCGCGCTCGTGTCCTGCGCGCGCAGGGCGGGCGCGGCGAGCGCCGCCGCCAGAGCGAACAGCGCGACGTGACTAGAACGGCAGATCGTCGTCCTCCTCATCCAGCGCCTCCGGGAACGCGTCGAGCGACTCGGCTTTGCCGTCGGGCGCGACCTTGGCTGCGGCCTTGGTGCGCGCGAACTCGCCGCCCTCGGCCCCGCCGCCCCGCGACGACAACAAGAGCACTTCCCGCGCGATGATCTCGGTGACGTAGCGAGTCTGCTTCTCCCGGTCTTCCCAGGTGCGGTACTCGATGCGCCCCTCGACGTAGATCCGATCGCCCTTCTTCATGAACTTCTCGGCGAGATCGGCCAGCTGGGACCCCTTGTTGTTCCAGCAAATCACTCGGTGCCACTCGGTCTTTTCCTGCTTCTCCCCGCTCTGCGCCGTCCACTGCCGGCTCGTCGCGAGCGACAGGTTGGCCACCTTGGACCCGTTATTCGTGGTCCGGACCTCGGGGTCGGCCCCTAAGTTCCCAATCAGTATGGCTTTGTTCAGGCTGCGGCTCACACAAACCTCCCGACGCTAGGCGGGTTGGGCACCAAGGGCTGGGACATTATATGTGGCGCAAGTTGTTCTGTCAATCAAACATACGCCACTTGGACCCAATTCACGCGTGACCCCCGCCCGACCCCACGGCCGTCCGGAGGATCACCGCATCCTCCACCGGTCGGCGGTAGTAGCGCGCGCGACGGCCGATCTCTCCGAACCCAAAGGGCGCGTACAGCTGTCGCGCGGCGGCGTTCGATTCCCGCACTTCGAGGTACACCGCCCGCGCTCCCGCGGCGCCGAGCGCATCGAGCAACGCGCGTACCAGCGCCCGCGCAATCCCCCGGCGCCGCCACTGGGGGTGCACACCCACGTTCAAGATCTCTCCTTCGTCGGCGGCGACGCGCCCGATCACGTACCCCACGACGCCACCGTCCGCTTCGGCAACGAGAAAGGGAATGCCCGCGGCCACGGCGTCCATGAAATCGCCTTGCGACCACGGATCCGCGAACGCGAGACGCTCCACCGCCAATACCGCGGCGGTGTCAGCCGCTCGTGCCGGGCGGATGCGGCAGGGCGCGTCCGTGGCGGGCCTCCCATTTCGCTTGCGCTTCGGCGGGCCGCCCGTACTCGGGCTCCGCCAGCTGCGGGTCGGGCAGCGGGCGCGTGGCCCCTGGCCTGGTGACGAGGGAGAGGAGCTGCACCGCAGTGGGCGGCAGGTCTTCCAGCGGCACTGGGGGGGTGCCGGTCCAGGCGAGCACACGGTCGCCGTAGCGCACAGCGCCGTCACCCACGGCGGCGCGGGGCCGCGCCGCCGTCCGCTGCGCCAGCTCGTCGATCGTGACGACGGCCGGCGACACGAGGGTCTCGACCGCGTCGCCGTGGAAGCGATACACCGCGCCGTAGACCTGGCCACGCAACGCGTCGTAACACGCGGCGACGGGATCCGGACCGACCCGCTGCGCCAACGCGGCCGCCGCCGCCATGAGAGACGGCACCGTCACGAGCGGCAAGTCGGCGTCGTGCGCCAGCGCCTTGGCCGCGGCCCAACCGATGCGCAAACCCGTGAAGCTGCCCGGCCCATCCGCGACCACCACACAAGTCAGGTCCGCCGCGCGCCGGCCGTCCGCGCGCAACACGCGGTCGATCAGGCGCACGATTTCCGCCGCGTGCTGGCGCGCCCCCTGAGCGGACGCGTTCGCCCGCGCATTGGGTGGGAACCCCACGGCGACGCTCGCCACGTCCGTCGCCGTGTCGATCGCCAGCCAGCAAGCGTCATTCATGCGTCCGCGACGATCCGGTAGGCCGGGTCGGCATCGTAGGCGAGCCGCAGGTGGCGATCGAGCGGCGGGGCCCACGCGCCGGCGCGCTCGGGCCACTCGATCAAGACGACGGCGCCTTCGCGCATCATGTCGTCGAAACCGAGGTCCCGCGCTTCATCGGGATGCCTGAGGCGGTAGCAATCGACGTGGTACACGGGACCGCCGGGCGCTGCGTACCGGTGGACGAGGGCGTACGTGGGACTTGTCGCGGGAGCGCGGGCCCCCAAACCGCGGCAGATGGCTTGAATGAGCGTCGTCTTCCCGGTCCCCAGGTCGCCCGAGAAGCCGAGCACCGCGGGCGCCGTGAGGCTCTGGCCCAGCGCTTCACCGAACCGGCTGAGCTCGGCCGCGTTGAGGCGCACGACGAACGGGGTCTCCTTCGGCCCGGAGTTCGAGGACCTGGTCGCGCAGCACGGCCGCCAGCTCGAAGTCGAGCTGCTCAGCCGCCGCTTGCATCTGGCTCTCGAGCAGCTTGATCAGCGACTCGCGCTCCTTGGCGTCGGCGGGCCGGTGCACGCCCTTCTCGTCGGGTCGGCCGGTGCGGGCGTCGGCGAAGCGGGTGACGAAGCGGATGTCACCCACCGATTTAACGATGGACCGCGGGGTGATGTCGTGCTGCACGTTGTAGGCGAGCTGGGTGGCCCGCCGCCGGTTCATCTCCTCCAGGGCCCGCTGCATCGATCCGGTCATGCGGTCGGCGTAGAGGACGGCGCGCCCGTGGAGGTGGCGCGCAGCGCGGCCCACGGTCTGAATCAGCGCCCGGTCGGAGCGGAGGAAGCCCTCCTGGTCGGCGTCGAGGATCGCCACGAGCGACACCTCGGGCAGGTCGAGGCCCTCGCGCAGCAGATTGATGCCCACGAGCACGTCGAACTCGCCCAGGCGCAGGCCGCGGATGATCTCGACGCGCTCGATCGCGTCGATTTCGGAATGCAGGTAGCGCACCCGCACGCCGTGCTGCTGCAGGTAATCGGTGAGATCCTCGGACATGCGCTTGGTGAGGGTGGTGACGAGCACGCGCTCGCCCTTCTTCTCGCGCTGGCGGATCTCATGCAGCAAGTCGTCGACTTGGCCCTTCACCGGGCGCACCTCGACCTCGGGGTCGACCAGGCCCGTGGGGCGGATGATCTGCTCCACCACCACCCCGCCCGACAGGCGCAGCTCTTGGTCCGCCGGCGTGGCCGACACGAACACGATGCGCGGCACGAGCCGCATGAACTCGTCGATCTTCAAGGGCCGATTGTCGAGCGCCGAGGGGAGACGGAACCCGTAGTCCACGAGCGTCTGCTTGCGGGAGCGGTCGCCTTCGTACATCCCGCCCACCTGGGGCAGACTCTGGTGCGACTCATCCATAATGCAGAGGTAATCGGGCGGAAAGTAGTCGAGCAGGCAGGCCGGCCGCTCACCCGCCGCCCGGCCGGTGAGGTGCCGCGAGTAGTTCTCGATGCCGGTGCAGCGCCCCACCTCGAGCAGCATGTCGATGTCGAACTGGGTGCGCGATTCGAGACGCTGGGCCTCGAGCAGTTTGTTCTGGCCTCGCAGCTCGGTCAGCCGCTCCTTGAGCTCGGCCCGGATGGCCGCCACGGCCTTCTCGATGCGCGGCCCCTCGGTCACGAAGTGCGTGGCCGGGTACACCGCCCCGCGCTGCAGCGCCGCGATCGTGTCGCCCGTGAGGGGATCGATCTTGCTGATGCGCTCCACCGCGTCGCCCCACAGCTCGATGCGCAGGCCTTGCTCGTCGTAGGCCGGAAACACCTCGATCGTGTCGCCCCGCACGCGGAACGTGCCGCGTTCGAACGCGACGTCGTTGCGCTGGTACTGTACGCCCACCAGCTCCGCCAGCAGGGCGTCGCGGCCGCGCTCCTCTCCCACCGCGATCGTCACGAGCCGCTGGCGGTACGTCTCGGGGTCGCCCAGGCCGTAGATGGCGGACACACTCGCCACCACGATCACGTCGTCGCGCTCCATCAGGGACGACGTGGCGCGCAGGCGCAGGGACTCGATGTCGTCGTTGATGGAAGAGTCCTTGGCGATGTACGTGTCCGTCTGCGGCACGTACGCCTCGGGCTGGTAGTAGTCGTAGTAGGAGATGAAAAACTCGACCGCGTTCTTCGGGAACAACGACTTGAACTCCCCGTACAGCTGCGCCGCGAGCGTCTTGTTGTGCGACAGGACCAGCGTGGGACGGCCGAATTGCGCCACGACGTGGGCGATCGTCATCGTCTTGCCCGACCCCGTCACGCCCAGGAGCGTCTGGTAGCGGTCACCGCGGACCAGCCCCGCCGACAGCTCGGCGATCGCGCGGGGCTGGTCCCCCGTCGGTTGGAAGGGGGAGACGAGTTCGAAAGACATCGACGAAACTTAACCGACCGGCGGCGCTGAGGAGGCGCCCGAGTCGCGGCGCGAGACCGCGGTCACGCCCTTCACGCGTCGCACGCCCTTCAGGACCTTGTTGAGGTGCGTCTGGTTCTCGACCTCGACGAGCATCGATCCGAACACGGCGCCATCCCGCGAAGACAGATCGGCGCTCCTGATGTTGGTCCCCGTTTCGCTGATCGCCTGGCAAATGTCGGCGTAGAGGCCGCGGCGGTCCTCACCCGCCACCGCGAGGCGCACCATGAACACTTCGCCTTCGGACTCCTGCCAGTCGATGTCCACGCGCCGCTCGGCTTCGGCGGACAGGGTGAGCAGGTTGGGACAATCGGCGCGATGGATCGAGATGCCGCGGCCCTGCGTGACGTAGCCCACCACCGGATCGCCCGGCACGGGCTGGCAGCACTGGGCGTAGCGCACCATCAGGCCGTCCACGCCCTGGATCTTGATGCCGCGGCCCAGCCGGATCCGCTGCATCATGCGCCCGAACGCGGTGGGCTTGGGCAGCTGGGCGTCGTCGCCCGCGGCCTCGGGGTAGAGCGCCTTGATCACCTGGCCCAGCGGCACGTCGCCCGCGCCCAGCGCGGCCACCAGCTGCTCGGCCGCGCCGATCGACAGGGTCTGGGCGGCGCGCGCCAGTCGCTCGTCGTCGGGCGGATCGAGCCGGCGGCGCCGCACTTCGCGCTCCAGGATTTCCCGTCCCAGCGTCACGCTGCGGTCGTGCTCCTCCTGCTTCACCCACTGGCGGATCTTGTGGCGGGCGCGGCCCGTCTGGACGTGCGCCAGCCAGTCGCGCGATGGCCGCGCCTGCGGGCTGGTGACGACCTCGACGGTGTCGCCGTTCTTGAGCGGGCGGTGCAGCGGCGCGATACGCCCGTTGATGCGGGCCCCCTGGCAGTGCAGCCCCACCTCGGAGTGCACGGAGAACGCGAAGTCGAGCGGCGTCGCGCCCTTGGGAAGCCGCTTGACGTCACCGCGCGGCGTGAAGACGAAGATCTCGTCTTGATACAGGTCGATCTTCAGGAACTCGAGGAATTCCTCCGGCGAGCGCGCGTCTTGCTGCAGCTCCAGCAGCTGACGGAACCAGGCCAGGTGGCGGTCGAGCTCGTCGGGGCTCTTGCCTTCCTTGAACAGCCAGTGCGCGGCAATACCGTACTCCGCCGTGCGGTGCATGTCGCGCGTGCGGATCTGGATCTCGTACAGCTGCCCCGCTGGCCCGAACACCGTGGTGTGCAGCGACTGATAGCCGTTCGACTTGGGGCTCGCGATGTAGTCCTTGATGCGCTCCTGCAGCGGCGTCCACTTGTGATGGATCACGCCGAGCGCGTGGTAGCACTCGGCCACGTCGCTCACCAGGACGCGCACCGCGAGCAGATCGTAGATCTCGTCGAACGGCTTGTCGCGCTTCTTCATCTTCTTGTAGATGGACCACAGGTTCTTGGGCCGGCCGGTGATCTCGAAGTCCGCGAGGCCAGCGGCCCGCAACTCCGTGGCGAGGGGGCCGTGCAGCCGCTCGATGGTTGCCTCGCGGTTCTCTTTGCGGGCGCGCACCGCCTTCACCAGCGCCTTGTAGTCGGTGGGCTCCAGGTGCTTGAAGGCCAGGTCCTCGAGCTCCGCCTTGATGCCCGCCATGCCGAAGCGATGCGCCAGCGGCGCGTAGATCTCGCGCGTCTCGAGCGCGATGCGGCGGCGCCGATCGTCGGCCAGCGGATCGAGCGTGCGCATGTTGTGGAGGCGGTCGGCGAGCTTGATAATGATGACCCGCGCGTCCTTGGCGATCGACAACAGCAGCTTGCGGTAGTTCTCCGCCTGCTCCTCGGCGGACGAGCGGAATGTGAGGCTGGACAGCTTGGTCAGGCCGTCCACGATCCCCGCGATTTCCGCTCCGAAGTCCTTGCGGATGTCGTCGAGCGAGATGTTGGAGTCTTCCACCACGTCGTGTAGCAGCGCCGCCGCGATCGTGGTGGCGTCGAGCTGCTGCTCGGCCAGAATCGTCGCGACGGCCACGCTGTGCGACAGGAACGCCTCACCCGACTCGCGCTTCTGCCCGCGGTGGGCGCGCGCGCTCACGGCGTACGCGCGCGCCAGCAGGTCCAGGTCGAGGCGGTCCCGCTGGGGCGCCACGGCGCGGGCCAGCTCGGGCGCCAGCAACGGCACCGTCGTGGTCACAAGAGGCCCGCCTCCGCGAAACTCACGTAACGCTCTCCCCCCACGATCACGTGGTCGTACACCGGCACGTCGAGCAAGCGGCCCGCCTCCACCAGCTGTCGCGTCACCGAGCGGTCGTCGGCGGACGGCGTCGGATCGCCGCTCGGATGGTTATGCACCACGATGATGCCCGCCGCCGCCTCGGCGATCGCCGCCCGGAACACTTCCCGCGGGTGCACCAGCGAGCTGTTCAATATCCCTCGCGTGATGCACAGATCGGCCAGCACCTGACTCTGGCTGCCCAACGCCAGCACGTGGAACTCCTCCACACTCAGATCACGCAGCTGCGGCGCGTAGAACCGGTGGACGTCCGCCGGTGCCGCAATGCGCGCGGGTGGCGGATCGGCCTCGCGGGCCGCCCGCCGTCCCAGCTCGAGCGCCGCCGCGAGCCGCGCCGCCTTGGCCCGCCCCACCCCCGCCACCCGGGCCAATGCCGCCGCCGGCCGGCGGACGAGCCGCCGGAGCGAGCCACTGTTCCTCGCCAGGAGGTCGGCCGCGACGGCGAGCGCGTCCCGACCGGCACACCCCGTCCCCAAGAGAATCGCCAGGAGTTCCTGACTCGTCAACGCGGCGGGCCCAACGGCCCAGAAACGCTCGCGGGGACGGTCTTGTTCACGGTGCTCGGCCAAGCGCAGAGCCATGGACCGAACGTAGCCGAGCGGTGGGGAGGTTGCGGTACCTAAAGAGCGCGGAACGCGTTCAGATGTTCGCCCCGTGGCACTTCTTGAACTTCTTGCCGCTGCCGCAGGGACAGGGATCGTTTCGGCCGACGCCCGCGTAGGGGCTCGCGAACACGGGCACACCCGGCGGCGCGGGCGGCGCCTTGGGACCGGTGGCCGTACCCGGACTGATGAGGCCGTCCACGGCGGGTTTGCTCGCCACAATGGGCGCGCTCTTCCTGGCTCCGCCGCCCAGCGGCGCCGTCAGCGTCTGGCCGGGCTTGGGCGGCGGCCCGATCTGCACCTGCAGCTTGAGCCAGCGCTCGGAAAACGTGGAATGCAAATCGTGCATCAGGCCCACGAACATCTCGTAGGCCTCCGACTTGTACTCGACCAACGGGTCCTTCTGACCCCAGGCGCGGTACTGGATCGCGGCGCGCAGCTGGTCGAGATCGTACAGGTGATCTTTCCATTTCTCGTCGATGACGCGCAACATCTCGAAGGAGAGCACCTGCTCGGCGAGCCCGGTGCCGCCGATCTTGGTCTCGATGTCCTTCAAGTAGCCGGTCTTCTGCTCGAGCGCGTCGCTCGCGGCCTGGCGCGCGGCGGCGACGAGATCGTTGCGATCGCCCACCTTGTGCGGATCGATGATGCCCGGAACCGAGAGCAGGAATTTCTGCAGGTACTCGGTCTCCATCAGCGCCCGGTCCCACTGCCCCGGGTCGTTGGTGGTGGCCACGAGCTGGTCGGCCAGCCGCTCGATGGCTTGCTCCACCATGCGCGCCGCCTCGGCGCGCAGCTCTTCGCCACCCTCGAGCGCGAACAGCCGCAGCGAGTAGATGACGTCGCGCTGCTGGTTCATCACGTCGTCGTATTCGAGCAGCCGCTTGCGCTGCTGGAAGTTCTGCAGCTCGACGCGCTTTTGCGCCTGCCCGATGGCCCGCGTCACGAGCGGGTGCGTGATGACCTCGCTCTCCTCCTGGAGCGTGCCGCTGCGGCCGCAATGCTCGCACTTCTCGCTCGCCTTCTCCTGGCGCTCACCGCACTCCGAGCAGCGGTACGCCAACGCGCCGCTCTTGTCCATCCAGCGCGCGATGCGGTCCGAGCCGAACAGGCGCATCAAGTCGTCTTCGAGCGACAGGAAGAAGACGCTTTGACCCGGGTCGCCCTGGCGGCCGGAGCGGCCCCGCAGCTGGCGGTCGATGCGGCGGGCCTCGTGGCGCTCGGTTCCGATGATGACGAGCCCGCAGGGGGGATCGTCGTTGCAGCCGAGCCGCTTGATCTCTTCGGGCGCCAAATCCGCCCGCTCGTTGGCCTGGCCGAACGCCGCCTCGCCGCGCGCGCGGATGCCGCACACCTGACACTTCTTGACGCCCGGCCCGAGCTTGATGTCGGTGCCGCGCCCGGCCATGTTCGTCGCGATCGTGATCGAGCCGGCCTGCCCCGCGCCCGCCACGATTTCGGCCTCGCGCTGGTGGTACTTGGCGTTCAAGACCTCGTGCTTCAAGCCGCGCCGCTTCAGCATGCGCGACAGCGTCTCCGACACGTCCACGCTCACCGTGCCGACCAGCACCGGCAGGCCGAGCTTGTGCTCGCGCTCGATCTCGTCCACCACGGCGTTGTATTTCTCGCGCCGCGTCTTGTAGATGAGGTCGTGTTTGTCCACCCGCCGCACCGGCCGGTTGGTGGGGATCACCATCACGTCGAGCTTGTAGATCTGGAAGAATTCGGTCTCTTCCGTCTCGGCCGTGCCCGTCATGCCGGCGAGCTTCTCGTACATCCGGAAGTAGTTCTGGATGGTGATGGTCGCGAGCGTCTGGGACTCCTCGCGCACCGCCACGCCTTCCTTCGCTTCCACGGCCTGGTGTAAACCGTCGGACCACCGCCGGCCGGGCATCAAGCGGCCGGTGAACTCGTCCACGATGAACACCTGGCCGTCCTGCACCACGTACTCCACGTCTTTTTCGTACAGCGCGTGCGCCTGCAGCAGCTTGTGGATGATGTGCAGGATCTCGCTCTTCTGGGCGTACTCCGCTTCCACCTGGCGCCGCCGCTCGAGCTTCTGCGCGGCGTCGAGCCGGTCGTCGCGCTCGATCTCGTGCACCGCCTCGGAGATGTCGGGGACCACGAACAGCGTCGGGTCCTGGGGCGACATCGTCTCCACGCCCATGTCGGTGAGGTGCACCGAGTGGCCGCGCTCGTCCAGGACGAAGTAGAGGTCGTCCTCCACGTTCCGCATCTTCTGATCGCGCGCCGGCTGCTTGCGGTCGGACAGGCGGTCGAGCTCCACGCGCTGCACCAGGGTCTTGATCCCCGGCTCCTGCAGCAGCTTCATCAGGCGCTTGTTCTTGGGCATCCCCAGCTGCGCCTGGTAGAGCTTGATCCCGCCCTCATACTGCGTGGCCTCGTCCTTCAGCAGCGGCTCGGCCTTGGCGATCAGGTCGTTCGACACGGCCGTCTGCTTGCGGACCAGCTGCACCACCTGCGCGTTGTAGAGCGCGTACTTCTCGTCCGACTCGGTGCCCACCTGGCCCGAGATGATCAGGGGCGTGCGCGCCTCATCGATCAGGATCGAGTCCACCTCGTCGATGATCGCGTAGTGGTGCCCGCGCTGCACTCGCTCTTCCAGCCGCACCACCATGTTGTCGCGCAGGTAGTCGAAGCCGAACTCGTTGTTGGTGCCGTAGGTGATGTCGCACAGGTAGGCCGCCTTGCGCTCCGGCGAGGCGGGCTGCGTGTCGTCGATGCAGCCGACGGTCAGGCCGAGCCAGGTGAAGAGGTGCCCCATCCACTGCGAGTCGCGCCGCGCGAGGTAGTTGTTGACGGTCACCAGATGGGCGCCGTGACCGGCGAGCGCGTTCAGGTACAAGGGCAGCGTCGCGACGAGCGTCTTGCCCTCGCCCGTTGCCATCTCGGCCACCTTGCCCTGGTGCAACACGATGCCGCCGATCAGCTGCACGTCGTAGGGCACCATGTCCCACGGCAGCTGGTGGCTCGTCACCACGAGCGCGCTCCCTACCAGCCGGCGGCAGGCCTCGCGCACCGTGGCGAACGCTTCGGGCAGCAGCTCGTCCAGCGCCGCCTGCAGGGCCGTGCGATACTGCTTCTGCGCGCGCGTCAGCTGCTGGCCCAGCGCCGCCCGCTCGGCGGCGTCGGGACAGTCGTGTTTCTCGCGCTTGAGCCGCTCGACCTCGGCCGCGAGACCGCCCACGCGCTCGGCAAGTAAGCCCCGAAACTTGGGGGTCTGCGCCTTGAGGGCGTCGTCGCTCGCGGACTTGAGCTGCTCCTCGTGGCGGTGGATCGCATCGACGAGCGGGCGGATCCGCTTCAGCTCCCGCGTGAAGCGCGTGCCCGTGATCTTGGTGACCAGCGTCTTCAGCATCGTTCCCCTAGCGATACAGCCCGCGCGCCGCGACGTACTCCCGCACGGCGTCGGGCACGAGATAGCGAATGGAGCGCCCCGCGCGCACTCGCGCGCGAATGTCGGTGGCCGAGAGGGCCACGGCCGGCACGTCCACCACGCGCGTGATCAGCGGGTGACTCGGCACCTCCCACCCGGGGCGCGCAAACACGACGACGTCGGCGAGCTGTGGCAGGGCTTCCGCCTCGTACCAGCTGGACAGCTCGCGCGCCGCATCCGCCCCAATAAGCAACGTAAACCGGTTCCCGGGCTCTCGCTCCAAGAGCGCGCGCAGCGTCCGGACGGTGTAGGAGGGCGCCGGTAGGGACAGCTCGATCGCCTCGACCGAGAAGCGCGCGTTGCCGGCCGCGGCGAGGGCCAACATCTCGGCCCGCTGCGCGCCGGTCGCGACGTGCGCCGCGCGCTTGAATGGCTGCTCCAGGGCCGGTACGAACCGCACACGGCAGCCGAGCGTGTCCGCGGCCGCCTCGGCCACAACCAGGTGCCCCAGGTGCACCGGGTCGAACGAGCCGCCGAACAGCGCCTCCACTACCGCGCGGCCGTCGAATCCGCGGGGCACGCCCGCGCCTGGCCCGCGGCCTCCGGGTGATAGCGCCGCAGGTTGTCGCACGTTTCGCGCAGCTCGGTCGCGTAGCCGATGGCCGAGTAGGCGTCGATCAGGCGCAGCAACGCGTCCGCGACCCGCGGCGTCTCGGGGTAGGTCGCGATCACGTCCTTGAAATAGATGATCGCGGAGTCGTACGCGCGCCGGCGGAGGTAGAACAATCCGTTCTTGTAGCTCTTGTCGGCCAGCCACCCGCGCAGCTGGGTCGCGTGCATCCGGGCGCGGGCCGCCGCGTCGGTTTCGGGATAGCGCCCCTGGAGCTCCTGGTAGATCGCCAGCGCGGCCTGGCCGTAGCTCGGGTCGAGATCCGGATCGTGCCAGCTGCGCAGGTTGGCGTCACCCGCGCGCAGCAGCGCCACCGGCGCGTACGCGCTCGCGGGGAACTGGTCCGCGACCTGGCGGAACTGGTGCGCCGCCTCAATCATCTGACCGAGCTGGAAGTTCGACTCGGCCAGGAAGTAGCGCACCTCGGGCAGCTGCGGGTCGCCCGGTCCCAGATCGAACAGCAGCTGCTGATACAGCTCCTGCGCCCGCCGGAAGTCGCCATGGCGGAACGCTTGATTGGCCCGCGCCACGGTTTGTTCGGGCGTGGGCCCTTTCGCCACCCCCGCGCCGTGATGGCACGCGGCGGCGGCGAGGACGACACTCCACACGGCGAGTCGCAAACGAGGCATCGGTCTCACGGTTGCGGCGGGGTCGTCGAATCGGCGGCGCGGCCCAGCGCGTTGATTTTCGCTTGTGCTTTCACGGTGATCGAGTCGCCGGGCGATCCGCCCGTCAGCGCCTGCTGATAGCTCTCCAGGGCGCCCGTCACGTCGCCCTGCGCCAGCTGCACGTCGCCCAACCCCAGATACGCCGCGCGCACGACGTCCGGGGCCGCGCCGGGGGCGCTGGCGCGGCGGAACCAGTCCCCCGCCGCGCCGGGCTGTCCCTTGTCCAGCGCGTGCTGTCCTTCGAGCAACGCGCACAACCCCAACCCCTCGCGCGCGCCGTCCTGCACGACGGGCTGACGCTGCCGGCGGATCACGCCCTCGAACACGGGAACGGCCACGTCGCACTGTTGCGCCCGCACCGCCGCCATGCCAAACACGTACAGCAGCGAATCTTCGGTCGCGCCGTCGCTGGCCCCCGCGGCCGCGACCGGCAGCAGAGCGATGGCGGCCGCCGTGTCGCCGTTGTCCGCGGCGTCGAGCGCCACGAGCCGTGCGTAGCGACCCAACGGCCGGTTGGGCGCAATCGCGCGGATGCCTTGCAGCGCCGCGACCACGGCCACGCGGTCGTTCGCGGTGAGCGCCTGGCGCGCCACCCGCTCCAGCCCCTGGGCGGCCTCGTCCGCGCGCGAGCGGTCTTCCTTGGCCAGCGCCTGGTACTCCGCCGCGGCGAGCATGTAGTCCCCGGTGTGGAACGCGGCCGCCGCGGCTTTCGCGTGCAGCGCGGCGCTGCCGGGATTCGCCTTGAGGCCGAGTTGATATTCGGCGAGCGCGTCGGCGTAGCCGGCGGCCGCGTATTCGCGATCGCCCAGCTCCTCGTGGTCGGCGGCGCTGCGAGCGCACGCCGCCACGAGCGCCGCCGCGAGCAGCACGCTGGCTCTCACCGTTTCTTCTTGCGGCCGCCCTTGGCGGGGGCGGGCGGCGGATCGGGCGGCACCAGCGCCGGCGTCGTGTCGCTGCGCTCCAGCATGGCGAGATACGCCTCGACGCGAGGATCTTCGGGCCGCCGCTCACGGCACTCGTCCCAGATGGCGCGGGCGCCGAGACCGTCGCCCGCGAGATAGGAGGCCAGCCCGAGCATCACCGCCGCATCCATGAACTTGGGCCGCTCGGCCACGATGATCCCGAACTGCTCGCGCGCCTCGAGCGCGCGGCCGGCCTCGAGCAGCATCCGTCCCAGCTTATACCGCAAGTCGTGGAAGGCGGGTCCCAGCCCCAGTGCCGCGTGATACTGGTCGATCGCCTCGGGCAATCCGCCGGCCTCGAGGTAGGCCTCGCCCAGCGCGGCATGCACGTTGGCGAGCTTCGCCGCGACGTGCACCGGAAAGCCGCCCCGCGTCTCGCCGCCCACCTGGCTGGCCCGCCGCAGCGCCGCGGCGGCCTCGTCCTCGCGGCCCAGCTCGTTCAGGATAATGCCGCGGTGGATCAGCGCCTCCACGTACCGCGGGTTCAACTGCAAGGCGCGGTCGAACTGCTCCAGGGCCTTGTCGCTCTGGCCCACCAGCGAGTACGACAACCCCAGCAGGTGATGGGCGTCCGCGAACGCGCGCCCCGTGACCACCACTTCCTCCAAGAGGTGGATGGCGCCGTAATAGTCCTGCAGCTGAAACCGCTCCCGCGCCTGCGAAACCAGATGCTCAGGACTGACGTCCATGCGTCGCCTCGTACCAGCGGACGAACCGCTCGATGCCTGCCGCGATACCCACGCGCGGATCGTAACCCAGCTCCGCGCCCGCGCGCGCCAAATCGGCCGCGGTCAGCCGTACATCGCCGGGCTGGTCGGGATGCCGTTCGATCACGGGCGCGCGGCCCAATGCCTCGCCGATCACACGAATCAGCCGGTCGAGCCGCACACGCTCACCGCCACCGATGTTGAAGGCGACACACGCCGCCGCCGGCGCGCGCTCGGTCCAGGCGAGCGCCCCCACAACGCCCGCCACGGCGTCCGTAATATAGGTATAGTCGCGCTCGCTCGAACCGTCCCCGTGCATACGAATCGGCTCGCCGCGGGCGATGGCAGCGGTGAAGCGGTGAATCGCCAGATCGGGCCGCTGGCGGGGGCCGTAGACGGTGAAGAAACGCAGGCAGGCGATCCGTAGCCCATAGAGGTGGGCGAAGGCGTGCGCCACGAGCTCCCCCGCCCGCTTGGTGGCCGCGTACGGCGAGATCGGCGCGACGGCCGGCGCGGTCTCGGCGAACGGCGCGAGCGTGTCGTCGCCGTACACCGACGACGACGAGCCGAAGACGATGCGCGCGACGCCCTGCCGCCGGGCCGCCTCCAGCACACACGTCGTGCCGCGCACGTTGGCATCCACGTAGCCCGCCGGGTCCTCGATCGAGGGCCGCACGCCCGGCCGCGCCGCCAGGTGAATCACGGCGGCCGCCCCGTCGAGCGGCAGCGGGTCACGCGCCACGTCCACTTCGACCAGACGGAACCGCGGCTCGCGGCGCAGGGTCTCGAGGTTGCGCTGTTTGACGTCGCGCGCGTAAAACGGATCAAAGTTGTCGACCCCCACCACCTCGTCGCCGCGCGCCACGAGCGCCTCGCACACATGCGAGCCGATGAAGCCGGCGGCACCGGTCACGACGACGCGCAGGGGCTCAGACTCCGAGGGCGGTGCGGAAGTACGGAATCGTGCGCCCCAGGCCTTCATCCAACTCCACGTGCGGCTCCCAACCGAGTACGGCGCGCGCGCGCGTGATGTCGGGGCGGCGGACCTTGGGATCGTCGGTGGGAAGCGGCCGCTCGACGATCGCGCTGCGCGAGCCGGTCAACGCGATCACCCGCTGCGCCAGCTGCCGGACCGTGAACTCGTGAGGATTGCCGATGTTGATCGGGTCGTGCGCACCCCGCTCCCACATTCGCACGATGCCATCGATCAGGTCGTCCACGTAGCAGAACGAGCGCGTCTGGCTGCCGTCGCCGTAGATGGTGAGCGGCTCGCCCTTCAGCGCCTGCACGATGAAGTTGGATACCACCCGGCCGTCGCGCGGCCGCATCCGCGGGCCGTAGGTGTTGAAGATGCGCACGATGCGCGTGTTCACGCCGTGAAAGCGGTGATAGGCCATCGTCATCGCCTCGGCGAAGCGTTTGGCTTCGTCGTACACGCCGCGCGGGCCGACGGGGTTGACGTTGCCCCAGTACTCTTCGGGCTGCGGGTGCACCAACGGGTCGCCGTAGACCTCCGAGGTCGACGCCAGCAGGAAGCGCGCCCCTTTCGCCTTGGCGAGCCCCAGCGCCTTGTGGGTCCCGAGCGAGCCCACCTTGAGCGTCTGGATCGGCAGCTCGAGGTAGTCCACCGGGCTCGCGGGACTCGCGAAATGGAGCACGCCGTCCAGCGGTCCCTCGATGTCGATGTATTCGGTGACGTCGTGCCGCGTGAAGCGCCACCGGGGATGGCGCTCGAGGTGGGCGATGTTCGCCGCGTTGCCGGTGATGAAGTTGTCCATCCCCACCACTTCGTCGCCGGCGGCCAGCAGGCGGTCGCAGAGGTGGGAGCCGAGAAACCCCGCCGCGCCGGTTACGAGGACGCGCATGCCAGCCGGCGGCCGATGCTGTCGTAGGTGAATCCCAGCCGGGCGAGCTTGTCGGGCTCGTACAGGTTGCGGCCATCCACGATCAGCGGACGAGCGAGCAGCTCCTTCATGCGGGCGAAATCGGGGTTGCGATACTCGAGCCACTCCGTCACGATCGCCAGCGCGTCGGCGCCCGCCAGCGCGTCGTACGCATGCGCCGCGTATGTCACCCGGTCGCCCAGCTGGCGCCGCGCCGTGGGCATCGCCTCGGGATCGTGCACCCGCACCGTGGCACCCGCCGCCAGCAGCGCGTCCACGAGCACCAACGCGGGACTCTCCCGCACGTCGTCGGTCTCCGCCTTGAACGCGAGGCCCCACACCGCGACGGTGCGCTGTTTGAGCTTGCCGTCGAAGTGCCGCTCCAGTTTTTCGAACAACACCCGCTTCTGGCGCGCGTTCGCCGCCTCGACCGCGACCAGGATATCGAGCGTCACGCCGCGCTCCTCGCCGGTGCGGATCAGCGCGTGCACGTCTTTGGGAAAACAGGAGCCGCCGTAGCCGGGGCCGGGAAAGAGGAAGGCGGGACCGATGCGCCGGTCGGTACCGATGCCCTTGCGCACGAGACTGACGTCGGCGCCGACCGCCTCGCACAGCCGCGCGACTTGATTCATGAACGAAATGCGCGTGGCGAGCATCGCGTTGGCCGCGTACTTGGTCATCTCGGCCGACGGAATGTCCATGAAGATGAGCGGATTGCCGGTGCGCACGAACGGCGCGTACAGCTCCTCCAGGACGCGGGCCGCGTCGTCCGAGTCGATCCCCACCACCACGCGGTCGGGTTTCATGAAATCCTCGACCGCCGCGCCTTCCTTCAGGAACTCGGGGTTCGAGCAGACGTGGAACGGCGTCTTGGTGTGCCGGGCGATCTCGGCGCGGACTTTCTCGGCCGTGCCCACGGGGACCGTGCTCTTGGTGATGACGATCGTGGGCCCGCGCATGTGCTCGCCGATGGTGCGGGCCACGGCGAGCACGTGGCGCAGGTCGGCCGAGCCGTCTTCGTCGGGCGGCGTCCCCACCGCGATGAAGACCACCGCGGAGCGCCGCACGGCGTCGCCCACGTCGGTGGTGAACTGCAGCCGGCCTTCCCGTTGGTTGCGCGACACCAGGGGGTCGAGTCCCGGCTCGTAGATGGGGAGCGTGTTGCGCTTCAAGCCCGCGATCTTCGCTTCGTCCAGGTCGGCGCACAGGACGTCGTTCCCCGTCTCGGCGAGGCACGCGCCAACGACGAGTCCGACGTAGCCCGTCCCGACGACCGCGACTTTCACGCGCGCTTGGCCGGCCGCGGTAAGGCGTGGCGCGTGTCCACGACGATGCGCGCGTGCCGGGCCACGGCCGCGTAGTCCACCGCGGAATGGTCGGTGACGATCACGACGCAGTCGGCCGCGGCGAGCGCCTCCGGCGTCAACGCGGTGGAGCGCAGATCGAGGCCGTCCTCGTGCAGGTGCGCGATATGCGGATCGTGGTAGCCGATGCGCGCGCCCCGCTGCTGCAGCAGCCGGATGACGTCCAGGGCCGGGCTCTCGCGGATGTCGTCGATGTCCTTCTTGTACGCGACACCCAGAACCAGCACGCTGCTGCCCCGCACCGCCTTGCCGGCGTCGTTGAGGCGATCCGCCACCTTGGCCACCCAGTATTCCGGCATCTCGGCATTGAGCTCGCCCGCCAGCTCGATGAAGCGCGTCTTGTAGTTCAGCGTGCGCATCTTCCAGGCGAGGTAGTGCGGGTCCAGCGGAATGCAGTGCCCGCCGACGCCCGGACCGGGCGTGAATTTCATGAACCCGAAGGGTTTGGTGGCGGCCGCGTCGATCACTTCCCACACGTCCACGCCGAGCTTGTCGCAGACGATCGCCATTTCGTTGGCGAGCCCGATGTTCACCGAGCGGAATGTGTTCTCGAGGATCTTGGTCAGCTCGGCCGCTTCGGTCGAAGACACCGGCACGAGCCGCTCGATGGCCGGCTGATACAGCGCCAGCGTCACCTCGAGGCAGCGTTCGGTGATCCCCCCCACCACCTTGGGCGTGTTCCGCGTCTGCCACGTGCGGTTGCCCGGATCGACCCGCTCGGGCGAAAACGCGAGGAAGAAATCCTCGCCCACCGTGAGCCCCGTGCTGGCGAGCGCGGGAAGCATCAGCTCGCGCGTCGTGCCGGGGTACGTGGTGGACTC
Organism: Gemmatimonadota bacterium; assembly: GCA_041487875.1. Taxonomy (GTDB): domain Bacteria; phylum Gemmatimonadota; class Gemmatimonadetes; order Gemmatimonadales; family GWC2-71-9; genus DATLWA01. Next base: position 7,091 of record JBGPOE010000019.1, on the reverse strand, counting down.
GAGAATGACGCACTGGCCGGGACGCAGCGCGCGCTTCACCGCGTCGGTCGCCGCGAGCACGTAGCTCACGTCCGGATCGCGCGTCTTGGAAAGCGGGGTCGGCACGCAGATCGAGATCGCGTCGGGCTCCTTGAGCCGCGTCAGGTCCGCGGTGGCGGAGAGGCGCCCGCTCTTCACGGCTGCCGCCACCGCCTCGGCCGGCACATCCTGCACGTGCGAGCGCCCGGCGTTCACGGCCTCCACGACCTTCGTCTGGACGTCGAAGCCCAGCACGCGGAAGCCCGCGCGGACCAGCTCCATCGCGAGCGGCAGGCCGACGTACCCGAGACCCACCACGCCGAAGACGGCGGAGCGGTCCTTGGCTTTGGCGATGACGGTCGCGGCCGTCTGCGTCACAGGGTCACCGGCGTGCCGCCCGTGGCGAGGGAGCGGGACGCGGCCTCCAGCACGCGCACCACGCGCACGCCGTCCTCGGCGCTCGCGCGCGGCGCTTCCTGTCCGCGGGCCACGCGCACGAAGTGCGACAGCTCGGCGTTGAGCGGCTCGACGTTGGGGATCTTGGGAATGAAGATGTCGCCCTCGCGCACGGCGAGGCTCTCGCCGTAGGACGCGTAGTCGGGGCGATTCACGCCCTTGTCGTAGATGCGCAGCTTCTCGCGCGGCTCCATGTCGTCGAAGGTGACCATCTTCTTGGCGCCCACCACGGTGAGCTTGCGCTCCTTGTGCGGATCGAGCCACGACAACTGCACGTGGGCCAGCACGCCGCTCGCGAAATCCATCGTCAGAAACACGACGTCCTCGACGCCCTTCTGGAGATAACAGTGGCCGTGGGCGGCCACGCGCACGGGCGCTTCCCCGAGCAAGAACAGGGCCACCGACACGTCGTGCGGCCCGAAACTCCACAGCGCGTTCTCATCGGCGCGCACCTGCCCCAGGTTGACGCGCAAGCTATACAGATAGTACACGTCGCCGAGGTCACCCACCTGCATCAGCGCGCGCAGCCGCTCGAGCGCCGGGTGGAAGACCAGCAAGTGGCCAGCCACCACCGGCACCTGCCGCTCGGCCGCGAGTCGCGCCACAGCTTCGGCGTCCTTGGTGGCGAGCGCGAACGGCTTCTCCACGAGGCAGGGCTTCCCGGCCTCGATCGCCCGGAGCGCCAGCTCGGCGTGCGTCTTGGCGGGCGCCGCGATGATCACCGCGTCCACGAGACCCAGCAGCTCGGCCACGTCACCCGTGACGGTCACCGCGGGGAACTGGCGCGCCACGCGCTCGCGGACTTTGGGATCGGCGTCGCACACGGCCACGAGCTCGGCGTCGGCGAGCGTCGCCGCCGTGCGCACGTGGTTCTTGCCCCACGCCCCCGCCCCAATCACTCCCAGTCGCACCCGGCTCACGCGTAGAACCCGCGAATCGTCTCGATCACGTAGTCCATTTGCGCCCGCGTGAGCTCCGGGTAGATCGGTAGGGAGATCGCTGCGGCGGCGGCGCGCTCCGATTCCGGCAGACTCCCGGGCTTGTACCCCAAGTGCGCGAAGCACTCCTGGCAGTGCAGTGGAATCGGGTAGTACACCGCCGATCCGATGCCTGCTTCCTTGAGCCGCGCCTGCAGCTGGTCGCGCCGCTCCGCCCGCAGCGTGTACTGATGAAAGATGTGCTCGTTGGCGGACTCGACCACCGGCGGGCGCACGCCTCGCACCACCGCGAGCCCCTGCGTGTAGTACGCCGCGTTCTCGCGGCGCTTGGCCGACCACGCCGCCAGGTGCGGCAGCTTCGCGAGCAAGACCGCGGCCTGCAGGGTGTCGAGCCGCGAGTTGGTCCCGACCTCCTCGTGGTGGTACTGCTTGGCCCCGCCGTGCAGCCGCAGCTTGCGCAACCGCTCCGCCACAGCCGCATCCGACGTCACCATCATGCCGCCGTCGCCCCAGGCGCCCAGGTTCTTGCTGGGAAAGAAGGAATAGGCCGTGACCCAGCCCAGCTCGCCCGCCAGGCGCCATTCGCCGTCGATCTTGCGGCGCGCGCCGATGGACTGGCAGGCATCCTCGATCACGGGGATGCGGCGCGCCTGGGTCAGCTGCAGCAGGCCCTCCATATCCGCCATCTGTCCGTACAGGTGCACCGGCACGATGGCCCGCGTGCGCGGCGTCAGCGCGCGCTCCACGGCCCGGGGATCGATGTTGAACGTGTCGGGGTCGATGTCCGCGAACACGGGCGTCCCACCCGCGTTGTGAATCGCGCCAGCCGTGGCGAAGAAGGTGAACGGCGTGGTAATCACCTCGTCACCGGGCTTGAGCTGCAGCGCCTTGAGCGGCAGCAGCAGCGCGTCGGTGCCGCTGGCGCAGCCGATGCCGTGCTTGGCGTGGGAGAGCTTCGCGATTTCGGCCTCGAGCTGCGCGATCGCGCCGCCCATGATGAACTGCTGCGATTCGATCACCGCCAGGACGGCGGGGAGCACGTCATCCTTGATGGCGCGGTACTGCGCCACCAGGTCCAGCAGCGGGACGTTCACGGCGCTATCTCCCGGGCGGCCCGCTCAGCGGGCGGCCCGCGGTGGTTGTGTGAGGCGGAGGGTCCCGCCCGTTTCTTCATAGGCCGCGCCGCAGACGGCGCAGACGGCCTTGCCGCCCGCGAGCTGCAGGCGCTCGCCGCACTGGCACATCCAGCCGACCCGCCGCGCCGGCACGCCCACCATCAGCGCATAGGCCGGCACGTCGCTCGTGATCACGGCGCCCGCGCCGACGAACGCGTACTCGCCGAGGGTCACACCGCACACCACGGTGGCGTTGGCGCCGATGGACGTGCCGCGCTTCACCAGCGTCGGCCGGTACTCGTGCTTGCGAGACACGTGGCTGCGCGGGTTGAGCACGTTCGTGAACACCATCGACGGCCCGCAGAACACATCGTCCTCGAGGGTCACGCCCTCGTAGATCGACACGTTGTTCTGCACCTTCACGTTGTTGCCGAGCCGCGTCCCCGGCATCACCACGACGTTCTGGCCGAGGTTGCAGCGCTCGCCGATCACGGCGCCCGGCATCACATGCGAGAAGTGCCAGATCTTGGTGCCCCGACCGACCACCGCGCCCGCGTCGACATAACTCGACTCGTGCACGTAATAATCGGTCATCTCAGCCCACCACCTTCATTTCCAGCTCGAGCTCGACGCCCGTCTTCTTGGCGACGGTCTTCTTCACCTGGTCCACGAGCTTGAGCACGTCCGCCGCCGTGCCGTTGCCCAAATTCACGAAGTAGTTGGCGTGCATCGTCGACACCTGGACGCCGCCCACCTGCGTCCCTTTGAGCGCGCATTCATCGATCAGCATCCCGGCCGTTTTGGTGCCGCTCGGATTCCTGAACACCGAGCCGCAGCACGGCTGGTCGAACGGCGTTCCGGCCTTGCGCCAGCGCAGCAGCTTGCCCTGGAGTTCCTTCAACTTGGCCGGCGCCTCCTCCCCCAGACCGAGCTTGGCCTCGAGCACGATGACGTTGCCGAGATGCGACCCGCGGTACTTGAACGGAATCTGCTTGCGCAGGAGCTGCTTCACCTTGCCCTGCCCATCCATCACGGTGACTTCCGTGACGATTTCGGCGAACTCCGCCCCGTGCGCGCCGGCGTTCATGTACACGCCCCCACCCACGGTGCCCGGGATCCCGATGAAGCGCTCGACGCCCACGAACCCCGCCTCGGCGGTACGGCGCGCCAGAATCGGCGTCGGCAGGCCGGCGCCAACGATGGCGGTGGCCCCCTTCATCTCGAACTTGTCGAGACCCTTCCCCATGCGGATCACGAGACCGGGGAAGCCCGTGTCCTTGACGAGGACGTTGGAGCCGAGCCCGAGCACGAGCCACGGCAGCCCGCGGTCGCGCGCCATTTCGAGCGCCTTGGTCACGTCCTCGACGTCGGCGGGCAGGACGAGCAGGCGCGCTGGCCCGCCCAGCCGGTACGTGGTGTAACGCGCCAGCGGCTCGTTCTCGAGCAAGCGCCCCTTGAACTTGACCTTGGGCGGCGGCGGCGGCGCGGCGACCTTGACGGGCTTCCCCGCCTTCGGCGCGGGCTTGGCAGTCTTGCCGCTGTTGGCTACGCGCGCACGGCCCGCGGGCCGCGCGGCGCCGGCACGCTTGCCAGCGCCGGCGCCCGATTTTCCGCGGTCGTTTTTTCGTGCCATTCCTGGAGACTCCTCACACTGCCGGTGCGGCTCTTGAGCGCGATGATCGCATCGCATGCCGCGCTCGCGGCCGACATCGTCGTCGTATACGGCACCCGGTGCACGAGTGCCGTGCGGCGGATCGCATAATCGTCCGCCTGCGTGAACTTGCCGAGCGGCGTATTGATGAGCAGGTGCACCTCGCCCGACACGATCAGGTCGATCGCATTGGGGCGCCCCTCGTGCACCTTCGCCACCCGCTCGGCCGGGACCCCACGGGCGCGGAGGTACTTCGCCGTGCCCTCCGTCGCCACGATGCGGAAGCCCATCTCGTGGAAACGCCGCACGATCGGCACCACGGTCGGCTTGTCCGAGTCGTTCACCGTGACGAAGATCGCCCCCGAGAGCGGCAGGCTGCCGTCCGCGGCGATCTGGGCCTTGGCGAACGCCATCCCGAAGCTGTCGGCGATGCCCATCACTTCGCCGGTACTGCGCATCTCCGGGCCCAACACGGTATCCACTCCGGGCAGCTTGGTGAAGGGGAACACCGCTTCCTTCACCGCCACACCAGGGACGGGAAGCTCATCGGGGAGGCCCAATTCGTCCAGGGTGTGCCCTACCATCACAGCGGCCGCCAGCTTAGCCAGGGGGACCCCGGTGGCCTTGCTCACGAACGGCACGGTCCGGGAGGCCCGGGGGTTCACCTCCAGCACGTAGACCACGCCGTTCTTCACGGCAAACTGGATGTTCAGGAGGCCCACCACGCCCAGCGCCTTGGCGAAGGACTGGGCGTGGTGCCGCATCTCCTCCACCTGGCGATCGCCGATCAAGTACGGGGGCAGGACGCAGGCCGAGTCGCCGGAATGCACGCCGGCGTCCTCGATGTGCTGCATCACGCCGGCCACCACGCAGCGGTGGCCGTCGGCGATGGCGTCCACGTCCGCCTCGAAGGCGTCTTCCAGAAAGCGGTCGATCAACACCGGGTGCTCGGGAGCCACGCGGGCGGCGCGCAGAAAATAGTCGCGCAGCGTTCCCTCGTCGTACACGATCTCCATGGCCCGGCCGCCGAGCACGTACGACGGCCGCACCAGCACCGGATACCCGACGCGCACTGCGACGGCCACCGCCTCATCCACCGACCGGGCCAGGCCGTTGTCGGGCTGCGTGACGCCCAGCCGCCGGGCCAAGGCCTCGAACCGCTCGCGATCCTCGGCGATATCGATCGCGTCGGGCGTGGTGCCGAGGATCGGCACCCCCGCCGCCTCGAGCCGGCGGGTGAGCTGCAACGGGGTCTGACCCCCCAGCTGCACCACGACGCCCTTGGGCCGCTCCCAGCGCACGATCTCGATCACATCTTCGAACGTGAGCGGCTCGAAGTACAGCTTGTCGGAGATGTCGAAGTCGGTCGAGACCGTTTCCGGGTTCGAGTTGATCATGATCGTCTTGAACCCGAGCTCGCGGAACGCGAGCCCCGCGCGCACGCAGCAGTAATCGAACTCGACGCCCTGCCCGATGCGGTTGGGCCCGCTCCCGAGAATGACGATGCCTTGTTCGCCCAGTGGCTCGGACTCGGTCTCGTCGTCGTAGCAGCTATAGAGGTAGGGCGTGGACGAGGGGAACTCGCCGGCGCAGGTGTCCACCATCTTGTAGGCGGGGTGTACGCCAAGCTGCCAGCGCCGCTCGCGGATCGCGTCCTCCGTGGTGCCCGCGAGCTGGGCGAGCTGGCAGTCAGAGAAGCCCAGCCGCTTGATGCGGCGCAACTCGGCCGCCCCCGGCTGGGCGAGCTCCGTGAACCAGCGCTCGGCCGCAATCAGCTCTTCCATCTGATAGAGGAACCAGGGATCGATGCCGCTCGCCTGGGCGATGACCTCGGGCGACAGACCCGCGAGCAGCGCCCGCTTGATCTGGAACACCCGCTCCGGCGTGGGCGTGCACAGGGCCACGCGCAGGTCTTCGGGGCTGTCGCTCGTGAGCCGATCGTCCGCGAGCGTCGCGCCCGTCACCCAGCCGGGCCGGCCGGTCTCGAGCGCGCGCAGGCCTTTTTGGAACGCTTCCTTGAACGTGCGGCCGATCGCCATCGCCTCGCCCACCGACTTCATCTGCGTGGTGAGGCGGAAGTCCGCCGTGGGGAATTTCTCGAACGCGAAGCGCGGCACCTTCACCACGACATAGTCGAGCACCGGCTCGAACGACGCCGGCGTCGTCTTGGTGATGTCGTTGGGCAGCTCGTCCAGCGTGTAGCCCACGGCCAGCTTGGTGCCGATACGGGCGATGGGGAAGCCCGTGGCCTTCGACGCCAGCGCCGAGCTGCGCGACACGCGCGGGTTCATCTCGATCACCAGCATTTCGCCGTCGGCCGGATTGACGGCGAACTGAATGTTGCAGCCCCCCGCCTCGACGCCAATCTCGCGGATGATGGCGATGGCGGAGTCGCGCATGCGCTGGTACTCGCGGTCGGTCAGAGTCATCGCCGGCGCCACGGTGATCGAGTCGCCCGTATGCACGCCCATCGGGTCGAGATTCTCGATCGAGCAGACGATCACGACGTTGTCGCGGCCGTCGCGCATCACCTCGAGCTCGAATTCCTTCCAACCGAGTACGCTGCGCTCGATCAACGTCGTGTGCACGGGCGAGAGATCGAGGGCGTGCTCCACCATTTCCTCGAACTCCGCGCGGTTGTACGCGATGCCCCCGCCGGTGCCGCCCAGCGTGAATGACGGCCGCAGGATGGCGGGGTAGCCCGTCTCGGCCGCGGCCGCGAGCGCCTCCGCCACGCTCGCCACAGTGCGACCCGCGGGCGTATCGAGCCCGATGCGCCGCATCGCGGCGGCGAACTCGGCCCGGTCCTCCGCCATGGCGATCGCGCGCGCGTTGGCGCCGATCAGCTCCACGCCGAACCGCTCCAGCGTGCCGTCCTGCGACAGCGCAATCGCCACGTTCAGCGCGGTCTGG
>JBGPOE010000018.1:0-47911 GCA_041487875.1 Gemmatimonadota bacterium | reverse complement strand
CGGCGGCGGCACCACCACGCGAGCCCCAGCACACCCGCCACCAGTGCGATGCCCGCGATGGCCGCGAGCGAGATACCGGTGTATGCCGGGATGACCTGGGGGTTGTAATCGGCCGAGAGGTCGAGCGGCCAGACGAGCAGCCGGGCCGCTCGCCACAATGCCGGGAACGCGATGGCGAGCCGGCCGCCTGCGGACGCGCCGAGGAAGGGCGGAGCCACATCGTGTACACCCGCGCCGCCTACGTGCCACCACAGGCCGAAGAAAGCCAGCGTCAGCACCGCCAGCGCTGCGTAGAACCCTCGTGGGTAGCCGACGCGCAGGCTTCCCGACTGCAGCCAGTCATCCAGCAGTATCACGACACCGACCACGACACCGTGCTCCTTGCTGAGCATCGCGGCGGCCGCGAGGGCGCACGCCGCCGTCCAGCGGTGGCTGCGGGCGGCGAGGACGGCGCCCAACAAGGCGACGGCCACGAGCAGGTCGGCGCGGCCCACGAGACCCGCCACGGCCTCCACGTGAACCGGATGAACCGCGAACACGAGGCCCGCCGCAAGCACGCCAGACTCGGGCAGCCAGCGCGTCAACACCAGCATCACCAGGAGCGTCGCGAGCCCGTGCCACACGGCGTTCATGAGATGGAGCCAACCGGCGCGCCCGCCGGAGAGCGACCAGTCCACTGCATAAGAAAGAATGGTGAGCGGTCGATATAGGCCGCCCTCAGCGGGCGGCGGCCAGTATGGCTGATCGAAGGCGCGAAGCGCTGCCGTCACGGAATGCGCGGCCGGGTTCGCCGCGATGATGGCGCGGTCGTCCTGCACGAAGCCGTAGCGAGTGGCCGGCAGGAACAAGAGCGTCGCCGCTGCCGCCACGGCGACGCGCGCTGCCCTCATCGCGTTTCCCAGATTCTGGCGTGAGCGACCAACGAGTCCGCCACTGCCATGTCTCCCCGCGAGCGCGCGGCGACAGCCTGCATGTAGAGGTACCCGCTGCAGCGAAAGCAGAGCTGCTCGGCGCGGCCCAGCAGGGAGTCGGCGAGCGCCGGCCGCTGCAGCGTAAACGCGGCGTCGGCGGCGCCGACGAACGTGGTCGGGTCGCGATCGTAGATCTGGGCGGCGACCTGATACGCGGCGAGCGCCTTGGCCGCGAGGCCCGCGCTCTGCAACAGACCGCCGGTGCGCGCCGGGCCGCGGTAGGAGTCGGGCGAGTCCGTGATAATGCTCAATGTGACGGACCGGTCGTCGTGCCAAACCGGGACGCGCAGGGCGGTGCGCATCCCCCCCGCAATCACGATCGCCGCCAGCGCCAGCCACTGGGCCCGCGAGCGCCCCGGGAACCACGCCGCCAGCGCGAGCGCCAGCCCCACCGACGGCAAATAGAGGGTCCGCTCGGCGAGGAGGATACCGGTCGGAAAGACCAGGTTCGCCACCGGCAGGAGCGCGATCGCAATCCAGCCGAGGCCGAATGCTTCAAGGGTGCGGCCCCGCCGCCAGGCACGCCACAACAGGACGGACCACAGCGCCACTGCCGCCACCCCGAGCAGGAACCGTGGGTCGAGCGGTGACGCAACCAACGTGTATTCGTTCGGGGAGTAGTCGACACGCAGTGTGACCGGGAAGACGAGCAGTCGCACGACCTCCGCGAGCGCGGCGACGGCGGTGAAGCGCTGCTGCAGCCATGACGCCTCGAAGAAGACCGGCGCCACCACGTTCGAGCGGGCGTACGGATGCAGCACCAGCCAGCGGACCGCGCCGTAGGCGATCGCCAGCACCACCCAGCTGATGACGTAGACGGCCATCCGCCGCCGCCCCCCTGGCGGCCGCCGCAGCCCCAGGATCCAGGCCCAGGCGATGAGCGCCGGGGCCGCCGCCGCGTTTTCCTTGGCGAGCAGGCCCAGGGCCAGGGCGGCCGCGCACCAGACGACGCTGTCGCGCTCGAGCGCGGCGTAGACGGCGAGGCAGGCGAACACGGCGGCCATCAGCTCGGCGCGGCCGATCACGTTGGCGACGGCCTCGACGTGCACGGGGTGCACGGCGAACACCAAGCCGGCCGCGAGAGCGCCCTGCCAGGGGGCCCAGCGGCGCGCCAGCGCCGCGACCGTTACGCTCGTCGCGGAGTGCCAGACGAGGTTCACGGCGTGGAACCACGCCACGGGGCCGGCGAGGCGGTCGAGTCCGAAGGATGCGATGACGAGCGGCCGGTACATCTTGCCGCCGTAGGAAGGCGGCCAGTAGGGCGCGCCGAACGAACTCCACAAGCCCGACACGCGGCGCACGAGCGGATTGAACGCGATGATGTAGAGGTCATCCATCGCGAAGCGGTTCCAGAGCGCGCCGAGATAGACCACGATGGCGCAGGCCGCGACGGCGAGGTAGAGGCGCCTAGCGTTCACGATTGACCGCGTAGACCCAACGGCCGCCCGGCCAGGCGTGCACGGGGATGAGCCAGCCGGGGTAGGCGGCGATGAGGCGGCGCAGCTCCCGGGCGGAGTCGCCGCCGGGATTGCCCAGAACGATATGGGTCACACCCTGGCGCTCGAGATACGCTCGTTGCTCGTCAGGCGGGGGCTCGACCACCGCGGCCCCGCGGTAGCCGTAGAGGTAAAACGGGACCGCCTGGCGGCCGGTGTAGAGCCAGACCAACGCTTCGTCGTCGGTGGCGCAAACGGCCCCGGCCGGCAGCGTGCGCAGCCACGGCAGCAGTTCCTGGAAGTTGGCGGAGATCGCCGGCGCGTCGCCGCGCCACCACCGGCCGGCGAATCCCCGGGCCTCGTAGTAACCGAACCCGCAGACCACCAATGCCGTGAGCACGCCCACGGCCCCGCGCAGCCGCGTGCGCAACAGGGCGACGGCCCCGGCCGCCCAGGCCAGGGCCAGCCAGGGCAGGATGGCCCACAGGAAGCGATCCGGGGGAAACGGCCAGACGGCGAGGATGGCGAGGTAGCCGAGCAGCGAAAGTCCGGCGCTGGAGCGCCGGCTGAGGAGCCACAGCCCATACAGCCCGATGCCGAGCGCCGCGACGCCGAGCGCCACGTACAGTGGCGCGAAAGGCACCCAGCCGAGGGTGATGACGCCGAGGGGGCGCGGGAGGTCGGCGGCACTCGACCCGAAAGCGCCGAGGCCCGCTTGCCGCACCACCTCGCCGTAGCTGCCGTAGTTGATCGCCACCGCCGGATCCAGGCCGGCGCGGTGGGCGAGCGTCCACCACGCCCATCCCAGCGTGGCGATGGCGACGGGCGCCGCCGCTACCGCCGCATGCTTCAGCGTTGCCCGGCGCACGACGAGCAAGAACAGCACGACTCCCGCCCCCGCGGCAACGCCGATGGTGCGGGTCAGCAGGGCGAGTGCCGCGGCAGTCCCGGCGAGGGCGGCCGCGGCGACGGGCCGGCGCTTGCCCGGCGCGTCCGCGCGCGCGACGGTCGCGGCAAAGAGCAGCGCGAAGAGCGGCTCCGCGAACAATACCGACTGCGTTTGGAGCACAGGGATCGCGACGGCGGCCGCCGCCACGACAGTGGCCGGAAGCCATCGCGGCGCCTCGGTACCGAGCAACCGAGCGCGCGTCGCGTGCCAGGCCACGAGGCCGGCGGCGGCCGCGGCACAGGCGAGGTTGACGAGCTTGCCCACGAAGCCCGCCACGTCTACCGACAGGGTGCCAAACAGCGGGGCGAGCAGGAGCGGGTAGAGCGGCGGGTAATGGATCGCGGCGGGGGCGCCCGGAAGATTGGCCTGGACGTAGCCCTGCCCGCGAGCCAGCGCGAGGGCCAGGCCGGCATAGAAGCCGTCGTCGTAGAACACCCCGACCAGGTCGCGGTTCAGGGCGAGCGCGCCGACGAGCAGCGTCACAGCGGCCACCACGGCGCCCGCGCGCCGGGCGTCGCGCGCTACGGGATCCGCTTCCGCCAATCGCCGCCCGGGGGCAAGAGGTTGTAGCGAACGATGTGTAGGATGGCCGCCAGCCCGTCACGCCAGGTGATCTTCTTGCCTTCCGCGTAGGTGCGTCCGCTGTAGGTGATCGGCAGCTCCCAGATGCGCGCTTCCGCCTGGGACAGCCGCGCTGTGAGCTCGACCTCAAAGCCGAAGCGGTCGGACGTGAGCGGCAGTCGCTTGAGCAGGTCGGCGCGGACGAGCTTGTAGCACGTCTCCATGTCCGTCAGGTTCAGATTGGTGAACATGTTGGACAGGAGTGTCAGGAAGTGGTTGCCGACGGAGTGCCAGAAGAACAGCACGCGCCGCGGGCCCCCCTGAAAGCGCGAGCCGTACACGGCGTCGGCGCGACCGGACTGGATCGGCGCGAGCAGGGCGGGAAGGTCACCCGGGTCGTATTCCAGATCGGCGTCCTGGACCACGACGACGTCGCCCGAGGCGGCCGCGATGCCGCTACGGAGCGCGGCTCCCTTGCCACGGTTGGTCGGATGATGGATCACGCGGTCGATCAATCGTTCCGCCGCCAGACGGTCGAGGATGGCGCCGGTACCGTCGGTGGACGCGTCGTCCACCGCGACGATCTCGATCCGCAGCGGTACCTCCCGCAGCCGCTGGGCCACGGCCTCGATGGTCCCCGCTTCGTCGTAGGCCGGGACGATCACCGACAGCAGCAGGTCCCGCCGCAGCGCGCTCACGGGGCGCGCTCGCCGATCGCGATGAGCGACTGCCCCACCCGCCACGGCAGGAAGCGCTCGAGGCGGAACAGCGGCACGAGCGCGTCGTACAGCCCGAGCGAGCTCGCGGGGATGAGGCGGCGCTTCAGGACCCGACCGGTGAACCACCACCCCGGCACGCCGGCCAAGTTGAAGTATTCCAGGTGGACCATGCGCCAGCCGGTGCGGCGGTACTTGTCCCGCAGCTCGGTGGGCGTATAGCGGCGGACGTGCCCGAGGGCCTCGTCGAGAGTGCCATAGATGGAGGGCAGCGATGGCACCAGCAACACAAGCCGCCCGCCGGGGGCAACCAGGGGACGCATGGCGGCGAGCGAGCCCACGTCGTCGGCCACGTGCTCAAGCACGTTGAGGCAGATGAGCGTGTCGAGCCGCTCGGCCGCGAGGGCGCTATCGCCTGCGGGGAGGCGCAACTCGGCGATACGCACGCGCGGCAGGCCCCCGAACCGCTGCCGCAAACGGGCGAGATAGTAGGGATCGGTGTCGGAGAGGACGACGTGCTCGCGGTCGAGGATGAACTCGGACATGCTGCCGAGTCCCGCGCCGATCTCGAGGACGCGACGCCCGACCCAGCCCTGCAGCCGATCGGTGAGCCAGCGGTTGTACTTGCGGGCGGCGGCGAGCCGCTCCAGCGTCGTGGCGCCGATGGCGTCCTGCGGAGCAAGCGGCGGCACGGCGGGCAATGGCTGCGGGGCCGTCATTCGGCGTCCGCCGGCTTCGCAGTGCCTTCGTACCTGCTGAGTTTGCGGTACAGGGTGGAGGGATCGATGCCCAGGACTTCCGCGGCGCGTGTCTTGTTGCCGCCTTCGGTCTGCAGCACCCAGGTGATGTAGGCCTGCTCCACCACGTCGAGCGTGGGGTTCGAGTGCTGGCGCTCAGCCACGAGCGGCTCGGCGCGCGGCGCGGTGATCTTCACCGGGAGGGAGGCCGCGGCGATCTCCTGGCCTTTGGTGAGCACCACGGCGCGCTCCAGGGCGTTCTCCAGCTCCCGCACGTTGCCGGGCCACTGATAGACCATGATCGCGTCGACCGCCTCCTGGGCCAGCCGTTTGAGCTCGTCGCCGTGCTCCTTGGCAATGCGTCGCAGAAACGCATCCACGAAAATCGGGATGTCGTCGGGGCGCTCGCGCAGCGTCGGCATGTGGATGGCGATCACGTTGAGCCGGTAATAGAGATCGGTACGGAAGCGGCCGCGCCGGATGTCTTCTTCCAGGTCGCGGTTGGTCGCCGCGACGAGCCGCACGTCCACGGGGATCGCCTCCGTGCCACCCACGGGGATGCATTCGCGCTCCTGCAGCACGCGCAGCAGCTTGACCTGCGTGGCGGGCGACATCTCGCCGATCTCATCCAGAAAGAACGTGCCGCCTCGCGCGGCCGCGAACAGGCCCTGCTTGTCGCGCACCGCGCCCGTGAACGAGCCCTTCACGTGGCCGAACAGCTCCGATTCGAGCAGGCTCTCTGGCAGCGCGCCGCAGTTGATCGACAGAAACGCTCCGTCCGACCGCGCCGACAACTCGTGGATGTAGCGGGCGATGACTTCCTTGCCGGTGCCTGATTCACCCTGGATGAGCACCGTGCTCTCGGTGGGTGCCACCTGCTCGGCGAGCCGCATCACGTCCAGGAACGGCCTCGACTTGCCCAGCGGTTTGACCTGGCCGGAGCGTTCGCGCCGGCGGATCTCCTGCTTCAGCTGCTTGTTCTCGGCCCGCAGCATGCGATGCTCGGCGGCGCGGCGGCAGATCGCCACCATGTCGTCGTTGGAGAACGGCTTCTGGATATAGTAGAACGCGCCCTCGTTCACCGCTTGAATCGCCGTCTGCAGCGACGCCTGGGCGGTCATCAGGATCACGGGCGTCTCGGGGTCCTGCTCGCGCACGGCGGTGAGGATGTCGATGCCCGTCACCTGCGGCATCCGCACGTCGGTCAGGACCATGTCGGGCATGCTGGCTTTCAGCGCCTCGAGACCGGCCTTGCCGCCCTGCGCGGTGGTGACGTCGAACCCCTCGTTCTTGAGGAGGATGCGCAGGGTTTCGAGAATCCCCGACTCGTCGTCGATGATGAGGATGGACGGTAGCGGGCTCATGCGGCTTCCTCTTTGCGACGGGTGGCCGGGAAGTAGATCGTGAATGTGGTGCCCTGCCCCGGCGCCGACTCGACCAGGACGATGCCGCGGTGGGCGTCCACGGCGCGCTGCACGATGGCGAGGCCCAGCCCCGTCCCGCCCACGCGGCCCGTGACGAACGGCTCGAACAAGCGCTCGCGCAGCGCATCGGGAATGCCGGGGCCGTTGTCCTGTACGATCAGGGCGACCGGGTTGTCCAGGCCGACATGCCGCGTCAGCGCGTCGTCGGCCTTGGCGCGGCCCACCCGCACCGTCACCCGGGCGCTGGGCCCTGTGGCCTGCACCGCGTTCAAGACGAGGTTCGAGACCACCCGGTGCAGCAGGTCTTCATCGCCGTCCATCACGGTCGCGTCGCCCACCAGCTCGATGCCCACATCGGCGCCGCAGTCGGGATGCTCGCGCACCAGCCGGATCGCCGCCGCGGCCACCTCCTTGAGATCGAGCCGGCGGTATTCAGTCACGCGCACGCGCGAGAAGTCGAGGAACTCGGTGAGCAGGCGCGACAGGCGGTCGCTCTCGCGCACGATCAGACCCGCCAGGAACTTCTCGTCGGGGTTGGCGCGGGTGGAGCGGGCCAGTTGCTCCACGGAGGAGCGGATCGAGGCGAGCGGATTCTTGATCTCGTGCGCAAGGCTCGACGAGAGCTCCGCCACGGCCTCGAGCCGCTCGGCGCGGAGGTGCAGCACCTCCAGCCGCTTGGAGTCCGAGATATCGGTAAAGATGGCGGTGACGCGTGGCGGGCCGTCGTCCCCCAGCTGGTCGAGGGTGGTGGTGGTCACGCCGATCGGGAAGGTCCGGTCCGGCCGCCGCACCGTCGCCTCCACGCGCATCAGCCGGACGCCGCGCCGCGCGGTGGCGGTGACGGCGGCCCAGAACTCGGGCGCTATGCGCGCGAACTCCGGCATCACCGACTGTCCGATCCAGTCTTCGGCCGTGAAGCCGAGGAGCTCCTCGGCCGCGGGATTGGAGAAGAGCAACCGGCCCTGGCCGTCCACCGTGACGACGCCCGAGCGGATGTTGCGCAGCACGTCGCCCGCCTCGAGGCGCACCTGGCGCAGCTCACCCGCCAGCGCCTCGCGCTCCGCGCCCATCACCGACACGCGGCTCGCGATGTAGGTCGTCACGACCGCGACCGACGCGAACACCGCCAGCTGGATCCAGAGCGTCGGCCCCACCGCGACCTGGTGGCCGAAGAACACGTCGGCGAAGTAGACGATCCCCGCCAGCACGGTCACGAGCGCCGTGCTCGCGGGCGGCATCAGGACCGCGGTCACCGCCAGCAGCACGACGTAGAAACCCGTAAAGTCGCTCTCGGGCCCCCCCGTGATGTGCACCACGGTCGTGACCAGGGTGATGTCGAACAGGGCTTGGAGGTAGAGGAACGTCGTGCCGGCCGGGCGGCGGCGGACGTGCGTGTGCAAGTAGGAGGCGGCGGTGACGATCAACGCCGTGAGCAACAGCAGCGACGTGACCAGAATGTCGAGCGGGGCCGCGACCCGGACTTTGAGGGCGGCCGTCAGGTAGATCGCGATGGCGAGCGACAGCCGGCCGGCGTAGACGCCCCGCAGCACGGCCGGCGGACTCGGCATGGCGGAGCCGAACGTGGTGTTGCTGAACAGACGCAAAGAATTGCTCTTTCAGGACTTAACTAAGTATCGGGAGCGGTGTGGCAAAGTGCAAGACGGCGAGTCAGCGTCCCAGCGAGAAAGCGGCCTCGAGGTCGTGGCGGGAATAGGCGCGGAAGGCGATGAGGGTCTCGGTGCTGGTGATGGCATCGAGCTTGCGCATGCGGCTGGTGACGACGTCGGCGAGCTCGTCGTTGGTCTGCACGCGGATCACGGCGACGAGATCGTAGCGACCGGCGACGGAGTACACCTCGGTGATGCCGGGCATGCCGGCGAGCTGCTCCGCGACCTGATTGATGCGATCGCGCTCCACGGCCAGCAGGACGATGGCGGTGACCATGGGCTCAAAGGTGGCGTCGGGGGGCGACGCGCGCCAGAGCGGCCGTGAAGTCAGCCACGTCCGGGATCCTGGCCGTAAAATCCGCGGAGGGCGTCGAACAACGCGGGGTACTCCGCGCGCAGTTCCTGGGGGCGCTCGAAGAACGCCTCGGTCGCCACGGCGAAGAATTCAGCCCGGTTGGTGGTGCCGTAGGGATCGAGAACGCTCGCCTCGCCAGCGTTCACGCGCTGCTCCAACTGCGCCAGCGCGTCGCGCATGATCGCGCCCCATCTCTCGTGTGCGTCGCCGCCGGGAAGCACCGGAACGCCTCCGGCCTGCCCGTCCTCGAGGTCGAGCTGGTGGGCGAACTCATGGAAGACGACGTTGTGGCCGTCGCGTGGATCGGCCGCCCCCCGGACCACGTCGCCCCAATCGAGCGCCACGACACCGGGCATGGCTTCCCCGGCCAGTGGCACTCGATGGTGCGGAAAATTCATGGTGCGATCCATGTCGGTCTGCCTGGGGACGAACCCGCCCGGATACACGATGACCGCCGAGACGCCGTGATACAGGGGGCCCGCGAGCTTCAGGGCCATGATGCAGGCCTGCGCGGCGATGACGACTTTCATTTCATCGGTCACGGCCATGCCGCCGGCGCCCTCAAACTGCTTCTCGCGGATGAACCGCGCGACCAACTGCAGCAGCGCCTCGCGGTCTGCGGCAGCGAGCGCCGCGGCCTGGGGCACACGCGCTTCGATCCACGGCCACCACGCCGCCGGCACGGCGACGCGCCGCACCGGAGCGGCTGCGCGCGCGCGCAGCAGCCGCGGCACGAGCCAGCGGCCGGCGATCGCCGCCGCCACCAATAGCGCCAAGACCGGCAAAATAACGAGCACGCCTCCGAGATCGCCCGTGGCTCCCATAAGCAGGCGAAATTAGCGCGGCGGCGGCGAGGGGGATACGTTTGCGCCGTTCCGCAACCGCCATGGCCTACCGGAGGACCTATGCAAATGCGCCGTCTCACTCTGCCCATCCTGTGGCTCGCCGCGGGCGTTGCCGTGCCCACCGCGCTGCGCGCCCAGGAGACCGCGTCCGACTCGCTGCTCACGGTCGATCACTACCTCGACTGGGAGCAGGTGGCCGACCCGCAGCTTTCGCCCAATGGCGCGCAGATCGTCTACACGCGCCGTTACGTCAACAAGCTCGAGGATAAGTTCGAGTCGGCGCTGTGGATCATGAACGCCGACGGCACGAAGAACCGCTTCCTCGTGAAGGGCGCGGGCGCGCGCTGGTCGCCCGATGGCACGCGGATCCTGTTCACGGCCGACGGCGATCCCAAAGGGACGCAGCTGTTCGTGCGGTGGATGGACGCCGAAGGGGCGACGTCGCAGATCACGCACGTGACGGAGACCCCGGGAAGCCCGGCGTGGGCGCCCGACGGCAAGGCGATCGCGTTCACGCTGTTCGTGCCGGACGAGACGCCGTGGCGCATCAGCATGCCGGCGGCACCGGACGGCGCCAAGTGGACGCCCGCCCCGCGTATCGTGGACCGGCTGCACTATCGGCAGGACCGGATCGGCTTCACCGATCAGGGGTTCACGCACCTCTTCCTCGTCACGGCGGACGGTGGCACGCCGCGCCAACTAACGCAAGGCAAGTGGAACGTGGGCGCGCGCTCCGAGTTGGCGGGCGGGGCCGGCTTCGATTTCACGCCCGACGGCAAGACCATCGTGTTCGACGGCCTCACTAACACGGATGGGGACGATCACTATCAGGACGCGCAGGTGTACGCGCTGGACGTAGCGAGCGGCGCCATCCGGCCGCTCACCCACCGCAGCGGCTTCTTCGCGAATCCCGCCGTATCCCCCGACGGCAAGCTGGTGGCATTCGCGGGCTACGACTCGACGCCCCACACCCACACGACGCCCGATCTGTGGGTGATCGGGCTCGACGGGTCCGGCATGCGGGACCTAAGCCACGACCTGGACCGCGATCCCAACGAGCTGCGCTGGGCGCCCGACGGCGGCGGCGTCTATTTCAGCGCGGGCGACAAGGGTGCGGTCAACGTGTACTTCGCGGCGCTGAAGGGCGGCGCCACCGCCGTCACGACAGGCGCGCAGGTGCTGTCGCTCACGTCCGTGGCGCGGGACCTCACGGCCGTGGGGCTGCGCAGCGATCCTACGACGCCGCCCGACGTGGTGCGCTACAGCCTGCGGCGCGCTGGCCCGCCGCTCCGGCTGACCGCGGTCAACGACGACGTTCTCCAGGGCAAGCGGCTCGCCAAGGTGGAGGAGGTGTGGTACGGCTCGAGCGGCGGCGCGCGCGTACAGGCGTGGGTCGTCAAGCCGCCGGCGTTCGATCCGGGCAAGAAGTATCCGTTGATTCTCGAGATTCACGGCGGCCCGTTCGCGATGTACAGCGTGGCGTTCAGCTACATGTTCCAGAACTTCGCGGCGAACGGCTATGTGGTGCTGTTCGTGAACCCGCGCGGCAGCACGGGCTACGGCAGCGCCTTCTCCAACGGCATCGACCATAATTATCCCGGCCCCGACTACGACGATCTCATGGCGGGTGTCGATACGGTGGTGGGCCGGGGCTACGTGGATCCCAAGCGGATGTACGTCTCGGGGTGCTCGGGCGGCGGCGTGCTGTCGAGCTGGGTGATCGGCCATACGACGCGCTTCGCCGCCGCGGCCGTGCGCTGCCCGGTGATCGACTGGATGAGCATGGCGGGCGAGACCGACATTCCCCTGTTCACCTACAGCTTTTTCGACGCGCCGTTCTGGGACAAGCCCGACCAGTGGCTCGAACACTCCTCCCTGATGTACGTGGGCAGGGTCACGACGCCGACGCTGCTGATGACGGGCGAGCTGGACCGCCGCACGCCGATCCCGCAATCGGAAGAGTACTTCTCGGCCCTCAAGGTGCGGCACGTGCCGACGGTCCTGCTGCGGTTTGCGGGGGAGTTCCACGGCACGGGGTCCAAGCCCAGCAACTTCATGCGAACCCAGCTCTACATGATGAGCTGGTTCCAGAAGTGGAGCGGGACGGCACCGGCGCCCGCGACGACGAGCAGCGAGAGAGACTGAACCTACGTGCGGAGTGCGGGGTGCGGGGTTGCTTCCGGCGCTGACCCCGCACCCTGCCATCCGCCAGATCTTCGCACCGATCTCACGGACGCTTGTGTCGGCGCTCCCTAGGTTGCCCCCAAAGCGCGGCTGTATTGGCCGCAGACCGTTGGCGCACCGAAGGGAGCAGGCCCCATGAGACCACGTTTCATCACGATCCTTTCCCTTGTTGCCGCAGTGGCCGCGACAGGGTGCTCGCGCACCGATACGCGGGTGGATCCCGCCCGGCTGTCCGCGTTCGCTCCGCTGCCCGATACGCTCACGAGCCCAGCCAATCCCGTGACCGCTGCCAAGGTGGCCTTGGGCCGGATGCTCTTCTACGACACGCGTCTGTCGCAGGCCACTGACGTCTCGTGCAACAGCTGCCACAACCTTGCGACCTACGGGGTAGACGGACGCCGGGTGAGCGTCGGCTTCAACGGCCAGGAAGGGACGCGCAACTCACCCACCGTGTACAACGCGGCGGGGCACGTGGCGCAGTTCTGGGACGGCCGCGCGGCGAGCGTCGAAGACCAGGCGAAGGGGCCGATTCTGAATCCCGCGGAAATGGCGATGCCGAACGCCGCAACAGTGCTGGCCCGCCTCACGGCGCTGGCGGCGTACCGCGATGCGTTCCGCGGTGCTTTTCCCGGTGAGCGGAGTCCGATCACGTACGACAACGTTGCCCGCGCGATCGGCGCCTTCGAGCGGACGCTGGTCACGCCATCCCGCTGGGATGCGTTCCTGAAGGGCGACCGCAAGGCCCTGACGCCCGTCGAGATCGCCGGCTTCAAGACGTTCGACTCGCTGGGGTGCAGCGTCTGCCACAACGGTCCCTACGTGGGCGGTGAGATGTTCCAGCGCGTGGGCACGGCCCAAGCGTGGCCGGAGCTGACGGCCGATTCAGGGCGCGTGGCGGTGACGCACCGCGTCGCGGACCGGAACGTGTTCAAGGTGCCGTCGCTGCGCAACATCGTGGTGACGGGCCCGTACTTCCACAACGGTCGCACGGCGCAGCTCGACGAGGCGGTGCGTTTGATGGCGCGCCATCAACTCGGCCGCGAGCTCACCGACCGGCAGGCGCAGGCCATCATCACCTGGCTGCGGTCCTTGACCGGTCCGCTGCCGCCGGCCAGCAGCGCGCCGCCCGCGCTACCGGCCGACGACTGAGCACGGGGTGCCGGGCGATCAGTGCCCGGCGAGCGCCCGCTGGATCGCCAGCCGGACGGTGACGCGTTTCTCTCCCGGCACTGCCGCGGTGAGCTTCGCCTTGCCGTCCGCTCCGCCCACGCGACCCACGAGCTGGACCGCCGCGACCGCGAACAACGGGTCATAGTCGCCCAGGTAACGCAGGGCGACCGCCGTGGCCCGGGCGCTGTCGCCTGTGGCCGCGAGCGATTCCAGCGCCTCCGCGCGCAGGTTGCGGTCCTCGGCGCTCGCCGTCAGCCGTTCGAGCGCGTCCTCCCCGCGCGGATCCCGGATCCCTCCAAGGAGCTCCAGCGCCGTGACTCGCAGCGTGCGCGCCTGGTCCGCGCCCGTCGCGTCCACGAGGAGCGGCACCGCACCCTTGCCGCGCGCGCGCGCGACGGTCACGAGCGCCTGCGCGCGCACCGTGTTGCTCGGGTCGGTGGAGTACAAGGCGCTCGCCACGGCGACGGTCGCCGCTGAATCGAGGCCCGCGAGGGTCCGCAACGCCTGGGCGCGCACGTCGGGCTCCGGATCGCGCAGCGCCGACCGCGCCACGGCGACCGACCAGGGGTTCGAGTCCCGCGCCATCTGGCGCAACGCCACCTCCCGCAGCCATTCCGAATGCTCGTTCAAGACCACGAACCGCCGCGCGTCGGCCGCCACCGAATCGCCGTTCGCCTGGAGCTGCCCCAGGGCCCAGCGCCGGCCGCGGATGTCCAGGTCGTGCTTCGCCATCTGCGCCAGCTCGGGCCCCGTCAGGTCGCCCACGACCGTGCCGAGCAGCCAGCCGCCTTCGTCGAAGCGGAACGACAGCGGCTCGGACGGCAGGACGATGGCGAACGTGTCGGTCTGGTGGCGCACCATGATCTGTTGGCGCACCACGGAGTCTTTGGTGATCACGCGGATCGTCGCGGGGAAGCGGAACAGCGGGTGCAGTGAGTCGATCGGCTGCGTCTGCGTCACGATGACGTGCAGGGTCTTCGAGTTCGCGGCCCAGTGCCGGGCGAACTGCACCTTGGGGTAGCCGATGCCGTAGGCCCACTGGTCGAAGAACCAGTCGAGATCGCAGTTGCACGTCTTCTCCATCGCGACCGCGTAATCGGTGGTCGTGACGGGCTTGTAGGCGTTGTCCACCAGGAAGCGGTGCATGCCGGTCCAGAACACCGAATCGCCCAACAGCCGCCGCAGCTGGTGCGCTACCTGTGCGCCCTTGGGATAGACGTGGCCCGAGAAGAACAGGGCGATCGGATCGTCGCCCTCGTATTGGCCCCACACCAGCGCGCGGACCTCGTTCTGGTCCGCCTGCATCGCCTGCTGCTGCTCGCTGTACCAGTTCAGCTCGGCGGCATCCCAGCCACGCGTCTTCTCTTCCTGCACCGACTCCATGTACGTGGTGATGCCTTCGTTCAGCCAGATGTGGGCCCAGTTGGCGGTAGTGGTGAGGTCGCCGAACCACTGGTGCGCCAGCTCGTGGGCGTTGAGGCTGCGACCCGATCCGTCGGGCTCGTCGGCCGCCGGGTGCAGAGCCAGATCGGTTTGGGTCGTGGCCGAGACGTTCTCCATGCCGCCATAGGTGAAGTCGGGGATGATCGACTGGTCGTACTTGTCCCACGCGAAGTTCACGCCCAGGACCTGGGAGTACAGCTCGATCATCGCCGGCGTCTCGCCAAACGTCCGCCAGGCGGCGGCCGTCGTGTCGGCGTAGGTCCAGTACTCGACCGGAATGCCGCGCCACTGGTCGTGGAGGATGGTGAAGGGCCCCACCACCACAGAGTAGAGGTACGTGCTGGCCGGCTGGTCCTGCACCCAATGCCACACCCGTTGGGCGCCGCCGTTCAGGGCCGTCACGTCGGCGAGGTGGCCGTTGGAGAGGACCTTCATGCCGGAATCGGCGGTGACGAGGAATTCCCAGGTGGTCTTGTCGTTGGACGCGTCGTAGGTGGGCACCCAGGCACGGGTCTCGGTCGCCTCCCCCTGGCTCCACACCACGTTGCGGCGGGGGACGAAGTAGAGCCCGCGCTCGGGGACGCCGTGGTAGCGCAGGGTGAACTCGACCGTATCGCCCACGGCGGCCCGCCGGGCGAGGCGCACGGTGACGTGAGCGGTATCCTGCGTGAATTTGAGCGCCTTGCCCCGCGCATCCCGGGCGGCGTCGATCGTCAGGTTCTCGGCATCGAGCCGGACCGTGTCGGTGGGGCCGAGGGTGATGGCGACACGTGTCGCGACCTCACCGAAGAGGGCGCGCCGCGCGACGTCGAAGCGGATCTGGATCTTCTGGTGCAGCAGGTCGAAGCGGCGCGCCTGCTGGGGCCACTCCCGCGGCGGCACGTAGGCGCCGACGACACCGGTGGGGCGTTGGGCGGCGGCGGCCGCCGCCGCGCAAGTCACGAAGACACTGAGCCAGGTACAGATACGCGTTCTCATGATCGACCTCGATCTCGGGGTGACTGGCACGACGGCGGGAACATCAAACAGTGCGTGGCGCGTGGTCGACCGGTGTGCCACGCACCACGGACCACGCACCACGTACCGGTTCTTTACTGCACCGCGTTGACCATGTCGAAGATCGGCAGGTACATCGCGACCACCATGCCGCCGACGATCACGCCCAGCACGACGATCATGATGGGCTCCATGATGGACAAGAGCGCGCTCACCGCGGCGTCCACCTCGTCGTCGTAGAAGTCGGCGATCTTGGATAGCATTTCGTCCAAGCCACCCGTCTGCTCGCCCACCGAGATCATCGAGATCACCATGGGCGGAAACACCTTGGACTTGGACAAGGGGCCCGCGATGGTTTCGCCGCCCGCGATGGACGCGCGCGATTCCATGACGGCGTTGTGGATCACCATGTTGCCCGCCGTGCGGGCGGTGATCTCAAGGCCGTCGAGAATCGACACGCCCGAAGAGATCAGGGTCCCGAGCGTTCGCGTGAACCGCGACACGGCGGACTTGCGCAGCACGTCGCCCAGCACCGGCGCCTTGAGCAGCAGCCCGTCGATCTGCAGCTTGCCCGGGGCGGTCTTGTAATAGCGGGTGATGGCGAAGATGGTACCGACGACCACGATGATGATGGCCCACCAGTAGTGCGACAGGATGAAGCTCGCGCCGATCACGATGCGGGTGGGGAGCGGCAGCTGGATGCCCGCCGAGGCGAACATCTTTTCGAACGTCGGGATCACGAAGATCAACAGCACCGCGATGGCGATGGTGGCGACCGACATGATCACGCCCGGGTAGATCATCGCGCCCTTCACCTTGCGCACGATGAGATCGTTCTTCTCGAGGAATTGCGCCAAGCGGACAAGAATCGTGTCGAGAATACCGCCGGCCTCGCCCGCGGCGACCATGTTGACGTAGAGATCGGAGAACGCCTTGGGGTGCTTGCGCAGGGCATCGGCGAGCGTGTGGCCGCTCTCCACGTCGTACACGACGGCGCGGAGCACGTCCGCCAGGACTTTGTTCTCCGTCTGCTGCGACAGGATGTCGAGCGCCTGCACCAGCGGCAGCCCCGAGTTGATCATGGTGGCGAACTGCCGCGTCATGATCACGATGTCGCGGGTCTTGATGCCGCTGCCGAACTTGAAGCTGAGCTTCAGCTCGCGGGGCGCTTGGCGCACCTGCACCACGACCATCTTGTTCTTGCGCAGGTACGCGATGACGTCGTCGCGCGCGGGCAGATCGATCTTGTCCTGGACCAGATCGCCCTTCAGGTTGCGCGCGGTGAATTCAAAGACCGGCATAGGTCACTCCCGTGCGCGCCTCACCGGCGCGCGGCGACTTTGGGCTGACCGGCCTGGGCGCCAGCCGGCGTCGGGCCGTCCTTCTCATCCATCGGCGCCTCGCCGATCATTCGCAGGAACTCGTTGGGATTACTCGACACCCGGAGGCACTCCTCCTTCACCACCTCGCGGTTCATGTACAGCTGGTACAGCGCGTCGTTGAGGGTCTGCATGCCGTGCTTCTTGCCCGCCTGCATCATCGACGGGATCTGCTCGACCTTGTCGTCGCGGATCAGCGCGCGAATGGCGGGCGTCACCACCAGGATCTCCGCGGCCATCACCCGGCCCTTCCCCTTGGCCCGCTGCAGCAGGGTCTGCGTGACCACGCCTTCCAGCACGAACGACAGCTGCGTGCGGATCTGGGTCTGCTGGTGCGACGGGAAGATGT
The DNA here is from genome assembly GCA_041487875.1 of Gemmatimonadota bacterium. GTDB lineage: Bacteria > Gemmatimonadota > Gemmatimonadetes > Gemmatimonadales > GWC2-71-9 > DATLWA01. The sequence continues at coordinate 30,729 of JBGPOE010000018.1, read as the reverse complement.
CGATGATGCGGTTGATCGACTCGGCCGCCGAGTTGGTGTGCAGGGTGGCGAAGGCCAAGTGGCCGGTCTCGGCGATGGTCAGCGCGGCCGCCGTGGTTTCGAGATCGCGCATTTCGCCGATCAGCACCACGTCGGGGTCCTGGCGCAGGGCGTACTTGAGGGCGGCCGAGAAGCTATTGGTATCGGTGCCTACCTCGCGCTGGTTGACGATGCAGTTCTGGTGGCGATGGATGAACTCGATCGGGTCCTCCACCGTGATGATATGACCCGCCAGCTCCTTGTTGATCTTGTCGATCATCGCGGCGAGCGTGGTGCTCTTGCCCGATCCCGTGGGGCCGGTGACGAGCACCAAGCCGCGCGGCTTGTCGGCGAGATGGGCGACCACGGCGGGCAGGCCCAGGTCGTCGAACGTCTTGACGTTGAAGGGGATCTGCCGGATCACCACCGAGACGCAGCCGCGCTGCTTGAACACGTTGCCGCGGAAGCGGGCCAGGTTCTGGATGCCGAATGAGAAGTCGAGCTCGTTTTCCGTCTCGAAGCGCTTCTTCTGGTTCTCGGTCAGCACCGAGTAGGCCAGCGACAGCGTGTCCTTGGGGGTCAGCACCTCGTCGCTGGCGGCGCCGACGATGTCGCCGTCAACGCGCAGCTTGGGCCGCTCGCCGGCCACGATGTGCAGATCGGAAGCGTCTTTCTCGATCATTTCTTCGAGCAGAGCGCGCAGGTTCACCGGCATCGATCAGTCTCCTTCACCCAGCCGCGGTTTCTTTGACCACTTCTTCGAGAGTCGTGACGCCCTTCTTGACCTTCATCATGCCGTCCATGCGGAGGGTGAGCATGCCCTCCGTCACGGCCAAGTCGCGCAGCTCCTCGGTGGAGGATCCCTTGAGGATGCCGCGACGCAACGGCGAGGACAGCGCCATCACTTCGTATAGGCCCTGACGCCCCTTGTAGCCCGAGCCGGCGCAGGTGTCGCAGCCCTGGCCCTTGTAGAACGGCGCGAGCTTCACGTCCACCCCAAACGCGTGCATTTCCTCGGCCGTGTACACGTGCTCCGTCTTGCAGCCCACGCAGATGCGGCGCACCAACCGCTGCGCCACGATCAGGTTGACGGCGCTGGCGACGTTGAACGGCTCGATGCCCATGTCCACCATACGGGTGATGGTGGACGGCGCATCGTTGGTGTGCAGCGTCGAGAGCACCAGGTGGCCCGTGAGCGCCGCCTTGATCGCGATCGAGCCCGTCTCCAGGTCGCGGATCTCGCCCACCATGATGATGTTCGGGTCCTGGCGCAGGAACGCTCTCAGCGCCGCCGCGAACGTCATGCCCACCTCGTTCCGAACCAGGACCTGATTGATCCCCATCAGATTGTACTCGACCGGGTCCTCGGCGGTCATGATGTTTACGTCGATCGTGTTGATCCGCGACAGGGCGGAGTACAGCGTGGTGGTCTTGCCCGATCCCGTGGGGCCCGTCACCAGCACCATGCCGTAGGGGTTCAGGATCGCCTTCAATAAGTCGGCCTCGGACTTGGGCTCGAAACCGAACTTCTGCAGGTCGAGCGTCAGGTTCCCCTTGTCGAGGATCCGGAGCACGATCTTCTCGCCGAACAGCACCGGCAGCGTCGAGACGCGGTAGTCGATGACCTTGGAGCCGAACTTCAGCTTGATGCGGCCGTCCTGGGGGACGCGCCGCTCGGCGATGTTCAGCTGCGCCATGATCTTGAGGCGCGACGTCAACGCCGCGCGCATCTTGATCGGCGGCTTCATCACTTCGTGCAGCGCGCCGTCCACCCGGTAGCGCACGCGCATCTCGTGCTCGAACGGTTCGACGTGGATGTCGGAGGCGCCCCGCTTCACGGCGTCGGTGAGGATGGCGTTGATCAGCTTCACCACCGGCGCATCGTCCGCCAGATCCTGCGCCTTGACCTCTTCGTCCGTCTCGTCCGCGACGACCTCGAGATCCGACTCCTCCTCGATGTCCTTGAGCAGCGTCTGCAGCTGCGCGTCCGACTGCTGGTAGTAGCGCTCCAGCGCGTTGCGCAGCGTGTACTCCCCAGCGATGACGGGGAAAATGTCGCAGCGGGTGATGAACTTGATGTCCTCGATCGCCGCGACGTTGTTGGGATCGGAGATCGCGACGGTGAGCGTCCGGCCCTCACGCTTCAGCGGCAGGACCGTGTACTTGAGGGCGATTTCGGGCGGGATCAGCTTGAGAATCTTGGGGTCGACCTCGAAGCGGGAGAGGTCCACCGCCGGCATGCGGTACTGGCGGGCCAGCATCTTGGTAACCTCGGTCTCCTCCACGAAGCCGAGCTTGACCAGGGTGTAGCCCAAACGCATCCCGGAGTTCTTCTGCTCCAGGAGCGCTTTCTTCAGCTGGTCCTGCGAGATAAGTCCTTCGCGGACCAGAATTTCGCCCAGCTTATCGCCAGCAGCCGCAGCCGTCGCCGTACGCAACTCGTTGCAGGGGAATGCCCTAAGCTATGCCGCCCCGAGGGGGTGTCAAGGCACAGCCCCCGCAAACGAGACGAAGGGTCGCAGCGCGTCGAGCAGCTTGGGCCCGACGCCGGGCACGCTGTCGAGCCGCGCCAGTCCGCCGAACGGTCCGTGCGCCGCGCGCCAGGCGACGATGCGCTGCGCCAGCGCGGGTCCGACGTGCGGCAAGCGTGTGAGCTCGGTCGCGTCGACGCCGTCCACGTCGATCCGCTCGCCCGGCTGGAGCGGACGTGCGAGTCGCATCGCCTGACCCGCCGTGGCGCGCAGTCCGCCGGGCGGCGGCGCGGGCGCGGTGAGGTGGACGTCGCCGGGCGCCGACGCGTGCGGCGCTAACCACAGGCGCGTTGCCGCGCCGGCGAGACCCAGAGCGGCCAGCAACAAGGCGGCACGCTTGTCGTCCATGCGGTGAGAATAGAAATCAACGACTAGCCAGCTGGTACCAAGTAAACGCGGGCGCAAGCCAAACAGTGCAGTTGCCAGACGGCGAAGTTTCCAGCGGTCACAAGCTGCAAGATGTCAGGCCATGCATGACTTCCAACGGAGCCCTTGGAACCGCTGGCAACTTGCCGTCTGGCAACTCAACTGTCGTCCGTAGACTGCCTACTGTGCGGCTTGCCGAATGACCGCCATGGCGACATCCCCCACCATCTGCAGCGCCGCCGCGTCCATCTTGTCGGCCGTGTCTTCGGTGGTATGCCAATACGGATAGTCGAAGTCCACCACGTCGATGGCGTGGATGTTGGCCTTTTGGAGCGACACGTGGTCGTCGATCAGCGTGTGGCGCACGCCGGGTATGAACGCGGCACCGTAGCCCAGCTGGGTGGCGGCGCGCCACACGCGCGACACCACTTCGGGCGCGAAGGCTTGCGAGTTGCCCTCGTAATAGAAGTGGGCGTTGCGGCCGCCGACCATGTCCCACAGGATGGCGAAGAGCGGTGGGTAGCCCGCCGGCTGGTGCGCCGCGAACCAGCGTGAGCCGATGAGGACGTCGTTGGTATCGGCGAAGTCGCCGTAGTCCTCGCCGTCCACGAACAGGAGGTCCACGCCCACCGTGGGCGGCGCGAGCTTGAGCGCGTCGGCCACGCCGAGCAGGATGGCCACGCCCGAGCCGCCGTCGTTGGCGCCCGGCACCGGTTGATGGCGCGCCGCGGGAGGCGCCTGGTCGGCCGTGGGCCTCGTGTCCCAATGCGCGAGGTAGAGAATCCGCTCAGCCGCCTGCGGCCGGAAGCGGGCGAGGAAGTTGCGCAGGTGCAGCGTGTCGCCGCGGCGGGTGACGTGGTCGATCGCCTGCACCGCCACCGTGTCGGCCCGGGCGCGCAGCTCGGTGAGCAGCCAGTCGCCTTCCTGCTCGTGCGGCGGGGTGCCGGGAATGCGCGGCCCCCAGCGCATCTGGTCGGTGACGTAGGAGAACGCGCGCTGCCCGTCGAACTCGCGGCGGCGCTCACCGCCCTTCGCCTGGCAGGCGAGAAGCGCCACGCCCAGGCTCGCTGCCGTCGCCCATCTCATCGGATCTGCCCCACGCTGGTGGAAAGGTTGATGAAGGCCGTAATCACCAACTGGCGCGTCTTGCGATTGGCGTTGCGCTCCTCGTTGGTGACCGACGCGACCTGCATGCCGGCACTCATGTTGGGCGGCAGGTCGGTCTCGAGAGTAAGCTGCGCCTGGTGCTGGCGGCTGTCCACATAGGGCACGCAGGTGGCCTGGGACGCCGTCTTGAGGCAGGTCGTCGTGGCCAGCACGGAATAGTGCGCGGTGGTACGGATGTCGTTCTTGAGGCGGCGCGACGGCGCCCGGAACGCGAACGTGAGGGTTGCGTTCTGGGACGAGCGCTGCGAGTGGAACAGGTTCCCCGCCGAGAGCTGGTCCGTGGTTTGAGACGTCGCGTCCACCGACGTGAGGATCCCGTGTACCCAGGTGAGGGTGAGGCTGGGCGAAACGGACCGGTCGGTGGTGCTCGACTTCACGGTGGTGGAGAGCGCTCGGAAGCCGGGCTGCGTGGTGGCCGTGAGGCGGCGGCGCAGGCTGACTTGGGCCGTGAGCGCCGTGAGCAGGCGGCCGACGGTGCGCCGCGACGGCGCGACGTTCCAGCTGAACGTGGCGGCGGGCCAGTCGAGCGAGCGGCTCCGGATCGGGACCTGCGAGTCGGAGCGGAGAATCCACGAGACGGTCGCGCCGCGGGCGTACGTGGTAGTGGCGCGCAGGCCGAGCGGCAGGTTCAGTCCGGTGGCGCCGGTCAAGTTCGACGTCTCGATCGCGGATCCGGCGAGCAGGCCGTTGACGGAGCGGAAGCTGCCCAGCCCCCCCAGCGCGAGCTGGTAGCCCAGACCGGGGCTGAACGCGGCGGCGTTGAACACCGAGTTGCGCGACCGGTTGTAGGACAGATCGATGTTCGAGATGTGGCCGAGCCAGCGCGCGATGGCGCCGCTGTCGCCGAAGATCGCGCGGCCCAGGCGGCGCGCGTCGACCTGGGTGCCGAGATCGAGGCGCCGTGAATTGGCGAACGATGCGGGCATGTGGAAGGCGCCGGCGGTGTCGCCCACGTCGCGCACGGCGCGGCCCGCGTTCGGGTCGCGGGTGAGCGAGAACGACGACACGAGCGACAGCCGCGGCCGCAGCCACGGCCCGACGCGCGGCGTGACCGACACCAGCGTGCCCAGCGAGCGCTGTATTTCGATGCCGACGTCCTGGCCCAGCAGCGAGCGGCGCTCACCGCGGATCACCCGGCCCAATGTGGTGGAGTCGCCGTAGTCGCGCAGGTCGCGCGTCGAAGCCAGGTCCACGTGCACTTGCACGCCCCCCAGGGGCTGCAGGTCGAGCCCGCCATTGTTCACCCAGTACTTGGTCGTGGACCGCGCCGGCGCGAGGGTCGAATCGGCGGCGCGGACGACGGGCACGGTGAAGTTGAAGCGCGACGCGTTGGTGCCGCTGAACCCCGAGTGGAAGCGCAGGCTGCTGGGATTGATGCGCAGGTGCCCCAGCAGGCGCGGCGCCGGATTCACCGCCCAGTCGAGGCTCCCGGCGTACGCCGATGCGGACGCATCCGACAGACTCGAGCGTTGGCCGCCGGACGAGTACGATCCCGACAACCCCAACGGGTCGAGCAGCGTCCGCAGCAGCGGGGACGACGAGCGCTTCACATGGCGCAGCGACAGCGCGAAGCTCGACGCGCTGGAGCGTGGCGTGCGCAGGCCCTGCAGCGCGTCGCCGCGGATGTCGGTGCCGGCGAGATAGAACGGGTTGCTCGTGGTCGTCCCGTAGCGCACGGCCAGGGGCGCCGACAACCCCCATGAGCCGGGCAGGAACTTCTCGAGGCGCACGGTGCCGGAGAGACTGGCGGCGTTGTCGGTGACGTAGCTGGGATCTTCGCCGAGCTGGCGGAACTGGCCGTCGCGCCGCGACACGCTGACGGCCACGTCGGCCACGTCGGCGGCGGTGAGCGTCAGGTCGAGCGCGCCCGCCGCCCCCACGTCCTGCACCACGTCGCTCAACCGGATGTCATCCACCCACACCTCGGCCTGATCGATGAAGACCTTGTCGTCCACGCGCAGGATGCCCGCCGCCATTTCCTGGACGGCCGCAAGATTGGGCGGCGCGGTGCCCGGGTCGCGCACGTGTACGATGTAGGGCCCGTCGCACATCACGTACGCCGTGTCGTACGGCACGAGCGTGGAGTCGGGGCACCCGGGATAGACGTGCGCCGTGTCCCCGGTGAGCCAGGCGCGCTCGATCTGGGCGCGCAGCACGAGCCAGCGGGTGAAGTCGACCACCACCTCCGGATCCCACGAGTTGGTACGGGCCGGCGTATGGTAGAAATAGAAATTGTTCTGGTCCTTCCCCACCTTGATGTAGAACTCCAGGTCGCCGTCCTCCCAGCCCGGCCCGCGGCCCCGCGCCCACACACGCAGCTTCTTGTACTTGAGGAAGTTCTTGTCGCCCTCGGTGGTGAAGCGCGTGAACGCCTCCGCGTGCTGGCCCTTGGCCAGGCCCTGGGCGAGGAGGCGCAACGACCGCTCGTTGATCTGCTGCGCGCCGAGCTGGAAGCTCGCGTCGGTGCGGGACGCCTGGTCGAACACGCCGGGCGGCGGCGTGTACCCCAGGTCGCGATTCTCCGTGCTCACCACCGACGCGATCACCTGCCCCGTGCCCGCTCCCAGGTCTCCCGCGATGCCGCGGATCGGCGTGTCGGCGCGCTTCAACCAGGAGCTGCCCACGAAGCGCATGCGCGAGAGACCGAAGAAGATCTGCGGATCGGGCTCCGCGCCTTCCGGCGCCACGATGGTGAGCCGGATCGTCTGCACCTGGCGCAGGTTGGGGCTGCCGACCTGGATCGTGTCCTGGTGGAACGGGATGCGATACAGCCGCCAGCCGGCGGCGCCGTCGGGGTTGCCAGCGCTGTCCTTCACCGGGACCATGCCGCCGTCGCGCACGTAGTAGCGGTCGTCGCCGACCGGGAAGACGAAGCGCACGAAATTCTCGTTCGCCTTCACGCCCGTGGCGGAGTCGAGCTGGTTGTCGCCGTCCTGGTCCTCCGTATCGAGGAACCCGTTGTGGCGGCCGCAGCGCGAGCGCAGGTCACCGAAGCTGAACGGGGTGATGTGACCCGCCTCCGTGGCACTGCAGAGGGCCACCGTGTCGTAGTGCACGCGGGCCGCGCCCGCGGTCGAGTCGTCGATGCCGGAGTCGGCGGCGATCACGCGGTCGGACAGGATGCCTTCGTCGTCGACCTGGGCATTCCAGGCGAGGGTGCGGGGGTCGCGCTCGGTGTCGAGCCGGCCGAGCCCCACGAAGCGCTGGCCGTACCACGTCGTATCGCCCTGGGGCGACACGGCGAAGTAGCGCGGCACCCAAGCCACCGCGTCCTCGAAAGTCGAGCCCAGGTCCACCAGCAGTTTGGCGTTGTTCGCTTTGGCGGAGCGATGGTTGTCCTCCCACACCCAGAACTCCAGGTACTCGATGCGGGAAAGATCGATGCCCGTCGCCGAGAACGTCTGCGTGATCGAGCGCCAGCGGGGCGCGTTCTGGGCCGGCCGCACCCAGTTGGGCGCGCCTTCGAGCGGGCTGCCATGCCGGTTGCTGGCCAGGCCCAGTACCGTGTCGGGCTTGAGCATGAGCCACAGCACGGGCTCCGCGTTCTGCGACTGCCCGACGAGGCGGATGGTCGGATCGATCTCCTGGGCGAGGAACTGGATCGGCACCAGGCCGCGACCGGCCACAACGTTGTACGGCAGGCTCTGCCACGTGAGCGCCGCGGCGGTGGCGACGTCGAACTCGCCGGCGATGCCGGCGCCGCGCGCGCTCGACGGGCGGCTGCCCCAGTGCCATTGGTTTTCGGCGAGCCCCACGAAGCGGCCGCCCTCCGACTCGAACTCCTCGACGTAGGCCTGCCCGAATGCGTTGGGACTCGGCCGGGAGACGGCGATCTCGCCCGCGATATTCAAGAAGGACGGCGCATCGGTGTGGACCCCGGGGAGCGCGTCCATCACGCGGGTGATGCCCTCCGGCTGCAGGTGCAACTCCGTCGATAGGCCGCCGATGAAGCTCGACGACGGCTCGAAGCCGAGCGGCGGGCGCGTGAACGTGCTCTGCTGCTTCTGGAACAGGCCGGTGAGGTTCACCTGCCCCAGGGAGCCGAGGTCGTACTTGGCGGCGAGGCCGTAGATGGACGTGGGCGCGATGGCGAAGGCGGCGCGCTCTTCGAACTGGGCGCGCACCTGCGTGGCGCCGCCCTGGAACAGCGAGTCCGCGTTGGTGAACTGCACCGTGCCGGTGGCGTAGTCGATGGTGTAATCGATGCCGCGCTGCAGCAGCGTGCCGCCGGCGTAGATGCGCTCGCTGCCGTCGCGGATCTGGAAGCTGTTGAGCGAGAGCACGGAGCGATCGGCCGAGGCCGCGGCGCTGGCGCGGATCGCCAGCGCGAAGACCGACGGTGGGCCCTGGGTCGCGAGCACCAGGCGCGGGGTCTTATAGAGCGAGTCGTTGCGCTCGGCGGGCACGAGCGCCGCGGTGTCGGCGAACGGGTGCAAGTGCGGGAAGATGACGTAGTAGTCGCGCAGCGGGGCCCCCTGCTGGGGGTCGCGCGCGCGGGGAAAGAGGCGATTGTACTGGTCGAGCTTGGTGGCGTCGGACTGGAGCGCCAAGCCCAGTCGCTGCAGATAGGTCTCGCCCGTCCCGACGGTGCGCTCGCGCTGGTTCACGAGCAGCCGCAGGTCCACCGACGTGCGGTCGATGTCGTTGCCGCCGATGCGGTACGCCGAGCGGATCTCGAAGCGGAATGACGGCGACGCCGCGGTGACCGAGGGTTTGGGATCGTAGATGAGCCGCAGGGTGTCGACGTGTGTCGTGTCCGGGCTCGCGGCCGACGGGAACGTGCCCACGGAGTCGACGCCCGTGGCCGCCACGTACGACACCGCGAGATAGTCGCTCTGGTCCAGCCGGCTGGCGAGCGCGAACCAGGCGCCCGTCGGATCGACGTAATAGTCCTTCCCTTCCTGCAGAATCTCCCACTGGAACGGCCCGGCGCGCTGCGCGCCCGGCGAGTCGCAGTCCACCGGACGCGCGCCCGCCCCGCAGGCCACCGCGCGCACGCCGCCGAGATTTTGGTTGGTGGTGTTGCCCGGCGCCAGCGCCCGCAGCCGGTACACGTGGAGGCTGCCCACGCGCAGCGCCACGGGCAGTTGATCGGGACCGAGCGTGAGAATGTCGACGGCGGGGTAGCCCGGGACCAGCGCGGGGTCCACCGCGAAGAAGAAGCGGCCGGCCTCGTAGTCGAGGTCGCGCGCCTGGCGGTCGAGCGGCTGGCTCGTCGTCTGGCCGACGTCGAACACGCGGTCGCGCACCACGTTGCCCTTCTGCTGGGCGAAGATGCCGCGGAACTCCAGCGGTCCGAGCTGTCCGATCGCCTGGACGCCGAAGTTGTTGGCTGGGATGGCCGCGCTGATGAAGCGCGACGGCGGCATCTGGAAGGTGACGTTGCCGGCTTCGACGCGCCGCAACACTTCGTCCTGGAGGCCCTCGTACCACAGCTGCAGGTTGTTGTTGGCGTCGAACTCGCGCTGGCTGTCGAAGTCGACGTTGACGTGCAACCGCTGGCCCACGACGCCCGCCGTTCGGATCGAGTATTGCGGGTTGGGGCTGATGGTGGGGAAGCCCGACGAGCAGCCGGAGATCGCGACCTGCTGCTCGAGCGATGTGCAGCGCAGGTTGCGGAACTGGTCGGCCTTGAGCTCGAACCGCACGTTGAGCTGCATGCCGAGATCGGCGTACGGCCCGAGCACGCCGAGGGCGCGTTGCACGCCCGGCGCCGGCGCGGCCGGGCCGCCCGCGAGCGGCGCGGCTTCGGGCGGCGGCGGCAGCGGTCCCCTGGGGAATGCGGGCGGCAGGGACGCGATGACGCGCGCCTGCCAGCGAGCCGCGACCACGGCCGGCGGCACCCGTGAGCCGAGCCGCCCGCCGGGGGCGAGCGCCGGGTTGGGCGGCACGCCGATCGGGACTGCCGGGAACGTGGCGACGAACCCAGGCTCACGGGACCGCGCGGCCGCCGTATCTTGCGCGAAGCCTGAGGGTATGAGGACGACGAGGGCGAACAGAGCAACCAGGGTGGGGCGCCGCATCCCTTGTAGAGACTTGGAGTTCCGAATATAATGGCGCGACCGCGCGTGCGCATCCTCAGTCGCTATCTCATCCGGGAGCATCTCCCGCCGCTCTGGTTCGGCCTGGCGACGCTCACCGGGCTGATGCTGCTCAATCAAATCGCCAAACGCATCGGCGACCTCGTGGGCAAGGGGCTGCCGTGGAACGTCGTGGCCGACGTGTTCCTCTTGTCGCTGCCGTTCATCATCGCGATGACGCTGCCGATGGCGGTGCTCGTCGCCGTGCTGTACACCTACAGCCAGCTGGCCGCCGAGAACGAGATCACCGCCATGAAAGCCGGCGGCGTGAGTTTCGCGCGGCTGTTGCTCCCGGTGCTCGCGGGATCGGCGGTCGTGGCCGTGATCGCGTTCCTGTGGAGCGATCAGGTGCTGCCGCGCTCCAATCACACGCTGCGCACGCTGCTCGTGGACATCCAGCGCAAGAAGCCCTCCTTCAGCCTGCGCGAGCAGGTGATCAACGACGTGATCCCCGAGCAATTCTTCCTCCGGGCCACGCGCATCGACCCGGCCACCAACCGCCTGAAAGATGTGACGATTTACGACCTGGAGGACGCCGACCGCCGCCGCATCATCATGGCCGACAGCGGACTCATGGCCTATACCCCGAGCGGCCGCGATTTGTACCTGACGTTGATGGACGGCGAGATCCACGAGGTGAAGCGCACCGAGCCGAACCAGTTCAACCGCACCTTTTTCCGCGTGAACCGGATCAAGGTCGCCAACGTGGCCAACAGCCTGGAGCACACCGAGAACGACAACTACCGCAGTGACCGCGAGATGTCGGTGTGCCAAATGGAACAGGAGGTGGCGGCGGAGCGCCGCGCCGCCGCCCGCTCGCGCAACGCCGCCCGCGGGGCCGCGCTCGCCGATCTGCGCCGCCTCGCGACCCTGCCGGTGGACCCGAAAGAAGGCGCGTGGCTCGAGCCTGACGCAGGGCCGCGGCCGCCGGCCGGGGGGGTGTACTGCCGCCTGCTGCGGGGCCTGGGCGCCACCATCGGGCCGGCGGCGGCCGAGGCGCAGCAGCCGCAGCGGCCGCTGCGGCCCCTGATGCGGCCGCCGCAGCCGGCGCCACAGCATCCCCCCGCCCCGCCCCTGATCACGCAGGGGGCCACCGCCGCCGCCACCCAGCAGGGCCGCGCGTCGCTGGCGCGCGCGGCGCAGTTCGAGGTGGAGATCCAGAAGAAGTTCGCCATCGCCGCGTCGTGCATCATTTTCGCCCTGGTGGGCGTGCCCGTGGCGCTGCGCTTCCCGCGCGGCGGCGTGGGCTTGGTGATCGGCATGAGTCTCGTGGTCTTCACGGTCTATTACGTCGGCCTGATCGGCGGCGAAGAGCTGGGCGACCGGATGATCGTGTCGCCGTTTTTCGCGATGTGGACGCCCAACGTGGTGTTCGGGGTGCTCGGGGTGGTGGGCGTGTGGCGGATGCGCCGCGAGGGCGCGGGCCGCGGCGGGGATTGGACGGACGTGCGGGACGCCGTGCTGGGCTGGGTGCGGCGGTGGCGGAGCGCATGAAGACGCTCGACCGCTACGTCCTGCGCGAATGGACCAAGGTCTTCCTCGTCTCCGCGCTGGGCGTGCCGCTGGTGCCGATCATCTTCGACCTCACCGACAACCTCGACAAGTACCTGAGCCGCGGCCTGGGCCGGGGCGCGATCTTCCTGGCGTACGTGTTCGCGCTGCCCGAGACGATCTTCCTGGTGATTCCGGCCGCGGTGCTCATCGCGACCGTCTTCACGGTCGGCGGGCTGGGGCGGCATTCGGAGATCACGGCCGCCAAAGCGTCGGGCGTGTCGTTCCACCGGCTCGTCCAGCCGCTGCTCCTGGCGTCGCTAGGGGCGTTCGTGTTCGGGCTCGTGTTGGGCGAGATCGCGCCGATCGCGACACAGCGGCGCGCGCAGCTCCTGGGCGACGAGCTGATCCGCTCGCAATCGTCGCGCTACAACTTCGTGTATCGCGCGGACGGGGGCTGGGTGTACGCCATCGGCTCCCTGTTCATCGTGCCGCGGCAGATGCGCGACCTGATGCTGGAGCGCGGGGGGGCGGGGCCCGAATACCCGACCATCGTCGTGACGGCGCCGCTGGCCCAGTACGCCGACTCGGCGCACCACTGGTCGCTGGTGCACGGCACGCTGCGCTACCTGCTCGGGCCGGGCCGCGAGCTGGCGTTCGCGTTCGACACGTTGCGCTCGCGCAGCCTGAAGGAAACGCCCACCGGCCTGCTGGCGCAGGCCAAAGCCCCCGAAGAAATGGGCTACCGCGAGCTGGGCCGCTACATCGACGCGCTGTCGCGCTCGGGTTCCGATTCGAAGAAGCTGCGCGTCAAGCAGGCGTTGAAGATCGCGATCCCCTTCGCGTCGGTGATCATCGCGTTTTTCGGGGCGCCGCTCGCGATCACCAACCCGCGGGCCGGCGCCGCCTACGGCATCGCGCTGTCGCTCGGCATCACGATCATTTTCCTGTTGCTGATTCAGCTGAGCCAGGCGATCGGCGCGGGCGGCCTGGTACCGCCGCTGCTCGCGGCATGGCTCCCCAACATCGGCTTCGGCGCGGCGGCGGTGTGGTTGCTGAAACGAGCGCCGACCTAGGCGGCTGGATGGCTAGACGGCTAGCAAGAAAACGGGGCCCGGTCCAGCAGACCGAGCCCCGTCTGGCACTTCTAGCCAACCCAGCCGCCTAGAAGGCGTACCGCGCGCCGAGCTGGAACACCCAACGGTTCAGGAGCGAGCTGACCGACGCCGAGTTCTTCACCGGGAACCGGAGGTTATAGATCCCCCGCTGATTCACGAAGTCGTATCCCGCCGCGGTGATCAGATTCGGATTGTCGAAGGAACCGGTCGTGCGTACCAAGCCCCACTTGCTGTTCAGCAGATTCAGGACGTTCAACAAGTCTGCCGTGATCTCGATCGTCTGCCCGTGCGTCGTGGGCACGGTCTTGCTGAGGCGTGCGTTCAGGGTGTTGATCCACGGATTGTGACAGGCGTTGCGCGGCAAGATGCGGCCGCGGTTACTCGCCAGGCACGGCTCGGTGTTGATATAGGCATCGAGCTTGGCGTAGTCTGCCGGGTTCCCCATCGTGATGTCCGCAGCGTCCCGCGGCACGTACACCGGGTCGTTGCCGCTCACGCCGTCGGCATTGATGTCGCCGCTCACTGTGTACGTGAAGGGCGTGCCCGACACACCGTTGTAGATCAGCGAGAACCGGGCATCGAGGGGGACCGTGACCGTGCCGCTGACGGTGACCTTATGCGGCCGGGCGAACGACGAGGTCCGCAAGTTGCGGTTCTCGATCGGTCCGTCCAACACCGCATTCCGGAAATTCGAGCTGGTGATGTCCGACGTCAGCGAGATCAGGTCCAGCGTGTGCGTGTACGTGTAGGCCGCGTTGAACTGGATCCCGTTGGAGAATTGTTTTTGCAGCTGGAACGTGCTGGACGTGGACTGATCGGCGCTGACGTTCCGGTTCTCGACCACGTCGGCGAAGTTGTTGACGACCCGCTTCGGTGTCGCGCGGAACGGCCCTGTGGTGACCGTCCCGTACAGCAAGCGCCCACCTTCGCCCGGGATCAGGCCTTGCACGCCGGCGAGGTTCACGTCCTGCAGGTAGAACTGGTTGACCGACTTCGTGTACAGGAAGTCGATCGTCCCAAAAATACCCCACGCGAACTGGTGGTCCACACCCAGCGCGAGCTTCAGAGCCTGCGGGAACTTGAAGTTCTGATCGAAGAACACAATCGACGTCGCGGACGTGGACGGCCCGATGCTGCCGGGACCGCCCGTGCCGCACTTGCTGGGTTGCGCACCCTCGTTGATGGTAAACGCGGGCACGGTGTCGAACGTACCGTTCGTCGTCGTGCCGGCCCCGTCGCACACCAGCGTGATCTGCTCCATACCGGTGTTGCCGTACGCATTCGAGAGCCACACGTATGGCGGGCGACCGCTGAAGATGCCCACCCCACCGCGCAGGATGGTCTGGCGATCTCCGCTCACATCGTAGTTGAAGCCCAGGCGCGGCGACCAGAGCAGGTTCCCGCTGGGGAACGAGCCGGTGTTGACGACCTGTCCGCCCAGAGCGGGGAAGTGCGTGGTGTCGAGCGTCGGATTGAACGTGGGCGCCGGTTGCGACGGGACGTCCACGCGCAGCCCGACCGTGAGCCGCAGTTTCGGCATCACGGGGAACTGATCTTCGGCGTAGAAGCCGAACTGCTTGACGTGGAAGTCGCTTGTCGGGCCGCCCGGCTTCAGCGGCAAGGCGATCTCGTAGCGGTTCGGCGTCTTCGCCGCGAGCGCCAGCGGATCGGCGAAGTCCCAGACGCCGGTCGAGGCCGGGAAGAAGGCGTTGAAGAAATGGAAGAACTCGTTGTGCGTGCCCACCGTGATCAGGTGCGAGTGCACGGGGAACGTCACGTTGTCGGTGAGCTCGTAGACGGTTTGCTTCAGCGTATTGGGCACTGAGAACCGGTCCGAGCCGGCGCCGAGCCAAGTGTTCGCGACGTTTCCCCGCACCAGGATCAGGGGAACGTTGTTTGCGACTGTGCGGACGTCGTTGATGGAGGAGTAACCGGCGATCAACTCGTTGGAGAATCGCCCGGCAAACAAGGACGTCCACTTGCCGCGCAGAGTCTTGGTCTTGTCCGAGACGTTCCACCCGCTGTTGGACAGCTGGTAGCCGTCGCGGAACGGGAACGCGGAGGGCGTCGTGTAGGTGCGCGTCAGCTTGTCCTGGTTCGCGCTGACGTAGGTGCCGGAGACTTCCACGTGGCTGTTGGTGCCGACCGCGTAGTCCAGCTTCCCGAAGACGTTCGTCTCGGGATTGAGCATTGTCGGCGTGGCCCACGTGCCGGGATTGAAGCCGTAAAAGGCGCTGTCCCGCAGGATGTTGGTCACCGAATCCGCGCGCGCCTGCGTGATGCCGATCCCGGCGGTGTCGGCCGGGTTGCCCGGGTTGGGGCCGATATTGGGAACGCCGCCGAAGGCGAACGGCCGCGAGTCGTGGCGGAAATCGCCCGACGCGAAGAAGTGCAGCCGATCCCGGATGATGGGGCCGCCCAGCGAGAAGCCGTACTGCTGCTGCTGAAAGGGCGGGAACGGCACCGACACGCCGCCCGTGTCGCGCCCCACGAATTCCTCGTTCTGCGAGTAGCCAAACGCGGAGCCGTGCAGCTGGTTGGTGCCGGACTTGGTCACGGCGTTCACCAGGCCGCCCACGAAGCCGCCCTGCCGGACGTCGAACGGCGCGATCAGGATCTGGTACTCCTGCACCGACTCGAGCGACAGCGGCCGCGCACCCACGCCGCCGCCCGGCGTGCCGTTGCTGGAGCCGAGGTTGAAGATGTCGTTGTTCGAGGCGCCGTCGATCTGAATGTTGTTGAAGCGGTCGTTCTGGCCGGTGAACGAACGCCCCACGGCCTGGGGAGCGGTGCTGATGAAGTCGTCGAAGCGGCGGTTCAGCGTCGGGAGGCTGTGAATGGCCCGATCCGACAGGAACGTCGACGCGCCCGTCCGCGACGTGGAGATCAGCGCATCGGACGTGGCGGTGATCGTGACACCGGCGATCTGCACCGCACTGCGCTTCATGCTGACGTTGAGGACGAAGCGCTGCCCCAGGGCCAGCTGGAATGCCTCGGAGACCGTAGGCTCGAAGCCGAGCGCACGGGCGGACAGGGTGTAGGGGCCGCCCACCGACACGTTCTCCATGTGGTAGCTGCCGTCATCGGCCGTGCGCGCCGCATAGCGCTCGCCCGTCGAGCCGTTGAGGAGGGTGACCTCCGCGAGCGCCACCGCGGCGCCAGACTCGTCCGTGACCCGCCCCGTGACGGCGGCGGTGGTGACGCCCTGCGCGGCGAGTCCCGTGACGGACGCGACGCTCAGCACGGCGGCGAGTGCGCAAACCGACCAGAAGAACCGTTTCATGGATGCTCCCCGAAAGACCGGCTGATGCGACGGATGGGCTAGGCCAAGGGCGCAGTAAAAATGCCCGCCACTTCGGGGGTCGTCAATGCACCCCTCGGTCACGCGCGCGTCACGCGCCGGGCGCGCGCGGGCGCCAGCGGAGCCACGCGTAATAGGCCGGCACGCCGAGCAGGATGCCGCCGAACGCGAGCCCGGTGGGGCCGGGATGCTCCCACAGGGCGTTCCCCAGGATGAGGAACGCGGCGAGGATAAACAAAAGGGGCACGATCGGGTATCCCAGCACCCTGACGGGGCGCGGCCGGTCGGGCTGGCGGCGCCGCAGCACGAAGACCGCCGCGGCGGCGAGCGCGTAGAACGGGAAGATCGCGACCACGAACTGATCGGCCAGCTGCTCGAAGTTGAGCAACAGCACCCAGATGACGCCGAGCGCCGCGACCACGACGATCGAGACCGACGGCGTGTGGAAGCGCGGGTGCACTCGGGCCACTTGCCGGAACAACAGACCGTCGTCGGCCATGGCGAAGAAGATGCGGGGCGACGTCAGAATCGACCCCAGCAGCGTACTGAACGTGGCGATCATCACCACCACCGCCACGAGCCCCACGCCCATCCGCCCCACGATCAGCTGCGCCGCATCGGCCGCCACCAGCGGCGACTGGCTCATCTGGGCGATGGGGATGAGGTACAGGTACGCGGCGTTTACCAGCAGGTAGATCGCGATCACGCTGAGCGTGCCGAGCACGAGCGCCCGCGGCAGGTTGCGCTCGGGATCCCGCACTTCGCCGCCCACGAACGACAGATCACCCCAGCCGTCGTATGCCCACAGCACCGACACGAGCGCCAGGCCGAACAGGCCGGGTGTGGTCGCACCCCCCACCTGGCTGAAATGCCCGAAGTCCCCCTGCCCCACAACGAAGGCCAGCAGCACCAGCAGGAGCAGGGCGCCGTACTTCGCCCCCGTGGTGAGGTTCAAGATGAGCGAGCTCCAGCGGACGCCGACGTAGTTGAGCGCCGCCGTGAGGACGATCGCCGCCGCGGCGACGTAGTGCACGTACGTGGCGTTGGGCTCGATCTTCGGGTCGAAGCCGAGCGAGCGCAGCAGGTACTCCGCGAACGGCGTCGCGATCGCGCCCAGGGCGGAGGCGCGGATCAACAGCAGCTCGGTCCAACCGAACAGGAACGCCGGCAGCCGGCCGAACCCCTCACGGATGTACACGTACACGCCGCCGGAGCGCGGGAACAGCGCCGCCAGCTCGGCGTAGGTGAGCGCGCCGCACAGGGCGAGCAGGCCGCCCAGCACCCACACGCCGAACATCGGGAGCGGCGCGGGCACCCGGCCGGCGATGATGGCGGGCGTGCGGAAGATGCCGCTGCCGATGGTCGAGCCGACCAGCACGGCCACGGCGCTCCACAACCCCAGGCGGCGGGGGAGGCGGTCGCCCCAGCGGTCGGGCTCGCGCGCGGGTTCAGCGCGGGGTGCAGTCATGGCTGGCGGAATATACATTTCGCGCTCCATGACGCGACGCTACGCGCGGCTTGCCTGGACGGCCGCCGCCTGCACCTACCTGCTGATCATTCTCGGGGCCGTCGTCCGCATCACGGGCTCGGGACTCGGCTGCGGCGAGCATTGGCCGCTCTGCAACGGCCGGCTGCTGCCGCCCCTCGACCTGCCGACCTGGATCGAATGGAGCCACCGGCTCGTGGCGGGGCTCGTCACGGGGCTGGTCGCGGCCGTGGCGGGCTACACCTGGTGGCTGAGACGGGGAATGGGGACGGACAACGCCGTTCCAGGTATCTCGGGTTACGCCGCGCTATTCCTTCTCGCTGTCCAGATCGCCCTCGGCGCCGTCACCGTCAAACTCTCGTTGCCACCCTGGACGGTCATCCTGCACCTCGGCACGGCGATGCTGTTGCTCGCCCTCTTGCTCATGGCCGCTCGCGGCGCAGCCCCGGGGTTGCGGCCGGGGTCAGTGGCGCTGCTGCTCCTGACGTTCGTGACGGTCTTGCTGGGAGCCCTCACCGCCAACCTCGGCGCCGCCACCGCGTGCCTCGGCTTCCCGCTGTGCAACGGTCAGATCGTCCCCGACGGCAACTACACACAACACGTCCATTGGCTGCATCGCCTGCTCGCGTACGCGCTGTTCGCCAGCGCGCTGTGGTGGGCGCAGCGCACGCGGCGCCGCGGCCCCGCCGTGGTGTTCGCGCTCGTGGTGTTGCAGCTGACGGTGGGTGCCACGATGGTGCTGCTCGGCTTGCCCGGTCCGCTGCAGGCGGCGCACGTCGCGGTGGGAGCGGCGGTATGGAGCGCGGTCGTTCTTGCAGCAGGCTCTAAGGACCCCAGTGGGCAGGCAGACGCGTAGGCGCGCAGACGCGTAGCGGTTTGTAGTGTCGCCGCATGGAGGACCTACACGCGTTTGGCGACCACCTGCTACGCGCCTCCGCGTCTACGCGCCTCCCTACAGGCTCCTTGTCCTTCACATCTAGAATCGCAGCACCTCGTCCCACGCCTCGCTGCCGAGTAGCTCGCGCCAGTTGGGCCGGCTCGCCTCAGTGAGGTCGTTGGTATAGATGAGCGAGTAGTTGCCAAAGCGGGTCAGGTCCATGAAGCAGAACTTCCGCAGCTTTCCCCGCGTGTACTTCCACACTTCGTAGGGCAGCGTGGACCCTGGTAGAGGGCGCGACAGCACCTCGTCGGGATCGCCGTACTTGAGAAAGATGCGGCCGCGATCGGTGCGCCACCCGGGAATCCGCGCCCCACCGCCCTCGCGGAACCGGCGGTTGGCCTCCGCGATCCGCTCGTAGAAGTCGTCCTCCAACTCGTTGTGCAGCGTCCCCGGCGTGGGATCGCGCCGCACCCAGAAGGCGCGCAAGAAGCGCCGCTTGCCGTCCGGTGTGAGGGTCGGATAGATGCCGCGCTCGGCGTCGGTCATAAGGTAGATGAGCGGCGCGTAGAGACTGTCAAGCAGCGCCTCACCGGCCGGGCCGAAGCGGTCCGCGGGGAGGTCGGCGCGCTCGCGCGCGTCGGGGTTGCTCACCCGGAACGCGGCGTCGCGCCGCTCGCCACCCACCGCCAGCGTGAGGGCATAGCTGCCCGCCGGCAGCCCGCCCACGTCGAGCAGGCCCGCTCCGGGCGCCAGCTCGCGCGCCGCGGGGAACGCCACCGGCGCGCCACCCGAGTCGACCAGGGTGAGCGAGGGCGCCCCGGCGGCGCCATAGGTCTCGAAATAGTAGGCGATGCGTTGCGGCGCGCCCCGCCCCTTCACCGTGAGCGGCCAGCCGGGCGTGGCGAGGGCCACCGCGCCAAGCCGGAGCTCGTCCGAGGTGACAGCGGTATCCGGGGTGGTCAGCACGCGCAGGCCCGTGGCGAGCACCAAGTCGGAGACAGCCGGGGCGCCGTCGAGTGCCGCGACCGGTTGGTCGAGGCGCACTACGCGCCGCGACGCCGAGTCCAGGAGCGCTGCGTGGATGACGTAGCGGCCCGCGGCCGCGGTGAAGCCCACGCGCTCGATCGCGGCGCCGTCGGGATCGTCGAGGGCCGCGTCGGCCAAGGCGCGACTCCAGCTGCGGGCCAGCACGGTGTGACGGGCGCTGTCCGAGACGTCGAGGGTGAGGCGGTAGCCGGCGCCCGCGCGCGGCAGCGGCTCGAGCAGTACGTAGGGGACGCGGCAGAGCAGCTCGATGCGAGTGGAGTCGGCCGGACGCGAGAACCGCGCGGCCGCGCAGGCGAGCTCGGGGGCGATCTGCGGCCGTGGTGCCGGGAGCTGGGTGAACGCGAGCGGGAGGAGGGCGAGCAGCGGACTGAGGCGCACGGATCTACAAGACACCGGGCCCCGGGAGGAGTTCCCCCGGGGCCCGCGTCATACGGCGTCGCAACCGACTCCTACGGAGTCGTGGTGTTGATACTGAAGAGGTGCGCCCCGTCGCCCAAGTCGAACACGTTGACCCAGACCTGGTACGAGCCCGCTGCCAACGTCATCTGGACGGTCTCCGGATTGGCGCCGGTGGCCGCAGCGAACTTGGCCGTGCCGCCCTGGAAGGTGGTGCACCCCACGTTGTAGACGTACATATCGAGGTCGGCGTTCGTGGGCCACGACAGCGTGAACGTGATCGTCGTGGTGCCGGCCAGCGTGAAGGTGTAGTAGTGGTCGGCGTCCGTCGAGGTGAATCCGTCGCGGATCGTTCCCGGCACTGGCAGCACCGACGCGGCGGGATCGCAGCTGCTGTGCGCGCCGAAGGGGTTCGTCACGTTGAACGACCCGGCCACCGGCAGGCCGTTGAGGACGAGGCCCGCGACGTAGGTCACCACGACGCCGTTGACCTTGAGGGACTGCGGCTGCGTGGCGTCCGGCTGGGGCACGTAGACCTTCAGCGTATCGCGCGACACCCGAATGACTTCACCGAGGATGCCGCCGCCGAAGTCGATGTTGGCCGACGTGGTATCCCACTTGAGCACGCTGGTCGAGAGCAGCGTGAACGGCTGACCGACCTGCGGCGACGCGGTCGATGCGGTGCCGCCGAACGCGATCGGGAGCACGTTGATCGTCGCGCTGTCGGTCACGCCGCCGCCCTGTACCACGAGCTTCGTCTGGCCCGGCGCCACGGCGGTGACGATGTAGTTGTGCTCCGATCCGTTGGGGGACGGAATGGTCGTGTCGGCTGCCACCGTGGCCACCGCCCCATTGACGGTGCTGACGGTCACGTCCACGGCAAGCGGGTTTTGCTGCTCGTCGCGGATCACGACCGACACCGGCTTGCCTCCACCGGCGTCGATGAACATCACCGACGCACTGATGTCGACGAACTTGGCCCCACCCCGCAGCGAGGCGGTAGGGTCACCCCGGCACGCCAGGGCCGCGAACGCCGCTCCCGCGAGAACCGCACCGATGTGCTGTCGCTTCATACGCCCTCTCCGACGGTATGGGATGGGTGGTGCTCAAAAACTCGCAATTTCCCGCTTCGCATCGTCATTCAAGTAATCCTGCCAGTTCGGTAAGCTCGTTTCCCGGCGGTCATTCGAGTAGATCAGCGAATAATTGCCGAGCCGCGTCCGATCCAGGAACAAGTAGTACTGCACCCGCGTCTTGGTGTACTTCCACATCTCCCACGGGTACGCCGCGCCGCTCTGCGGCCGCCGCAGCATTTCGTCGGGCTCGCCGTACAAAATGAAGATGCGGCCCCGATCCGTGCGCCACCCGGGGATCGAGGCGGCGCCGCCCTCGCGGTACCGCTCGTTCGCATCCCCGATCCGCTTGAAAAACGCCGCCATCCGCTCGTTGCCGGGGGTGTCGGGCGTCGGGTCGCGCTTGCGCCAGAAATCGCGCAGAAAGCGGCGCTTCCCTTCGACTGTGAGCGAGCCATAGACACTCAGCTCCGACCCGGTCGCCAAATAAATCAACGGTGCGTACAGCGTGTCCAACTGTATTTCCGACAGCCGCGCGAACGCATCGCTGGGCTCCGCCGCGGCCTGCGTGGCATTCGCTACGTGCTGCTCCGCCTCGAACCCGCCCATCCGGAAGGCGCCCGCTCGCGACATCGTGTCGCTGCCCGCCCCCGCCAGCAGCACCAGCCGGTAACCCCCCGGCGGCAGGCCCGTCAGGTCGAGCGATCCGGTCAACACGCCACCGCCGGCACCGATCGCGGTCTGCGCCGGCGCCGTGGTGAGCAGCGCCCGCCCGTCGGGCGTCACGACCTGCAGGTGCCAGGGCAGCGTCGCCGCGCTGTCGCGGTACACCTCGCAGTAGTACGCCAACGCCGCATGCATCGGCGACAACCGCACATCCGGACTCGTGGCGATGAACAACTCGCCCTTGCGCACTTCCCCGGCCGCGGCCAGCGTGTCGCCCGGTTGCGCCTGGCGAATCCCGTAGGCCAGCAGCAGGTCCGACGCCGCGGGCCGTCTCGCGAACGCCACGACCGGGGTCTCGGCGGTCTGCGTGCGGCCGCTCGCCGAGTCGCGCACGCTCACCCGGATCGTGTAGCTCCCCGGGGCCAGCGCCATCCCCGACAGCGGCTCGACGCTCGCCGACCCCGCCACTTGCAGGGCACTCCAGTCCACCCGCTGCGTGCCACCGCCGTGCGTCAGCACGGTGCCGGCCTGATCGACCACCGTCACATCGAGGCGGAACGCGGCGTAGCCGCTCGCGCCCACGGTGACCGGGCTCAACAACTGGTGGGGGACGCGCACGAAGCCGTTCACCAGTGTGCTGCCGTCCCCAAGGGCGAACCGCACCGCCTGCACACTGACGCTGTCCGCTCCCGCCTGCCTGCCCGGCATCCCCTCACGGACGAAGCCGAGCGCCAACACCATCCAGATCCACGACCGCAACTGCATGCTCCCTTCGGCGGCATCCGGGACCGCGCCCCCCCCGGCGGCGCGGTCCACGAACGCTGCTCAGCTTACCACTGGACGGAGAAGCTCAGGATATTGGTCCCACCCAGGACGCCCATCGAGCGCCAGGCGTAGTCCATTCCCAATCCGAAATCGGCCTTCTTGTACCCCACGCCGAAGCCGACCGCCAGACCGTCGCGATGCTGCGCCCCAGATTCAGAGGTGGCGAACGGCGTGTTCTGCAGCGTCATGTTGTTGTCGGACTGATACGAGTAGCTGCCGCGGCCGGCCACGTAGAAGCCGGTCTTCGCGAGGTCGGACAGCATCACTTCGGCGCCGACCCCGAAGCCCGCGCGGCTGTTGTTCGGCTGATTGAACTCCGACAGCACCGTCACCCGCCGCTGCTCCATGCTCAGGACGTCGAGTGCCAAGCCGACGCGGAACAGCACCGGGAGGTTCCAGTCCTTGGTGCGCAGGTCGGCCGGCTGGCCTTCCTGCGGCACGTCCACCTGACCGGGGATCGGGGGACGGGTCACTGTGACATCCAGCCCCGGACCTGTGTGCTTCAGCGACGATCCGAGGTTCTGAATCACGAACGACGCACGCAACGGCCGCCCGGCCGCCATCGCGTGAAAACTCGTACCGAAGTCCACGGCCCAAGCGGACGCGGAAGTCTTGCCCAGTTTGTCCGACACGACCTTGCCGGAGATGCCGGCGGAGAAGCGGTCGCTGAAGTTCTGGGCAAAGCTGAGACCAATGAACGTCTCCGCCACGTTGTAGGTGGTGCCGTCGCCGGTGGGATTTTCGACGGTATAGACCGGCTGGTCCGAGAATCCGAAGTTGCCGATCTGGAGACCCAGGGCCTTCGAACCGCCACCCATGGGCATCGCGAGGCCACCCCACACGTACCGGGTGCCGGCCACGTAGCTGTAGCTGGACACCATCGCGCCGGGCCGGCTGAGCTGCGCGATGCCGGCCGGATTGTAATACAGCGCGCTCACGTCGGTGGCGAGCGCCGCATACGCGCCCCCCAACGACAGGCCCCGGGCACTGGCGCCGAGCAGCAGGAACTCCGCCGACGTGGTGCCGTAAGCCGTGTTATCCGATGGCAGCGTGACTTGCGCCGCCGCCGGCCCCACGACCAATGCCAGCGCCGCGAGGGCCCACGAAGCACTTCGAGAAATCCGCATCATATGTAGGCTCCCCCGGCGCTATTGCGCGAAGTTGACAACGGTGAACCGCCCGATCTTCTGCTTCCCCTCGGGCGTTTCGACGTGGTAGAAGTACACCCCGGACGCCACAAACTGATTGTTGCGGTTCCGCAGGTTCCACGTCAGCTCGCCGCCGCCCGTCACGTCGTTGAGCGTAAGCGCGTTCACGAGCACGCCGCTCACCGAGTAAATCCGCACGATGCAGCGGCTCGGCAGGTTCACAAACTTCAGCACCTTGGTGTTGAAGGACTGCTCCAACGAGTTGGTGACGTAGTACGGATCCGGCACCGTGTGCACCTTGGACAAGTCCCCGGAGGTCGTGCTGTCCACGTGGTACTGCGTGGCCACGTGCAGCGTGTAGCGTAGCCCGGGTACCGTCGTCGGCCGCGTCGTAGGCCCTTTGAACGTATACGCCGTGCAGTCGGTCATCACCTCACCGATCGACGGCGAGCACTTGGCGGTCATGGTGCCGCTCACCGCCCGCAGATGCCACTGCGTGCCGGCGGCCGGGATGGCGTTCATCTCCATCAAGAACGCTTCATCGTTGATCGCGATGGCGATACCGTTGGCGTCAGCCACCGCGTCGGCATTGAAGTCGAGCGGCTCGTACTGCGCCTTGCGTTCATACAGCGCGCAGTTGATCGCCCACCAGTCGGGGAAGCACGTCGGCTGCGTGCCGTACAGATGGTGGAAGCCGACCACGTTGACGTCGGTCGACCCCGCGGCGTCGGCCAGGTCACCGGAGGAAATCCCCGCGGCCAGGAAGGCGCGCACGTTGATGAAACCCCAGCCGCTGCCGCCGTTCGGGACGAACGGCAGGGTGATGTGGTGCGTGAGGTCCCGCACGGTCACGCTCGAATCGGCGTTCCACGTGACGCGGAAGTCCGCCGGATACCAGTTCGTCTGCGAGAACGAGTAGCCGCGGAAGTTCGGGTCGATGAACGCCTGCCGGTACGACTGCGGCGCATAGATCCGCCCGACGCCCGTGAGCTTGCCCGAATTATGCGCCGAGTCCGCCGCACCCATGATGGTGGGATCCGGCGACTCGGACCCGCCCTCGGTGAACCAGCGCGAGTGCGCCAGGTACGCCGACCCGGCGCCGCCGCTCGCGCCGTAGCGGAGGATGCCCTCCGCGACTGCTGCCGACTTGTCGTTGAGCGTCGTCATCGTGCCGCTCCAGTTCACCGGCATCCGCGCGGAATCGGCGAATCCGGCGCGCACGCCGAACGTTTTCGCCAGGGCCGTGTCGTACGGAATGACCGACTGCGCCACGGTGAACTGCGTAATCGTATTCTGATTCGTGGTGCGATCGGGCGAGGACAGCGGCACCACGAGGTGGACCGTGTCGCCTCCGGCCGCCGAGAACGTCAGATAGGCATTCGGCAAGACGCCGATGTCGTCGGTGAAGCCCGCCGACACGGAGTCGATCGCGACCGTGACGTCGCCCGGCTTGAGGAACTCCGCCACGGCGCCCGGCAACGCCAGCTGGCCACCGTTCGTCGGCGGCTGCAAGGAGGCGGCCGGGAATGTGCCGCCGGCCGTATCGATCTTCGGATAGGCCTGGTTGGGATCCAGCGCGATGCCGTCGTCACCCTGCAGCAGCGTGGTGAAGGCGGCTTGGGCCGTGGAGCTCGACGGCGTGCGCGGCGTGACGGTCTTGGTCGCGGGCGCGGACTCGAGCGAGGTGTTGTTCAGGCCCACCGACGCCACCGAGTTCACGTCGAACGCGGTCACGGCATAGAAGTACCGGAATGAGTTGCGGACGCCCTTATCGACGAACGCGAACGGCACGCCGTTGTCGGTCAGCCCCGGCTTGCCGGACGCGCCGCCGGTCACCGCCGTATCCGCCTGCACGATGAGGATGTTGCCGTTGGCCAGCTTCACGCGGCCGCCCGGCGGGATCGTCACCACGGTGCCGACCAGCGGCTGCGCGTGGCCCGTCACAAGATCGCTCGGGCAGTCGGTCACCACACCCAGCTCGGGCGCGCAGTTGCCGTAATTGAAGATGCCCGTGTAGTCGATGAACGCGGTGTTCGCGTAGTCGAACTGCGCGATCACCTGCAGGTCGCCGGTCGTGCGGCCGCGGTAGATGCGGTACCCCTCGACGTCGAACTGGCGGTAATTGGGGTCGTAAATCGGCAGCGTGTTGTTCGACGCGACGGCGAAATACGGATCGCCGACCGTCTCGGTCGCGCTGGGCCGCCACACGACGGTCACCTGGTTGTCGCCGGGCACGAGGAAGAACTCCGGCGGCTCGGGCGGGAACGGCAGCAGGAACTTGGCGTCGAACACCGCCTGCGCCACGAGGCCCTTGTTCAGGAGCGAACGCGGCACGGTGTTCACCTCATACTGGTCGATCTTGCCGTTGCCGTTGGTGTCGCCCACGATGCCGGTCGCGCCGATGACGTGGTCGATCGAGCGCAGCGTGTCGGTGTGGCCCGGCACCAGCGCCGAGTCGAGCGCGGGGAAGCCCGGCTTCAGGTTGAAGCTGTTGCTGCGGCCCGCGATCTGCGGAACGTCCACCGGCGCCGCCGCGATGTAGGCCACGACGATGGTCTGCGATTGGCCAGGCTTCAGCGTGAGTGGACCGGACGACTGGAAGAACCGGATGTCGTCGGTGGCCTGCGGCACGTAGCAGACGTGCGTGACGCTGGGCGCCGCGCCGTTGGGGCCGGTCGAGCACGGTGCGTCACCCGCGGCCGCGCTGAGGTTGGCGGAGAGGTAGCGCCACAACTGCACTGTGGTCTGCGCGTCGTCGAACTGCCCGCCGTTGATCGTGGCGGAATACAGCGACAAACCGCGCTCGCCCAATCCGGGATTGGCCGGATCGACCAGCGGGCTCCTCAAGTATTTCACGCCCACGAACCCGATGGTCTGAGCGAACGCGCCACCGAAAATCGGCGGCAGGAATTTGTAGCCCGACGACGCGGCCTCGAAGAACGTGCCCTTGTACGCGAAGCCCATCTTGAAGGGCAGGAACGCCGACGTGTAGTTCTTGGTGGCTTCGTCCGACACGTCCGCGTCCATCGCGAAGGCGGCGTACATGTTGGTGATCGTGTACCCGCTGTCGGGGATGGTCACGCCGAACGCCGCATTGTTGAGGGCCTGGAACCGCGCGCCGATCGAGGCGAGGGTGTCGCCATTGGGGAGACCGGCGTATACGGACGCCTTCTTCGCCGAGATGTTCGTGAACGTATACAGGTAGTAGATGATCGCTTCGTTGCCGGTCGGGAAATTCCACGCCATGCCGCGCTGCGTCACCAGCACGCCAATGGGGTGCTTGCGGCCGCTGTTGTTGGCCGGATTGCCGTCCCAGTACTGGATCCAGGAGTCCTGCTGCGACGCGGCCTTGCGGTTGATCAGCACCGAGGCGAACAGCGTCGTATCGGTGACGTAGGCGTCGCGCGGCCAGTTGGCCGCGTCGGTCGAATTGATCGAGCTCCACACCAGCGACAGCTTGTCGCCGTGCACCGTGGTGCCCTTGGGGTCGAAGAAGAACGCGCCCACCGTGTCACCCGCCCAGGTGAAAGGGGTGGAATACACAAAGGTGGTGTCATACACAGGCCCGGCGAGCGTGTCGATCTTCACTATTCCCTGGGGCCTCACGATGCCCGCGACCTGGAGCCCCGAGTTGAACACGTATTGATCGGGCGTGCCCTTGGGCCAGAAGCCGCCGCCGACGGTGGTCGATCCGTTGGGATCGACGCAGACCTCGCCGAAGGCGTTCAGGCCGCAGTCGAACTGGTTGGCGTTCTGCCGGCTGAGAATGCCGGCGAACAGGTTCAGCGTACGCCGCTGCGCGCCCGGACGCGGGCCCGCCAGCGCCGGCGCGGCGACCAGCACCGCGCCCGCGACGAGCAGCCCACCGATCCGGAGTCCGTTTCTTACCCAAACTTTCAACATTGCACCGTCTCCTTATGAGAGGCCGTCGGAGCGGCCGCCCGGGCTTGCGCCCGGGCGGCGCTCCTGTGACATCGCGGACCGTTCCTTAGAACGTGAGCTCCGCACCGAGCCGGATACGGCGGCCGGTGCCGTAGAAGCGGTCGGGCGCGTTGAAGAAGTTGTACCACGCCTTGAACGCCTTGGTGTACTCGCTCTGCGTGAAGATGCCGTCGCCGTTGCCATAGCGCTGCTCGGCGCGCACCAGCATCACGCAGTCCACCGGGCCGCTCGCCGCCGACGTCTGCGCGGACGAGCTCCGACCGGGCCACGAGGCGCAGATACCAGGCGCGCTCAGGTCCGCGGCGAAGTTGCCGTTGGCGTCCGTGGTGCCCAGGCCCGCGGCGTTGGCTTCGCCTTGCAGCAGGGCCACCTGCTCGTCCAAGAACTTCTGCTGGAACACCGCGTTCCGCACGTCGCCGGTCTCGGCGAAGATGCTGACCACGTTCCGCCAGTTGAACAGGTTCTTGGACTCGGCGAACAGCGTCCAATCGAGCGAACCGACGCGCATGCCCTTGGTCACGCGCAGGTCGAGGTCCTTGAACCACGGCATGCGCGACGAGTTGATCGGCTCGATCGGGTTGGCCTCGAGACCGAACGCGCCGCCGATGGTGCCTTCACCCGCATCCCGCACGCGCGTATAAGGCAGGCCGCTCGAAAAGCGGAACGTGGCGAATGCACCCACGTTGCGGAGCACGTTGCCGAGCATCGTGCCCTTGCGCCAATCGTTCGGGAACGTCAGCGACGCGGCACCCGCGATGTTGTGTGGCCGGTCGTCGTTGGTGGTCAAGATCGCCTGCGGCGGCGGCTCGGTGGTGCCCGTGAGGGTCGAGATCTGGCGCGCCGTCGTGTTGAAGTAGCTGAACGGATCGGAGCCCGTGTTCTTGGCCACCTGGAACGTGTAGGCCAGCGTACCCGAGAACAGGGTGGAGAACCGCCGGTCCAGCTTGACGTCCAGGCCGCGGACGTTGCCGAAGTCCGCGTTGGTGAACACGCGGAAGTCGCTGGTCGTGCCGTTCTTGAACGGATCGGGCAGCTGGAACAGCCGGCCCGCCACGTCCGACGTCTTGTCCTTGTTGTAGGCCGACACGTCCAACACCATGTCCGGGCTGAACGCGTGCCGCACCCCGAACTCGAAGATGATGCTCTTCGTGAAGTCCAGATCCCGTCCGAAGGACTGGTTCTGGTTGGTGAGCGACAGGTCCGTGTTCTTGCCCCGGAACGCCAGGTCATAGTCCGGCGTCTGCACCTGGTGCGCGTAGGAGAGCCGGAAGTTCGACGTCTCCGTCACCGGGAACGACACGCGGACCGTGGGGCTGAACGCCGTGTGCGACGGCGCCTTGATGAAATTCGCCTCCGGGTTGTTCGGATCGAACGGCAGCGTGTCCGTCGAGATGCGGCCCGGCGTGAACGGGAACAGCGCGCGCGAATCGAAGTGATCGACGCGCATCCCGCCCTCGAGGACCACGTCGCCCAGGTCGAGGCGGTCCTGCACGTAACCGCCGTAGCTCATCGGCTTCTCGTGGTAGGCACTCATGCCGAACGGCGACGTCTGGCCCGCGGTGTAACGGCGCGTGTCGATGACGTGATACTCACCGCCCAGCTTGATGCGGTTGAAGCGGTCGGCCTGCCAGTCGAAGTTGCCGTACGCCTCGAGGCGGCTTTCGCGGCCCAGGAACGGCCCGTTGTCCAACCCTTGCGTCCACAGCGGACCGCGCGCGCTCTGCTCCACGCCGTACGGGTTCATCCGGTACGGCTGTGCCGAGCTCAAGTCGTCGCGGTTCAGGTTGGGTACGTCGTCCTGGCAGTACGACTGGCCCGCCAACAAGCATTGGATCTGGATGTCGTCCAGGTACTTGACGCCCTGATGCGTCGTGCCGGCGATGGTCACGTCATGCGTGGAATTGAAATCGATCAGGAACTTGAGCGGCTTCACCATGAACCCGCCAAACGGACTACGCGAGTCCAACTCCGACTGGCGGGTGAGCGGACCGGACAGCACGTCGTCGTGCTGATAGGAGGCGCGGAAATCGAGCGCCATCGCCCGATCGGCCGAGCGCGACAGGTTCTGCGTCCAGTTGAGGATCGCCGCCCGGCTCGCGAACACCGTACCGGTGTAGTTGTCGGGGTTGTAGATGTTGCCGCCCGGGAAGTCGCGGCTCTGCGTCTGCGACGACAGCCCCGTGAGCGAGAGGCGCGAGCCCGCGCCGTACGTGTATTGCAGCTTGGTCTGCAGCAGCATCGCGCCGTTGGCCGAGAAGGGCAGCCGCAAGCCCTGGCACGAAGAGCCATAGTTGCCCTGGATCTGGGCGGTGGACGAATTGCCGCTGGGCGTGTCGTTGCAATACCCGGAGTACTGCACAAAACGCGGGATCGCGATGTTCACGGTATCCGACAGCGCATTGCCGAACGCCACCGGCTCGTGCACTACCGTGTCCACGCCGCTCATCACGTACACCGGCCGGTCCATATCACGCTGGATGGCCACGTCAGCCGACTTCGAACCGTTCAGCGTGCCGGAAGCGAAGAACGTCAGGTTGCCCCAGACCGGGCCACCGATGGAAGCCTCCATCCGGTTGAACCCGATGTTCTTCCACAGGCTGCCGATGTCGTCCGTCGCATAGGACAGCGCGCCCGAGTACTTCTGGCCGCCGGCCTTGGTCACGAACGAGATCGCGCCCGACGACGCCTGGCCGAATTCCGCGCCGACGGCGCCGGTGGTGACCGACGCCTCTTCGATCGAGTTGGTGGGGAGGTTCAGGTCCGTCTCGCCGCGCTGGTTGTTGCGCACCAGCACGCCGTCGACGTACACCGCCGCCTCACCGGGCCGGCCGCCGCGAATCGAGAGGCCCTTGCCACTGTTCGACTCCACGACACCCGGCTCAAGCCGGATCACGTCGCGCGTGTCTTGAATCGGCAGGCGGCTGAAGCTCTCGCTCGTCACGATGCTCTTGGAGGTGACCTGGTCGCGCGGCACGATGGGGTTCACCGCCGCTTCGATCGTCACGCCCTTCACCTGCACCGCCGACGCCGCCATCTTGATGTTTTGCGTCGCTGTCTGGCCGGCGAGCACGCGCACGCCGGTCTTTTCCGTGGGCGCGTAGCCGATGAATTGCGCGCGCAGCGTGATCTCACCCGCCGGCACGTTATTGATGAAGTAGTAACCCTTGTCGCTGGTCAGCGCGCCGTACGACGTG
>JBGPOE010000017.1:0-47952 GCA_041487875.1 Gemmatimonadota bacterium | reverse complement strand
TACCGTGGTGCACGCGGTGGCCTCCTGCCGCGCGGTGGAGGACGCGCTGGACATCCACATTCCGCCCAATGCAAACCTGATCCGCAACCTGATCCACGGGATGCAGTTCGTGCAGGACCACGTGATCCACTTCTATCACCTGCACGCGCTGGATTGGGTTGATGTCGTCAGCGCTCTGTCGGCCAATCCGGCCGATACCGCCGCAATCTCCCGCAAAGTCTCGCCTTGGCCCAACAATTCCGAGACGTACTTCCGCGCGGTCCAGGACCGGCTCAAGAAGTTCGTGGGCTCGGGCCAGCTCGGCATCTTCGCGAACGGCTACTGGGGCCATCCGGCCTACAAGCTGCCGCCCGCCGTCAACCTGCTCGCCGTGGCGCACTATCTCGAGGCGCTCGATTGGCAGCGCGACGTCATCCGGCTGCACACGATCTTCGGCGGCAAGAACCCGCACCCCAACTTCCTGGTGGGGGGGATGGCGTCGGCCATTAACCTCGACGGCCGCGCCACGATCAACGCCGAGCGCCTGACCGACATCCACGACATGATCGCGCGCGCGCAGCGCTTCGTAGAGGAGGTGTATTGGCCCGACCTGCTGGCGATCGCCGGCTTCTATAAGGAATGGGCGGGGATCGGCGGTGGCACCGGAAACTACCTCGCGGTCGGCGAGTTCCCCGACGGCGACGTGCGTGACCTCGACTCACTCTACTTCCCGCGCGGCATCATCCTGGGCAAGGATCTGACCAAGGTCGTGCCCTACGACCACAAGAAGGTCGCGGAGTACATCAACAGCTCGTGGTACGAGTACTCCAAGGGTGACGACGCCGGCTTGCATCCGTGGGACGGCGAGACCAAGGCGAAGTACACGGGCCCGAAGCCGCCGTGGACCTACCTCCAGGACGAGAAGAAGTACACCTGGATGAAGGCACCGCGCTACGACGGACGGCCGATGGAAGTGGGACCGCTCGCGCGCATGCTCGTGGCCTACGGCTCCGGGCACAAGGACGTGCAAGCGATCGTCAAGCAGGTACTGGGCGGGCTGAACGTCGGCCCGGCCGCGCTGTTCTCCACGTTGGGCCGCACGGCGGCGCGCGGCATGGAGACGGTGCTCTTGGCGCGGCGGTTGTCGCACTGGTACGACGCGCTCGTCGAGCGCATCAAGAGCGGCGACGTCCGGACCCACAACGGCGCGAAGTGGGAGCCGAGCACGTGGCCGGCCAGGGCCCAAGGCTACGGCTACCTCGACGCCCCGCGCGGCGCACTGGGGCACTGGGTGCAAATCGAAGACCAGAAGATCTCCCGCTACCAGTGCGTGGTGCCGAGCACGTGGAATTGCTCGCCGCGCGACGCCAAGGGCGTGCCCGGCCCGTACGAAGCGGCGCTCATGGATCACCATCCGCTCGTCAAGCCGGATCAGCCGCTCGAGATCTTGCGGACCATTCACTCGTTCGACCCATGCATGGCCTGCGGCGTCCACGTGCTCGACGCCACCGGAAGCCCGATCACGTCGGTGACGGTCCAATGAGCGCGCGTCCGCGGACGCTGCTGGGCCGTGAGCTACCTCCACCCATCGGCGAATACCGCTGGGAGTACCTGTGGGGATGGCCGATCCGCGCCATGCATTGGGCGGCGGTCGTGTGCATCGTCGTGCTGGTCGTCACGGGGTTCTACATCGCGTGGCCGTACTTCGTGACGAGCGGCGAAGCGAGCGCCCATTTCCTGATGGGGTGGGTGCGGTTCCTGCATTTCGCGGCCGCCGGCGTCTTTATGGCCACCGGGATCGTGCGGGGCTATTGGCTGTTCGCGGGCAATAAGTTCGAGCGCTGGCGCGCGTTGTTCCCGGTGCGCAAGCAGGATTGGGTCAACCTGTGGAAGCAGGTGAAGTTCTACCTGTTGATCCAGCCCGACAAAGCGCCGCACTACCTCGGACACAATCCCCTGCAGCAGCTCAGCTACACCGGCGTGTACGCCGTCGCCGTCATGATGGCGGTCACGGGCTTCGCCATGTACGGCCAGTCACGGCCGGGCGGACTGTGGTACACGCTGTTCGGCTGGGTGGTGCCGCTGCTCGGCGGCATCCAGATCGTGCATTTCGTGCACCACGTGCTCTCGTGGGTGTTCCTCATCTTCATCCCCATCCACGTGTACCTGGCGATCCGCGCGGACCTGCTCGAGCGCACGGGCTCCATCTCGTCGATTGTCAGCGGCGGTCGGTTCGTGCCCGCGGACGAGCACTATGTCGATCAGTAACGGTGCCACCCCCCGCACGGTCGTAATCGGCCTCGGCAATCCGCTGATGGGCGACGACGGGCTCGGCATCGCCGCGCTGGAGCGGCTGCAGGAAACGTGGGACGTGCCGCCGGATGTCGAGCTGATAGATGGCGGCACGTGGGGCATGAACCTGCTGCCGATCATCGAGGACGCCGAGCAGGTGCTGCTGCTCGACGCGATTCACGCGGGGGCGACACCCGGGACGCTGGTCGTGATCCCACGGGATCGGCTGCCCCGCTACCTGGCGACCAAGATCTCGCCGCATCAGGTGGACCTGCGCGACGTGCTGGCGCTGGCCGAGCTGCGCGGCACCCTGCCGCAGCTGACCACGGCGGTCGGGCTGCAGCCGGCGCGGGTCGAGATGATCCACGAGCTGAGTCCGCCGCTGCGCGAGCGGGTTGACGTCGTCGTCGCGGCGGCCGTGAAGTTACTCGCCGAGTGGGGCTACGAGTGCACGCCTAGAGCCGCCGCGCTGCATGCATGAGATGGCGGTGGCCCTCGAGATCTGCCGCATCGCCGAGGCGCAGGCCGGTCCCGCGGGCGCGGGCCGCGTCGTCACCGTCGGCGTCGAGGTCGGGGACGACGCGGGCGTCGAGATCTCGAGCCTCGAGTTCTGCCTGGAGGCGCTGCTGGAGCAGCCGCCGTTCCACCGGGCCAAACCCGCTTTCGCCCGGCCCCCGGGCGACGTGCTGCGCGTGAGTTATCTGGAGGTGGATGATGACCGTCCGGACGATTGACGTGCGCGAGCGCGTCATGGCGAAGAACGACGAGCTGGCAGCGGGCGTCCGCCGGCGGCTCGCCGACGCGGGCGTCATCACCTTCAACCTCGTGTCCTCGCCCGGCTCCGGAAAGACGCTGCTGCTCGAGCGCACCCTCGCCGACCTGGGGGAGGAGCTCGGCATCTCGGTCGTGACGGGCGACGTGCAGACGCAGAACGATGCCCTGCGCCTGGCGCGCCACACCGACCGGCTGGTCCAGGCGGTCGTCACGAACGGCGCTTGCCACCTCGACGCGCGCCAGGTGAGCGTCGCACTCGACGCCATCGACCTGGATCAGACTCGCCTCCTGTTCATCGAGAACGTGGGGAACTTGGTGTGCCCCGCGAGCTGGGATCTGGGCGAAGACGCGAAGATCGTGCTGTTCTCGGTGACCGAGGGCGAGGACAAGCCGCTCAAGTATCCCAAGATGTTTCAACAGGCCCGCTACGCGGTGCTGAGCAAGATGGACCTCCTGCCCTACGTACCGTTCAGCGTGGAGCAGGCGGTGACGTTCGCGCGCCAGGTGAACCCCGCGCTGCAGTGCTTCTTCACCTCCTCGCTCTTGCAGGACGGCCTGGAAGAGTGGTACGGCTTCCTGCGCGCCCAGGTGCGGCAGCGGCGGGCGGCTTGACGACGTCGATCGCCACGGCTCGCGCCGGGCGCCGCGTCACCGTGACCGGCGTCGTCCAGGGTGTCGGCTTCCGTCCGTTCGTCTACCGCCTGGCGGAGCGCCACGGCTTGGCGGGCGGCGTGCGCAACGAGTCAGGTGAGGTCCAGATCGACGTGGAGGGACCGGCGTCCGCGCTCGACGCGTTCGTCGCCGCCCTCACGGCTGAGGCGCCGCCGCTCGCGCGCATCGAGCGCGTAGCGGTGGAGCCGCGCGAGCCCGCGGGGCAAGACGGCTTCGTCATCCGGCCGAGCATCGCCGTGGCGGACCGCCGCCAGCCGGTTTCCCCTGATGTCGCCCTATGCCCGCAGTGCGAGGCCGAATTATTCGACCCGGCCGACCGCCGCTCAGGCTATCCGTTCATCACGTGCACCGACTGCGGACCGCGCTTCACGGTGATCGAAGCGATGCCGTACGATCGCGAACGCACCAGCATGCGGGCGTTCCCGATGTGTCCCGCGTGTCGCCGCGAGTACGAGACGCCGGGCGACCGCCGTTACCACTCGGAGACGAACAGCTGCGCCGCCTGTGGTCCGCGCGTTTGGCTCGAGGCCGCCGACGGCGCGCCGCACGGCGTCCCGCAGACGGACCCGATCGCCTCGGCGGCGCGCCTGCTGCGAGCCGGCTTGATCGTCGCGGTGCGCGGGCTCGGTGGCTTCCACCTGGCGGTGGATGCGACGAGCGACGAAGCGGTGCGCCGCCTGCGGCAGCGCAAACACCGCGAGGCCAAGCCGCTCGCCATCATGGTGCGCACGCTCGAGGAGGCCCGCAGCCTCGTCGCCGTGAGCCCGGCCGAGGCGGCGTTGTTGGCCTCGCGCGAGCGCCCCATTGTCGTGCTGCGCCGCCGGCCGGACGCACCGCTCGCGCCATCCGTCGCCCCGCGGCTCGATACCGTCGGCGTGATGCTCGCCTACACGCCGCTGCATCACTTGCTCCTGGCCGCCGCCGGCCGGCCGCTCGTGATGACGAGCGGCAACGCCAGCGACGAGCCGATCGCCATCGCCAACGCCGACGCGCGCGCCCGTCTGGCCGGCATCGCGGACGCGCTGCTGCTGCACGACCGCGAGATCGTGGCCCGCTACGACGACTCCGTGCTGCGCGTGGCTGCCCGCGCCCCGCTGTTCCTGCGCCGCGCCCGCGGCTATGCGCCCCTGCCCTTGGACCTCCCGGTCACGAGCCCGCGGCCGCTCGTCGCGGTGGGCCCGCACCTGAAAAACACGTTCGCCTTGGTGCACGGGCGGCGCGCCTACGTGAGCCAGCACATCGGCGACCTCGAAAACGTCGAGACGCTGGACCACTTCCACGCGGCGCTGGCCGCGTACCGGCGGCTGTTCCGGATCGACCCCGAAGTGGCCGTGCGCGACCTGCACCCCGACTACCTGTCCACTCGCATCGCCGACGAGCTGGGGCTCGAGCGCGTGATCGCGGTCCAGCATCATCACGCGCACATCGCCGCCGTGCTGGCCGAGCACGGCATCACGAGCCCCGCCGTGGGGGTCGCATTCGACGGTGCGGGATACGGCGCCGACGGCCGCGTGTGGGGGGCCGAGGTGCTCGTGGCGGACCTCATTGGATTCCGCCGCGCCGCCCATCTGCGTTACGCGCCCCTGCCCGGGGGCGACCTGGCGGCCCGGTTGCCCTGGCGGGTGCTCCTGGGCTACGCCTCGCTCGAGCCCGCCGCCGCCGCGGTCTTTGCGGCCGCGTTCGCGGACGTGGCTCCGGCCGAGCGCGATCTGGCCGCTCGGCAGATCGCCACGGACCTGAATGCGCCGCTGGCATCGTCGCTGGGCCGGTTGTTCGACGCCGCCGCCGCCGCGCTGGGCCTGCGCCTGCGGTCGGGCTACGAGGGCCAAGCGGCGATGGAGCTCGAAGCCCTCGCGGGCACGCGGTCAGCGCAGGCGCTGCCGTTTGTGATCCGCGACGAGGGGGACGCGGACGTGCTCGATCCCCTGCCGCTGCTTGTGGCCCTGGCCGAGCGCCGTGCCGCGGGCGACGCCGTCGCGGAGCTGGCGGCGCGGTTCCACGAGACCGTGGCCGCGGCGGCCGACATGCTCGCCGCCCGCGTCGCGGCCCGGGCGGGGCTGCACACGGTGGTGTTGTCGGGCGGCTGCTTCCAGAACCAGCGGCTGCTCGAGTCGCTCGTCGCACGCCTCGAAGCGCGCGGCCTGCGCGTGCTGGTGCCGCGCCGCTTGTCCCCTAACGACGGCGCCATCAGCTACGGCCAGGCGGC
Organism: Gemmatimonadota bacterium; assembly: GCA_041487875.1. GTDB lineage: Bacteria > Gemmatimonadota > Gemmatimonadetes > Gemmatimonadales > GWC2-71-9 > DATLWA01. The sequence goes on along the minus strand of JBGPOE010000017.1, from coordinate 42,029 downwards.
CGTGGCCGCGGCGCTGCTGCAACAGGAAGCGCCATGAAGATTCCACCCTCCGTCCGTCGCGAGCACGAAGAGCTGCACGCCGAGCTGGCGCGCGCCGAGCGGGAGCCCGGCCGCGTGGGCGAAACGGCGCGCAGTCTCGCCCGCATCCTGCATCCGCATTTCCTGCGTGAGGATGAGTACGCGATCCCGCCGCTGGGCCTGCTGCCGCGTCTGGCCGCGGGCCAGGTCACGCCGGACATGGCGGCGGCGCTCCCGCTGCTGGCCCGGCTGCGCGAAGAAATGCCGTTGATGATCCAGGAGCACAAGGCGATCCTCGGCGCGGTACGCCTGTTCGCCGAGGCGGCCGAAGGCGAAGGGTCCGCCGACGACGTGCGCCTCGCGCGCGAGCTCACCGTGCACGCGCAGTTCGAAGAAGAAGTGCTCTACCCCGCCGCCCTGCTCGTGGGCGAGTTCCTGCGCCAACACTTCCACAAGGGATGAGGACGGTATGTGCCTAGGCGTGCCCGGCCGGGTCGTCGAGATAAATGGGACAACGGCCATCGTCGATTTCTGGGGCGTGCAGCGCGAGACACGGCTCGACGTGATCGACGAGCCGGTCGTCCCCGGCGACTACATCCTGAATCACGTCGGCTTCGCCATCCGCAAGATTCCCGCGGCCGAGATCGGGGAGACGCTCGCGCTGTACGAGCTGCTGCTCAAGGAAGCCGAAAGCGACATGATGGCGGCCGACGTGCGCGGCGAGATCGCCGCGTCGCCCGGAGGCGCGGATGCCTGACGCCGTCGCGGTCGCGGGGAGCACCGAGCTCAAGTTCCGCGATCCGGCGAAGGCCCGGGCGCTGGGTCAGGCGCTGGCGCGCGTGGTGGCGGAGATCGGGCACGCGCCGGTCGCCGTGATGCACGTTTGCGGCAGCCACGAGCAGGCGATCGCCAAGTTCGGGCTGCGCTCCACGTTCCCCAAGAGTCTCAACGTGATCATGGGGCCGGGCTGCCCCGTGTGCGTGACGGACATGCCGGAAGTGGACGAAGCGGTGGTCCTGGCGCAAGACGGCGTCGTGATCGCGACCTACGGCGACATGCTCAAGGTCCCGGGCACATCCAAGTCGCTCGCCGACGCGCAGGCGGAGGGCGCGCGCATCGCGGTGGTCTACAGCGCCGCGCAGGCGGCCGAGCTGGCGCGCGATACGACCGCGCCCGTCGTGTTCTTCGCGAGCGGCTTCGAAACCACCGCCGTCGCGACCGCGGCGGTGATCCTCGCCGATCCGCCGCCCAACTTCTTCGTGCTCTCGGCCCACAAGTACATCCCGCCCGTCATGGAAATCGTGGCGGAGATGCCCGGCTCCAAAGTCGAAGGCTTTCTCGCGGCCGGGCACGCGGCGACCATCACCGGCTCCGCGATCTTCGAGCGGTTCGTGGAGAAGCACCGCATCCCGGTCGTAGTGGCGGGCTTCGAGCCGCTCGACATCCTGGCGGGGCTCGTGAAGCTGGTCGAGCTGGTGCGCGACCGCACGCCGCGCGTCGCCAACATGTTCCCGCGTTGTGTCACTCCCCAGGGAAACAAGAACGCCCAGGAGCAGCTGTGGCGCGTGTTCCGCACTACGGGCGGACGCTGGCGCGGCATCGCCCACGTGCCCAACGGCAATCTGCGCTTGCGCGACGAATTCGCTCACGTCGACGCCCGGCGCCACTTCGCGATCGATCTGCGCCGCCTCTGGGCGCACGCACCCTCCAGCCTGACGCAGACCTGCATCTGCGGCGACATCATGGCGGGCATCGCGTCGCCCAGCGGCTGCCCGCTGTTCGGCAAGGAGTGCACGCCTGAGACGCCCGTGGGCGCCTGTATGGTCTCGAACGAAGGCACTTGCAAGATCTGGCACCAGTACGGAGGCCACCCGGACCTATGACCGCCACTCTCAAGCCCACCGCGAAGGACGAGCTGATCACCCTGCGCCAGGGCGCGGGCGGCCGCGCCATGCGGCGGCTGATCGAGGAGACGCTAGTCGCGGGGTTGCTGGACCTGCCGGTCGACGGCACCGGCCTCGAGGCGATGGATGACGGCGCCGCACTGCGCGTAGGCGACCGCTGGCTGATCCTGACGACGGATTCGCACGTGGTGCACCCGGTGTTCTTCCCGGGTGGGGACATTGGCCGGCTCGCCATCGCGGGGACCGTGAACGACCTCGCGATGATGGGCGCAACCGAGCCGCTCGGCCTCACCAGCGCCGTCATCATCGAGGAGGGCTATCACAGGAGCGATCTCGAGCGCATCCAGCGCTCGCTGCGCGACACCTGCCGCGAGGCGGGCGCGCCCATCGTCACCGGCGACACCAAGGTGATGGGGCGGGGCGAGCTGGACGGCGTGGTAATCAACACGACCGGCGTGGCCCTCACCGACACGGTGGTGCGCGATTCAGGCCTGCAGCCGGGCGACCGGCTGATTCTCACCGGCACGATCGGCGATCACGGCATTGCGCTCATGGCCAAGCGCCACGGCTTGTCGTTCGGCACGGAGCTCGTGTCCGACGTGGCGCCGCTCAACGGCTTGATCCGCGCGCTGCTCGCGGTGGGCGGCGTCACCGCCATGAAGGACCCGACCCGCGGCGGCGTGTCGAGCGCTCTGCACGAAATGGCGCAGAAGAGCGGCGTGGGCGTCGTGATCCACGAGCCCGCTGTGCCGGTGTCGCCGCTGGTGCGGGCGGCGGCGGAGATGCTGGGTCTCGATCCGTTCCACATCGCCAACGAGGGGAAAGCGGTGATCGGCGTGCGCCCCGACGCGGCGGATCGCGCGCTCGCTGCCCTGCGCGCGCACCCGCTGGGCCGCAACGCGGCGATCGTGGGTGAGTGCACCGCCGACCACGCGGGCCGCGTCGTGCTCGATACGGGCATGGGCCGGCGCCTCATCGCCGAGCCGGATGGCGATCCACTGCCCCGCATATGCTGACGCCGCACCCACTTCGCGTCGCCCTGCTCACCACGAGCCGCGCGCCGGGACTCGAGTATCTGCTCGCCTTCGGCTCGCGCCGCGGCGGGGTCTACGACCTGGTGTCGGGCATCGCGACCGACCCCGCGAGCGCCGTCCCGGCACGGCTCGGCGCCGCGGGGATTCCAGCCGCCACACACGACATCGCAACTTTCTATCAGCATCGCCACGCCCCCCGGCGCGACCTCGTGGCACGCGAGGATTTCGACCGGCAGCTCGTCGAGCGCCTGGCGCACGACCACCCGGATCTAGTGGTGCTGTGCGGCTATCTGCACATCGTGACCGCGCCGCTGCTCGAGGCGTATCCTCTGCGCGTGATCAACGTGCACGATGCGGACCTCGCCGTAACAGACGCGGCGGGCAGGCCGCGCTACCGCGGGTTGCACGCCACGCGCGACGCGGTGTTCGCGGGCGAAGCCCGGACGCGCTCCACGGTGCACGTGGTGACGCGGGAGGTGGACGTGGGGCCGCTGCTCGTGCGCTCGTGGGCGTTTCCCACGCATCCGATGCTGGGCCCCGCCCGCGAGTGGGGGGCGACCGATATCCTCAAGGCGTATGCGTACGCGCAACGGGAGTGGATGATGCGCGCAGCCTGGGGACCGTTGCTGGCGCGGGCGATCGAGTTGTACGCCACGGGTCAGGTGGTGCTGCAGGATGGCCGTCTGACCGTCGCGGGCGCCGCGCGGCCGGAAGAACTGGCGGCGCCCGACGCCCGAGCCGCGCGACGCGTGCGGCTGGAGCGTTCCGCATGACGCACATCAAGACGAGCCGCGACGGCGCGGTGGGCGTCATCACGATCGCTCGCCGCGAGCGGTTCAACTCACTGGACGTCGACACCGCGCAGGACCTTCGCAAGGCGGGCCTGCAGCTCGCCCGCGCCGAGGACGTGCGCTGCGTCGTGTTGCGGGGCGAGGGTGGCATTTTCTGCAGCGGCGCGGACCTGAAGTACATCCGCGACCGGGGAGACACTCGCGATTTCGGCTACCTGCACCCCGAAGGCGCCGGCCCGCCGCAGGGCTACGGCGAGAGCTTCAAGCAGATCCTCGAGTACCTGCACAGCACCATCTCGGAGATCAAGCGCGCCCCCAAGCCCGTGCTCGCGGCCGTGGACGGCGTGGCGGCAGCGGGCGGCTTCGGCCTGGCGATGGCGTGCGACCTGGTGTTCGCGTCCGAGCGATCTAGCTTCGAGTGGGCGTATCACAAGACGGGGCTCACGGGCGCCGAAAGCTCGACGTTCTTCTTGCCGCGGCTCGTCGGTCTGAGAAAGGCGATGGAGCTCGTCCTGTTGAACCCGCGACTCGGCGCCCGCGACGCGCTGGCGACGGGCCTCATCACCGCTGTCTTCCCCGACGCCGCGTTCGACGCCGACGTCATGGACGTGGCCCGCCGGCTCGCCGCCGGTCCCACCAAGGCGTACGCTGTGGCGAAGAGCCTCTTGCATCAGGCTGCGGGCGTGGACCAGCTGGACTATCATCTCGACGAGGAGCTGCAACAACTCGCCCGGATCGCCGACGGGCCGGACTTCGCTGAGGGACTGGCGGCGTTCTTTGCGAAGCGCGCGCCGGCGTTTACGGGTGAGGGCTAGCCGGGTGGCTCAACCCTCACGATAGCGCAGCAGGGCCGCGCTGCCGTCCACCTGCGCGGCGCCCGCGCCGCGCACGACGCACGCCGGGACTCCCTGCCGCCGGGCTTCCGCGATCGCGTCCGCCGCTACGCCCGTGACCGCGCTCTCTGCCACCAGCAGCACGCGCGCCCGGTGCTTTTGCAATGCATCAGCAGCTCGTGCCACGCCGTTCACCGCCCAGCCCGTGCCGATGCCTTCACGCAGTTCGGCCACCAGCTCGGCCTCCACGCTCCGCAGGTAGCCTTGGCGCGCCCGCACCGCCGCGCGCTTCACCGCCGGTGCAGTGACCTCGAGCGGGTTCAATTGTGCCGTGCCGATCACGCGTGCCGCCAAGCCCTCGGGCAATGCGCGCCGGAACGCGCGCGGCACCGGCCCCGGCCCGGCCAGCAGCAGGCCGCGCGCGCCCCGCGCGCGCTTCAGCTCCAGCAGACGGCGCGCAATCGCGGCGTAATGGCGCCGCTCCTCCTCGCGCAGCCGGCGGTGATAGCCGTGCTCGCCACCGCCCGGGGCATCCTCACGGTCGCTGTGAAACCGGCCACCGCGCGTGCCTGGCGAAACCAGGCCGGTCACCTCCACGACACGCGCGCCGCTCACCTCGAAGAAACGGGCGTGCGTGCGGTCCAGCACCACCGCCACAACCGGGTCTGGCTCGCGGACGATGTCTGGCGCCGGCATCTCAGTGCTCCGCACCACGTGGTTCCATAGGCGGCAACATGGCGTCCCGCATGTGAATCGACGCTGAGCCCGTCGTGAAGACACGCAAGGCACCTTCATCAACCCTGAGCGTCTGGCTTCACGGTCGCCACCGCAGGTTTCCGGGGTGCGCAATCAGGAGGAACCGATGACCTGGAAACCCGTGATTGTGGGTGTGGACGCGTCGCCCGAAGCGGCGGCTGCGGCGGCGCTGGGCTGCGAGATCGCGCGCGCGGCCAGGACGCGCTGCGTGCTGGTGCACGCGGCCCGCGACGCCTGGTCCATGTTCGCGGCGCTGGAAGTGCCCGAGCACGTCAACGACTTCAACGTCGCGTTGATGGAGCAGGCGCGCCGCCAAGTGGCGGATGCGCTCCGCGGGCACGTGCCCCCCGACCTTATCGTCGACTTGGTCGTCCGCGTCGGGCCGACGGCGGAAGTGCTCAACGCCGTGGTGGACGAACGCGACGCCGGCCTCATCCTCCTCGGCGGCAAGCACCATTCCGCCTTGGGCCGCTGGTTCGGCGGCAGCACGAGTCTCGCCGCCGCCCGCACGACCCGCGTCCCGCTGCTCGTCACCGCGGGCGAGCTGCATGGGTTCCGGCGCGTGCTCGCCGCCGTCGACCTCTCGGGCGCGGCGCGCCCGACGCTCGAGGCGTCGCAACGCTACGCGGCGCTGTTCGCGGCGAAACTGCGGGCGGTCAGCGTGATCGAGCCGCTGCCCGTCATCCCCGAAGCCCGCCAGCCCGTCGACGCCGCCGAGTACTACCAGCTGTGCGACCAGCTGCTGCAGCGCGAGGTGTGGCCGATTCTCGACTCGAGCACGGAGCGGCTGGTCCGCCATGGTATGCCGGTGGAGACGCTGCTACGCGAGGTTCAAGATTTCGCGACGGACCTGCTGGTGGTGGGCTCGCACGGCAAGCGCTGGGCGACGCGGATGGTGCTCGGCAGCGTGACCGAGCGGCTGGTCAACCACTTGCCGACGTCGATCCTGGTGGTTCCCGTGCAGGCGGTGGAGCGGGCCCCCGCCCGGGCCCACGTCGCGCCAGCGGCGCTCGAGCTGCCGGCGTTGGCGTAGCGGAGGGGCCGCCGGGCCCCGGCGTCACCGCGCGCGCAGTGCGTTGAGGATTACGCCGGCGTCGAGCGCCTCCTGCAGCAGCGCGCCCACCGGCGGTGCGATCAACCCGCGGCTCGCGATCACCATGAGCGCGAAGCTGATGCCGAGGCCGACGATCACGCTTTGCAGGACGATCCGCCGCATCCGCTGGCTGATCGCCATCGCGTCGGCCACGCGGGCCACATCGTCTACCAACAACACAATGTCCGCCGCCTCGGCGGACACGGCCGCGCCCTTGGCGCCGAGCGCGATGCCCACGGTCGCCGCCGCGAGGGCCGGTGCGTCGTTGATGCCGTCGCCCACCATCACCACCCCGCCATGCTGCCGCTTCAGCTCGCCCACCGCGACGACCTTGTCGCCGGGGAGGAGGTTCGCGCGCACCGTCCGGATCCCGGCCTGCGCCGCGATGGCGGCCGCGCTGCGCGCGTGATCGCCCGTGAGCATCACCGTGTCAGTCACGCCCAGCGTCGCCAGGCGCCGCATCAACGCCGGCACCTGGGGCCGCAGCCGGTCGGCGAACGCCAGCCGGCCCGCGAGCCGGCCATCGATCGCGACATAGGATGTCGTCTGCTCGGCGGTTGAGGGCGCGACCGCGACACCGCACTCCTGCATGAACGCCGCCGTCCCGATCCACAATTCCCGTCCGGCCACTCGTCCCACCACGCCCCGTCCTGCGACCTCGCGAAAACCCTCGGCCGCGGGCAGCGCCCCCCCGACGCGGCGCGCCGCGTCCGCCACGGCCTTGCCCAGGTGGTGCGAGGACAGCTGTTCCACGGCCGCTACGAGCCGCAACAGCTCGACGGGCGCGAGCCCGTCGCTCGCGTCGATGGCCGCGAGCTCGGGGTGTCCCACGGTGAGGGTGCCGGTCTTGTCGAACACCACTATTTGCGCCCGCCCCAGCTCTTCGATCGCGGCGCCGGTCTTGACGATGATCCCTTCGCGCGCCGCACGGCTGATCGCGGCGATGACGCCCACCGGCACCGCCAGGATCAAGGGGCACGGTGTGGCCACGACCAGCACGGCGAGCACCGCGTCGGCCTGGCCCGTCGAGAACCACGCGACGGCGCACATCACCAGCGTCACGGGCGTGAACCACACGGCGAACCGGTCGGCCAGCCGCTGGATTGGTGGCTTCTCCTGGCGCGCGCGCTCCACCAGCCGCACGATCTGCTGGTACTGGCTGTCGGCGCTGACGTGCGTCGCCGCCAGCGTCAGCGCGCCCTCCAGGTTCACGCTGCCCGACAGCAATGTCACGCCGGGCGCGGCCAGCACCGGCTCCGGTTCACCTGTGAGCGCGGACGCATCCACGGTGCCGTGGCCGGCCACCACCTCGCCGTCCACTGGGATCAGGTCGCCCGGCCGGACCAGCAGGCGATCGCCTACGGCTACGCGGTCCACGGGGATGTCTTCGAAGGTGTCGCCCGTCAGGCGGCGCGCGATGCGGGGCGCGCGGGCGAGCAGCTGCTCGAGCGAGCTGGATGCCCGGCGCATGGCGTAGTTCTCGAGTGCCTCGCCGCCGGACTGCATCAGCACGATCACGACGCCCGCGAAGTACTCGCCCAGCAGCACGGCCGTCACGATCGCGAGCATCGCCACGACATCCGCGGCGAAGCGGCCGCGCAGGAGGCCCCGCACCGTCTGCGCGACGAGCGGGCCCCCGCCCAGGAGCAGCGCTCCGAGCAGGATGGCGTCGCCCACACGCGGCGCGTGCAGCGCAAAGCGGGCGGCCAGCCCGAAGGCCAGACCGCCCGCCGCCACCGCCACGACCGCGTGGCGGCCGAGCGCGCTCGCGCCGCGGGTCAGGAGAGCGGCTCCGGGCAGACGTGCTCCGTCAGTTGGCGACGCTGTATGGCAGCACCACGTCGAACTGCGCTCCGCCCTGCGGCGCGCTGCCCGCCGCGATGCGTCCGCCATGCACCCGCACGATCGCGGCTGCGAGCGCCAGGCCGAGCCCGGTGCCGTCACCCCGGGTGCGGGCCTGATCCGCCCGATAGAACGGCTCGAATACGTGCGGCAAATCGGTCGGCGCGATGCCGGGGCCGCTGTCCGCCACCACGAGATGGGCGCCGCCGGGCGAGTGTTCGGTCATCACCCGCACAGTGCCTTCCGGCGGCGCGTACTTGACCGCGTTGTCCAGCAACGCGGCGACGAGCCGGGCCAAAAGCTCCGCGTCGACGGGCACCGGGGGCAGGTCCTCAGCGAGCGCGCTGTCCATGGACAAGCCCTTCTCCGCCACCCGTCGCCGCAACGGCACCAGTGCTGCGCGCACGGCTTGATTCAGGTCGTGCGGCCCGATTTCGGGGCGCAGCAGATGCGACTCCGCCCGCGTGATCAGAAGCAGGTCCTCCGCCATGCCTGACAGCCGTTCCGTCTCCTCTAGGGCGCTGCGCAGGACGTGCTGATACTCGCGCGGCGAGCGGTCGGCGCGCAGCGCGACTTCGATCTCGCCCCGGAGTGCTGTGAGGGGTGTGCGCAGCTCATGGCTCATGTCTGCCGTGAGGCGCCGTTGCGCCGTGAAGCCCCGCTCGAGGCGCTCCAGCATGCGGTTCAAGACGGCCACGAGCCCGCGATACTCGTCGGTGTCGGCGTGCGCGGCGATACGCTGGTCCAGGGTACCCGCCTCGATGTGCGTTGCCTGCATGGTGATTTCCTGCACCGGCCGCATCGCCGAGCCGACCACCGCCCATGCGCCCACCAGCGTCGCGGTGCCGCCGAGCAGGATGAGCGCGCCCAGGGCCAGCAACAGGTCGCGCTGCACGGCGCGCAGCGGGCCGAGCGACGCGGCGATTTGAATCACCTGGTCGCCCGGACCCGACAGCCCCTGGACCGGATAGTACAGCGAGCGATACAGCGCGCCGTGCCACCAATGGTCGGCCCGCTTCGGCTCGCCCGCACGGGCTGCCGCGAACGCGACGCTATCGAGCGGCAGGTCGAACGCGTAGCCCGGCAACGCGCGCAGTACGCGCCCGTCCGCGGCGCGCAAGACGGCGTAACGGTTCACGTCGTGGCCGTATTGCGCGGGATCGCCCACGATGATGGCGACGGCGCCCGTATCGGCCGTCAAGGCACGGAACCGGGTCTCCGTGAGGAACGCGGCCGCCGTGAGCGACTGGTGGAGCTCGCCCTCCATCACCCGCGACGCCGCCCAAAACGCCGCCGCGGCCACGCCGGCGAGTCCTACCGCCATCGTGGCCGCGAACCGCAGGGCGAGCGTGCGCCCGAGCGAACCCGTCATGCTACTCCCGGTCGGGCAGTTGCAGGCGGAAACCCACCCCGCGAACGGTGTGAATCAGCTCGCCGCCCGCCGCCTGCGTCAGCTTGCGCCGCAGATTGCCGACGTGCACGTCCACCACGTTGCTCTCAGGATCGAAATGCAGGTCCCACACCTTTTCGAGCAGGTCGGTGCGGCGGATGACTTCCTCCGGCCGCAGCAGGAAGTGCTCGAGCAGCTGGAATTCCTTCGGCGTAAGATCGAGCTTCTTGTCCCCGATCTTCACTTTGTGCTTCAGGCGGTCCAGCTCGACGGGGCCATAGCTCAATAGCTCGGTCCGGCCGGCGCCGCCACGGCGCACCAGCGCGCGCACGCGGGCCAGCAGCTCGTCGAACTTGAACGGTTTGGTGAGGTAGTCGTCGGCGCCGGCGTCGAGGCCGCGCACCACGTCTTCCGTGGTATCCCGCGCCGTCAGCATCAAGATGGGGGTATGGCGTCCTTCGCGCCGCAGCTCCGTCGCGAGCTGCAGCCCATTCTTCTTCGGCAGCATCAGGTCGAGCAGGATGAGGTCGTAGTCGTAGACATGCGCCAGCATCGTGGCCTCGTCGCCGTCGGGAGCGACGTCTACGGCGTACCCCTCCTCACGCAACCCTTGCTCGATGAATCCGGCGACCTTCCGGTCGTCCTCTACGACGAGGATTTTCATAGTGCGAGCTTAGGAGAGTGTGGTCGAAGCGAGTCTAAAGAACTAGTGAAGAAATCTTCATTCCTCGGCTGGCGCGAGCGGCAGCGTCAGCGTGAACTCCGCCCCCTGGCCCGGCCCGCTGGCCACGGTGAGGCGCCCGCCCAGCACGGCGGCGAGCCGGTGTGACACCGGCAGACCGAGGCCGGTCCCCATCCCGGACTGGGGATCGAACCGCTCGAATGGCTCGAAGATGCGCTCGTGCAGCTCCGGCGGGATACCCGGACCGCTATCCGCCACCAGAAAGGAGATCTCCGAGTGGCTCAGTGCCACCGCCACCACCACCGCGGTGCCCTCCGGCGTGTGACGCACGGCGTTGGACACCAGGTTCACGAGAATCTGCTCGAGCCGCACCGGATCTGTCCTCACCATCACGGTCTCGGTGGGCAGCCGCGTGTCAAACCGGACACCCTTCGCGTCGGCGGTCGGCCGCAGGCCCGCGAGCGAACGCTGCAGCGCGCCCGCCGCGTCCAGGTCACGCCACACCGGCCGCATGCGCCCCGCGTCCAGGCGGGTGAGATCGAGGAAATTGTTCAGCAGGGTGATGGTGCGCTCGGCGGCCTCGTATACCTCCCGTGCCGCCTGCGGGACAGGCTCGCCGCCCGGCGGCCGGCGTACCAGTCGCTCCGCCCAGCCGTACACGCCCGCGAGCGCATTGCGCAGCTCGTGGTTCATCATCGCGAAGAACAGGTCGCGCTGGCGCTGCATCGCCTGGACCTGTCCGAGCAGTCGCGACGCCTCTTCTGACAGACGCGCGTTCTCTACCGCCACCGCCGCCTGCCCCGCTAACAAGACGGCGATGCCTTCGTCTTCGGCATCGAACTCACGAGCGCCGATCTTCTCGGTCAGATAGAGGTTGCCGAAAACGCCCTGGTGTCCCACGATCGGCACGCCGAGGAACGACCGCATGGGCGGATGGTGGGGGGGGAATCCGTACTTGGCAGGGTGGGTGTTGACGTCAGCCGTGCGGATGGGCTGGGGGTCGCGGATCACCAATCCCAGCAGGCCGCGACCGCCCGGCGGGTCGCCGATGGCTCGTCGGGCCTCCTCCGACAGACCGGAGGTCACGAACTGCGACAGGGTGGTGCCATTCTCGCTCAACACGCCGAGCGCCGCGTACTTCGCCCCCACCACATCGCGCGCCGAGTCGACCAGCTGTTGTAACACTCGCTCGAGTGAATGCTCGGAGAAGACCGCAACACTGGCCGCGAGCAACCGCTCGAACCGGGCCCGCAGGCGCGTCGCTTCGGCACCCGCAAGCGGTGTGGTCTCCCGGGCCTGCTTCCTGGGCGGCATTGCCTGAACCTACGAACGCCGCCGCCGGCCGGCCAGACCGGCACGCCCGGCCGTCAGATCCGCGCGGTCGCGACGGCCGATACGATGTCGGTCTGCGAGATCACGCCGACCAAGGCACCTTCGAATTCCACGAACAACCGCTGCACGTCCAGGTAGAGCATTTCCCGGGCCGCCTCATGGACGTCCACGTCCGGTGCGATGGTCTCGGGCCACGGCTGCATGATCTCGAGCACCCGCTTGCGCTCGAACAACCGGTCGCGCGCCCCGGCGTTCTCGCAGGCGTGTTCGGCGCGCAGGATGTCGCGGGTCGAGACCACGCCCACCGCGCGCCCATAGCGATCCAACACCGGCATGGCGGAAACCTGCTCTTCGGCGAACGCCGCCACGACGTCGGCGACGGTGGCGTCGGCGCTCAAGGTCTTGAGATCGGTGCGCATCAGCTCGACGACTTTCATCGGCTCTCCTCCAGCTGCGTCGCCGCAGCGCGCCGCACGCCCCTGCGCCGCTTGAACGGCGACACCGGCACGATGACGAGCGACGTCGGCAACAGGTTGACCAGATCCTCGGTCACGCTCCCCACCAGCAAACGATCCACCCATCCCTTGCCGTGCGACCCGAGCACCACGAGGTCCGCCTCGAACGCCAGCGCCTCGGCGGCGATCGTCTCCGCGGCCGCTCCCGTGCGGATCACGCGATCTTCGGGCGGCAGGCCCAGTTGCCCCGTCACCAGCTCGTCGTACGCCTCGCGCGAGCGGCGCATCAGCTCCTCTTGGTCCACCGTCACCGGGACCTCGACGGGGACGAGAACCGGCTCCACGACATGCAGCACCCGCAACCGGGCGCCCAGCCAGGCAGCGAGACGCCGCGCGGTCGCAAGCGCCGGCGCCGTGGCGTACGACAAGTCCACCGCCACCAAGATGCGCCGCACCCGGGCGGCGGCCGGCCCCGCGACCAGCATCGGGATTTCGAGCGTGTGCAGGAGGTAGTGCGCCGTGCTGCCGCCGAAGGCGCGAGCCAAAGCGCCGTGATGCCTGCCGCCGACCGCAACGAGGGCTGCGCCAGTCTCGCTCGCCGCGCGTGCCAGCACCGGCCCCGCGCGCCCCACGCGCACGTCGAGTCCACGCGCCACGTGCGGCGGCACCACGGGTTCCAGCAAGCCGGCGATGCGCGCGCGCGCATCGGAGACGAGCCGGTCGGTCAGATCCTGGGTCGGGAGCGGCAGCTCGGGCACGCCGGCCGAGCGCCAGAGATCGGGCACGACGTGAATCGCGCGGCACTCGAACTCCGCCGCTCGCGCAATGTCGCTCGCCAACGCAGCCGCGCGGAGCGCGGCGGGCGTGTCGTCGACCCCTACCAGAATGGGCTTGGGCATCTCAGCGTCCGCCTTCGTGCGTGTCCGCGTCCGCCGTGATGAGCAACACCACCGCGATCAGCGTGCCCAACACCGGCACGTGATTCAGAATCAGGTGGAGATGAGCGGCATTCATGCGAATCGCCTCGTGAAGATCGTCCCAACCCAGCTTAGGCAGCCGGGCTGGTGACATCCGTGAAGCGATAGTGAAAGTCTCTTACTCCCAGGTACTTGCGGAGGTGGAGTCGATCACGGACTGACTCATCGCACCATGATGGAGCGCGTTTTCTGCAGTCCGTGCACCCTTCCGTGTGCATACGGCCGACGTGTGTGCTTGACTACGTGCGGCGTGTCCGCAAATTCGTGCATCCTGTGCACACTTTTCTTGACAGCCGGCACGCGGATTGCCTATGTTGCCTCACATGAAGCTCATCACCACCATCGTCCGCCCCGAACGGCTGCCCGACGTCAAGGCCGCGCTGTTCCGCGCCGGCGTCACCGGCATCACCCTGAGTCGCGTCAGCGGTCACGGCGGAGAGCGCGAGCTACTGAGCGAATACCGCGGCACCACGGTGGTGATGGAATTCCACGAGAAAGTGAAGATCGAGATGGCCGTGTCCGAGCCGTTCGTGGAGCCCACGATCCATGCCATCCTCTCGGCCGCGCGGACGGGCGAAGTAGGCGACGGCAAGATCTTCGTACAGCCCCTCGAGGCCGTCATCCGCATCCGCTCGGGCGAGCGCGACGTCGCAGCCCTCACCGCCGTCAACGCCGACGCCGTGCAGCAGGCCGCCCTGAGCGACGCCCGGGGGGACGCCGCATGACCGCCACGATCTCTTCCGGCGACACCGCTTGGGTGCTCTTCTCGAGCGCGCTGGTCCTGTTGATGACGGTGGGACTCGCCTTCTTCTACGGTGGCCTGGTGCGTTCCAAGAACGCGCTCAATACCATGATGATGAGCGTCGTGGCGCTGGGGTTGGTGGGGGTGCAGTGGGTGCTCCTGGGGTACTCGCTCGCCTTCGCCCCGGGGTCGTCGTGGCTCGGCGGGTTGGCCTGGGTGGCCTTCCGGGGAGTGGGGCTCGAGCCCAACGCCGCCTATGCGGCCACGATCCCGCACCAGGCGCATGCGATGTTCCAGGGAATGTTCGCCATCATCACGCCGGCGCTCATCTCGGGCGCCATCGTGGAGCGGATGCGGTTCCGCGCGTACGCCCTGTTCATTCTCTTGTGGGCGACGCTCGTCTACGATCCGCTGGCCCACTGGGTGTGGGGCCAGGGCGGCTGGCTCGCCGCCCGCGGGGCGCTCGACTTCGCGGGCGGCACGGTCGTTCACGTGTCGGCCGGCGTGTCGGCGCTGGTGGCCGCCTGGGTGCTCGGCACCCGCCGCGACTTCCGCCGCGCGCCATCCGTGCCGCACAGCGTGCCGCTGACCCTGCTCGGCGCGGGCCTGCTGTGGTTCGGGTGGTTCGGCTTCAACGCGGGCTCGGCGCTGGCGGCGAACGGCATCGCAGCGCTGGCGTTCGTGAACACCAACACCGCGGCGGCCGCGGCGCTCTGCACGTGGGCGCTGCTCGACCTGCGCCGCTCCGGCCGGGCGACGGCCGTGGGCGCGGCGACGGGCGCGGTCGTGGGACTGGTAGGGATCACGCCGGCGGCGGGGTTCGTCACTCCGGCGGCGGCGATCGCGATCGGCGTCCTCTGCGCCGGGGTGAGCTACACCGCCATCCAGATCCGGGCCGCGCGCGGCCGGATCGACGACTCGCTCGACGTCTTCTCCTGCCACGGTCTCGCCGGTACGGCCGGCGCGCTGCTCACGGGCGTTTTCGCCACCAAGCTCGCGAATCCCGCCGGCGCCGACGGCTTGCTCGCGGGCCACCCGGCGCAGCTCGGCGTGCAGGCGCTCGCCGTCGCCGCGGCGGCCGCGCTCTCAGGTGTAGGGACCTTCGGAATCCTCAAGCTGGTGCTGGCGATCGTCCCCGCACGGGCGGGCGTGCACGAGGAGCTGCGTGGGCTGGACTTGAGCGAGCACGGCGAGGAGGCGTACTTCGGTGAAGAGCTGGGCGTCCTGGCCCGCCCTGGTGCGGGGCTCGGCGACAGTGTGATCGTCGCCCATGCACCCGAGCCCCTGGAAGCGGAGGCCGTGGGCTAGCTGCGAGAGGCGCCGGTCGGAATCGAACCGACGAATAGAGGTTTTGCAGACCTCCGCCTTACCACTTGGCTACGGCGCCGGAGAACACCTAAGCTCGCAAGCTGGTTCGAGTTTCTCAACCCCTCGCAGATCGTCACGATTGGTGCTCGCCGCCTGGCGATAAGAACCGCTCATCAAAGCCTCATGCTTTCTCGCACGCGTGGCAGATATCATGCGCTGCATCTCCCCGGCACGAGGTTGACACGTGTTGCGCAGTTCCTGGCTGCTGACGTTGGCTGCTGTTCCCCTGGCGTTGGCCGGGTGCGGTGCGGAGCCGAATGCCCCCGCGCTCACCACGCACGTCGTGTCCGTGGTGCCCGCAGGAGGGGCAACGGGCGTCGACCCCAACGCACCGATCGTCGTGACCTTCGACCAGCCGATGCAGGTTGGGATGGAACAATACGCCGCGCTGCACGAGGGCGACGTGACCGGTCCCGTCGTGCCGGGCACGTGGGCATGGTCCAACGGCCACGCCACACTGACCTTCACGCCGATGCGGCCCCTCATGTCCCAGGTGCAGTACACGCTTCACATGGGCGGCGGGATGCGAGCGACGGACGGCGGGTTGGTGGATTGGAGCTCGTGCGTGGGGCAGCAGGGCGGACAGTGGGCCACGCAGCAGATGATGGGCGGCGGCGGAATGATGGGGGGCGACGCGACAATGATGGGCCCAGGCTGGCGCGCGAGCAACGGCACGTACGGCATGGTGTTCCCGTTCACCACTACCTGAGCCGCGGCGCACCATCCATGGGGAGTGAGGAAACCGTGAGCGCGAAGACCGCAACGAACACGCGATACGGCATCGGGAAGTCCGTCCCGCTGTCCTATGAGCAAGCCGTCGCGCGAACGCGCGAGGCGCTCCAACGCGAGGGGTTCGGCGTCCTCACCGAGATCGACGTGCGGGCGACACTCAAGCAGAAGCTCGATGTGGATTTCAAGAAGTACGTGATCTTGGGTGCCTGCAACCCACCACTCGCCTGGCGAGGCTTCCAAGCCGAGCCCGACATTGGGCTCTTGTTACCGTGCAACGTCATCGTCTACGAAGAGGACGCGCAGCGCAGCCGGGTGGCGGTGCTCGATCCGCTCGTGCAGCTCGGCATGACGGGACGGCGTGACATCGAGCCCCTGGCGAGCGAAGCGCGGGAGCGGCTCGAGCGAGTCTTGGGCGCACTCCCGGGCGCTCCGTAGCCAGCCGGCGCTGCTAGCTGCTCTTGGGCACCGCGGCCCGGTCCGCGTGCGCCTCGACGAACCACAGCCACTTGTCGACGCCGCGCGAGATCTCGGTGCAGATGTCCGCCGCGTCCGCGTCCCCCAGCTCGTCCGTTTCGCCGATCGTCCGGCGAATGCGCTCGCCGAAGCTCGCTAGCGCATTGGACAACGCCCACACGTGCTCTTCGCCGGTGACGATGTTGATCGGATACTGGGGCAGCTCAGACCGGTCGGCCACACTCGCCACCGTGCCTTCGGCGATGCCGCCCAGTTGGACCACGCGCTCCGCCAGGAGGTCCACATACTCTTCGGCGGCGCCGTACACCTCATCGAACAGCTTGTGCAGCGCGATGAACTGGGGGCCCTTCACATTCCAATGCGCCTGCTTGGTCTGCAGTTGGAGGTCGATGGCGTCCGCCAGCCGTTGATTCAACAGGTCGATCACCTGAACACGGATCGACTCCTGGAGGTCGTTCAGGGTTGGGTGGGGGACGCTCGCCATTGACGTGCTCCGGTCTTGGGTAGTTCATCAGAAGCTCGCCAGGCCCTCCGGGCCCGGCAAGGCTTCGCCCGAGCGTCATCATCACGTCCCTTTCAACAGCTTCAATATCTCGACCTGCCCTTTCTCCGCCGCGATGCCGATCGCGCTTGTCCCGGCCTCGTTCTGCTGTTTGGGATCCGCCCCGTGGGCCAACAAGTACCGCGTCATGGCGACGTCGTTGCGATTGACCGCCTCGTGCAGCGGCGTCCACCCCAGATGCTGGGCCGCGTTCACCGGCGCGCCGGCCTCGACCAGGAGCTTCACGGCGTCGAAGCTCCCCGTCACCGCGGAGTGGAGCGCCTGGATGCGCATCGGATTCCGCGCCACCTGCGCTACATCCGCGCCGCGCGCGAGCAACAGCCGCACCGTGTCGGGGTGAGCGAAGAACGCCGCCAACGCCAGCGGGAAGAAGCCGTCGCCGGAATAGGCGTTGAGCAGCGCGGGATCAGCGTCGAGCAGCGAGGCCACGCGCGCGGTCGCCCCCACCGCGGCGGCGTCGAAGATGTCGAGCACCGGGCCCGCGGCGAGCAGCACCTTGAGACAATCGGGCTTGTGATGGTATTGCGCGATCAGCACCGGCGAATGCCCCCGCTCGCTGCGCACGTTCACCACGGTGCGATCGGTCGCGATGAGCACGGTGAGGCGCGCCGCATCTCCCGCGCGGATGGCGTCGAAGATCTCGTGATCGGCCATGACCCCCCTCCCACCCTCGCCGCGAACGTCACCCAACTGACCGACGAGGAAATGAATGTGCTCGGACGGGCGTCCGAGTTGATGGCGCGTCTCGCCCGCTAGAACTGCACGCCCCGCCGAATCGCGATGGCCCAGCGCGAGCCAACGAAATTCCGCAGCCCGAACCGCGCGCCGATCGCGATCTCCGCGACGTCGCCCCGCACCGATCGCGTGGGACCAAGGCGCAGGGCTACGCCCACATCCCCACCCTGGCGCGCCCGCTCGTCGGCGTACCACGCCCCGCCCCAGTCCAAGAACGGCGCCAGCCCCACACCCACGAGGCCCCACGCCTCCTCCGCCACGAGGATGCGGTCCTCCACGGCGAACCACGACATGCGCGTCCCTGTGAACTCGTGCGCTCCGAACAGACGCGGGCCCGTCTGGTCGTTCCACAGGTCGAACTCGCTGCCCGAGTCCGGGTGCTGCGCCACGCCGCCCTCGACGTGCACGATCCACGCTTGCCGCGGCAAATTCTGGCTCGCCACCGTGAGCGCCAGCTGCACGCGCCCCGAATCGAGGCCTGGCCCTGAGTAGATGCCGTGGCCCGACGCCCGCAGCACGGCGAAACCGCCGCGCCACGCCGCACTGCCCTGCGCCTTGAGCTCCGGCCCGAGCCCGGCGTGCGCACCGGCGTAGCCCCACGCCCGGGGCGTGGCCCATACGCCCAGGCGCAGCACCTGCGACAGGTCCTGGTCTTCGCGGCGCGCGTACGAGTTGAAGTGCTCGAGCACCGCGAAGCGCGCGTGCCCCAACTCGACGCCCGCGCCCGCTGCCCCGAACGTCGACCAGGCAAAGGGCGCCGTCACGGAGTCTGCGAAGTCCTCGCGCCCCCACGAGGCGCCGCCCCAGAGCCGCACGTACCCCGCTGACGATGCTCGCAGCGCGTATCCCGCGGTCACGCCGAAGCGCAGGGCGCGGCGTTGCGTCGTGTCCTTGTTCGCGCCGTCGCGAAACGACAGGACCCGTTGATGTGCCGCCGCGCCGTCCGTGAGCAGCGACCAGCGCGCGGCGGTCTCATAAAACGGCAGGCCCACCTGCCAGGTCCCCGCCTTGCCGTCCGAATAGCCGGTGTACTCACCCGCGAGCGTGGTGCGCCGCGTCAGGAAGTGCGGGCTTTGGTACTGCAGGTCGACGCCCGTGCGGTCGGGATTGTGCTTGTAGACGGCCGCGAGCGTCGTGGCGGTGCCGAGGAAGTTCTGCTCCACCATCCCCAGCTCCCACCGGACCGATCCGCCGGCCGACGAAAAGTTGGTCTGAGGTTTGGTGCTCCAGCCGTCCGCCGTGAACACCCGGACGGCGAGCCGCCCATCCAGTCGCGTGGTGTCGAGCTTCACCTGGCGGAAGATCCCGAGCGCCCGCAGCGCGCGCTCGCTCTCGGTCACCCGGGCCGAGTCATAGTGGTCACCCGCGTCGAGCAGCAGCGTGCGCCGGATCACCGCCGCGCGGGTAGTCACATGCAGGGCGTTGGCGAGACGGGCCACGAATCCCGGGCCGTCGCCCGTCGCGTCGAACACGTTGTGATTCTGCACGACGATCGTGTCGACGGTCTGCGCGGGCAGCCGGGCGAGCGGGCAGGCGGGCAGCAACGCCACTGCCAGCCAGCCCGCCAGCCCACCGGCCCGCCAACCCGTCACGACTTCACCCCGTAGATCGTCTGGCGCAGCCGGTAGGTCGCGTGCTTGGTGGAGTCGCCCCACGCCGTGAAGTAGAGCGTGGCGTCGATGCGGCCGGTGAGCTGTGCCAATCCACGCTGCGCGATGGTCAGGGTCCCCACGACCGAATCGGGCTTGAGCGGCCGGCACAAACAGGCGACGGTGCCCAGCGCCGGTCGCGCCGGTGGCCAGGGACCCAGCGTGAACTGTGACTTGGTTCGCACCGCGGCGGAGTCGAGCACGATCCCGATCGTCAGGGAGTATTCGTCGCCGTACTCGGGGGCCGGATTGAAGTCGTAGCGCGTGAGCAACACGTCGTTGCCGCCCACTACCCCGGTATCGAGTCGCAGGCGCACGATGGTGACGTCCGAATCGCGCACGGCAACGAGGCGCGCGTGATGCACCCAACGGGCGTCGGACTGCAGGCCAAACGTATCGCCGGGGCGGGGCAGGACGTCGCAGCCGCTCGCGACGACGGCGAACACCAGCCCGAGCGCCGCCGGTCGGAGAAATGACACGTGGTGAATCTAGCCGACTAGTACAGTCCCAAGTACCTCTCCCGCTCCCACTCGCTCACCTGGCCGATGTACTCGTGCCATTCCCCCTGCTTCGCCTCGACGAAGCGCTCGTAGATGTGCCCTCCCATGGCTTCGCGCACGCACTCATCCTTGGCGAGGTACTCGAGCGCCTCATGCAAGTCGCGGGGCAGCTCGTCGATGCGGTATTTCCGCCGCTCGCGGAAGCTCATCTCGAAAATATTCTTGTTCACCGGGTCGGGCGGCGTCAGTTTGCGCTCGATGCCGTCGAGCCCGGCCGCGAGCTGCACGGCCAGCGCGAGATACGGGTTGGCCGACGGATCGGGCATGCGCAGCTCGCACCGCGTGCCGGTGCCGCGCCGGTCGGGAATACGGATCAGCGGCGAGCGATTGCGCATCGACCATGCCACATTCACCGGCGCCTCGTAGCCCGGCACGAGCCGCTTGTAGCTGTTCACCAGGGGATTGGTCACCGCGCAGAATCCGCAGGCGTGCTCCAGCAGCCCCGCGATGTAGTGCAGCGCCACATCCGACAACTCCCACCTGCCCTTGGGGTCGTGGAACGCGTTCTGTCCCTTCTTGAAGAGCGACTGGTGCGTGTGCATGCCCGAGCCATTCTGGCCGAAGATCGGCTTGGGCATGAACGTCGCGAGGAAGCCGTGGCGGTACGCCACGTTGCGCACGATGAAGCGGAACGTCGCCAGATTGTCGGCCGTGTCGAGCGCCTCGGTGTAGCGGAAGTCGATCTCGTGTTGGCCCGGCGCCACCTCGTGGTGCCCAGCCTCGACCTCGAATCCCATGGAGACGAGATCCTTGATGATGAGCCGCCGGATCTCCTCCGCCTTGTCCACCGGCGTCTGATCGAAATAGCCGCCGTGGTCGTGCGTGTCCGTGGTCGGGTCGCCGCTCGCATCGAGCTGGAAGATGAAGAACTCGGCCTCCACCCCCGCCATCATCTCGAACCCCGACTGGCGGGCCCGGGCGATCTGGCGCTTGAGCGCCTGGCGCGTGCAACCCGCGAACGTCGACCCGTCGGGGTTGTAGATGTCGCAGATCACGCGCGCCACTTTGCCGCCTTCGTCGTCGTACGGCAGGATGCGAAAAGTGGCGAGGTCGGGCCGCAGCACCATGTCCGACTCCTCGATCCGCACGAACCCCTCGATCGAGCTGCCGTCGAACATGATGTCGCCCTCGAGCGCCTTCTCGAATTGGCTCTCGGGCACCTCCACGTTCTTGTTGATGCCGAGGATGTCGGTGAACTGCAGCCGCAGGAAATGCACGCCGTGTTTCTTGGCGAGCTCCAGGATGTCGCGCTTGTTGGCGCCGCTGGTGGTGGGCATGGGAGGGTCGCTAGACGGCGAGGCGGCTAGAAACCTCGGCCCTCGCCGAAGCTCTAGCCGCCTGGCACCTAGCCGCCTAGTTCACACGTCGTAATACAGGAAGAACTCGTACGGATGCGGCCGCAGCGCCACCGGATCGACTTCCTTGGCGCGCTTGTACGCGAGCCACGTCTCGATCACGTCGGACGTGAACACCCCGCCTTCCAGCAGGAAGGCGTGGTCCGCCTCGAGCGCCGCCAGCGACTCCTGCAAGCTGCCCGGCGTGTTCTTCACGTGAGCGCGCTCGGCCGGCTCGAGCTCGTACAGATCGACGTCCATCGGCTTGGGCGGCTCGATCTTGTGCTTGATACCGTCCAGGCCCGCCATCAGCAGCGCGGCAAACGTGAGATACGGGTTGCTCGAGGGATCGGGCGCCCGGAACTCGACCCGCTTGGCCTTGGGCGACTTGGAGTACATCGGGATGCGGCAGATCGCCGAACGGTTGCGCTGCGAGTAGATCAGGTTGATCGGCGCCTCGTAGCCCGGCACCAAACGACGGTAGCTGTTGGTCGTCGGGGCCGCGAACGCGAGGACCGCGGGAGCGTGCTGGATCAGCCCGCCGATGTACCAGCGCGCCTGGTCCGACAGCAGGGCGTAGCCGTTGGCGTCGAAGAACAGGTTCTTGCCTTCGTTCCATAAGCTCATGTGCACGTGCATGCCCGAGCCGTTGTCGCCGAACATCGGCTTCGGCATGAACGTGGCCGTGTAGCCGTGCTGGTGGCACACGCTCTTGACGATGTACTTGTACATCATCACCTGATCGGCCATGCGGGTGAGCGAGTTGAACCGCATGTCGATTTCGGTCTGCCCCGCCGTTCCCACCTCGTGATGATGGACCTCGACGTCGATCCCCGACGCCATCAGCGCCAACATGATCTTGGAGCGCAGGTCCTGCAGCCGGTCCACCGGCGGCACCGGGAAATATCCCTCTTTGTGCCGCGGCCGGTGCCCCAGATTGGGCGAGCCGTTGGCGCCCGAGTTCCAGATCCCCTCTTCGGAGTCGAGGAAGTAGTAGCCCTCGTGCGCGTTCTGGTCGAAGCGCACCGAGTTGAAGATGTAGAACTCCGCCTCCGGCCCGAAGTACGCCGTCGTGGCGACGCCGCTGTTCACCAGGTACTGCTCCGCCTTGCGGGCGACGTAGCGCGGGTCGCGCGAGTACGACTCTCCCGTGATCGGGTCGACAATGTCGCACGTCAGCGACAGCGTCGGCACCTGCAGACACGGATCGACGAACGCGCTCGCCGGGTCCGGCATGAGCAGCATGTCGCTCTCGTTGATCGCCTGGAATCCGCGGATCGACGAGCCGTCGAAGCCGAGCCCTTCGGCAAAGACGCTCTCGGACAGCTCCTTCAGCGGCAGCGAGAAATGCTGCCACGTGCCGGGCAGGTCGCAGAACTTGACGTCGACGACTTGTACGCCGGCCTCGCGGGCGCGCCGGATCACGTCGGCGGGCGACGGCGCGGCGCCTTTCTCCGCGGATGGTTTGGTGGTGGGTTCCAGTGTGGCGGTCATGGCCTCGGTTTCCTCCAGCAGTCGGGGTCAGGGAGCGGCGCTCGGACGGCCTGCCAAACACGAGAGCCCGACACCGGGCTCAGGGGGGGCGGGCTCTCGTCGTGCATGCGGCAGGCGGCAGGCATGGCGGAACGTAGCTCGCGCTCGTCCAAGTGTCAACCAAATCGTGCGCGACATGCACGATTCAAGTTACATGCCGACGTTTCTCTTTGAGGATCTTGGAAATGTGATGTGGAGAACTTGCAACATGTGCAGAGACAGCGGTACAGGCAGGTCAGTCCGGCAAGGCCTCCAGGAACTGCCACAGCTCCGCGGCCGAGAACTCGCTGAACCGCTCCTGCACCTCGCGTTCCTGCCACTCCATGAAGATCCAGCCCGTGACCCGGTGGCGCTCCAGACTCACGAAGTGGATCCGGCCCCGCACAGTACCGAGCGTGGCGTCCGGCTCCGTTTCCAGGAGCACGTTCCAATGCTGCGTGCCGCGCCGCAGCTCACCCATCTGCCGGGCGCGCTCCTGGCCGGGGAACGAGAGACCCATGGCGGTAAACTCTACGCTCCCGGACGGATTCCTGCCAGTTAGATTCTTCCGTCTATGAACTGTCATGCTTGTGGGACCCAGCTCTCCGACAGCGCTCGCTTCTGCCACAAATGCGGCGCCAGCGTTACCGCTCCCAGCTCCGCCCCAGGCGGCTGGCGAACCGGCCTCCCCTGGGGTGTCGCCGGCGCGGCGCTGGGCGCGCTCGTCACGGTGCTGCTCATGCGACCCGGCAGGACGGGCGGGGGCACGACCGAGGCGCCGCCGTTCGCGGCCCAGGGCGGCGGCGCCCCGGCGGTCGACATCAGCCAGATGTCGCCCGAAGAGCAGGCCACGCGACTGTACAACCGCGTGATGCGCCTCGCGGAGGAGGGCAAGACCGACTCGGTCCAGTTCTTCCTCCCCATGGCGCTGCAGACCTACGCTCAGCTGCCGGCCTTGGACAACGACGCGCGCTATCACATCGGCGTGCTGCACCTGGCGGGTGGCGACGCCGCCGGGGCCCTCGCCGAAGCGGATACGATCGTGCGCAACGTTCCGACGCACCTGTTCGCCCCTATGCTCCGGGCCCGTGCCTACCAGGCGAACGGCAATGCCGTCAAAGCGAAGCAGGCCTTCCGCGATTTCCTGAGGAACGAGGCCGCCGAGCGCGGCCGCAACCGGCCCGAGTATACCGACCACAAGGATTCGCTCGACGCCTTCCACGGCGACGCGCTCAAAGCAACCGCCGGCCGCTAGCGTCATGCGCACGATTCACGTCGCCCACAGCCCCGATGCCGACGACGCGTTCATGTTTTGGGCGCTGGCCGCGGGGCGGATCGATACGGGCGAGCGCCGTTATGTGCACGAGCTGTCGGACATCGAGACGCTGAACCGCCGGGCCCTGCGGGGCGAGCTCGAGGTCACGGCGGTGTCGCTCCACGCCTACGCCTACTTGGCCGATCGCTACGCCTTGCTCGCCCATGGGGCGAGCATTGGAGACCGCTACGGCCCGCGCATCGTGGCCCGGACGCCCGCTCCGCCCGACCCCCGGAAGGCGCTGGCGGACCTTCGCATCGCAGTGCCGGGCGAGCTGACGACGGCGTTCCTCACGCTGCGGCTGTATCAGCCCGGCGCCCGCCATGTGGTCGTGCCGTTCAATGAGATTGAAGAGTACGTGGCCGCGGGCCGCGCCGACGCCGGCCTCTTGATCCACGAAGGCCAACTCACGTTCGCAGACCACGGCCTGCACCTCTGGGCCGACCTGGGGGAGTGGTGGCATGCCGAAACCGGCCTGCCGTTGCCGTTGGGCGGCAATGTGGTGCGCCGCGACCTGGGCGAGCCGCTCATGCTCGCCATCGCGCACGACCTGAAGTCCAGCATCGAATACGGCCTGGCACACCGCGCCGAGGGCCTGCGGCACGCTCAGAGCTTCTCGCGGGGCGTGGACGCGGCCCGCATCGACCGTTTCGTCGGGATGTACGTGAACGAATTCACGGTGGATTACGGTGACCGTGGCCGCCGCGGCGTGGCCGAGCTGCTTGGCCGGGCGCACCGCGCCGGCCTCCTGCCGCAATCTATTGACGTAACCTTCGTGAGCGCACCCGTTTGAGCGCCCGGCGGCGGCCGGCGCCTATCCGAATCGGTCGGCCGCCGCCATCTTGCAACGGATGCCGAGCGAGGAGTCCCGAGTGGCCGAGCGTGAGGGGATTCAAGCGGTTCTCGTCGTAGACGACGAGGAGCCGATCCGAAACGCCCTGAAGAAGTTCCTCGCCCAGCAGCAGTTCGAGGTGTATACCGCGGCTTCGGGCGAAGAGGCGCTGCAGCAACTCAAGCGCCACCGGCTCGCCCTGATGCTGTGCGACATCCGCATGCCCGGCATGAGCGGCGTCGACCTGGTGCCGCAAGCGATCGAGGCAGAGCCCAACCTCGCCATTCTGATGCTGACCGCGGTCAACGACGCCACCAGCGCCGCCCTGTGCATGCAACGCGGGGCGATGGACTATCTCACCAAGCCCATCGAGCTCGCCGATTTGGGCCGCGCCGTGCAGCGCGCCCTCAAGCGCCGCGAAATGCTGGTGGAGAACCGCCACCTCAATCAGTGGCTCAAGGAAGAGGTTACCACCCGCACCGCCGAGCTGCAGCGCGAGCGCATGCGACTGGAGCGCATCTCGACCGCCACGCTCGAGGCTCTCGTCAACGCGATGGAGGCCAAGGACCCCTACCTGCGCGGTCACTCGGCCCGCGTCGCCGCCCTCTCCGCCACGCTGGCCGCCGAGCTTGGCTTGTCGGACGATGTCGTCGAGCAGGTGCGCGTCGCCGGGCGCCTGCACGACCTCGGCAAGATCGGCACGCGGGACGACGTGGTTAATAAGGAAGGGCCGCTCACGCCCGACGAATTCGAGCACGTCAAGCAGCACGTAGTGATCGGCTCGCAAATCCTGGCGCCCCTGTCCCACTTGGGCGACGTCATCGCCTACGTGCGACACCACCACGAGCGCTGGGACGGCAGCGGGTACCCCGACGGCCTGCGGGGTGAGGAGATCCCGGTCGGCGCGCGCGTCATCGGCGCCGCTGAAATCTTCGATGCGCTCACCACATCCCGCCCGTACCAAGACAAGATGACCCCGGAGGACGCCGCGGCGCGTATGGCCGCGATGTCGGGAACCGTGGTGGACCCCAAGGTCCACCAGGCCCTCGCCGCGATCGTGCAGCGACGCCACACGCTGGTCTTTCTCGACGAGGACATGTCGCCGTCCTGAGACCATAAAAACCAAACCCGGGGCCGAAAGCTCCCCGGGTTGGCGGTCGGGCGAAGTGGCCGTCACACTTCGACCGCGACC
The DNA here is from genome assembly GCA_041487875.1 of Gemmatimonadota bacterium. Classification (GTDB taxonomy): domain Bacteria; phylum Gemmatimonadota; class Gemmatimonadetes; order Gemmatimonadales; family GWC2-71-9; genus DATLWA01. Next base: position 15,915 of record JBGPOE010000017.1, on the reverse strand, counting down.
AAACTGCGATACATGTCTTGACGCTTGGCCTAGTTATACGCCGACGAGGGGCTCTTGGTTTCATCCACTCCCCCCGCGCTCACACCGTTAGATGCAGGGGGGCCGAAAATGGTTGCGCCGTCTCACCAGCGTTTGACCCGTCCCAGCCGGGACGTGGTCAACGTTGCGGAATGGGAGCCTCGCCGCAGCACGACCTTGGTGTTTGACCCCCCCCATCCCATACCGGTTGGTCCGAAAACGACTTGGGCGTTGGACACCTCCAGCGTCACCGCATGGTCTGCCGGGCCAGGCCAGAGCCGGTGCATCGCCCAGCCGCTGTCAGCCCACCGATCGATTCGCAGCGAGTCGGCGGCGATCACCAGTCGCGCCCGGGTCCCCCACATTACGGCGGCGTTCCGGGCCGCCCCCAGCGCCACCGAGAGATCGGCCGCGGATCGCTCGACGGCGATGCGGTCCAGGGTGTCCTGGAGCCTTGGGAGCGCAAGGGTAAGGGTGACCCCGATCACCACCAGGACCACAATGAGCTCGACAACGGTGAATCCCCGGCGCACACAGCAATCAAACATGAACGGCTGTGCAGGCCGGTACCGAAGCAGTGCGCCGCAAACCGGAAAAATGCGAGTGTTTCTCGCTCTAACGGACACCCGACGAATTCGGTATGTTGAGGCGTGCTACCGCGTTGCGGCGGGGGCACAGGGTGTGCATTAATGAAGAACGACCGCTCCAAGTGAGCCCACCATCGCTGCAATGAACGATGTCGCCCCCGCCCCGTTCGGCGGTCTGGCTCATGGCGTGTTCCTCGCCCGTGTGGCCGACCAGCCAGCGGTCTCGCCGGCTGCCCGCCTGGGCCAGGGAGCGTTTCTGGCGTTGCGGCTGGTGGACTTGCTGCGCCCCTCAGGCCCGCCCGTGGCACCGGACGTGTTCCGCTACCAGTACGCCGCCACCGAGCGCTACTGCCAAGAGCTCGACGCCGGCGCCCCGGAAGCGGCGCACCTCGTGGGGCTCGTTCATTCCGCCATGGACGCCTATCGGCTGAGCCAGGTGGGGCTGGTAGGGCCGGCGTTGTTCGCGTATGCGCATTTCCTCGAGGACGAGGGGCAGTACGAGGAGGCGCTCGATGTCCTGGAGACGATGCTGGACGTAGGCGATAGGAAGCTGCGCGAGCGGGACCTGATTGCAGGCCTGCTCCGCAACGCGCGGGTGCTGCGCAAGCTCGGCAGGTTCGAAGAAGCAGAGATCGCCTATACGGCGGCCGGCGAGCGAGCCACGCGCGCTGGTGATCGCTACTCGCACTTGCTCAGCCGGATTGGCAGCACCAACATCGCCGTTCATCGCGGCAACCTGGCGGCGGCGCAGACGAGCTACGAGGCGATCCTGGCCGATGCCGCGTTAGCCGGCGAGCGGGACGCCCAGGCCCGGGCCGAGCACGGCTTGGGCGTGACCCACGACGTGCGAGGCCGTCGCGATACGGCCGTGTCGCACTTCTGGAACGCGTTCCAGCTGTACGAGGATGAGCCGTCGAAGCTGCGCGTGCTGCTCGACCTCGGGCTCACGCTGCGCGCGTTGGGCGAATACGACGCGGCTGAGCGAGCCCTGACCATGGTCGTGGCACACGAAGGTGAGCGCGACAACCATGCCAACGCGCTCATCGAGCTGATGTATCTCGCCTCAGCACGCGGGGACCGCGTCGGATTTGAGCGGTGGCGTGAACGCATCGCCGGGTCGGAGCCACAGATGCCGGCAAACATTCGCGTCGATTTCTATTTGAAGCTCGGCATCGGCGTCGCCCGCTTCGGCCACTTGACGCGTGCGGCAGATATCCTGAGGACGGCGCGAGCGTTGGCGGCCGAACACGGTCTCCACGAATTCGAGTTCCGCGTGGAGCGCGTACAGGCGGGACTCCCGGCGTGCGAACACGAATTGGAGTCGTGCTCGGCGTCAGACCGGGAGCCCCAGTGCGACCTCGAGCCGGTGCGCGAGGTCGCGGCCTCGCTCGCCCAGCTCGTCGGTTGAGCCGTCTAGTGGCAGGTGTTGTTGTTCGAGTGATCGCACACCGTATCAGGATGCGGGGCGGTGGAATCGGCGCAGGCGGCGGCCGTCAGGGCGAACGTCACGAGCAGCAAGGGCAGCAGGGAGCGGATCCGGCGGGCCATAAAACCTCCTTAACGTTGGGTGCTACAGCAGGAACAAACCCAAGATGAGGAGGGCGGGTGCGGAGTTTTAGGGCAGTTTTGTGACAACTTAGGGCATTTTTGGGACATCCATGCTGGTGCTAGCCGCAATTCCCGACTTTCAACTCCACCGCCTGCGGCGCGCCGCGGGGGGGCGGTTCGAGTTCGTCCGCGCCCGGGGGTGGGGGGAAGCCCTGGACCTCATCCGCACGCGTCCCGTTGAGCTGGCCGTGGTCGATCCCCTGCTCTCGGGAGAAGCCCGGCGTCAGGAAATCGAGCGCCTGCGGGTGCTGTTCCCGTCCCTGCCCATTTTCATTTACACGACGCTGACGCCCGAGACCGCCGGTGTGCTGCTCGCGCTGGGGCGGCACGGCGTGCAGCATGTCGTGTTCGCGCATCACGAGGACCATCCCGCGCGGTTGCGTCAGATCCTGAGCGACGAAGCGGCCCGCACCGCATCGCAGCGGCTCGTCGCCGAGATCGCCGACGCGCTCGCGCCGCTGCCGGCCAGTCTCCGCGCGGTGATCGAGGAAGCACTCCGCTCGCCCACCGAAGTGCAGCGCGTGCAGCAGGTGGCCGAACGGGCGCGCGTGGACCGGCGCACGTTTTACCGCTGGATCACCCGAGCCGGATTGCCCAGTCCCCGCCACTTCCTGGCGGCGGCGCGCGTGCTGTACGCGCACCGGCTGCTGCAGGACCCCGGATTCACGATCGAAGACGTGGTCGCGCGGATGAGCTACGGGCAGGCCAAGATCCTGCAGCAGCATGCGCGCGCATACCTCGGCCTCACGGCGGGGGAGATGCGTCTGTCGCTCACGCCGGAGGAGGCGTTGGAGCGGGTGTCGCAGCGGTTCCGCCATGCTACCGTGGGCGCGCGGCGCGCCGCCTCATGACCGACGCACCTCCCCAACATCCCGCGACGGTCCTCGTGGTGGACGACGAGGCGCCGCTGCGCCGCATCCTCGAGCGCCTGCTGGCGCGCGACGGCTATCGCGTGCTGACCGCGGGTGATGCGGAGGCCGCGTATCAAATGCTCGTCTCCGAGCAGGCCGACGCGTTGCTGCTCGACATCAATCTGCCCGGCATGTCCGGGCTGGCGCTGTACCTGGCGATCGTGAACCGTTGGCCGGCGCTCGAAGGCCGTATCGCGCTGATGTCGGGCGACGCCGACGCGGACGACGTAGCCTCCTGGATCGAGCACCACCACTGCGTCGTGCTGCGCAAGCCGTTCGACGTGCGGGACGTTTCGCGCTGGGTGGCCGACGTCGTGCGCTTCCGCAGCCGCCGCACCAGCAACGGCTGACCGCATGACCAGCGCCGCCCACCAGGACGCGCTGCAAGTCCTGCGCGAATACCGCAACTTGGCGCCGTGGAATCTGCGCGACCTCGCAGGGTTGGTCGGCGCCGTGCTCGACGCATCCGCCGTCACGCCGATCAATGCCGCTGCGCGCGCCCAGCCCAGCCAGCGCACCGTCCGCTTCTACGTGACGCGCGGGCTCGTGAGCCCACCGGAGGGCCGCGGCACGGCCGCCACCTACTCATACCGCCACTTTCTCCAGCTCCTGTGGATCAAGCTGCGCCAAATGGAGGGTGGCACGCTCGCGGCGATCACCAAGGAAATGCAGGATCAGACGGGCGATGTGCTGGAACGCCGCTGCGCCAGCGCGTTGGGCGCATCGTTGCCCGGACCTGACCGCCTGCCGCTGAGCGGCCGCGGCGGCCTGCCGCGCGGCCGCTCGGGCCGCGCGCTCAACGCCTGGCTGACACGCGACGCCGCACCCGACGCACCGCCCGCCGCCACGTGGCGGCGCATTCCCGTAGCGCGCGGCGTGGAGCTGAATGTCGACACCGGGCACCCGCTCGTCCGGCTCGGCACCGATGAAGCCGTTCTCGCCGAGGCGGTGCGCCAGGCGATCGCGAAACTCGCGCCCCCCGCGCCAGCGTAACGCTCGATGCCGTGGCGGTCTTCCACCCTCCAACCTTGGAGTGGCGATGTTCTGGCTTCCCCTGATTGTCCTTGTTCTGATCGTCTTGTGGGTCGTTGCCGCCTACAACGGCCTCGTCTCGCTCAAGAACCAGACGTTCAATGCCTTCAAGCAGATCGACGTGCAGCTCAAGCGGCGGCACGATCTCATCCCCAATCTCGTGAGCGCCGTGAAGGGCGCCATGGACTTCGAGAAGGGCACGCTCGAAGCCGTCATTCAGGCGCGCAATCAGGCGGTCAAGGTCAACGCCCAGGGCGCCGAGGGCGTGAAGCAAATCAGCCAGGCCGAAAACCAGCTGTCGTCGGCGCTGTCGCGCCTCCTGGTGACCGTGGAGCGCTATCCCGACCTCAAGGCGACCGGCAACATCGGCCAGCTGCAGGAAGAGCTCACCTCCACCGAGAACCGTATCGCGTTCGCGCGCCAGCTCTATAACGACACGGCGACCCAGTACAACACCAAGCAGCAGCAATTCCCCACCAACATGGTCGCGGGGCTCGCCAAGGCGCAGCCCGCCGAGCTGTGGGAGATCAGCGATCAAGCGGAGCGCGCGGTGCCGCAGGTGGATCTCTCCATGAAGCCGCCCGCCGCGTGACGGATACCGGCGCCCTCAACCTCTTCCAGCAGCAGGAGGCAAACCGCCGGCGCACGGTCTTGCTGATCATCGCGTTCGTGCTGTTCTTCGCGTGGCTGGGGTTCGGGGGCGATTGGATCTACGCGCTGTCCACCGCGAACCAGCCGCCCGCGCGGCAGCACACCGTGTGGTGGTTCGGCATGGTCCTCACGGCCCTGGGCGCCTGGATCGCCTGGTACGGCTACCGCACGGGCGCGAGCAAAGTGCTGTGGGCCACCGGCGCCCGCGAGATCACCGATCCACAAACCGACGCCGAGCGCCAGCTCGTGAACGTCGTCGAGGAAATGGCGGTCGCCGCCGGTGTGCCGCGGCCGCGCATCTGGATCGTTCCCGACCCCGACCCCAATGCGTTCGCCACGGGCACCGATCCGCAACACGCGCACGTGGCGGTGACACAGGGCTTGCTCGACGCGCTGAATCGCGACCAGCTGCAGGCGGTAGTGGCCCACGAGCTGGGCCACGTGAAGAACCTCGACGTCCGGCTCATGACGACGCTGGCGGCGCTCGTGGGAATGGTGGCGCTGATGAGCAACGGCATGGGCCGTATCATGCGGGGCGGCGGGCGGGTGTCGAGCGGCGGCAAGGGAAAGGGTGCCGGCGCAGCCGTCGTGTTGCTGCTGGTGCTGTGGCTGCTCTCCTGGCTGCTGGCGGGCGTCATCGCGCGGCTGCTGGCGCTCGCGGTGAGCCGCAAGCGGGAGTATTTGGCGGACGCGATGAGCGCGCAGTTCACCCGCAATCCGCTCGCGCTGGCGAGCGCGCTCGAGAAGATCGAAGCCGCCGACGCGCCTACGTCGTCGATCAAGAGCGGGACCGCGCACCTCTGCATCGCGGACCCGCTGGGCCGCCGGCTCACCGGCCACGAGGGCTGGCTCGCGGACGCCCTCGCCACGCATCCGCCCATGGCCAAGCGCATCACCATCCTCAAGGGCATGGGGTACGCGCAGCTGAAGCACGAAGGGGGCGCAATTCCGTGAGCGGGTGGCTGCGCCGCTGGGCCCTTCGCACCCTCCACGAGTACCGCACGCGCCTCTCCCGCTACCAACTGCAGCAACGCCGTCACGCGAAGACGACGCTGCTCGCCGACCCCGTCATCGTCCAAGCGATCGCGGACCACGCGGCGGTCCACCACGCCGCCGAGCCGGCGGTGCGCCGGCGCGCGCGGGCGTACGTCGACGAGATCGTCCCCTACTTCAACGTCCTCTCCTACTACAAGCTCGGCTACAACGCCGCCAAGATCCTCGTCAACCTGTTGTTCAAGGTGACCGTGGACTATCAGGACGAGCCGGCGTTGGGGCGCCTCCCCAAGCGCGACGTCGTGGTCTACCTGATGAATCACCGGTCCAACGCGGATTATGTGGTGGTGGCGTACGTGCTGGCGCGCGGCGTGCACGTGAGCTACGCCGTGGGCGAATGGGCGCGCGCCTGGCCGCTCGAGTATGTGTTCAAATCGTTCGGCGCCTACTTCATCAGGCGGCGCTTCCGCGAGCCCCTGTACCATGCGGTGTTGGAGCGTTACGTCCATCTAATCACCAAGAACGGCGTGACACAGGGGATCTTCCCCGAAGGCGGGCTGACGCGCGACGGCCGGCTGCGACCGCCCAAGCTCGGTCTCCTCGACTACATCTGCCGCACCGTGGCCGATCCCGACTTCGGCCGCGACATCTGGTTCGTGCCCGTAGCGCTGAATTACGACCGAGTGCTCGAGGATCGCTCCTTGATTCGCGAGCTGGTGGACGAGCGCGACCGCCCCGGCCGCTTGACCCAGCTGGCCAGCGTCGCGGCCTACGTCATCACCAATGTGGGTCGACTGGTGACGGGCCGGCTACGCCGCTACGGCCGCGCCGCGGTGAACTTCGGCACGCCGTTGTCGCTCCGGGCGTGGCTGCGCACGGCGCCCGCGGGCCTCCTCGACTGGCCCACGGAGCGCCGCCTCCCCGAGCTCAACCGCCTGGCGCGCGAGATGATGGAGCGGATCGGCGCGATCATCCCGGTGACGCCCGTGCCGCTTGCGGCGGCGGCCCTGCTGTCCTTCGAACGGTCCGTGATCCCGCACGACGCCCTGCTCGAACGGATGGACGAGCTGCGCGACCGGTTGCACGGGGTCAATGCCAAGGTGGTCCGCGGCGACGCCCGCATCGCGGACGTCTGGGACCGCGCGTGGCGCATGCTGCGTCTGCGCCATCTGGTGGTGAAGGATGGCTCGAGCCTTGTCGTGTTGCCGCGCGGCCGGCCGCTCCTCGAGTACTACGCCAACTCGATCGCTCACCTGCTGCCGATCCGGGCGCCGCGGCTGCCGTTCCACAAAGAGCACGACAGAGAGACCGATCTTCCGAAGCTGAAGCAACCGCCAAAAGGTGCGTAGTGCGGGGTACGTGGTTGCTCCGCGCGTAAATGACCGTCACTGCAGCCAAACGAACCACGCACCCCGCACCACGCACCTATATTCTCTTCGTGCCCCGCCCCGTTGATCTGACAACCCTGCAGCCCGGCGACCGGCTCCAGGATCCGTTGCTCGTGATCGAGGTCGAGCAGCGGAGCTTCGAGGGCGGCGAGTACACGGTCCTGACGTTGGGCAACGCGTCCGGGACCATCGCCAGCGAGCCGTTCTGGCCGGAGCGTCAGGCGCAAGTCGAGGGCATTCGCAAAGGCCACGTGGTCCAGGTGATCGGCGACGTGGCGGAATACCGCGGGCGGCGGCAGCTGCGCGTGACATCGCTGCGACTCTTGCCGCCAGGGAGCGTCGATCCCGCGGGGCTGCTGCCGTCGGTCGGCGACGTGGCGCCGTACTGGGAAAAGCTCGACGCCTGGCGCCGCGAAATCGCGAAGCCACGGCTCGCGACCGTGCTCGGGCTATTTTACGACGAGGACGACTTCCGCCGCCGCTACGAGGGTTGCCCCGCCAGCATCGCGGGTCACCACGCCGCGCTGGGCGGCCTGCTCAAGCACACGGCTGAGGTGGCGGTGATCGCCCGGGCGATTGCGCGCGTGGCCGGCGCCGACTCCGACATCGTACTCGCGGGGGTGCTGCTGCACGACATCGGCAAGCTGGACGCCTATCGCTGGGACGGTGCGTTCGCGTACACGGACGCGGGCCATCTGGTGGGCCACGTGACGCTCGGCGCGCTGGCGCTGGAGCGCCGCCTGGGGGAATGTGCCACTCCGCCCTGCAGCGATGCCGAGCGGGCCGTGTTGCACCATCTCATCCTGTCACACCACGGGCGGTTGGAGTACGGCAGCCCGGTCACGCCCATGACGCTCGAGGCCGAAGTCCTGCACTGGGCCGACAACGCCAGCGCCAAGACGGCGAGTATGGCCGACGCCCTGCGCCAGGCGGACGCGTTCGGCGAGGAGCTCGTGTCGCAACGCAGCTTCTGGCAGCTCGACCGCCGGCGGGTGTTTCGCGGCGCCTCCGACTGGGGACAGACGGGCTAGAGCAGGCGCCGCGCCACCACCGCCGCGCGGTCGATCTGCGCCAGCGTGGTCAACAGCAGTTCCTTCACGCCGAAGTCCCGCGACTCCATTCCCGCCAGCTGGGCGGCGCAGCGCGCCGCGCACAGCGCGTTGTTCAGCTCCGCCAGCGCCGCTTGGCGCAAGCGATCGGGGCCAGCCGGCATCGTGCGGGTGGGAGACACGGGCGGGAGTATGAGCCGCGGCACCACCGGACGCGGCACCGGAATTCGCCGCACGACAGCCGATTCACGCGTCAGGACGCGAGGTCGCTCAGCGGCCGGAAGTCGTAGCCGCGTGCCCGCGCGTCCGCGATGATCCCCGGGAGGGCCTCGGCAGTCTGCGTACGGTCGCCCGCCGCATCGTATCCGTCGCCGTCGTGGAGCAGGATGATGGCGCCGGGCCGCAGTGCCCGTGCCACGCGGCGCCGGATCACGGCGGCACCCGGCCGGGCGGAGTCCCACACGCCGAACGACCATCCAAAGACGGTGTAGCCCAGCCGCCGCACCTCGCGGCCGACGAACGGGTTGCGGTAACCGTGCGGCGCGCGAAACAGGCGCGGCGCGCGGCCGGTGACGTCCACGATCGCGTCGTGCGCCTGCTGCAACTCGGCACGCACTCGCGCCGGACCGCGGCGGTGCAGCTTCACGTGCGAGAACGTGTGGTTCCCGATTTCGTGGCCCGCGGCTGCGACCTGACGGGCGATCTCGGGGAAGCGCCGGACGTGCGCGCCCACAAGGAAGAAGGTGGCAGGCACTCCTGCCGCGGCGAGCGTCTCGAGAATTGAACGGGTGGCACCCGCGTTCGGGCCGTCGTCGAAGGTGAGATAGCACACGCGGGCGTTCCGGCGCCCGTGGCCGATCGCCCGCCCGAACAGCGGGCTGTTGGGATCGTACGCACCCCAGAGGAGCGTGCCGAGAGCGAGTGCGCCGGCGCCGGCCGGCCAAAGCAGTGGAGTCACGGGCAGGAGACCCGAGCACGGGGTGAAAGGTCAAACGGGGCAAAATACGAAGCCCCCGGGACGTCTTGCGACGCCCGGGGGCCCCGACGCATCGGCTACCCGGAGCCGGGGGCTTTCACCCACCGTTCTTCTTCCCATCGCCACCGGTTGACTGTTGCGTCGCTCGGTAGGGCGAAACGGGAGCTCCGGCTTCCATCCCCAAGCAGCCTGGCCGGGCCACAAGGTTCACCAATGCGAGTGCTACGGGTCAGATCGGGTCGCGGACCGACCTTCCGCACTGCACGCCGAGGCACCACGTCGGCGCGGGTGGGGCACGCGACTGGCCCCATCTGTCCGGACCGGAGAGACTCTCCCGGATCGCTGGACGCCTGAGCCCTTGATTGCGTCGGCGCCCTCCCCGGAATTTCCGTCCGAACTCGTCATGAAGGCGTAGTAGAGACGCGAGTCCCAACCCTTCCCCTCACGGCGCGTGGAGAGCAATATAGGGGTGGCGGGAAACGGCGCAAGTGCCGATGTTTCTTCGGGTTAGCTCACTGTTATGTGCACGGAATGTGGATGCTAACCTGTGGCCCTATCGCCCGTTCCGGGGTACTTCCACACGATGTGGACTTGTGAATCCACAGCGTCCACGTTCCCACACGGCGTGCTAAGACTTGTAGCCGAGCACGGCCCGCAGATGATCCGTAGCGCGGATGGCGCGCAGTAGGCGATCGTCCAGCTGGTCGAGACGGGACGGGCCCCAGGCGCGCAAGCTATCGACGCGTGCGTACCAAACGCCGGGCGCGAAATCGCGTTGGCAGCGGGACAGGTCACCCTGCAGCTGGGACAGGACGCGGTGTAGCTCGGCCGCGTGAGGGCGCGGGCCTGGTGCGAGCGTGGTAGCGGCGAGAGCGCGCTGGGCCGCGCGCAGCGCGCCGACCGCGCGGACGCAAGACTCCTGGACGCGCTGAGCGCGGGCGATGACGAGATCGGGTGACGCCGTCGCCAAGTCGTGCCGGAAGGCCTCACCCGATCCTTGCACGGCAGACAAGGAATCACGCAGCGCCGCGAGCGGCGCGCCGAGCTCCCGTGTGAGAACCGTGTCGGGAGCCTGGCGAGCGGACGGGCGAGCGCTGGGCGGCGCGGCCGTCCAGAGAGCCAGCAGCAGTGCGATCACGTCAGGTGTCGATGCCGACTTCGCAGTAGCGATACGGCTCGCCGGGCTGGGCCGGCAGGAACAGGAAGCCCGCTCCGGCCGTGGCGAACCACGCCGCGAGGAGCTGCGTCGTGCCTGGAGCGAACGGCTCGTCGAAAAGCGCCTGCAGCCAGCGATGAATGTGGCGCACTTCAGGCGCGCGACGCCCGAACAGCGACAGCACGGTCCCCTGTCCCTGGGTGGCGCGGAGGAAATGGGCGATGGCGTGCACGCGGTGCGCGAAGATATAGGCGCGTACACCGGGCTCGTCGTACAGCAGAGTGCCTTCGTAGGGATCAGCCGGCGGGGCGGCCATGCGGGGGCCGAAATAGACGTACACCCGCTCGTCGCCGTTCTTGCGCTCGACCACCGCCGCCGCGGCGTCGGTGCCGAGGCGCGCCGCGTGAATCACGTCATCTTCGGCGAGGATGCCCACGGCTTGGGTCCAGCCGATGACCGATAAGCCCTGGTCCAGCGGGCAGCCGGCGAGGTCGTCGAACGCCACAATGCGCGGCGCCTCGCCCGCTTGCTGGAAGAAGTGGGCCCACGCTCCGGCGCGATCTTCGAACTGATGCGCCCGACGTGAGGTTGCGGGAACGGTCATGTAGGGATTATAACCCAGAGTCTCACTACCAGATAGAGGAATTCGTCATGGGGCGTTTCAGTATTGTGCTGTGTTTCGTCGTTTCCGCGCTCGGCGCGCAACAGCCGGACACTGCTCGGAAAGACTCCACCCGCGCCGATTCGTCACCACCTACCCCGGCACAAGAGCGCTACCTCGACGGCCTGCGCACGGCGGGGCGCGGCATCGCTCAGCTGAAGGACGGGATCGACCGCGTCGCCCGCGCGTATGGCGCGAAAGACACCGTGCGGCTGCGGCAAGCCGGCCGGCGCCTGGGCGGGCTGTGCGGCACGGCACGCACGTTCATGGGCTCGGGGCGCGCGCAGATGAGCCCAATCGCTTACGACGACACTGTGCGAACCCACGCCCGCAAACTCTCGCTGCAGATCGATTCGGTGCTCGGGTACATGGTCACGTGCCAGCGCACCGCGTTCCGCACGCCCGCCAAGACGGCCGACGACGTCCTGGCGTTGATCCGATCGTACGAAGGGTCGCTCAAGGTCTTCCGCACCGACATCGGACTCAACCGGCCGCAGTAGGCGGGGCCTGGCGCGTTAGAACTGTCGTGATGCTGTCGGCTTAATGTCGATAGGCAAAAGCACTTTTGCGCGCGAACTTTATCGCTATTGACAGTCACACGACGCGGTCCTACTTTCGCGTTCGGTTCAAGCAATCCGTGACACCGATTATCGGTTTGTCTGGCGCTCCGCGAGGACCATTCGTCTCGCGGTTTTTGTTTGAACCCGTCCCAGGCCGCGGTGGCTGGGCCGCATGTCCCCGGGGCAGCGCCCCATAAGTTCGAGGATGAAACGAGTATGGCTAAGGGTAAGGTGAAGTGGTTCAACGACGCGAAGGGCTTCGGCTTTATCGCGCAGGAGTCGGGTCCGGATGTGTTCGTCCACTTCACGGCGATCCAAGCCGAGGGGTTCCGGAGCCTCTCGGAAGGTGACACGGTCGAGTTCGACGTGGCGCAGGGTCCGAAGGGGTTGCAGGCGCAGAACGTCCGCAAGGTCTGAACGACTCGGATCGCACCTGGAGGCGGGCCCGGGCAATCCCGGGCCCGCTGCGTTTTCGTATATTGGGAGCCATGCGGCTTCTCCGGCTGGCCCTCGCGGCCCTCGTCCCGGCAGCGCTCGCCTCCCAGGCGCCCGCGCGCGACACGGCTCGCACCGTCCCATTCGCATACCGCGGCTTCACTCCCGGCATGACCTACCGTGACTTCGCCGTGCGGGCGCAGGCCCTGGCCCGCGCCGATACGTTGCGGTGCGACACGTCCCGACGGACGGCACAGGTGATGGACTGCGGCCTCAAGATCCGCGACCCTGCCGACAGCACCCGGTTCTATCTCAGCGCCAACGTGATCGACTACCAGACGTCGGTGATCGACTTCAGCGACAGCGGCACCACGGCGATCGTGGCGCGGGCGCAAAAGGACCTGGTACGCCGGTTCGGACCGGCGCAGCGGCGCGAAGTGGGGATGTGGGAGTGGCACCAGGGGCGGCGCTTCGTGCGACTCAACTGGCGCGGGCGCGCGGGGTGGCGCGTCATTTCCATCACGCTGAACGACCGGGACGTGATGGACCGCATCGCGAAGTACATCCCCCGCAAGGCGAAGAAGTAGTCCCCGCCGTCAGGCCGCTCCGATCAAGCGGTCGGCCAGCCGTGTGATCCCATCCGCCCCGGCGATGAGATGGAGCCAGCGCGGCGGAATACCCGCCTCGCCGTCGCGCGCTCCGATCAGGGCGCCCGCCACGGCCGCGTTCGTATCCGTGTCGCCGCCCGCGCGGGCCAGGTAAAGCAGCGCGTCCTCGAGCGAGCGCGCGTGCGCCGCGAACCAGAACGCGATCTCCACGCAATGGACGACGTAGCCATATGCGCCCGCCACGACGATCGGGAGCGCGGCTTGCTCCTCGCGCGCCGCGCGATGAATCGCATCGGTCAACGGACGCGGCGCGCGGTCCTTCAAACTGTACAGAACCTCGTCGACAAAGTAGCTGTTGCCGTGCAGCAACTCGCGGGCGGCGAGGTTCACGGCGACCGCTCCCCACGTGCAGCGCTCATCGGCGTGGGTAATGGCCGCCTGTTGAGACGACACGCGGATCAACCGGTCGACGTTGTCGTGAAAACGGAGCGCGACCGGGATGCACCGCATCACGGCGCCATTGCCGGCCGCGTCGGCCGGGCCCTCTTGGCGGGCGCGCTGCCCGGCCTCGAACGGCTCCACCCCGCGTTCGATCAGCCGCAACGCGCGGCGTGTCTGCACGCCGATGCCGCGCCCGTCCACCTTCATCCAGCGGACCCAGCGCTGCGCCACGTCGGCCGCGTCGAAGTCGCCGCGCTCGGCGAGCGACTCGCCCAGCAGCAACGTCATCGCCGCATCGTCGTCGTAGGGGGAGCCCTTGGGAGGCGTGGGAGGATCCACGAATGCGTTGGGAAACGCGGCCTGAATGGCCTCCGGCGTGCCGTAACTCTCTGTCGGCACGCCGAGCTGGTTGCCGGCGACGAGCCCCAACAGCGCCGCGCGAGCCCGCGTGACGACGCCGGGGTCGAGATGGGAGGCGGGCATCGGCCGAAAGGTAGCGCGCCCGGTGCAGCGAGCAACGCCGCACCCAGCGCGCGTTAAGTTCCACCATGCTCGTGCTGAGGGTCGCGGTTGCGCTCGGCGTCGCGTACGCCCTGGTGGTATTGCTCGCGTGGGTGTTCCAGGAGCGGCTGGCGTTCCCGGCACCGCGGGCGAGCGTTCCCGATCCCCGGGCGGTAGGACTCGATCGCGGCCAGCGCATTGAGCTGACCGTCGACGGCCACACGCGTCTGGCCGGCTGGTTCGTCCCGCCCGCCGCACCCCCCGCCGGGGCCCGCGCGCCAGGATTGCTCTGGTTCTACGGCAACGGCGAAAACATCGCGGCCATCGCACCCGTGCTGCGCGACCTCGCGCCGCCCCACGCGGCGCTCCTGGTCCTTGACTACCCCGGCTACGGGGGTAGCGCGGGACGCGCCACGGAGGCCGGACTGTACGCCACAGCCGAAGCCGCCTACACCGCGCTGGCCCAGCGGGCCGATGTGGACCCAGCGCGGCTGTATGTGTACGGCCGGTCGATGGGCAGCGCGGCAGCGGTACGTCTCGCCGTCCGCCACCCGGTGGCGGGGTTGGTGCTCGACTCGCCGTTCACCAACGCATGGGAAATGAGCCGCGCGCGCTATGCCATCCTGCCCCGATTCATCCTGCGCTTGTCGCTCGACAACCTGCGCGGCATCCGCGCCGTGCACTGCCCCGTCCTGGTGTTTCACGGGACCGCCGATCGTGTGGCGCCGCCCGAGATGGGCCGCCGCATCGCGGCTGCCGCGCCCGCCGGCGCTGAGCTCGTCTTGATCGAGGGAGCGGGGCACAACGACACCTACGCCATGGGCGGCCGCGCTTACCGGGACAAGCTGTGGCGATTCATCAAATGACGGTGACGGGTTGCAGCGTGTCGCGGGCCGCCTCGAACCGGCGCTCCGCGACGTCCAGCGCGCGGCGCACCTCCTGTGCCTCGGCGTCGGCGAACTTGGCGCTCGGTGCGAGCCGCCCCGTCAGTTTGCGCACGGCCACGAGCGCGCGCGTGACTTCGCAGCAGTCCACGTCCTGATCGGTGTGGCCCGCGACGAGCAGCTCCTCGAACAGCGGCAACGCCCCGCGGTCGCCCAATACGTGCAGCGACTCGAGGATCTTGGGGCCGAGGAAGCGGCGTCGCAGCTGATCCTCGCGAATCCGCTCGAACAAGGCGACGAGGACCGGCGCGCGGCCGGGGTAGTAGCGCGCCGCCTCGACCGCGGCGGCGACGAACGCGTGGTGTGCGCTGGGCGTCATCAGGTAGGCCTCGAACAGCGGCCACGCATCGTCGGGGTGGCGCTCGGCCAGCGCGAGGAACGCGAAGTAGCGCCGGGCGAGCGGCGCACGCCGGTCGGCGATGACCGTCCGCAAGCCCGCCACACCCCAGCGCGCACCCACCAGCGCCGCAGCAGCGGCGTGCTGCCAGCGCTCCATCTCGGGAACCCGGAACGTGAGCACGTGCGGGTCGAGCATGGCCCGGGCGCGCTCGAGCAGCGCCAGGAGGGAGCGGTCCAGCTCGGCGAGCGGCCGCTCCAGCGACTCCGCGGCTGGCCGCCGCGCCACCGCCAGCGCTTCCCACGCCAGTCGCTCGACCACGCGCGCGCGCCACTCCTCCTCGAACGCCGCCACGTCTCGCGTGATGAGCAGCGCCTCGACGGCGGCGGTGAAACGGCAGAGCCGCTCGATCGCGATCATACTCGTAACCTACGCGCCGCGGTGACCGCTGCCACCCGGGGCACCGCCTTCCACACGCGTGGGGAAAACCGTGCGGAAAACCCGTGGAAACCGTGTGGGCAAGTGGCGCTCGGCATTGCGCTTCCAAACGTTCGAGCTTAACCTTGCCCGCGCGCCCACCACGCAAACGCTTTGGAGGTCCGCAACTGCGCCCGTTCGCGCTCGCCGCTGCCGTGCTCGGGCTGGCAGCCTGTTCACACGAGAAGGGGCCGATCGTCATCGGTCTGGCGGGGCCGTTTTCCCAGCCTCGGGGACTCGCCATGCGGCAAGCGGCGGAGCTCGCCGTGGACGAGGTCAACGCGGCGGGCGGCGTGGGCGGGCGGCGTCTAGCGCTGCGGGTGATGGACGACAGCGGCAGCGAAGATGTCGCGGTGAGAGTGGCGACGGCGCTGCGCGACGACCCCGCGGTGGTCGGCGTCATCGGTCACCTGACCTCCACCACATCGCTCGTGGCCATCCGGGTATATGGCGCCGGCGCCCGCCCCGTGGCGATGATCTCACCATCCGCTTCCAGTCCGGACTTGTCCGGCATCAACCCCTGGTTCCTTCGCGTTTGTCCGAGCGACTTGAGTCACGGGCCCGACTTGGCTCGATTCGCCC
>JBGPOE010000016.1:0-48312 GCA_041487875.1 Gemmatimonadota bacterium | reverse complement strand
CTGGGTGTACAGTGAACAGGGACGCGGCACCACGTTCAAGATCTACCTGCCGCGGGTGGACGCCGCGGTCGAAACCGTGGGGCGGTCGGACCTGGTGCGGCCCCTGGGGGGGACCGAGACGATCCTCGTCGCCGAGGACGACGATGTGCTGCGCCCCCTCGTGCGGGCGCTCCTGACCAAGCTGGGCTATACCGTGCTCGCGGCGGCCAACGCCGATGCCGCCCTCGCCCACGCCCGCGCGCACCAGGGACCCATTCACTTGCTCCTCTCCGACGTGGTCATGCCGGGTGCGAGCGGGCGCGAGCTGGCCCGCCATCTCGCCGAGTCGCGGCCCGACGCCAAGGTGCTGTACGTCTCGGGGTATACCGACGACGCGATCGTGCACCACGGCATGCTCGAGCCGGGGCTCAATTACTTGCAGAAGCCGTTCACGCCGGACGCGCTGGCGCGCAAAGTCCGGGGCGTGCTGGACGCCGAGTGACGGGCATCGCGGGGCGCCGGGCGCCCGTGCTCACGGCTGCCCTCGGCGTC
Source organism: Gemmatimonadota bacterium (assembly GCA_041487875.1). Classification (GTDB taxonomy): domain Bacteria; phylum Gemmatimonadota; class Gemmatimonadetes; order Gemmatimonadales; family GWC2-71-9; genus DATLWA01. The sequence goes on along the minus strand of JBGPOE010000016.1, from coordinate 47,781 downwards.
GTGGCATGGCTTGCGGCGGGTGTGGGCACGGTGGTGCTCGCCGGCTGGGCGCTCGACATCGCAATCTTGAAATGTGTGGTTCCCGGGTCGGTGCCGATGAAGGCGAACACGGCCGTCGCGTTCATTCTCGCCGGTGCCGCGTTGGGACTCACCCGCCGTGGCGGTGGCCGCTGGGCCGCCGCCGGCGTGCTCTTGATCGGGGCGGCGACCCTCTCCGAGTACGTCTTTGGTTGGGACCTGCACATCGATCAGCTGCTGTTCAACGATCTCGACAGCCCGTTTCGTGGGCCGGGCCGCATGGCCTTCACGACCGCCGCCAGCTTCCTGGTTCTCGGCACGGCGCTCATGCTCGCGTCGAGCAGAGAGTTACGACTGCGCCGCTGCGCGGAAATCCTCGGCGGCATTGCCGCCGCGCTCGCGCTGTTCGAGATCGAGGGGTACGTCCTCGATACGACCGGGCTGGCAGGCTACGGCAAGATGGCTGTGCCCACTGCGCTCGTCCTGCCGCTGCTGTCGATTGCCACGATCATGGCCGTGCCGGACGGCTGGCTTGTCGCCCGGGCGCAGGCGCCGGGAGTGGGCGGCATCCTTACGCGGCGGCTTCTGCCCATTGCCATCGGCCTGTCGATGGCGCTCGGCAAGGCTTCAGAACTGATGGGATGGCACGATCCGCAGAGCGTCGCGGTGGTGGTCATCCTCGGCCTCGTCGTGTTGAGCGTCGCGTCTCTCTGGTGCGTGGCCACGATCGAGGCGGTCGAGCGCATGCGCGAGGTGGCCGAGGCTGCGCTGCGCGATACCGAGGCCCAGTTCCGGTGGTTCTTCGAGAAGGCGCCCGTCGGCAAGCTCATGGTGGCGCCAGACGGAAAGTTGCTGCGCGTGAATCGCGCGTTCTGCGCCATCCTGGGGTACTCGCCCGACGAGATGCAGAAGGTCTCGTGGATGGACATCACCCATCCCGACGACCTGGCCCAGAGTCAGGAGTCCCAGCGCGCGCTGCTCGCCGGGGAGGCCGACACCCGGGAGATGGAGAAGCGCTATCGTGCGAAAGACGGCCGCTGGGTGTGGACCCGGGTCTCGATCGGTGTCCATCGTGATCCCGCGGGACGGCCCTTGTACTTCCTCACCCACGTCCGGGACGTCAGCGAGCGCAGGGAAGCTGCGGAGCGACAGGCCGTGCTCGTCAACAAGCTTCAGGCCGCCCTCGGAGAAGTGAAGACGTTGCGCGGGATTCTCCCCATCTGCGCTAACTGCAAGCGGGTGCACAACGAGCAGGACGGCTGGGAGCAGATCGAGTCGTACGTACGGACCCACACCCACGCGGAGTTCAGTCACGGGTTGTGCCCGGACTGCGCTAGAGCCACGTGGGGCACCGCCGGCATCTCGGGAGGATAACGGGAACCTCGGCCCCTCCACCGTCGTTCACCCCTCAGTACCCGGCGCTGAGGAGCCCCATGTCTATTCGACCGATCAAGCGGATCGTGCAGTCGCAACCCACCATCGAGGGCGCGGGCGTCAAGCTGCGCCGTGCCTTCGGGTTCGGGAACACCAGCGACTTCGATCCCTTCCTTCTATTAGATGATTTTCGCAACGAGCACCCCGAGGATTACCTCGCGGGCTTCCCGTGGCACCCGCATCGCGGCATCGAGACCATCACCTATGTGCTGAGCGGCACCGTGCAGCACGGCGACAGCCTCGGGAACCGCGGCGCGATGGGCCCGGGCGACGTGCAATGGATGACCGCGGGCTCAGGCATCCTCCACCAGGAAATGCCCAAGGGCGACGAGCGCGGCCGCATGCACGGCTTCCAGCTGTGGGCCAACCTGCCGCGCTCGCTCAAGATGACCGACCCGCGCTACCAGGACATCGTGGCGAAGGACATCCCCGAAGTCACCGACGACGACGGCACCCGCGTGCGCGTCATCTGCGGTGACTTCTGGGGCAAGACGGGCCCGGTCGAGGGCGTGGCCGCCGAGCCGCGCTACGTGGACGTGTGGGTCCCGCCGGGGAAGCGCAAGACGTTCGCGGTTGAATCCTCGCGTCACGCCTTCGCCTACATCTTCGAGGGCAGCGGCTCGTTCCGCGATGCCTCGGCGCCGCGCGGCGTGCTCACCGAGTGGGTGGGGGACCCCGCCGGTGCGCCCACCCGCGATGAGGCCGGCAACCGCTCGCTCGTGCTGTTCGATTCGGGCGACGAGATCACCGTCCAGGCGGGCGCGGACGGCATCCGCTTCCTGCTGGTGTCCGGCCGGCCGCTGGAGGAGCCCGTGGCGTGGCAGGGGCCGATCGTCATGAACACCCCCACGGAGCTGCGGCAGGCCTACGCCGAGCTGCGGGACGGCACCTTCATCAAGCACCCCTGAACGTGCGACGGTGACGCCTCGCTCGGTGCATGCGCCTCATGATGCACGAACGCCCGGCAGCCAATCGTGCGGCTGCCGGGCGTTCGATGTTGCGCGGCGCGGGCGTTACGGCGCGGCGCGCCTGGCCGTCGGCGGCAGCAGGCCGTTCAGCCGCAGGTAGTTCGACTCCTGGCTGTAGTGATCGAGCCAATCGCCCACCGTGATGAGAATCGTCATCGCGCGCGTGTACGGATTGGGCCCGAACAGCGTCATCGTCTCGCCCAGCTTGGAATCGTCCACGCGCGCCAGGACGGAGTCACAGAACTGGAACGTCTCCTTAAGGCGGGCGACGAGCTTGTCCTTGGTCGCGGTGGTGTCCACCGGCGTGCGCGTGGGTGCCGCGACGCCCGCGACCTTGCCGCACAGGAAGTCGTTGCCTTCGGCGAGATGGGTCTGGATCAGCGCCCAGCTCATCTGCGCCGGCGTCGGCCGGTAGGCGTACTTCTCGGCGGGCATCAACTCGGCGGCGGCGATGAGGTTCGTGGCGTAACGGTGCTCCATGGCGCGCAGGGCGTCGGCGACGGGGCTGGTCGACGCTTGCGCCGGCGCGGCCATCTGGGCGGCGAGCGCACAGGGCAGCGCGGCGAGAGCGAGGGCGACGGCGTAAACACGGGGCTGCATATGCAGGTGCTCCGAATTGGGGAGGCATGATTCTGTCGCGGCCGGGGCCACCTGTCCAGGAGCGCCCCGGTTCTCGGGCGGCCGCCATCCTGATACTGTTCCAGGACGCATGAAGGCGATCCGCATCCACATGACCGGCGGCCCCGAGGTGCTGCGCTACGAAGACGTGGCGCCGCCCGCCGCGGGCGAAGGTCAGGTTCTCGTCAAGATCGCAGCGGCCGGCGTCAACTTCATCGACGTCTATCATCGCTCGGGACTGTACCGGGTGCCGCTGCCGTTCACGCCGGGGCAGGAAGCGGCGGGCGTCGTCACGGGAGTCGGCACCGGCGTGACGGACGTGCAGGTGGGCGACCGCGTCGCCTACACCAACGTGCTCGGTGCATACGCGGAGTACGCCGCTGTTCCCGCGGACCGCGTGGTGCCGCTGCCGGCGAGCGTCGACGCACGCCACGGCGCGGCGGCGCTGCTGCAGGGGATGACGGCGCATTACCTCGCCACGACCGTCTACCCGCTCCGGCCCGGTGACACGTGTCTGGTGCACGCGGCCGCGGGCGGTGTGGGGCTATTGCTGTGCCAGATCGCGAAGGCGCGCGGTGCGCGCGTGATCGGCACCGTTTCGACCCCGGCGAAGGCGGCCTTGGCGCGCGAGGCCGGGGCGGACGACGTGATCCTCTACAGCGAGCAGGATTTCGAGGTGGAGGTGAAGCGTCTCACCGGCGGTGTGGGCGTGCGGGTCGTGTACGACTCGGTGGGGAAGACGACGTTCGACAAGAGCCTCAACGTGCTCGCGCCGCGCGGCATGCTGGTGCTGTACGGCCAGTCGAGCGGTCCGGTGGGTCCCTTCGACCCGCAGCTGCTGAATCAGAAGGGCTCGCTGGTGCTGACCCGGCCGTCGCTCGGACACTTCATCGCGACGCGCGCCGAGCTGCTCGCCCGCGCCGGCGACGTGCTTGGCTGGATCGGCACCGGGCGGCTGCAGGTGCGGATCGGGCTCGAGCTGCCGCTCGCCCAGGCGGCGGAAGCGCACCGCCAGCTCGAAGGGCGGCGCACGACGGGCAAAGTCCTGCTGCTGCTGTAATATTCTGCTCCGTGCCATCCGACATTCCCGCCGATCTAAGAGCGGCGCTCGCCGAGCGCTACGAGCTGCGCCACGTGCTCGGTCGCGGCGGCATGGCGACGGTGTATTTGGCGTACGACCGCAAGCATCACCGCGACGTGGCGCTCAAAGTCCTGTTGCCCGGGCTCGCGGCATTCCTCGGTGTCGAGCGGTTCCTCAAGGAAATCGAAATCGCCGCGCGGCTCACGCACCCCCACGTGCTGGCGCTGCATGACTCCGGCGAAGCGGGCGGCTTCCTCTATTATGTGATGCCCTACATCGAGGGCGGATCGCTGCGCCAGGAGCTCGCGGGGGGGCGCCGCCTGGGGGTGAGCCGCACGCTGGCCATCGCCGCGCCCGTGGCCGACGCGCTCTCCTACGCGCATCGCATGGGTGTGCTGCACCGCGACGTGAAACCGGAGAACATTCTCTTCTCGCAGGGTCATCCCATCGTAGGCGACTTCGGCATCGCCAAGGCGATCGTCACGGCGGGCGGCGCCAACTTGACGCGCACGGGCTTTCCGGTGGGCACGCCGGGCTACATGAGTCCCGAGCAAGCGGCGGGCCTCACGGACCTCGATCCCAGCACCGACGTCTACAGTCTCGCGGTGGTGTTGTACGAGATGCTCGTGGGTGAGCTGCCGGGCCGCTGGCCGACGGAAGATGCGGTCCGCGTGGGCCGGTTCCTCGAGGCGGCGCCGGCGCACCGGACCCGCCTGGCCGAGACCGGCGGCGCGATCGAGGGGGCGCTGGTCCGCGGCCTCGCGGTGCAGCACGATCAGCGCACGCCGACGCCCGCGGCCCTGATGGACGAGCTGATCGGCAAGCCCGCCGCGCCGCGGCGGCGCTTCAGCGGCGACGAGGTGCAGGAGATCGTGAAGCGCGCCTCGGAGATCGAGGCGACGGCGCCCACGGCGAGCGGCGTGATGACGATTGGCGGTGTCGAAGCGCTGGCCGCGGAAGTGGGGATCGCTCCGGAGACGGTGCGCGCGGCGGCGCAGGGGGTGGCGGCGCCCGGCGTGGCGCCGGCCGGGCTGCGGCACAACCCCGTGATCGGCGGCCCGACGAAATTGTCGTTCGAGCGCGTGGTGGAGGGCGAGCTGCCCGAGGCTGAGTACTCGGCGCTGGTCGAAGAAATCCGTCGTATCATCGGCCAGGTGGGCCTGGTGAGCCAGTTGGGCCGGTCGTTCGCGTGGTCCACCAGCCGGGGTGTCTCGAGCCGACGTGACCTCGAGGTGGTGGTGTCGGTTCGGGGCGGGCGGACGCGGATCGCGGTCCAGGAAAGTCTGGGGCCGCTGATGGGCGCGGTCTTCGGCGGGATCGGCGGCGGTATGGGTGGCGGCGGCCTCGGCCCGCTCATGGGCATACTCGCCGGCGCCCTGCACCTGCCGGAAGCCACCTTCGCCGTGGCGATTCCGCTCTGGCTCGCGACGACGTTCGTGACGGCGCGCACCGTGTACAGCCGCACATCGCGCCGCCGGGAGCGAGAGCTGGCGCACGTGGCCGACCGGCTCGAGACGATCGTCCGGGAGTTGGTGGCGGAGCAGCGGCCCGCGTTGCGGCGGCCGTCCACCTAACATAGGTTCGCACGCGATGCCCGCATCCCCGCCCGACACCACGCTGCCGCTGTCGATTCGGTCGCCCGGCGACTTGCCGTCCAGCGAATTCGGTCTCGCCATGGGGTACGTCCTGGCGCACCACTTCCTGGGCATGAACGATCTGCATTACGGCTACTGGCCGGCCGACCTGCCGGTGGTGCCGCAGAATCTGGCGGCCGCGCAAGCGCACTACACCGAGCTGCTGATGTCGCACATCCCGGCGGGCGTGCGCGCGATTCTCGACGTCGGCATGGGGGCGGGGACCACGGCGCGCAAGCTGGTGGAGAAGGGCTACCGGGTGGACGGTGTGTCGCCCAACGGCGTGCTCACGGACGTCGCGCGGCAGGTGCTACGCGATCGCGCGACGATTTTCGAGACCCGCTTTCAGGACCTGCGCACCGAGCGGCGCTACGATCTGATTCTCTTCAGCGAGAGCCTGCTGTTCATTCCGCTGGACGCGGCATTCACCCAGGCACTCGAGCTGCTCAATCCCGGCGGCTACATCCTCATCACGGATATCTTCCGGGTCCCCAATGAGACCAAAAGCCCCATCGGCGGCGGCCACGAGCTGCCGAAGTTCCGCGACGCGGTAAGCCGCTTCCCGCTCGAGCCACTCGAAGACTTCGACATGACCGCCGGAATCGCGCCGACGTTCGATCTGCTGGACCGCGCGTACTCCCAGGCGCTGCAGCCCGCGTACAACTTGCTGCTGGCGCGCCTCACGGCACGCCACCCCTGGGTGATGAAGCTGGTGCGCTGGAAGTTCCGGAAGTCGATGGCGCGCTACGAGACGAAGCATTTCAGCGGCCGGCGCAACGGCGCCAGCTTCAAGCAGTACAAGTCCTACCGCCTGCTCTTGTTCCGGAAGCGCTGACCGGCGGACGGCCGCAGCGGCCTTCGCGCAGCGCGACCACCTTCTGACCCTGTTGAGACGGGGCGCGGGTCTGCATCTTCTCGGACCCCATGACCCACGCTCCGGCTTCACTCCATCGTTCGATCGGGCTCGTGCGCGCCACGGCGATGGTGGTAGGCACGATCATCGGCGCGTCCATCTTCGTGCAGCCGTCGGTGATCACGGGGGAAATGCGCTCCGTCGGAGGCGTCGTGCTCGTGTGGGCGCTCGCCGGTCTGCTGACGCTCGTGGGTGCGTTGATTTGCGCGGAGCTGGCCTCGGCCTATCCACAGAGCGGCGGCGTGTACGTGTTCCTGCGCGAGGCGTATTCCCCGGCGACGGGCTTTCTCTGGGGCTGGGCGATGTTCTGGAGCATGCACTCCGGCATCATCGCGGCCATCGCCGTCGTGTTCGCGCGCTTCGTGGGCTATTTCACCCCGCTCGGCGACGGCGGCATCCGCGCGGTCGCCATCGCCGCGATTCTTGCCCTGTCCCTCGTCAACTATATCGGTGTGGCGCTCGGCAGCGGCCTCCAGGCCGCGTTCACCCTCGCCAAGGTCGCCGGAATCGCCGTGATCGTGGCGGCGGGCTTCTGGCTGGGCGCGGCGCTGCCCGCCCACTTCGTCGGCGCGGCCGGCGCGCAAGCGGGGAGCGTGGGCGGGACCGCGGCGGCGATCGCCGCGGGGCTGTTCGCCTTCGGCGGCTGGCACATGGTGACCTATACGGCGGAGGAGACGCACGATCCACGGCGGGTCATCCCGCGCGCGCTCGTGATCGGCACCCTGGTCGTGACCGCGGCGTACGTCGCGCTCAACGCGGTGTACCTGTACGTGCTGCCGCTCGATCGCGTCGTCGCGTCGGACCGGGTGGCGGCCGACGCCGCCGCGGCGCTGGTCGGGCCACGCAGCGCGGCGGCGGTCGCCGCGCTGGTCGCGGCCTCGACGTTCGGTGCGCTCGCCGGGATCGTGCTCACCGGGCCGCGCGTGTACTTCTCGATGGCGCGCGACGGCCTCCTGTTCCGGTGGGCGGGTGCGGTGCACCCGCGGTTCGGCACGCCGCACCGTGCCATCATCCTGCAGGCCGTGTGGTCGGCGGTGCTGGTGGCGACGGGGACCTATCGCGCGCTGTTCACACGCGTCGTGTTTACGGAATGGGTCTTCTTCGCCGGGCTCGCCGCGGGGCTCGTGGCACTGCGGCGGCGTCCGGAGTACGCTCCCAACTACCGCGTGCCAGGCGTGCCTTTCGTTCCGCTCGGGTTCGCCGCCGCCGCCCTGTTCGTGGCGGTGAGCCAGATCGTGGCCCACCCGCGCGATAGCGCCGGGGGCCTGCTGCTCGTCCTCGCGGGCGTGCCTATCTATGCCTGGTGGGCGCGGCGCCGCACCTTGCCAGGAGCCATGCCGCCGTGACGATCGTCGACTTCCACAATCACTTCTATCCGCCCGCGTACCTGGACGCGCTGCGGACCGGCGCCACCACGGTCAAACTATGGACCGACGCGGACGGCAATCCCGTCCTGGGCTACCCTGGCGATTACAACGTAGCGGTGCCGGGCCATCGCGACATTGCGTATCGCGAGGAAGTGCTGGCCCGCGAGGGGATCGACCGCCAAGTCCTCACGTTCACCACGCCGGGCACGCACGTCGAAACGCCCGCGCGTGCCGTGCAGCTGGCGCGGCTCGTGAACGACGCCCTGGCGGGCGTGGTGCGCGCGCGCGCCGGGCGGTTCACGGCGCTCGCGACGTTGCCCCTGAACGAGCCCGCCGCCTCCGTGGCGGAGCTCGAGCGCGCGATGCGGGAGCTGGGTTTCCGGGGCGCGATGCTGTTCAGCAACGTCAACGGCGTGGCCCTGGCCGACCCGCGCTACGAGCCGTTGTGGCAGCGGGCCGACGCGCTCGGCGCGGTGCTGTACATCCATCCCACCAACCCGCTGGGCGTCGAGGCCATGACCGAATTCTGGCTGATGCCGCTGGTGGGGTTTCCCTGGGACACGACGCTCGCAGCCGCCAAGCTCGTGTTCAGCGGGGTGGCGGAGCGATTTCCGCGCATCCGCTGGGTGCTGGGTCACCTGGGCGGCGCCATTCCGTACATCGCAGAGCGCCTGGATCGCGGCTACGAGGCGTTCCCGGAGTGCCGCGAGCACATCCGCCGGGCGCCGAGCGCCTATTTGAAGGAGTTCTACTACGACACCGTGAACTTCGACCCCGCCGCGCTGCGGCTCGCGGTCGAGTTTGCGGGACCGCGCCGCATTCTCGCGGGGAGCGACTACCCTCATCGCATCGGCAGCTTGCGGGCCATGCTGGACAGTCTGCGGCGGCTTGACGTCTCGGCCGAGGACCGGGCGCTGATGTTGGGGGGAAACGCGCTGCGCCTGCTCGAACTGTGAGGGCGGGGTCTACGCGCTAGTGCCGTCCAACACGTCCCGCACTTTGCGCCCCAGTGTGTCGGGAGTGAACGGCTTCTGCAGGAACTGAATGCCCGCTTCGAGCACGCCGTGCTGCACGATCGCGTCATCGGTGTATCCCGACGTGTAGAGCACGCGCACGCCGGGGCGTGCGGCCACGAGTCGCGTCGCCAGCTCGCGGCCGCTCAACCCCGGCATCACCACGTCCGTCACCAGCAGGTCGAGCGGCCCGCTGTGAGCGGCCATGAGGGCCAGGGCCGAATCTCCGTCGGGGGCCTCGAGGATGACGTAGCCCTGGCGCTCGAGCGCCCGGCGCGCCACGGCGCGCAATGCCGGTTCGTCCTCCACCAGCAGAATCGTCTCCGTCCCTCGCGGCACTTTCGCCGGCAGAGGGGAGGGCTCGATGCGCTCGGCCTTCGCCGCGATCCGGGGCAAGTAGATCTTGAACGTCGCGCCCTGGCCCGGCTCGCTGTACACCCAAATGAACCCGCCGGACTGCCTCACGATGCCGTACGCGGTCGAGAGCCCGAGTCCCGTGCCCTTGCCGGGCTCCTTGGTGGTGAAGAACGGCTCGAACAGGCGTGCCTTGGTCGCCTCGTCCATGCCGCTGCCGGTGTCGCTCACCGCGAGCACGACGTACGGTCCCGCGGTAACCGCCGCATGCGCGGCGGCATATGCGGCGTCGAGATCGACGTTCTTCGTTTCGATCAAGAGCTGCCCGCCGTGCGGCATCGCGTCCCGCGCGTTGACCGCGAGGTTCACGATCACCTGCTCGAGCTGTCCCGGATCGGCCTTGGTCGCGCCGAGTGACGCGTCGAGCGACGTGCGCAGGGTGATGTTCTCGCCGATCAGGCGGCGCAGCAATTTCTCAGCGTTGCCGACGACCTGATTCAGGTCGAGGATCTGGGGCTGGAGCACCTGCTTGCGGCTGAAGGCGAGCAGCTGCTGGGTGAGGGACGCGGCCCGCCACGCGGCCTTGCGAATCTCCTCGAGGTCCTGGCGCCGCGGATCCTGCACGCCGAGGTCCTCGAGCAGCAGCTCGCTGTAGCCCGTGATGGCCGTGAGCAGGTTGTTGAAGTCGTGCGCGATCCCGCCCGCGAGCTGGCCCACCGCTTCGATCTTCTGTGATTGCCGCAACTGATCCTCGAGCTGCTTGCGCTCACTGACGTCCTGCACCGAGACGAGGCCGGCCGGGCGGCCGGCGAACTCGATCGTGTCGACCGCGATTTCGACTTCGATGACCGTGCCGTCCTTGCGCCGATGCCGCAGGTCGCCGACGACGCGGGGGCCCGGCGTCCGTTGATCCACGAGTTCCTCCAGGCGCGCGTGCTCGCTGGGGAGCCGGATGTCCCGCAGGGTCATGCCGAGGAACTCCTGCCGCGAGTAGCCGTAGCGGCGAATCGCCGCCTCGTTCACCGCGAGAAACCGGAGCGTCTCGTTGTCGTACACCCACATCGCCTGCGGATTCGCCTCGAACAGCAGCCGGTACCGCTTCTCGCTCTCCTGGAGCTGTGCCTCGGAACGCTTGCGCTCGATGGCGGTCGCGATCTGGGTCGAGACGAATTGCAGAATGTCCTTTTCGCGCTCGCCGTAGCGCACGCCTTCGGTGTAGGTCTGCACCACGAGGACGCCGATGGTGCGCTCGCCCGCCTTCAGCGGTACGCCGATCCAGTCGAGCGACGGCGTGCCGATGAGCTCCGTGCCGCCGCGCCGCTCGAGTTCGGGGTGCCCCTCTGGCGTCAACAACAGCGGCTGGCCGGTGCGCAGGACGTAATCGGTGAGCCCGCGCCCCAGAGGACGTGGCGCCGGCACCGGGTCGCGCTCGTCCACCCAATAGGGGAACCGCATGAGTCCCGCGTCTTCGTCGTACAGCGCCACGTACAGGTTGGCGGCGGGCAAGAGCTCGGCCACGATCGCGTGAATCGCGCGCAGCATCTCCGGCAGGCTCGTTACCCCCACCGTCGCCGCTTCCGCGATCCGGTACACGGCGCGCTGCAGCTGTTCGGCGCGCTCGCGCCCCGTGATATCGCGCACCACGGCGCCGAAGTGCCAGCCATCCGCGAGCCGTTCGGGCGTGACCGTCAGCTCCACGGGAAACTCGTGCCCGTCTTTGTGCAGGGCGGTGATCTCAATGCGGCGTCGCACAATGGGACCACTGCCGGTCGCGAGGAAGTGCGCCATGCTGCGCCGGCGCACGGCGCGGTACCGCGGAGGAATGAACGTGTCGACCCAACCCCGGCCGACCGCCGCTGCCGCCGGCCAGCCGAACGTCGTCTCGGCATGCGCATTCCAACTGGTGATGACGCCGTGGGCGTTCATCCTAATCACCGCGTCGAGCTCGGAGGCCGGTACCACTTCGAGAATGGCGCCGACGGGGGGCGGGGGTCGGGGGAGGGGCCGCTTCTGGCCGCGAGAGGGCATATGTGTACTATAGGCGCCGCCCGTTTCCCCGACAATGCGCTTGCGGCGCTCGCGCGACAGCGCTCGAAGAAGCCCTCCGCGCCTGAGGTATCCGGCGACCAGGTTCGGTTCCCCGGCGCGCGACCGTACCGGTCGTGATCCCTGTCACGCTGCTGCTGCCGTTGAAATGGGAGTTTTCCTCTCATGTATCTGGCCAGCCAGGGTGGACTCGGCCCCGGGTCGGGGAGGCGAATCGCAACCGTCGTCGGCGTGGCGGTCGCGTACTTCGTCAGTGCCAAACTGGGGTTGCGTCTCGCGTTCCTGAACGCGAGCGCCACCGCCGTGTGGCCCCCGACGGGCATCGCGCTCGCCGCTTTCCTGCTTCTCGGCGTGCGGGTGTGGCCCGCCGTGTTTTGCGCCGCGTTCATCGCGAACCTCACCACTGCCGGCTCCCTCGCGACGTCGCTCGGCATCGCGTGCGGCAACACGCTCGAAGGCGTGTTGGGCGCGTACCTGATCACGCGCTTCGCGCATGGCCGCTATGTCTGCGATCGCGCCGCCGATCTATTCAAGCTGGTCGTGTTCGCGCTGCTCGCGACGACGGTCAGCGCCACGGTGGGCGTGACGTCGCTCTGGGCGGGAGGCTTCGCGCCGCGGGCCGACCTCGGCTCGATCTGGTGGACGTGGTGGCTGGGCGACAGCGTGGGGGCCGTGCTGTTCGCGCCGCCCCTGCTCCTGTGGAGCACCGTTCCGCAGGTGCCCTGGCGGCCACGCCGGCTGCCCGAAACCCTCGCGCTCGCCGGCGCCCTCATCTTGGTTGGTCTGAGCGTCTTTGGCGGCTTGGCGCCCGAGGCCCTCCGCAACGCGCCCCTCGAGTTTCTGTGCATCCCGGTGCTGGTGTGGGCCGCGTTCCGCTTCACGCGGCGCGAGGCGGCCACGGCGATCCTCGTGCTGTCGGGGATGGCGATCTGGGGGACGCTGCACGGGTACGGACCGTTCGCGCGGCCGACGCGCAACGAGTCGCTGCTCCTGCTGCAGGCGTTCACGGGGGTGACGGCCGTGATGACCCTGACGCTCGCGGCCGTGGTGGCCGAGCGTCGGGCGGCGACGGAAGAGCTGCGGCGCCTGGCGGTGAGCGACCCGCTCACCGGCCTCGCCAACTATCGGCAGCTGATCGCCATGCTCGATGCGGAGATCAGGCGGTCGCAGCGGACCGAGCGGCCGTTCGCCGTGCTGTTCCTCGACGTGGACCGGCTGAAGCGCATCAACGACCGCAACGGCCACCTGGTGGGGAGCCGCGCGCTGTGCCGCGTGGCCGGGGCGCTGCGGCACTCGTGCCGGGGGATCGACACGGCGGCGCGCTACGGCGGCGACGAGTTCGCCGTCGTCCTGCCGGAGACCGACGAAGACGAGGCGCGGAGCGTGGGCCAGCGCGTGCTCGAGCACCTGGGGTCGGACGGTGAGAAGCCCGCGGTTTCAGTCAGCGTCGGGTTCGCCCTCTACCCCCGGGACGGCGGCACCATCGAATCCCTGCTGGGTGCCGCCGATCACGTGTTGTACGGAGCGAAAGGCCAACGCCGTAGTTAGATTGCGCTCGCCATGGCCGACGCCGCTGCGAAGCCCAAGAAGAAAGCGATTACCCCCGGAGCGTGGGAGGAAGCGCGCGGGCTGATCTACGCCCATCGCAAGCGCTTGTCCCTCGGTCTGCTGCTGCTCCTGGTCAACCGCGCGGCGGGGTTCGTGCTGCCGTCGTCGACCAAGTGGTTGATCGATCGCGTCATCGGCCAGCACCGTCCGGAGCTGCTGGTGCCGCTGGCGCTGGCGGCGGGGGTGGCGACCGTGATCCAGGCGATCACGGGTTTCGGTCTGTCGCAGATCCTGGGCGTCGCGGCGCAACGCGCCATCACCGACATGCGCCGCACCGTCCAGGCGTACGTCTTGCGGCTGCCCGTCAGCTATTTCGACTCGACCAAGAGCGGCATCCTGATCTCGCGCATCATGACCGACGCCGAGGGCATCCGCAACCTCGTCGGCACGGGGCTGGTGCAGCTGATCGGCGGCCTGCTCACCGGGGCCGTGGCGCTGGTGGTGCTGTTCGTCCTCAACTGGCGGCTCACCGCGATCGCCATCCTCCTCCTCGGCGGCTTCGGCGGCGGCATGGCGTTCGCCTTCGCCAAGCTGCGGCCGTTGTTCCGCGACCGCGGCAAGCTCAACGCGGAGGTGACGGGGCGGCTGGGCGAGACGCTCGGCGGCATCCGCATCGTCAAGGCCTACCACGCCGAGCGGGGCGAGCGGCTCGTCTTCACCCGCGGCGCGAACACGCTGTTCCGCAACATCGCCGCGACCATGACCGGCATCTCGTCCGTGGGGTCCTTCGCCACGATCATCATCGGCGCGATCGGCATCCTGATGATTCTCGAGGGCGGCCGGTCGGTGCTCACCGGGACGATGACGCTGGGCGATCTGTTCATGTACGGCATCTTCGTGGGTCTCGTGGCCATGCCGCTCATCAACATCGCGTCCATCGGCACGCAGATCACCGAGGCGTTCGCCGGGCTCGACCGGATCCGCGAGATCCGCAAGCTCGTGACCGAGGACGCCGACGACGCCACGCGCGCCGTCGTGAGCGACGTGCGCGGCGACGTCGTGTTCGAGGACGTGAGTTTCGAGTATGTGCCGGGCAAGGACGTGCTGAAGCACGTGTCGTTCCACGCGGCGCCCGGCTCGACCACGGCGCTGGTCGGCTCGTCGGGGGCGGGAAAGAGCACGCTGATGAGCTTGGTGCTCGCATTCAGCCGCCCCCGGGCCGGTCGCATTCTCGTGGACGGCCACGATCTGGGGGCGCTGCGGCTGGGAGACTACCGGCGCCAGCTCGGCGTCGTGCTGCAGGACAATTTCCTGTTCGACGGCACGGTAGCCGAGAACATCGCCTTCGCCCGGCCGCACGCCACCCGGGACGAGATCGAGGCGGCGGCGCGCATCGCGCATTGCGACGATTTCGTTCGCCGCTTCGACCAGGGCTACGACACGGTGGTGGGTGAGCGCGGCGTCAAACTGTCGGGCGGGGAGCGGCAGCGCGTCTCGATCGCGCGCGCGATTCTCGCCGATCCCCGCATCCTCATCCTCGACGAAGCCACGTCCAGTCTCGACTCCGAGAGCGAAGCCGCCATCCAGGACGGCCTGCGCTCGCTGCGTCGCGGCCGCACCACGTTCGTCATCGCGCACCGCCTCTCCACCATTCGCAGCGCCGATCAGATTCTGGTGATGGAAGGCGGCGAGATCGTGGAGCGCGGCACCCACACGGAGCTGCTGGCGCGGCACGGGCGCTATCGCCAGTTGTACGACAAACAGTACCGCTTCGAGAAGGACCTGTTCATCAATCCCGGGGAGGATTTCACGCCCGAGCCCGAGGCTCCGGCGGTCACCGCGCCGGTCACGCCCCCGGGCCGCCTCTGAGCGGCCCGGTGCGTCCCTTCCAGGACCACTTCTCGACGCACGCCGCGGGCTATGCCGCGCACCGGCCCGTGTATCCGCTGGCGCTCGTGGACTGCCTGGCCGAGCTCGCCCCGGGCCGCGCGCTGGCCTGGGATGCGGGGTGCGGCTCGGGGCAGCTCTCGCTGCTCTTGGCCCAACGGTTCGATCGGGTCATCGCCACCGACGCCAGCGCCGAGCAGATCGCGCACGCCGCCGTGCACCCGCAGGTGGAGTATCGCTGCGCGCCGGCGGAGGCGAGCGGCCTGGCGGCGGGCATCGCCGACCTCGCGGTGGCGGCGCAAGCCGCGCACTGGTTCGACCTGCCCGGCTACTACGCGGAAGTGCGGCGTGTGGCGCGCCCCGGGGCGGCCGTGGCGCTCGTCAGCTACGGCAACGTACGCGCCGACGCCACCATCGGACCGCTGATCGACCGGTTCTATTCCGACGCGCTGGGTCCGCTGTGGCCGCCGGAGCGGCGCCTGGTGGAGAACGGGTACCGGTCGCTGCCGTTCCCGTTCCCAGAGCTGGCGACGCCGCCGCTCGAGATCCGCGTGGAGTGGCGGCTCGCGGACGTGATGGGATACGTCGAGACGTGGTCGGCGGTGCGGGCGATGGAGCGGGTGGAGGGGCGGGGCCCGATCGACGCGTTCGAGGCGGAGCTGGCGCGCGCGTGGGGCGATCCGGCGAGCGTGCGCCTGGTGCGGTGGCCGCTGTCGCTGCGCGTGGGGCGGGTGGCGTAACGATGGCCGCCAGTTCCACTTAGAAGCGCGCGAGCACGAACGGCGCGTTACCCGCGCTGCGGCCGTGTGCTCTTCACTACGGCTCTCCCATGACCCCCGTCACCTCCGACTCCGACCTCTTGCACCGCATGGTGCACCTGCACGACAACGGCTCGTTCGGGGTGTTGGTGCAGCGCTACGCCACGACCGTATACGCGATCGCCTACGGCGTCCTGCTCGACCGCGGTCGCGCCGAGGACGCGGTGGAAGAGGCGTTTTTCGAGGCGCGGCGCACGGCCCACGCGTTCGATCCGCGGCGCAGTACCGTCGCGGCATGGCTCCGGCGCTTGGTGCGCGCCCGGGCCCAGCAGTTCCTGCATCTCTGATTCGGCCGTCTCCTCCCGCTGGCCCGGTGCCAGCCCCGGCGTAGGTTTCCCGCCGGGAGGATTTCTCATATGCCATCATTTCGCGCCCTCATGGGTTGGGCCGTGCTGTTGCCGCTCGCGCTCGCGGGCGGGCGGCTCCTGCCGCCGCCCCTCGACAACGGGCTCGCACGTACGCCGCCGATGGGGTGGAACAGCTGGAATCATTTCGGCTGCGACGTCAGCGCGCAGCTGATCAGGGAAACGGCCGACGCCATGGCCGCCAACGGGATGCGTGACGCCGGCTACCAGTACGTCGTCATCGACGACTGCTGGCAGGTGGCGCGCGACGCTCAGGGCCGGCTGGTGGCGGACTCGGCGCGTTTTCCCGGAGGCATCAAGCCGCTCGCCGATTACGTCCATGCTCGCGGCCTCAAGTTCGGCATCTACACCGACGCGGGGCGGAAGACGTGCCAGGGGCGACCCGGCACCTACGGCCACGAAGAGCAGGACGCGCGCACCTTCGCCGACTGGGGTGTCGACTATGTGAAGGAAGACTGGTGCTACGCCGAGGGGCTCGACGCGCCGACGCAGTACGCCAAGTTCCGCGACGCGTTGGCGAAGGCCGGGCGCCCCATCGTCTTCAGCATCTGCGAATGGGGCTCGCATGAGCCCTGGGCCTGGGGGCCCAAGACGGGCAACCTGTGGCGCTCCACCACCGACATCGAAGACGGCTGGAACAGCATGCTGTCGAATCTCGACATTTCGGCCCAGCACGCCGCGGCGGCCGGGCCGGGCGCCTGGAACGACCCGGACATGTTGGAGGTGGGAAACGGGGGCATGACCGACGACGAGTACCGGGCGCACTTCAGCCTGTGGGCGATCATGGCGGCGCCGCTCATTGCGGGCAACGACGTGCGCGCGCTCTCCGTCGCCACCCGCGACATCCTGGAAAATCGCGAGGTGCTCGCCGTGGACCAGGATTCCCTGGGGGTGCAGGGCACGATCGTATCCGAGGCCGCTCCGGAGCTGCAGGTCTGGGTGAAGCCGCTGCAGGACGGATCGCGCGCCGTGGTGTTGCTCAACCGCTCCGCGCTGCAAACGGTGATCGCCGCGTCCTGGTGGCGGTTGCATCTCGCCGGACCGGCGCGCGTGCGGGATCTCTGGGCGCACGCCGATCTCGGCGCCTTGACGGAGCGGGTGAGCGCCACCGTCCCCGCTCACGGTGCGGTGATGCTCCGGGTGACGCCCGTGACGAAGCCGTAGATGGCGGGCGCGGACGAGAACAAGGATCTCGGCTTCGGCGCGGTCGTCGCGCGGGAGAGCCGGCTGCGGCTGCTCAACCGCGACGGCAGCTTCAACGTGCGGCGCCGGGGGCTCGGGTTCTTCGAGTCGCTCAGCGCGTACCACACGTTGCTCACGCTATCGTGGCCGCGCTTCCTCGGACTCATCGTGGCGTCGTACTTCGTGGCGAATCTCCTGTTCGCCGCGGCGTACTGGCTGTGCGGGCCGGCCGGGCTGATGGGCCCGGCCGTGGGCGGCTCGCGTCTCTTGCAGGCGTTCTTCTTCAGCGTGGAGACGATCGGCACCATCGGCTACGGCCAGATCGCGCCCGCGAGCGTCGCGGCCAACGCGGTGATGACGATCGAGTCGCTGGCGGGGTTGATGGGACTCGCGCTCGTCACCGGGCTCCTGTTCGCGCGCTTCTCGCGCCCCACGGCGTCGATCGTGTTCAGTCGCTCGGCGCTGATCGCGCCGTATCGCGGCATCGAGGCGTTCGAATTCCGCATCGCCAACCGGCACCAGAACGAGCTGATCGAGCTGGAGGCGAAGGTGCTCTACAGCCGCACGCGGGATCGCGGCGGCCGGCACATGCGGGAGTTCCACGAGCTGGGTCTGGAGCGCCGCTCGGTCGTGTTCTTTCCCTTGACGTGGACGGTGGTGCATCCTATCGACGAGACCAGCCCGCTGCAGGGCGTGACGCCCGAGCAGCTGGTGGCGGAGGACGCCGAGTTCCTGGTGCTGCTACAGGGGACGGATGAGACGTTCGCGCAGCGCGTGCATGCCCGCTCGTCATACAAGCCGGACGAGATCGTGTGGCACGCTCGCTTCACCGACGCGTTCCAACTCCCAGGGCCGGACGGTATGCTGGCGGTGGACGTGGGGCGGCTGCACGAATTCGAGCGGCTGGTTGCGCCGCACCCCGCGCGGGGCGAGGTTTAACGCCTACCCGTCGCACCGGAACCAGGCACTGATGACTGTCCGCGCCCGCAGCCTGCTGGTCCCGCTCGTGGTCGTCTGCGCTATTGGCGCGGGCTGCCACGGCGGCAAGCCCGACCCCGCTCCCCGGCCCTCGCGCCGCGCCCCCGTGGAAACGGTCACGGTGCGCGACCCGCAGCTCGAGCAGCAGGTTGCCCGGTTGGAGCTGCGCCTGCTCGAGCGCGACGCCGTGATCGAGCAGCTGCAATCCCGGCTGGACGACGCGCGGCAGGAAGTGGTGCGCACCCTCGCCAAGCTGCAGACCACCGCGAGCCGTGCCGAGGCCGCCTCGGCGATGGCGGAGGCGGAAGTGTCGCTGCAGGCGCTGCGGGGCGCGACGGGTGCGCAGGGCATGCCGGAAGTGGCACAGGCGGCGAACCTGCTGCAGGCGGCGGCGGACGAGTTCGACAAGCAGAACTACGGCGGCGCCCTCTATCTCGCGAACCAAGCCAAGAGCCTGGTCGGCACCGGGCGTGATCGCCTGCAGGGCGGCACGCAGACGGACCTGCGGCCCGGCGAGGTGTTGTTCGCTTTGCCGCTCAACCTGCAGACCACCGGGCGGGCCAACGTGCGGGAAGGGCCGAGCACCAGCGCCCGCGTGGTGTTTTCCCTCGACGGGGGCGCACCCGTGACCGCCTACTCGTACTCCGACTTGTGGGTGCGCGTGAGCGACGCGACCGGACGCACGGGCTGGGTGTTCCACAGCCTCGTGGGCCGGCGGTAGAACGCGCGGCGGGCCCTCCGAGCTACTTGCGCCGCGGCGGGGAGCCCTGGGCGGGCGCCCCTTTGGGCGTCGCGGCTTGCGCCACGCGATCCCGGCCGTCGTTCTTGGCGCGATACAGGGCGGCGTCGGCGGCGGAGAGGATGCCTTCGGGCGTCTCGCCGTTCGCGGGGAACTCGGCCACCCCGGCCGAGAGCGTCACCCGGCCGTTACCAAACTGCTCCTGCGCCATCCGGGCGCGAATGCGCTCGGCCACTTCGGTCGCCCGCTCGACGGGCGTCTCGGGCAGCAACAGCACGAACTCCTCGCCGCCGAATCGCGCCGAGCAATCCACGTCGCGGGTGCACTCGTGCAGCAACGCGCCCAGTCGTACCAGCACGTCGTCGCCCGCCAGATGACCGTGCGTGTCGTTGTAGTCCTTGAAGTGATCCACGTCCAGCATCACCACCGCAAATCCATGATGGTGACGGCGGGCGCGCTCGATTTCGGAGCCGAGCTTCTGCATCAGGTGACGCCGGTTGTCGAGGCCGGTGAGGCCGTCGGTGAGCGACAGCCGCTCCAGCTCCTCGCGTCCCTCCCGCAGCCGCGCCACCATGTCGTTGAACACTTCGGTGAGGTAGGTGACCTCGCCTCCCCCCATCACCGGCAGGTCGACGGAGAGGTCACCCGCCGCGACTTTGGCGGCGCCCGCGCTGAGGCGGTTCAACGGCCGCACGATCAGCACGCCGAGCAAATACGCGATCGACCCGACGCCCAAGAGCAGCGCGCCCAGCACGAGCAGGGTGACGTTGCGCAGCCGGTTCACCTGGCGGTACGCCTCGGCCACCGGGATTTCCGCGAGCACCACCCAATGGAACTGCGTCACCGGTGCGAGCACGCCCGCCACGGTCACATTCTCCGGGTCGGTGAACTGCACCGTGGCGCCGGGCCGCGCAGCGAGCGGGCGTAAGGCGCTGGGGGCGAGCTTGGTCTGCAGCAGTGCGGCGCTCGATCCGGCCGAGCTGCTGACCAGCGCGCCCTCCGCGGTCGCGAGGTACATGCGGCCCGCGACACCGGGCTGAAACCGCTTCAAAATGGTGTCGACGGTCGCGAGGTTGAGCCGCGCGGAGAGCGCGCCCAGGGTTTGCCCGGTCGCGAGATGAATGGGGACGGCGGCGAGCATCACGGGCTTGCCGCGAGCCGGGTCCCACGTCGCGTCACTCAAGATGGGGTTGCCAGCGCGGATTTCCTTCTGCCAATCCGCGGGGAGATCGACTGTCGTGGGATGGCTGTTGCTCGTGGCGACGACGTGGCCGTCCATCCCGACGACCATCAACTCCTCGTAGTCCTGGAAGCGCTCGCGCACGGAATTGAGGTAGCTCGTGGCCCGCGCCAGCGCGGCGCGGCTCGTGCCCGCGCGCGTGACGTTCTCCGTCACCTCGTACGAGCTCGCAAAGACTTTCAGGTCGAGCAGGCGCTCCTTGAGCCACAGATCGGTCTCGCGCGTGGCTTCGACGCCCAGCGTCGTGAGCTGCTCGCCGATCTTGTCGCCCAGGGCGTGCCGGTTCTGGACGTAGAACACCCACGTGGTGATGACCGTGGGCACGAGCGTGGCGATCACGGCAAACGCGAGCATCTTGCTGCGGATGCTCGTGAGCCGCATGGCCTTCCAGCGCCCTGAAGCCGTCTTATCCCAGGAACTCGTCCGCCGCACAGTCTCCTCCAGGTTCGCCCAAGATTCACGTTTCTGACGGCATCGCAAGGAGCATGCCCCTTGCGAGCCCGGTCCGCAGGTGTCGGGTTTTACGTCAGCGGCCTGGTGATGCGGCGCACAGCGGCGCCGCCGCGCAGGTTGACGGGACCTTCATCCCCAGTTCACGCCGTTCTGCGGCGCGCGGCGCAGGTTGGCCGCATGACCAAACGATTGCTGTGGCTGCAGACCTTGGTGCTCGCGGCCGGAGCGGTGTTCGCATGGACGACGGTGCTGGGCGACGTCAGCCGCTTCGTGGCGGCCGGCGGGCACCTCTGGCGCTTTCGCGGGTGCAGCGTCCCCAATCCGCTCGCCGCGCCGTGCTTTTACGGCGCGGTGCTCTTCCTCGTGGCCCTGGTGTGGGCCATCTCGCTGTTGCAGGCCGCCGAGCCCGCCCGCCGCGTGCAGCGCCAGCTCGTCGGGATGCTCGTGGCGGGGACGCTGTTCGCGTGGGGGAACTTCGCGTGGGAGCTGTGGCGCTACTCGCGCACGGCGAGCGGCGAGTTCAAGAGCTGCTCCGGCACGCTGGCCGTCCACCCGATCTACACGCCGTGCTTCACCGGCGCGGTGTTGTACCTGTCGGCCTTGGTCGTGGCGCTGTTCGTGGCGCGGCGCCTCGCGCCGAGCCCGCCTCACGACGTACCGTAGGTGATGCCGCGCCGCTCCGGGCCGCGCGTGGTCACCAGCGCGCCGAGCAGGAACACCACGCCCGCCGAGAGGGCCATCGCCCAGGCGTAGGAGAAACGGGCGGCGGCGGCGGCTTCGGCGTAGGGCAGGAGGCTCGCGACCAGCACGCCGCACTGATACGCGAGCCCCGGCAGAAGACCGCGCACCGAGTCGGGCGACAGCTCGGTGATGTGCGCCGGAATGACGCCCCAGGCGCCCTGAACCATGAACTGCATCAGGAACGCGCCCACCACCAGCAGGCCGGGCGTAGGCGCGAACGCCCACAACGGGATCATGAGCAGCGCGCCGAACAACGCGATCACGATGGTGCGCCGCCGGCCCCAGCGGTCGGAGAATAGCCCGCACAAGATCCCGCCCACGAGGGCTCCCACCATCGAGATCGCCGTGACCGCGGCGCGGTGCTGCGGGGTGAAGCCCCAGTCGCGCTGCAGGAAGGTGGGGTAGAGGTCCTGCGTGCCGTGCGACACGGCGTTCATCATCGCCATCAGCAGGACGAGGAAGAAGAAGATCGGGAGATTGGCGCGGATCGTCCGGCCGATGCCGCTCCAATCGCGGTGGCGCGTGCGCTGCCACACGTCCGATTCCGTCACCCGGGCCCGCACGAACAACGCCAGCAGCGCCGGCAAACCGCCGATGAAGAAGAGCGGCCGCCATCCCCAGCGCGGAAACACCACGAAGTAGCACAAGGCCGCGAGCAGATAGCCCGCCGCGTACCCCTGCTGCAGCAATCCCGAGAACACGCCCCGCAGACGCGGCGGCACTTTCTCCATCACGAGCGAGGCCCCCACACCCCACTCTCCACCCATGCCGATGCCGAACAGCGCCCGCAGCACGAGGAATGTGGCGAAGCTCGGCGCGAGCCCCGACAACACTTCGACCACGGAATAGAAGACCAGGTCGATCATCAACGGCAGGCGCCGGCCGTAGCGGTCGGCCAGCAGGCCGAAAATGAGCGCGCCCACCGGCCGGAAGACGAGTGTGAGCGTGAGCGAGAACGCGACCTGGGCGTCGGACTTCCCGAACTCCTTCGCGATCGCGGTCAGGCACATCACCACCAGGAAAAAATCGAACGCGTCGAGCGTCCAACCCAAGAACCCCGCGGTAACGGCGGCGCGATGGTCGGAGCGGGGGGCGGGGGCGGGGGCGGCGGCGGCGGCCGGGGCGGTCATGGCGGGACAGAAGATAGGGGTATATTTCGGACCATGCTCTCCAAGACTCTTATGATGCTCGCGATGCTGCAGGCGCCGGTGCCCGCCGGTGATCCGGTGGACGCGGCGCTCGGCTGGGTGCGCCGGCTCGATGCCGGCGCCTTCGACTCGGCGGCCACGCAGATCGACGCCGCGGTGCCGGCGGGGGTCATGTCCGCCGATCGGCTACGACTGATCTGGGCCGCCGTGATCCAACAGTACGGGACCCTCGGCCGGCTCGACCGCGGCACCGTGGCCACGCGCGATACGCTCACGATCGTGGAGCTGGTCGCGGGCTTCGCCTCACAACCGATGGGTGTGCGCGTCGTCCTCACGCCGCACCAGCGCGTGACCGGGTTCTTCATCCACCCGCTCGAGACGGCGTACCACGCGCCCCCCTACGTGGACACGGCCACGTTCACCGAGCGCGACGTGCAGGTGGGCGCCGCCCCCTGGCTGCTGCCGGGCACGCTCACCGTGCCCAAGGGCGCGGGCCCGTTCCCGGTGGTGGTCTTGGTGCACGGATCGGGGCCCAACGACCGCGACGAAACGATCGGCGGAAGCCGCCCGTTCCGCGATCTGGCGTGGGGCCTGGCGTCGCGCGGCGTCGCCGTGCTGCGCTACGACAAGCGCACGCGCGTCTACGGCGCGCGCATGCAGGCGCGATTCATCACGCTGGACGCGGAAGTGATCGACGACGCGCTTGCGGCAGTGCAGCTCGCGCGCGCCACAGCCGGCCTCGACGCCAACCGGGTGTTCGTGCTGGGCCATTCGCTCGGCGCCATGCTCGCGCCCACCATCGCGACGCGCGACGGCCACCTGGCGGGTGTGATGCTGCTCGCGGGTCCCGCCCGGTCGTTCGCCGACGTGCTGAGCGACCAGATTCACTACGTGGACTCACTCTCCGGTGGGACGGATGCCGGGCTGCAGCAAATCCTGGCGCAGCTGCCGGCGCTGCGGGCGCATGCGCTGCCGCCGGACTCGGTGGTGCTGGGCGTGCCCGCCGCGTACTGGTACCTGCTCGACACGCTGCACGTCACCGACCGCGCGCGCGCCCTCAAGACTCGGATGCTGGTGTTACAGGGGGGACGCGACTATCAGTCGACCATGGCCGACTTCGCGTTGTGGCAGCGCGCGCTCGCCGGCCGGAGGAACGCCACGCTCACGGCGTACCCGGACCTCAATCATCTGTTTGTGACCGGGACCGGCCGGGCCACGCCGCAGGAATACCAAGGCCCGGGCGGGCATGTGGCGGCGGTGGTGATCGATGATTTGGTACGGTGGATTGGGGGTGGGCGCTAAGGGGCTAAGCGGCAAAGGGGCCAAGTTGCCCCGTCGCAACTCGGCCCCTTCGCCCCTTCGCCACGTAGCTGTTTCTACGCCAGCTGATACGCCGGATCCGCGTGTTTCTTGAGCGTGCGGTAGTGTGATCGGATGGCCGACCGCAGCGTCGGCTGGACGTGGTAGACCACGCCGTACTTGCGCGCCACGTCGCGGACGACGGGAGCAATCGCGGGGTAGTGCACGCTGCACACCCGGGGGAACAAGTGGTGCTCGACCTGGAAGTTGAGGCCACCCACGTACCATGACAGCAGCTTGTTGTGCGTGGCGAAGTTCGATGTCGTCTGCAGCTGGTGCACCGCCCACGCGTCACACATGCAGCCGTTGCAGTCGGGCACGGGGTACTCGGGTCCCTCGACCACGTGCGCGAGCTGGAACACCACACCCAGGATCAGACCGGCGGTCGCGTTCATCGCGACGTAGCCGATCAACACCTGCCACCAGGGCACGACCGTGATCACCAGGAGCGGCACGACGATCGCCCAGCCGTAATAGAAGAGCTTGCCGACGATGAGAATCGCCCATTCCGACGCCGGGTGTTTCTTGTCTTTGTAGGGCCCCAGATCACGCTGCAAGAAATACTTGTAGTCCTTGACGAACACCCAGAATAGCGTGGAGAAGCTGTACAGCACGAACGCGAGCCAGTGCTGCACGCGGTGGATCGGATGCCACTCCGACCGCGGCGACAGCCGGATCAACGGCGACACGGCGAGGTCTTCGTCGATGCCGTCGATGTTCGTGTAGGTGTGGTGAATCACGTTGTGCGTGATCTTCCACATGTAGCTATTCGCGCCCAACAAGTCGAACGTGAAGCCGATCAGCCGGTTGATGCGCGGATCGTGCGAGTAGGCGCCGTGCAGCGCGTCGTGCGAGACCGCGAAGCCGATCCCGGCAAGGCCGACGCCCATCACGATCGCGAGCCCGAGCATGGCCAGGGGGGAGAAGCGGTTCGAGAGAATCAGCGCGTAGCTGCCGAACGTCGCCCCCAGCATCACCACGGTCTTCAGGACCATCGCGGCGTTCGCCTTGTCTGACAGGCCGCGCTCGGTGAAGTACTGCTCGACCCGTTCCTTCATCTCATTGACGAAGTCGGTCGACGACTTGGTTGCGAATTTCACTTGGGTGACGGCCATAACTCCAAGATGGCACCAGATGCGGTAGGGCGAAAGAGGATGAGGCTCGCTCGGCCTCAGGTTCGGCCTGTATGGCAGGACGCGAGGCCGGCCGCGCCGTGTTACATGAAGGGGCCGCGCGGTTTCAGGCGCGCGGCAGCGAGGCCGGGGCGAGCGTGGCCCGCGCATCCACGGCGCAAACGCGGTCGGGAAATGCCAGTAACGGGTTGATGTCGAGCTCCCCGATCTCCGGCCAGTCGGTGGCGAGCCGCGACACGCGCAGCAGCGTGTCGGCGAGGGCCGCAAAGTCGACGGGCGCGGCGCCGCGCACACCGTCGAGAATCGCGCCGCCGCGGAGCCCGTGCACCATGTCGTACGCATCGAGCGCCGTCACGGGGGCGATCCGGAAGACGACATCGTGCAGCGCCTCCACGTAGATGCCGCCCAGGCCGAACATCACGAGGGGTCCGAACGCCGGGTCGCGGCTCAGACCCGCGATCGTCTCCCGGCCGCCGCGCATCATCTTCTGCACCAGAAACCCGCTGACCGCCGCCTGCGGGGCCGCCCGGGCGACGGCCGCGCGCATCTCGGCGCAGGCTTGCCGCAGCTCAGGGCCTGAGTCGATGTCGAGCCGCACGCCGCCCACATCGGTCTTATGGGTGAGCGCGGGCGACACCACCTTCAGCGCCACCGGGTAGCCGACGGCTGCGGCCGCGCGCGCCGCGTCGTCCTCGCTCGGCGCGAAACGCGACGCCACGCAGGGGATGCCATACGCGGTGAGCAGGTCCAACACCTCGCTCTCAGTGAGCTTGGAGCGACCCTCGCGGCGCGCGCGCGCGACGATCGTCTCCGCCGCCGCGCGGTCCACGGCGGGCGCCTTGGTCACGAGGTCCGGCCGCGCGCGCCACTCGCGCTGGCGCCGCAAAGCCGCCAGTGCGCGCGCCGCGGATTCGGGGAAGATGTAGGCCGGAATGCCCGCGCGGTGCAGCTCCGCCTTGCCTTGCGGCAGACCCTCGCGCCCCATCAGCACCGCGAGCACGGGTTTGGCTGGGTACTTGCCGGCGACGGCGACGATCGCCTCCGCGACGTCCTCCGTGCGGATCCCCAGTGGCGGGACGAAGATCGCGACCACCGAGTCCACACGCCCGTCGGCCAGCAACGCGTCGAGCGCCACCTGGTAATCGCCCGGCTTGGCCGAGGCCACCATGTCGAGGGGATTGCGGATCGACGCCTCGGGCGGGAACAACGGCTGCAGCCGGGTCACGGTCTGGCGCTCCAGCTCCACGACATCCAGTCCCTGGGCCTCCAGTGCGTCGGCCGCGAGAATGCCGGGTCCGCCGGAGTTCGTGAGCACAGCGGTGCGACGCGAGCGCGGCAACGGCGGGCCGCTGAACGCCATCGCCATGTCGAACAATTCCTCCATCGACCCCGCGCGCAGCACACCCGATTGCGCGAGTAGCGCATCCACCGCCGCTTCGCTCGCGGCCAGCGCCCCGGTATGCGACGAGGCCGCGCGCGCGCCCACCTTGGAGCGACCCGATTTGACCGCGAGAATCGGCTTGGTCTTGGTGATGCGCGAGGCGATTTCGAGGAAGCGCCGCGGGTTGCCGAAGCTCTCCACGTACATCAGAATGACGCCCACCGCCGGGTCGTGCTCCCACTGCGCCAGCAGATCGTTGCCGCTCACGTCCGCCTTGTTGCCCACCGACACGAACTGCGCGAAGCCGATGCCGTATTCCTTGGCGTAGTCGAGGACGCTCACACCCAGCGCGCCGGATTGCGACACGAACGCCGCGCGCCCGAAAGGCGGCATGGTCGGGGCGAACGTGGCGTTCAAGGAGACCGCCGGATCGCCGTTCAGCACACCCATGCAATTGGGTCCGACCATCCGCATGCCGTAGCGTTGCGTGATGGCGAGCAGCGCCCGCTCCGCGGCGATGCCCGCGCCGCCCACTTCCTTGAACCCGGCCGAGATCACCACCAGGCCTTTCACGCCCGCGGCCCCGCATTCTTCCGCGACGGCGGGCACGCGGTCGTGCGGCACCACGATCACCGCCAGATCCACGGCATCGGGGATCGCCGCGACGGTGGGGAAGGCGCGGATCGAGTGGATCGCCGTTGCGTTGGGGTTGACCGGGTAAACGGTGCCCGTGAACCCGTAGCGCACGATGTTCGCGAGCACCTGATGCCCGATCGTGTTGGGCGAGCGCGAGGCCCCGATGACGGCGACGCTCCGGGGCTTGAGGATGGCGTCGAGCGCGCCGCTCATCGGGTGGCGGGCATCGCGACCAGGGCGAGACGATCGCCCGTGGGGCTCACCGCCAGACGCGTGATGTTCGTGAGTCCCGCGGCGGCAAAGTCGGCGATCGCCACCCAGCGCGCCGCCTTGGCGTCCCAGCGCAGCACGCGCGTCCCCGCGCTCACGAGCAGCGTGCCGTCGGGCGTCCACGCGTGGAAATCCGCGCTGTCGGGCACGGGGGCGACCGGTTGCGGCATGTGCGTCGCGGCATCCACCAGAGCGATCCATTTCTCGCTCGCGTCGCGGCGCCACACCACGCTCACCGCGGCCCTCCCGGGCACCCGCTGCGGTGAGCGGCCGATGTCCCGCGCGACCGTGTCGGCCCGCCCCGTGCGCAGGTCCGCGAGCTGCAGGGTGGCGGGATTGCCCAGCACGAAGAGGGCGACGGTGACCGAGTCGATCCACGCGTGGTAGCCCACCGGCTTGATGCCGGGCAGGAGCAAGCGCGGGTGCGAGCCGTCCAAGTCGAACGCCCACAGCCGCTGGGTGGAATCCGCTTCCACGCGGACCACGGAGAAGCCGCGGCCGTCGGGCAGAGGGGTCGGGGAGTATTCGCTTTCCGCGGTCCGAGTGAGCCGTGTGCTCGCACCCGTCGCCAGGTCGTAGCGGTAGATATCCGCCTGCGCGTCGTCGCCGATCGCCGTATAGAGGAAGGAGCGGCCGTCGGGGAGAAAGCACGGTTGGTTGTCGTAACCCGGGCGGTGGGTGGCATTCACGGGCGGGCCCACCTGCCACCGCGCCGCCCCGTCCGGACCGGTGATGACCCGCAAGGTCGCGACGTAGATGTCGGTGGCGGGCGGGGCAGCCTGGGCTGGCGCTGGGGCGGTGCGTGCCAGCAGCACGAGAATTGACAAGACGGATGCGCGCATCAGGACAATGTCGCCGCGATGCGCGCCGCCGCAAGCTGCGAATCGACGTTGATGTTGTAGAGCCCGCCGGTCGCGTCGTAGTTGTGCCCCACGAAATAGAGCTGCGGCTGGTCGGCGCTCGTCACCCGGTCGATCCGCCGGGCGAACCCCTTCCGGTCCGTTTGGACAAGTCCCGTGAGCGGGGCCAGGGCCGGCGCGAAGCCGGTGGCGAGAATCACGTCGTCGAACGCCGCGGTGGTACCGTCGGTGAAGCGCGCACCCTCGGGCGTGAACTCCGCGACGCCCGGCCGCACGGCGACGAGGCCCGCCTTGATGGCATCCACCAGATGGAAGCCGATGACGGGGATCGCGTCCAGCGGGCTGTGGCCCGGGCGCGGTAGCACCGGCGGGCCGCGCCGCAGCACGGTGATCTGGCCGATGGCGCCGACGATCGCCACCTGCGCCGGCCGCGGCAACTTCCGGACCCAGAAGGCGAGATACTGAATCGGCACGCCGAACAGCGTCTTGGGCACCACGTTGGCGCCCGAGCGGACGGCGAGCGTCACGTGCGCACCGGCGCGCGCCAGCTCGCTGCCGATTTCCGCGCCCGAATTGCCCACGCCCACGACCAGCACACGACGGCCCACGAACGGCCCGGGCCGCCGGTACTCCACGCTGTGCAGCATGGTGCCGCCGAACCGCTCGCGGCCGGGAATCTGCGGCATCAAGGGATTCGTCACGATGCCCGTGGCCACGACCACCGCGCGGGCTCGCAGCCCGCCCCCGGGCGTCGTGGCGCGCCACACGTTGCCCTCCCGCACGAGCCGCGTGACGGGGGACTGGAGCCGCACCGGCAATCCGAACGACTCGGCGTAGCCGCGCAGGTATTCCCAGAAGTCAGGCCGGGGCACGAACGTGGCGTAGTGGCGCGGAAACCGGCGGCCGGGGAGGTTCGACAGCCGCTTGCCGGTGTGCAGCGTGAGACTGTCGTACAGGTGCGCCCAGGTGTAGCCGACGACGTCGCCACGCTCCAGCACGCGGTGCGCGATGCCCCTGGCCGCGAGCTGTTGCGACGTCGCGAGGCCGCCCGGCCCCGCGCCGATCACCAGGACGTCCGACGTTTCGTCCGTTTGCGGCATTTGCCTTGCGGTCGCGGTCGAGGGAAAATGATACCATGAACGACTTCGCCCCGCTGGCGCGGGCCGCCGAGCACGCCCGCGCTTTTCTCGCCGCGCTGCCCACGCGCCTCGTGCGCGAATCCGCTGCACTCGCCGAGCTGCGACGCACACTGGCCCTGCCGTTGCCGGACGTCGGCGTCGCGCCCGTGCAGGTGATCGACGACCTCGTCCGCGCCGCCGATTCGGGGCTGGTGGCGATGGCCGGGCCGCGGTACTTCGGCTTCGTGATCGGCGGCAGTCTGCCCGTCGCCGCGGCCGCCGACTGGCTCACGACCGCCTGGGACCAGAACGCCGGACTGTACGTCCACTCGCCCGCCGCGGCCATCGTCGAAGACGTGGCGGCGGGCTGGCTGCTCGACCTGTTCGGACTGCCGGCGACGGCCAGCGTCGGGTTCGTGACCGGCGGGCAGATGGCGAACTTCACCTGCCTTGCCGCGGCGCGGCACGCGGTGCTCGCGCGTGCCGGCTGGGATGTGGAAGCGCGCGGACTCCAGGGCGCGCCGGCGGTGCAGGTGGTGGTGGGAGAAGAAGCGCACGCGACCATCTTCTCCTCGCTGCGCTACCTCGGTCTCGGCGCGGCGACGGCACGCCGCGTCGCCACGGATGCGCAGGGCCGCATGCGCGCCGACGCCCTGCGCGAGGTGCTGGCCCAGTGTGACGGGCCGACGATCGTCTGCGCGCAGGCGGGCAACGTGAATACCGGCGCGTTCGACCCGCTGGAGGAGATCGCGCCGCTCGCCCGCGAGCGCGGCGCCTGGCTGCACGTGGACGGCGCGTTCGGCCTGTGGGCCGCGGCGAGCCCCGCCCACCGCCACCTCACGGCCGGTGCGGCTGGCGCCGATTCGTGGGCGTCGGACGGCCACAAGTGGCTCAACGTGCCGTACGATTCTGGATTCGCGATCGTGGCCGATCCCGCCGTGCACCGGGCGGCGATGTCGATCGGCGCCGCCTATCTGGTGGCGGGTGATGCCGCGCGGCGCGACGCGCTCGACTGGACGCCCGAGCTGTCGCGCCGCGCGCGCGGCTTTCCGGTGTATGCCGCGGTGCGCTCGCTCGGCCGCCGCGGCGTGGCGGAGCTCGTGGCTCGCTGCTGCACCCTCGCTCGTCGCATGGCCGAGGTACTCGCTGCGGCGCCCGGGGTCGAAATCCTCAACGACGTCGTGCTGAACCAGGTGCTGGTGCGCTTCACCCCGCCCGGCGGCGGCGACGCCGACGCCTTTACGCGCGGCGTCATCGAGCGCGTACAGCAGGACGGCACGTGCTGGCTCGCGGGCACGACGTGGCACGGCCGCGCGGCGATGCGGGTGTCGGTGTGCAATTGGTCGACCACCGCGGCCGACATCGACCGCTCGGCCGCCGCTATTCTTGCGGCAAGTCGCGCCGAATCCCCTCGGCCACACGGTCGGCCAGCGCCATGATCGTCACGTAGGGGTTGATCTCGAGCGCATCGGGGAAGAGGCTGGCATCGGCGACCCGCAGCCACGGCAGGTCGTGCACCCGGCCCCAGGAGTCCGTGACGGAGTCGGCCGGGCCCGCGCCCATGCTGCACCCGCCCATCAGGTGGGCGGCGGAGATGGTCACCCTTCCCTCCTGCCAGTGGCGGCGCGCGATCAGCTCTTCGAGATGCGCCGCGTCGCCCGCCGTGATCGTCGGCGGATCGGCGAACGGGGCGTGCACGCGCGTCGCCCCGGCGGCGAAGAAGATCTTCGCCGACGCCCGCGCCCCGCGCACCAGGCCGCCGATCGTTTCCTCGGTGAAGCGGTAATGCACCGCGGGCGCGCCCGTATGGTCCACCGCCACCCGGTTACCGGCCGTGGCTCGGTCGCACGCCAGCACCAGAATCATCTGCAGCCGCGGGAAGGCGCGCATCAGCGCGCGATGCGGCTCGCCGAAGCCCATCAGGCTCTTGGCGGTAGTGAATGGGAAATACATGCAGGTCTCGAGCACGAACCGCTCGGCCACCGCGCGGTCCACGAAGTAGCTCTTGGGATGACCGACGTCGTTGGTGATGCGGTGTGGGTGTTCCGCCACGAGAATCAGGGCGGGGTGGCAGGTGAACCCCGCACCGAGACGCGGCAGCGCCTGCGGCAGGCGCGAGCGCAAGAGCAACGCGGGCGAGCCCACGGCGCCGGCCGCGCTCACCACGATGCGGGCGCGGACCCTGTGCTCGCCCACCGGCCACTCCGACGGCGTGCCTTTGCCGCCCGCGGGTGCCGCGTGCACGCGCACCACCACCGTGCGGTCGGGCTCGATGCGCAGTGCTTCGGCGCGCGTTATCACCGTGACGCCGGCCTGCTCGGCTGCGGGCAGCTGCACGCGGTTTGTGCCCTGCTTCGCCTGATTGGGGCAGCCGAGGTTGCACAGCGAAGAGCCGCGGCAGCCTTTCACGTTCACGGGGAACTGCTCGACGTGATATCCGGCCTTCTCTCCGCCCGTGACGAACAAGCGGTTGTTGTCGTTGATCTCCGCGGGCGTCAGCAGGTGCACGTTGTTCTCGCCGAGGTATCGCCGCGACCGCTCGAGCACGTCGCCGTGGCTGAGCCCTGGCACGCGCCACCCATTGATCACGCGCTCCGGCGCCGTGAGCGACGTGCCGGTGTAGACGACCGTCGACCCGCCGTACGCGTTCGCGAAGGCGAGGGTCATCGTGCCTTGCGCGGTGAGGAAGCCGCCGCCGTCCTTGTACAGCGCGGCCGCCATCTCGAATTCGCGTCCCGTGAACTCCTCATCGCGCAAGCGCGGGCCTTGCTCGAGCACGAGCACGCGCCGGCCGTCGCGCACCAGCGGCGCGAGCGCCGCGGCCACGGTGCCGCCGCCCGCCCCCGAGCCGATCACCACGACGTCGTAGCTGTGCTCGGTCACGCCCGCGCCTCCCAACCGTGCGGATCGCCGCGGTAGCCGATCTCGCGGCCGGCGGCGGTCCGGGCGTAGTAGCCGAGCAGCGCCAACGTGCGGAGGCCCCAGATCCCGCGGCGGAGCAACAGCAGGGGAGCCCGCTCCAGTGCTGCCAGCACGCGCGTACGGCCCGCCGTATCGAGCGCCGTGAACGGCCGTCCGTACCGCAGGACGGGCAGCCATTGCACCATGCTCAGTAGCGCGCCGAGCTGGCGCCGCAGGGCGGGCGGCCGCTGCGCCAATTGTCCGGATACGATGGAGTCGATCTCGGTCCAGGCCGCGGCGTCGAGCGCGGTCGCGTCCGGCACCACGGTCGTGATCACGGCGCGAAGGATCGGCGTCATGGGTCGGAACCTAGAGCCCGGGTCGGGCGGCGGCAACTCAGGTGGGTCACTATTTTATTTCCGCCAATGCATCGCCTCTATTGGGGTCTCGTTCTCGCGTGCGCGCCGCTCGGCGCCGCGGCACAGAATGCCGCTCGCGCCGTAACGCCGCCGTCCAAACAGGTGGTCGCCACGCGCGTGGCGGCGGGTGCCGTGCGGCTGGACGGGCGGCTCGACGATTCGGTCTGGATGCAGGCGCGCTGGATCGCGGACTTCGTGCAGAAGATGCCGCACGAGGGTGCGGCGCCGTCGGATAGCATGCGCATCGGCATCCTGTACGACGACGCGGCTGTCTACGTCGGCGCGCGGATGTACAGCCGCGCGCCCGGGCGCATCCAGGCGCCGCTCTCGCGGCGCGACAACACCGCGCAGGCCGAGCATTTGTGGGTGTCGTTCGACACCTACCACGACCACCGCACCGCCTATTCCTTCGGCATCACCGCGTCGGGGGTGCGGATGGATTGGTATCACGCCGGCGACAACGAGTACAACATCGACGTGACCTTCGACCCGGTGTGGGAAGGGAAAGCCGTCATCGATTCGCTCGGTTGGACGGCGGAAATGCGCATTCCGTTCTCACAGCTCCGCTTCAACCGCCGGGCGGTGCAGGTGTGGGGCTTCAACGCGGATCACTGGAACCCCGCCACCAGCGAGGACGTGTTCTGGATTCCCGTGCCGACCAATCAAACCGGCTGGTCGTCGTGGATGGGGGAGCTGGTGGGCATCGCGGGCATCGCGCCGTCGCGGCGGCTCGAAGTGGTGCCGTACGGCGCGGGCAGCGCGACCGTGACGGGCGCCCGCGATCCCGCCAATCCGTATGACGACGGCAAGAACCTCGCGGCGCGCGCTGGCGCCGACTTCAAGATGGGGCTCGGGCCCAACCTCACCGTGGACGGCACGGTCAATCCCGATTTCGGGCAGGTCGAAGCCGATCCGGCTGTGGTGAACCTCTCGGCCTTCGAAGTCTTTTTCGACGAGAAGCGGCCGTTCTTCACGGAGGGCAGCCAGCTGCTGCGCGGCAACGGGCCCAATTACTTCTACTCGCGCCGCATCGGCGCCGCGCCGCGCGGCGATGCCACCGGCGATTTCGTGGACTACCCGTCGCACAGCGCGATCTTGGGCGCCGCCAAGCTGACCGGCCGGCTGGCGTCGGGGATGTCGCTCGGCGCGCTCGCGGCGGTGACCGGGCGGGAGACCGCCCGCACAGTGGTCTTCGATTCGCTGGGCGCGGCGACATTCGGGCGGGTGCGCGTGGCACCGCTGAGCGGCTACGGCGTCGCCCGGTTGCAGCAGGAATTCGGGGCCGCCAGCTCCGTGGTCGGCGTCACGT
Source organism: Gemmatimonadota bacterium (assembly GCA_041487875.1). Taxonomy (GTDB): domain Bacteria; phylum Gemmatimonadota; class Gemmatimonadetes; order Gemmatimonadales; family GWC2-71-9; genus DATLWA01. The sequence goes on along the minus strand of JBGPOE010000016.1, from coordinate 13,850 downwards.
TCACGGGAGTGCGCCGCGATGTGGCGCCGGGTTCAGCCCTGGCCGCGCTGTACGATCGTGACGCGCTGACGGGCGGCGTGGACTGGCGGCTGCGCTGGGCGCACGGCAGCTACGAGCTGAACGGCTGGCTCGGCTTCAGCCACCTCGCGGGCGACACCGCCGCCGTCAACGCGATCCAGCGCTCCGCGGTGCATTTCTTCCAGCGCCCCGACGCCCGCTACGTCACCTACCGGCCCGATCGCACGTCGCTCAACGGCTCGACCGCCGAGTTGGGGTTCAGCAAGAACGGCGGGGGTCATTGGCGCTACGGCGTGGGCGCGGGGTGGGAGTCGCCCGGCCTCGACTTGAACGACGCCGGCCGCCTGACGAACGCCGACGGGCGCACCGCCTCGGCCGGTGTCAGCTACGTGCAAACGCACCGCGGGCGCCGGTTGCAGAGCTTCGACGTGGGCGCGGAGACCGACGCCGAGTGGGATTTCGGCGGCGACCGGCAGTTTATGCTCGCCGAGCTCTCGAGCACCGTGACGTTTCACAACTTCTGGGCCGTCCACGCCGTCGTCGATTACTTGCCGCGCGCGTTCGACCATGCGGCCACGCGCGGCGGGCCGGAGATGGCGACGCCCGAGAACTGGGACGCGATCGTGAGCCTCGGCAACAGCTTCGGGGCGCGCACCGCGTGGAGCGGCCGGATCTTCTACGGTCGCGACGGGCTGGGCGGCGAGACATACCGCGTGAGCGGCGGCTTGTCGGTGCGGCCGAGTGCGCGGTTTCAGCTGTCGGCCACGCCCAATTATCTCCGCGCCATCAGCTCGCGGCAGTACGTCACGACCTTCGATTCCGGCGGCCCGGCGGCCACCTACGGCGGCCGCTACGTATTCGGCGTCGTGGACCAGAGCACGTTCCTGGTGCAGCTGCGCCTCAACTACACCCTCGCGCCCGACCTCACGCTCGAGCTGTACGGCGAGCCGTTCGCGGCGAGCGGGCGCTACTACGGGCTGGGCGAGCTGGCCGCGCCGCGGACGTACCGGCTGCGCGAGTACGGCACCGGCGGCACCACCCTGGCGCGCAACGCGGATGGGTCCTACACGGTCAGCGACAACGGCGGGGCCGACACGCTCGCCATCGCCAATCCGGATTTCAACGTGCTGTCGTTCCGCAGCAACGCGGTGCTGCGCTGGGAGTGGCGGCCCGGCAGCACGCTGTTCCTGGTCTGGCAGCAGCAGCGGTTCGCCGCGGACCAACGCGGCGAGCTGGTGCGGCCGGGCGATTTGTGGGATTCGTTGCGCGCCACTGGTGACCACTTCTTCGCCGTGAAGGTGAGCTACTGGCTGCCCGCTTCCTGAAGCAACCCTCGGTTCTCCTCCACTCGTCCAACTAGGGGCACCGTGATAGGTTGGACCCTAGGCCGTCAGCCACCGTAACGAGGAGATCACATGCTCAAGGAAATCGGAATGACGGCGCTGGCGGCTGCGCTCGCGGCCTGCGCCGGCCCGCCCACGCCCGTGCCGGTCGTCGGCGCCGCGGGGGACGTCGCGCAGCTCGCCGGTGAGTGGCAGGGCGACTACTCGAGCGTCGAGACCGGCCGCAGCGGCAGCATCTTCTTTCACATCGTGGCGGGGACCGACTCGTCGCACGGCGACGTGCTGATGGACCCGGCGGTGGTCGGGCGGCAGCGGGTGGTGGGCGACCCGACGGCGGCCGCGCAGGCCGCCGTCCGGCCGGGTCAGGCGATCGGCATCACGTTCGTGCGGGTCGCGGGCGGCCGCATCAGCGGCCGGCTCGACCCGTACACGGACCCCGACTGCAATTGCCCGCTGTACACGACGTTCGAGGGCGCGCGAGTGGCCGACACACTGGAAGGGACATACTCCTCCCACCACGAGACGGGCGCCTATACGCAACACGGCCGCTGGCGCGTGGTGCGCAAGCAAGCGTAGCCCTCAGCCGGCTGCTTCCTGCTCGAGCAGCGCGCGCTTGCGCTCGACGCCCCAGCGGTAGCCGCCCAAGTCGCCGTCGGCCCGCACCACGCGGTGGCAGGGAATGATGAGGGCGGCCGGGTTCGTGGCGCAGGCTTGCGCCACGGCCCGCATGGCCCGCGGCCGGCCGATGCGCCGCGCGATCTCCGTGTAGGACCGCGTGCGGCCGTAGGGGATCTGCTGCAGCTCCTGCCACACGCGCCGCTGAAACGCGGTCGCCCGCACGTCGAGCGGCACGTCGAGCTGCGGCGCCCGTCCTTCGAGATGCTTGACGATGGCGGCCGTCCAGCGGCCCAGCCCGTGCGCGTCGCGCTGCAGCCGCGCCTGGGGGAATTCGGCTTTGAGCGCCCCTTCCAGCGGCTCGACCGCGTCGCCCAGACTGACGAAGCACACGCCGCGGTCGGTGGCGCCGACCAGGAGGCGCCCCAGCGGCGACGGCACCGCGGCGTAGTGAATGGTGATGCCGGGCGCGCCGCGCCCGTAGGTCTTGGGCGTCATGCCCAGATGATCATCCGCGCGCTCGTACACGCGGCTCGACGAGCCGAAGCCCGCTTCGTAGACAGCCGGTCCCACGTGTTTCCTCCGTTTCAGTTCAGTGCGTAGGCGCTCGCGCCGGCGCGCGTCGCGGTACTGCTGCGGCGTCACGCCGAGCACGCGGCGAAAGGCCCGCGTCAGGCGGAATGGACTGGCGCCCAGCTCGCGCGCCAGCGGCGCCAGGGCGCGCTCAGGCGCGGCGTCGATGCGCGCACACGCGGCGCGCACCAGCGGCGTGGCGGGGTCGGCCATCGCCGCGTCGCGGGGATGGCAGCGGCGGCAGGCGCGAAACCCCGCCGCCTCCGCCTCGGCCGGCGCCGCGAAGAACGACACCTGCGCGCGCCGCGGCCGCCGGCTGGGGCACGACGGCCGGCAATACACGCCGGTCGACCGCACGGCGTAGACGAAGCGGCCGTCATAGCGGCGGTCGCGCGCCAGAATGATGCGCCAGCGGTTGGCGGGGGTGATGGATGGAAGAGCGGCGGTGGCCATGGGGGAGAACATAGCCGCCGCCGCTCCGATCATCTATCCGTTTCTAGCGGGCAAACCTGAGCCACCCCCACTTCGCCCGAGATGTGGTGGAGGCGACACGATACCGCGCGCCGGGTCGCTGCGCGAGCGGGGTCCTATTTTCGGAGCAGGGCCACCCCGTACCAACACGGATTCATTCGGCACGCGGCCATGCGGACGGTCACGCGGTAGGACGCGGTGACGGCCGGTGTAAAGGCGAGCACGGGCAGCGCGCCGCTCGACTGATCGACCGCAAGATCGTTCCCCGTGGCTGTCGAGACCCTGAGAGCGAGCGCTTCGCAGTCGACGTCACACACACCCAAGAGCGAGTACGCGACGCCAGCTTGGAGCGTCACCGTCAACGCTTCGCTTTCCTCCGCATTGAGCGCGGCGGTGTGGGTCCATTCTTGATGGATGAGCCCCTGCGCGCGGAAGGCCGCCGTGGCCCGTGCGAGCTGGTCACTGACCTGTCGCTGCCAATGGTTCGTCTGCGCGAGCGCGGCCGCCGCGAAGGCCAGCGAAGCGATCACCACAAGGACGCCGGGGCGTTTCATCGGACCTGGCGCCGCGATGCGCCGACGGCGGCGATCGACACGGCCGCCGCGGCGACGAGGAGCGCCAGCGCCGCCGCACCGAGCGGCGCCGCCGGGCCCAGCGGGAGCGGGCGTCCGAAGCGGCGCTCCCAGCGCGCCGTCCATTCTCCGATGGGTTTGCCCAATGCCAGTGTCAGCGCTGTGTCGACGGGCAACGGAGAATTCCAGAATCGCAGGAAGCGCTCCGGCCCCACGTCGGACGCGACATCGGCGAGGTAGCGCTCCGCGGGGATCAGGCTCTGGCCCAGCCACCACCGGGTGTTCGACGTCACCACCCGCGAGACGGAATCGTCGGTGCTCGCGGCGCCCCGCAGCACGGCTGCGCGACAGGCAGGCGGCCGTCCGCCGAGGCACCCGACTGTCGCCGCCGGCGAGCGGTAGACTCCGTCCCACCACCACCCCCCTCGTCCATACATGAATGGGAGGACACCGGTGGGCCCGGCCGCTCCCGTCCAGTCGGGGTAAAGCGCCACGTCGAAGTTGCGCTCACCGAGCCAGTGACGTACGGGCCGGCCGGGCGTCCCGTACGCCGCGAAGAACGCGCACGGACCGAGACTGTTCTGGAGCCAGCCTTCGAGGTTCGCACCGGTCGGCACCCGTTGGCCGGCGCGAGCCCACCACCCTGCGGATTGCAGGACGGAGCACGTCGTGCGGTCGCTGGAATCGGGGAGCAGATACGTCCGCTCGCCTCCGGTTCCCGCGACGACGTTGAGCACAAAGACGACGCCTACCTTGGTCTCACGCAGCCCCAGGCGCCGCCACACGGTATCGAGCGCGCTTGCCACCACCGGTCGGACCCGGCGGGCGAGGCTGTCGGGTCCGATGATCACGAGGACGAGGCTGCTGCTGTCTGCGCCCAGCGGTGCCGGACCGGGGCCGAGGCGCGCGCGCGCTTCCGCGATGCGCACCTCCGCGCTCACCGCGCCCCACTGCGCCGCTAGGGCTTGCGCGCGCAGCCGTGCCGGCGTGCGCCGGCTACGCTCCATGGACGCGACGCGCGAACCGCGCGCGCGGGCGCCGCCCCGCGGTGGCACGAACGCCGCGGCGATCACCGCGCACGCGAGCAGTCCGGCCCCGAGCCACCTGCTCAACCCAGGCGCCATCGCGAGCTCCGCAGCGCGCAGGCTGCAAACAGCGTGGCCCAGGCGAGCGCGAGCGATACGGCCCACCAGGGCAGGGCGACCGACGGCGGGCGGGCAGCGAGAATCTCGCGGCGCCAACCTGCGAGCACCGTATCCAAGGCGGCGTCCGCGGCGGTCGCGACCCGGTCGCCCATGGGCGCGCCGGGATCGGCCAAGAGGCGGCGATAGGCATCGCGGCCACCTAGTCGTAGCGCGGCGCGCAGCAATGTGGTGCGCGCCTCCGCATCGAGGGGTCGCGGCAAGGTGCCGGCGGGGAGTCGGAGCAGCAACGTCTTGCACACGGAGTCTATCCCGGCCGCGCAGGCCTGGAACGACGCCGCGCCGGCGCCATGGTTGAAATAGTCGGCAAACGACCGCGTAACGAGTGCGCGGCGCTCCGCGGCGCCCGGGTACCACAGATCGAGTGCATCGCCGCTGCGCTGCAGTTCCAGCGCGGCCCGACAGGCGGCGAGCGCGCCGAGAAAGCAGGCGCGTACGATCGTCGACGGCGCCGTAACGAGCTGGACGTACACATCGGTCCGTTCTTCCACGGCGCGTCTGCCCGGGCGCAGCGTGCCGTCGAGCCAGGACACGAGCGTCTGGTCGGGAGACGGCATGGGCGGATTGGCCACGAGCAAGGCCGCGAGTGCCTGGGTGGTCATGTCCCATGGCAGGGCGATCCCCACGAACACCGCGGGCCGCGGGACGCTGGTGTCCGGGTCGAATGCACGAATGATGTAGGGGTGGCGGGCGAGGTCCTGGGCCGCGTTGCCGTACAGGCTATCGAGCGCGGGCCACGCCAGTTCCGCGGCGGCGCGGACGGGCAACGGCGACGGATTGGTGACGATGCGGAGTGCGCCGACGGCGATCGTGTCGCGGCCCGCGAAGGCCCGCTCGCGTTCCAGACTGTCGGCCAGATCCGCGATGGCGTTCGCCCGGGTCCATTCGCGCGACAGACTGTCGGCGCGCGAACGCAGCCGCGCGAGGTCGGTGGCCTGCCCGGCGACCGGTCGCCAGAGGCCCGCAGTGAGGAGCGCGAGGACGTACAGCCGTCTACACATCTACCAGCATCCAGCGACCGGTGAAGATGGCGAACGGCCCGGCCCACCCGAGGATGAAGAACCGGAGCGGGCTGACGAGGTCGATGTCCACATTGGCGGTACTGGCCACGACCTGCACGACGATCAGCGCGCCGCCGACGGCGAGGATGATGCCGGCGGTGCGCGCGGTTCCGGCGGAGACGGCGAAGAACACGGCGTACGCGACGGCCGTGGCCAAGGCGAAGTGCGCTCCCAACGCGAGGGGATAGCCTTGCAGGCCCGGGGGCGGGGTCGCCGTTGCGGTCGCCAACACGGCGCCCAGCAGCACCGCGGCGACGGGGATCGCCAACAGCACGGCGCCGCTTGCGAAGCGCAGCAATACATACCGCCAGCGCGGCAACGGCAGTGTGAGTGCGTGAACGTGGCGTCCCTGATGATCCGGTGCCCACGTGGCCACGGCCACCAGCAGGCCGAGGGCCGCCGCCAGGATGGGGTACAACGCGCCCCATGACTGCACGGCGCGGAGCAAGTCCTGCGCTGCGAGCGGACTGCGATCAGCGCGCGCCGCCCCTTGCAGCGACACGAGCGGCAGCGCGAACCCCGCCAACGCGCCGAAGAAGACGATGAGGCGCGACCACTTCCACTGGCTGTACAGCATCACGCGGAACAATGCGGCCCCCTAGCTCGGGCGTGCGCGGAACGAGCGCAGCAGTTCGACAAACCCGTCTTCGAGATCGAGGTCGATCACCTCTTCCAGCGACGCGCCAATTCCGGAGAAGAACGGCGCCATCTCCGGCTTCCAATGTCCCACCACCCAAGTTTCGGTGGTCCCCGTGGCGGGCTCACGGTTGAACAGGGCGAACGGGGTTGCACCGAGCGCCGCCGGCGCCCCGGAGACGCGCAGCCGCTTGGTGCCGCTCTTCAGCTGTTCCATAGGCGCTTCGGTCACGAGTCGACCATCGTCCATCACGGCGATCCAGTCGCAGATCCGCTCGATCTCGTGCACGAGGTGGCTGGAGATGAACACGGCGGCTCCACGCTGCGACACGTACTCGAGGAGCGCCGCGAGGATGTCGCGACGCACGACCGGGTCCAGACCATCCGTGGGCTCGTCCAGCACGAGGAGATCTCCTTGCTGTGCCAGGGCCAGCAGAATCATCACCTTGGCCTTCTGGCCTTTGGAGAGCCGCCCGAACAGCCGCTCACCGTCGAGTTGGAATTGGTCCAGCAACTGCTCCGCGCGCCGGCCGTCCCACGTCGGATAGAAGGCAGCCTGAAAGCGTAGGATCTCGCGCACCGTGAGCGTGGGATCGAGGTGTGGTTGCTCCGGCACGTAGCCCACGCGCGCCAGGATCTTCGTCGCGTCGCCGGGCATCTGATCGCCCAGGACGGTGATGCGACCGCGCTGCGCGCGGAGCAACCCCAAGACGAGGCGGATCGTGGTGGTTTTGCCCGAGCCATTGGGCCCGAGGAAGCCGTAGATCGAGCCGGCCGGGACGTGGATCGACAGGTCACGGAGCTCGAACCCTTTCCCCGGGCGGTAGTGCACGTTGTCGATGTCGATGACGTTGGTCATGTCGTCCTGGCTCCCAGCGCTCCCTCGATCGCCTCCCGCAGTTCGTCGATTGGGACGCCGACTCTGCGTGCGTCGGCAAGCAAGCGCTCGACCAGCGTCTTGGCCTGGCGCGCACGCTCGCGAGTCCGGCGCCCGGAAGTGAGCTCGCGCACGTACGTCCCCGCGCCGTGACGGATCTCGACGAACCCCTCGGTCTCGAGTTCACGGTACGCCTGCCCAATCGTCGCGGGATTGACGCGCAGGCGACCGGCGAGGTCGCGCACCGAGGGCAGCGCCGCGCCCGACCGCAACTCACCCGACGCGATCGCCACTCTGATGCGTCCCGCGATCTGGGCGTACAGCGGCGTCGGACTTCTCGGGTCGATCCGGTCGAACATCTCTGCCCTGGTCGAGTGTATTATTGTTCCGATACAGTACTACTCTCCAAGAATTGTGTCAAGCGCGCCACATAACGCGCGATTTGCCAATGGGTTGGAACGTTGCCAAGTTTCGGCATGAAGTCATCGCGGCTGAATGTCTCGACCGGCACGCCGTGGGAGCCCGTGGTGGGTTACTCCCGCGCGGTGCGGGTGGGGAAGGTGGTGCACGTCGCCGGCACGACCGCGACCGATGCGAGCGGCAGGATCGTCGGTGGGGGCGACGCGTACGCCCAGGCCGTCCAAGCCCTGCGCAACATCGAGCGGGCGCTGGTGCAGGCCGGCGCCACGCTCAAGGACGTCGTGCGCACGCGCGTCTACCTCACCGACATCGCGCGCTGGCAAGAAGTGGGGCGGGCGCACGGCGAGGTGTTCGCCACGATCCGGCCCGCCTGCACGATGCTCGCCGTACGCGCGCTCGTCTCACCCGACATGCTGGTCGAGATCGAGGCCGAGGCAATCGTTCCTTGATGCGCGTGCTCGTGTCGGGCGCCAGCGGCTTGATCGGGTCAGGCCTCGTGCCGTACCTCGAAACGCGCGGCCATACCGTGGTGCGTCTGGTGCGCCGCGCGGTAGAGGGCGTGCGCTGGGACCCCGTGCGGCGCACGGTCGAGCGCGCGGCGCTCGCGGGGTTCGAGGCGGTGATTCACTTGTCCGGCGAGTCGGTCCTCGGCCGCTGGACGCCCGCCAAACAAGCGGCCATCCGCGCGAGCCGCGTGGATACGACCGCCTTCCTCGCGGCCACGCTCGCATCGCTCGAGCATCCGCCGGCTGTGCTCGTGACCGCGTCCGCCATCGGCTACTACGGCGATCGCGGGGACGAAACATTGACCGAGGACAGTCCGCCGGGCACCGGCTTCCTCGCCGACGTGTGCCGCGCGTGGGAAGCGGCGGCGGAACCGGCGGCGCGTGCGGGCATTCGCACGGTGCAACTGCGGATTGGCCTGCCGCTCACCGCCACGGGCGGTATCCTCGGGCAGCTACTGCGGCCGTTCCGGCTGGGTCTGGGCGGGCCCATCGGGCGGGGCGCCCAGTGGTGGAGCTGGATCGCGTTCGACGATCTGCTCGCCCTGTTTGCATTCGCGCTCGACACCGCGTCGCTCTCGGGACCCGTGAACGCCACCGCCCCTCATCCCGTGACCAATCGCGAGTTTGCGCGGACGCTCGGCCGGGTGCTCAACCGCCCGGCCGTGCTGCCGGTGCCGCCCGCGGCGCTGCGCCTCCTGTTCGGCACCGCCGCCGCGGACGGCGCCCTGCTCACCGGGGCCCGGGTGCAGCCCGCGCGGGCGCTAACTGCCGGATTCCGATTCGGTTTTCCCGACCTGGAAGGGGCACTACGACAGGCGCTCGCCCTCGCGGGCGACGCCGGACGGCGATAATCTTGGTGCCGTGACCAACCTCCCCGACCGCTACGATCCCGAGCCCGAGCCGGACGACGAGGTCGATCTGCGCGACCTGGTGTCCGACCGCTCGCGCGGCGTGGCGCTGGGACTCGGCATCGTAATGGGTGTGTTCGGCGCGCACCGCTTCTACGTCGGCAAGGTGGGTACCGGCCTCGGCATGCTGTTCACGCTCGGCGGGTTCGGTCTGTGGTGGTTGTACGACATCATTCTCGTCGCCACGGGCGAGTTCACGGACGCGGAGGGCAAGCGGCTGGTGCGCTGGGACGTGAACGACCCGATCACGCGGGCGTTGCCGCGCGGCGCGGATCGCCGCATTGAAGTGCTGACCCAGGATGTGGATGCGCTGCGCGATCAGCTCGGCGACCTCGCGGAGCGTGTGGACTTCGCCGAACGCATGCTGGCGCAGCAGCGCGAGCGCCACTCCCTCAAGCCTTGACGAAAAGCGACCTCTGATGCGAATCGGCGTTCCCAAGGAAACCGCGGCCGGCGAGCGCCGCGTCGCGTTGGTGCCGGAAGCGGTGGGCCGCCTGGTGAAGGGCGGGCACCAGGTGACGCTGGAGGCCGGCGCCGGCGTCGAGGCCGGCTTCCCGGACGAAGCCTTTGTGGCGGCGGGCGCCGTTGCCGGCGATCCGTGGAGCGCTGACGTCGTCTGCAAAGTCCAGAAACCCAGCCCGCAGGAAGTGGCAAAGCTGCGCGAAGGTGCGGCGCTGGTGGGATTGCTGCAGGCGGCCACCAGCGCGGATCTGATCCGCCAGCTCGCGCAACGGCGGGTCACGGCGTTCAGCCTGGAGCTGCTGCCGCGCATCACCCGCGCTCAGCCGATGGACGTGCTCTCCTCGCAGGCCACGGTCGCGGGCTATAAGGCGGTGCTCCTCGCGGCCGTTACGGTCCCGCGATTCTTCCCGATGCTCGTGACGGCGGCGGGGACCCTGCCGCCGGCGCGCGTGCTCGTGCTGGGGGCGGGCGTCGCCGGCTTGCAGGCGATCGCGACCGCGCGCCGCCTGGGCGCCATCGTCTCGGCGTTCGACGTGCGGGCGGCGGTGAAGGAGCAGATCGAGAGTCTCGGCGCCAAGTTTCTGATGATGGAAGAGGCACTGGAGGGCGAGGGCGGCGGCGGCTACGCCAAAGAGCTGTCGCAGGACCAGCATCAGCGCGAGCTCGCGTTTCTCGCGCGGTGCGTGAAGGACGCCGACGTCGTGATCACGACGGCCGCGATCCCCGGGAAGCGCGCGCCCATTCTCGTCACGCGCGCGGCGGTCGAGGGCATGCGCCCCGGGTCGGTCATCGTGGATCTGGCGGCCGATACGGGCGGCAACTGCGAGCTCACGCAAGCCGGCACGCCGACGCTGCACCACGGCGTCACCATCCTCGGACCGGTGAACCTGCCCGCCACGCTGCCGCAACACGCCAGCCAGATGTATGCCCGCAACGTGGCGAGTTTCTTGGGCCACGTGGCGCAGAGCGGCACGCTGCAGCTCGACTTTGCCGACGAGATCACGAAAGGGACGTGCGTCACCCACGACGGAAAGGTGCTGCTGCCATGACCGACTACTGGTCGATGCTGTTCGTCTTCGTGCTCGCGACGTTCATCGGGCTGGGCGTGATTCGCCGGGTGTCGCGCCTGCTGTACACGCCGCTGATGTCGTTGACCAACGCGATATCGGCGATCGCCGTCGTGGGTTCTCTGGTCGTGGTCGGGGAGGATCATCCGCTGCCGATTCGCATCCTCGGCGCCATCGCCTTGTTCGCGTCCATGACGAACATCGTCAGCGGGTTCCTGATCACGGAGCGCATGCTGAAGATGTTCAAGAAGCAATGACGCAGGTCATCGCGCAGCTCGCGGCCATCCTGACGGCGGCGCTGTTCATCTTCGCGCTGCACTGGATGAGCGATCCCAAGACCGCCCGCCATGGTGTGTATGCGGGCGTCCTGGGCATGACGGTCGCGGTGCTCGCGACCTGGGCGCAGCCCGGCATCGTGCACCACGTCTGGATCCTGGGCGCGATCGCCGCGGGTTTCGCCGTTGGTGTGCCGCTCTCGCTCGTGCCGCTCACGGCCGTACCGCAGCGGACGGCGCTGTCGCACGCATTCGGCGGGCTCGCGGCGGGCCTGGTCGGCGCGGCGGAGTTCTATCTCTGGCTCAAGGACCCGGCCCAGTTCACCCCGTTCCGCACCAGTGCGCTCGTGATCGAGGTGATTCTCGGGTTCCTCACGTTCACCGGCAGTCTGATGGCGGCCGGGAAGCTGCAGGAGGTCAAGTGGATTCCGCAGCGGCCGGTCACGTACCCGGGGCAGAACTTCGTGAACCTGGGCGTACTGGCGGCGGCTGGGGTGCTGGGGGTGTTGCTCGTGCTGCACCCCACCGCCCCGTGGGCCCCGACGATCTTCCCGATCATCGGGGGACTGGCGCTGTTGTTCGGCGTGCTGCTGATCATTCCGATCGGCGGCGCCGACATGCCGACCGTGATCTCCATCCTGAATGCGTACGCTGGTCTTTCCGCGGTCGCGATGGGCTTCGTGCTCAACAGCAGCCTGCTGGTGGTGGCGGGCGCGCTCGACGGCTCGAGCGGCCTCATTTTGTCGATCATCATGTGCCGTGCCATGAACCGCTCCTTCGCCAACGTGCTGTTCGGCGCGTTTGGCACGGTGCAGAAATCCGCGGCCACGGGCGAGCAGAAGGTATGGAAAGAGGAGTCCGCCGAGGGAGCCGCGCAGCTGCTCGAGCAGGCGCGACTGGTGGTGATCATCCCGGGCTACGGCATGGCGGTGGCGCAGGCCCAGCACAAAGTGCGGGAGCTGTACGATCAGCTCACCAAGCGCGGCGTCACGGTGAAGTTCGCTATCCACCCCGTGGCCGGCCGCATGCCGGGCCACATGAACGTGCTGCTCGCCGAAGCCGACATCCCGTATTCGGCGCTGGCGGAGATGGACGAGATCAACCCCGAGATGCCGCAGTGCGACGTGGCGCTGGTGATCGGTGCCAACGACGTGGTGAACCCCGCCGCCCGCTATTCCAAGGGCTCACCGATTTACGGCATGCCGATCATCGACGCGGACAAGGCGAAGACCGTGCTGGCCATCAAGCGCAGCAAGAAGCCCGGCTTCGCCGGCATCGACAACGAGCTGTACGTCCAGGACAACACGTGGATGCTGTTCGGCGACGCCAAGGGCATGATCGGCGAGCTGGTCAAGCAGTTCTCGGGCGGCGGGCTGCACTGAGAGGCGTTGTCAGTCGTCCGTTGTCCGTCGTCCGTGACGCACTTGGACAACGGATAACGGAAGACCGACAACGCTGTTTCACCTCTTCCAGGTATTGTTGCCCCGATCCACATCCGGATACATCCGCGCCGGATCCACGGTGACGGCCACCACCGCTTTGCGCGTGGCGAAGCGTGCCGTGAAGCGGCTGCCCAAGTTCCACATCTCGATCGGCAAGGCGCGCGTTTCCCGCGTGCCGTCCGCGTAGACGAGCTCCACCATCACGGGCATCACCATCTGCGCCCGGTTCGAGAGAAAGACGTACGTCGAGTCCGTCCCCACCGTCCGCACCGAATCGACGGCTTGGTCGAGCCGCGCGGTGGTGAAGACCCACTCTCGCCAGAACCAGTCCAGGTCGCGGCCGCTGACATTGGACATGGTCCGGAAGAAGTCCGCGGGCTGCGGATGCTTGAACGCCCAGCGGCGCAGATACTCGCGGAAGGCGCGATGGAAGGTGGCGCTGTCGAGCACCGCGTCGCGCAGCAGCGTGAGCATCAGCGGCGGCTTCTGATACGCGGCCCACGCCAGGTCGCGCTGCTCCACTGGCTTGTCGATCATCGGCTGCTCTTTGCCCGGCACCGCCGACGCCTGCGCGGCGCTCAGCAGCTCGCGCCGGACGGTATCGCCATAGGCCGTGCCCTTGAAGTAGCCCTCCGCGGCGCCGTAATCGATGAACGAGTTGAACCCTTCGTCCATCCACGGATAGCGGCGCTCGTCCGAGCCCGCGATCATCGGGAACCACTCGTGCCCGAATTCGTGCATCAGGTCCCAGAACTGGTCCTCGCGCTTGGGCAGCGCGGGCACGAAGGTGATCATCGGATACTCCATGCCTTCCACCAGTCCCTCGCACGTCGTGGCCTGCGGCCAGGGATAGGGATACCACTGCTCGGAGAAGTGCTTGATGGTGAAGCGCGCCATGCGGTTCGCCTCATCCCACGGCGCCGCGTCGGGGCGTGACAGCGTGTTGATCTGGATGCCGTTGTAGCCGCTCGCGTCCCAGCGGTAGTCGGGGGAGGCGCACCAGGCGAAATCGCGGACGTTCGTGGCGGCGAAATGCCAGGTCTTGGTTCCGGGAGTGCGTTGTGCCTGGTGCGTGGTTGCCTCGGCGCGCGTGATGATTCCGATCGCCGTGTCCGACGTGAGCGCCCGCGCGATGCGCGCGCGCTGCTCGGGCGTGTACACCACCTCAGGATTTTGCACGCTGCCCGTGCCGCCCAGGACGAAGCCCGCGGGCACGGTGAGCGTCACGTCGTAGTCGCCGTACTCGAGATAGAACTCGCCCGCGCCGATGTAGGGCAGGGGATTCCAGCCGTTGACGTCATCGTAGACCACGAGGCGCGGGTACCACTGGCCCAGCTCGTACAGGCGCGTGCCGATGTGGCCCATGCGGCCGCCGCCGTAGGGCGGGATGGGAAAGTGCCAG